>QKAW01000007.1 GCA_003247135.1 Spirochaetales bacterium | reverse complement strand
AAAGTTCCAATGTGGGAAAATATGCAGGGTATCCTCATTTGTCCACCATGATTTGTAATAGTAATAGATATCCTTTGGAAAACCGCAAAGATCCATAATTCCAAAATGGGAAACTGTTGCAGGCCATCGGTAAGGAATAGTCTCTCCTCTGTAATCAAATCCTGTCCAGACAAAAATCCCACCTATAAAATCCCTGGTAATACAGTGTTTCCATGTTTCCATTGGAGTAGAACCCCATGGTGGATAAACCTCTCCATAAGCACTTACAATCTCTTTTCTTTCAGGTTTTTCAAAGATACATTCATGAGATGATTGAAATGTAATTTTAGCTTTATTTTCTCCTGGTTCATCATAGTAGAGTCCTCTTGTAGATAGAGTACTGGCATTCTCAGTTCCAATTAAAATCATATCAGGATATTTGTCATGTAATCGATCATATCCATCGAAATGTCTAAGTAGGTTATAGTTTAGTCCCCCAACCTCAACACTAAAACCATTTTGTTCATTAAAATCACTAATATCATACCAGTTACAATTCATAGCATAGATTGTTTTTCTACCGGGATCTAACCTTTTTGCAATTCTGATAAGATGTTTATATATTCTTATACCAATATCTGTTCCATGAATATTCATCTCCTCGTTACCTAATGACCAGATAAAAACACAGGGATGGTTTCTGTCTCTTTTTATAAGTGCTTCAAGCTGTTCTATATACTCTGGAGCGGTATCCATAATTCTTGTCTCATCCATAAAAACCATTCCGAGTCTGTCACATGCTTCCAGTAGAGCAGGAGTTGGAGGATTATGGGATGATCTATAGGCATTACAACCCATATCTTTTAAAAGTTTTATACGGTATTCATGGATATCATCCGGGACTGCAACACCCACACCGGCATGATCTTCATGACAACAAACCCCTTTGAGTTTTATATTTTTCCCATTTAGAAAAAATCCATTTTCACTGGTAAATTCTACTTTACGAATTCCAAATGTAGTCTCATAGGTGTCACAAATTTGATCATTTATCTCTACTGATGTTTTTAAACTGTATAAATAGGGATTATCAATACTCCATAACTCAGGATTATCAACCTCAACCGACTCTTTAAAAACTTTTTCACTAAATGCTTCAATGGAGTAACTCTGTTTTGTTACAGTTTTTACATTTCCATTAATATCTATAATTTCTGATATCAGGTTAAAAGTTTTTTCTTCATCCATATCACTGCAAATGGTTGTGTCGTATAAAATCTTAGCAATATTATAATCATCGGATATCTCAGTTCTAACATATGTACCCCATTGTGGAACATGAATCTTAGATGTTTTTACCAGACGAACATTCCTGTATATACCACCACCTTCATACCACCAACCTTCATACTGTGAAGCATCTACTCGGATAGCTATAACATTTACATCATCATAATGACATATATCATCAATTTTATATGAAACACTTTTATATCCACTAATCTCTTTACCCAGAAAGTGCCCATTAAGCCAGACTTCGTAATCTCTAAATACTCCATCCAGTTCAATTGTAACGGTTTTATCTCTATCATTTTTTTCAAGTTCAAAGGCTTTTCTATACCATACTATTCCCTTAACAAGGCTTCCCTGAGATGGAGTTGCTTCTGGGGAGAATTCACTTCTTTCACATACAAAATCATGGGGAAGGTCTACATTAATCCACTCAGAGTCAGGGTATCCCCATTTTGCAACACCATTGTTTCCGGATTTTAACCATGCCGGATTTTTACTAACATTCTCATGAGTACAGTCAAAACTTCTATCTAAAATATCCCCATCAAAAAACTTCCAATCAAAATTCATATTAAGTATTTCTCGCACTGTTTTGCTCCTGTTAATACAAAGAATTATTTTATATAATATTATTATATTGTTATTGTATGTTTAGTTTTATCTCTGGTAAATTGTTTAAAATTGATATTAATATAAATATATTGTGGTTAAATGAGGTTTTTATGATTTTTGAATTTCCTGTGTTGGATGATGCAGTCTTTACTCTTCCCTATTATATAAAAGAGTTAGGTTACCTTGTGAACCAGGATCATGTAGTTAGGGATAAAAAGTATGAAAATAACCAAATTCTTATTTGTACTGGAGGAAAAGGACGATTACTTGTTAACAATAAGGAGTATATAATTACAGAAAACAATGTCTTTTTTACTCAGAAAAGAGTTCCTCACGAATATTATGCAATAGATGAACCCTGGCAGATAAGCTGGATTGTCTTCGATGGAATTCTTCTTGATCAACTATTAACCCAACTTGGATTTAATAATCATGAGGTTTTTGAACTTCCAAGCACTAAAATCATATTCAATTATTTTAATGAAGCTTTAACAATGCTAAAATCTAATAATTCAAAAAGGCATATAGAGTGTTCACTACTAATCTATTCAATGCTTGTAAAGTTATCTTACTGTATAAAACTTAACAACAAGGAACCTAAAAAAACTAAGAGGCAGAATTGTTACGAAAATATTAAAAGCTACATTGAAGCAAATTATAAAAAAGAGATCTCTTTAGACTATTTATCTGAAGTTTTTAAATTATCAACCTATCATATTTCCAGGGTTTTTAAATCCTATAATAAAATTGGGTTAATAAATTATTTAAATAACTACAGAATTTCAATGGCAAAAAAAGCACTACTACTTAACCCTGGAGATCAGATAAAAAAGATATCAATTGATTGCGGATTTAAAAGTACGGGTTACTTTATATCTCTATTTAAAAAAAGTGAGGGAATGACACCTTTACAATTTAGAGAAATTCATGGTTTTACCTGATAATGCATTAATCTAGTAAAAGCTCAGTATTCATTTTTGTAAAGGTCTCAGTTTATCAGGAATTATGAGTCATGATTTTTAAAATTAAATCATCGGTCTCTGTCATTGCATCACTGGCAATATTAGCTACATTTCTAATAGTCTCCTCTGCTGAGTCATAAATTATACCTGTTCCTGCATTTACAACCCGGTTATTCATTGCTAACTGATGCCCCATTACAGCAGCATCCACACTGGAAGCAATTTTTAAGGCACAGGAAGATTTAGCCCCATCGCATATAACTCCGGTTAAGTTCGCAAGACAATTTTTTACTGTATTTTCAACCTGAGTTAAAGTTCCTCCGGATAAAAATGTTAAACCGCAACCAACACCTATCCCGGCAGT
>QKAW01000029.1 GCA_003247135.1 Spirochaetales bacterium | reverse complement strand
TTTCTATCTCTCCTAATTCTATTCTATACCCTCTTATTTTTACTTGATGATCTATTCTGCCTATGAATTCTATGTTTCCGTCTGGTAGCCATCTTGCAAGGTCTCCTGTTTTATACATTCTTTCTCCATTTTCATATGGATTTTGAACAAATTTTTCATTAGTATGCTCAGGTTTATTAATATACCCTCGTGCTACACCATCACCAGATATGCATAGTTCTCCAGCTACCCCTATCGGCATTAGACTATTATCTTTTCCCAATATATATAATTTTGTATTTGCTAATGGACTTCCTATAGGTACATTTCTCCCAGCTGGTTTATGTGATTCATATTTAAAAAATGTTGTACATATCGTATTTTCAGTAGGACCATAACCATTTATAATCTGAATTGACGGATTAAGTTTTATGAATTCTTCCAATACAAAATCCTTAATCGATTCAACACCTACAAGCATTTTATTAAGCCTTATATATTCCTTATTCTTTATTAATTTTTTCACAACTTCTGAAAGAATAGCTGGAGGGAAAAAGCAAAATGTTATTTGTTCTTTCAAAATGGTATTACATAAGTGCTGAATATCTGAAACCCTTTTATTTTGGTATAGAACTAGTGTAGAACCAAAAACCAATGGAAGGAAAATTTCACATACACTAACATCAAACGATATACTAGTTAGACTAAGACATCTATCAATCTCACTTACATCTTGGTTAAATGAATTATACATGCTAATTAAAAAATTTATTAGAGATTTATGTTCTATCATTACTCCTTTTGGCTTTCCTGTTGAACCTGAAGTATAAATTACATATGCAAGATCTCTAGCATTAGAATCAACGTCTAATTCCTTACAATCTTCTAAATACATTTTATATTTTTCAAGATTAAGTACCTCTAAATTTACACTACATTGTTTAATTCCCTCATAATACTTAGACTGAGTTAAGATAAATTGTGTTTCACTATTTTCCATTATATAATTTATTCTTTCTTCTGGATATTCAGTGTCTATAGGCAGATATGCTCCTCCGGCTTTAAGTATACCCATTATACCTACTATCATCTCTATTGAACGATCCACCATTAGCCCTACTATACTGTCTGGTTTAACTCCTTTTCCCCTCAATACTCTTGCTAGCTGATTTGCTTTTTGATTTAGCTCTTTGTATGTTAACTGCTTGTCCTCATATACTACTGCTATATTGTTAGGTGTCTTCTCTACCTGCTCTTCAAACAACTCATGTATAGTTTTATCTTTTGGATAGTCCTCTTCTGTATTATTAAATTCATATAGTATCTGCTCCTTTTCCCTTTTAGTTATGTACTCAAGACTTAATATATCTTGAGCATCATTTTTTACAATTTCATCTATTATTTTTTCAAAATGTCCAATTACTTTTTTAATAGGAAAAGTAGTATCAAAAATCTCAACCTGATAATCAAAATCTATTTTAACATCTTCATTCTCAGTGAATTCTCTTACAAATACACTTAAAGCATTTTTTTCACACTGGTGAGTCAATGCTACTGATTGAGTTGAATAATTACAAAATTGCTCTGTATGACCGTGTTTTTCATACGACAAGATTACTTCAAAAAAATTCTTATTTGAATCATTATTATATTGGGTTTCATTTAATATTTGTCCTAAGTGAAGTTTTTGATATCTGTAACATTGTGCTAAATCATTTTTTATGTTATTCATTAAATCTATGATATTTAAATTGTTCTTTACAGAAATTTTTAACGGGATTAGATTAACAAATAAACCTACTGTACGTTTAAATTTATTGTTTTTTCTATTCAGTATAGGCACTCCTATAACAATATCATCCCTAGAGTATATTCTGCTAAAGTATATTGATAATACGGCTAAAAAGAAGTGAAATACAGAACATTTATTTTCTTCACAAAATTCAATAATTCTATTATAAAAAAAACGGTTTATGACTATGCTTTCTCTTGAACTAGTAATCGAACTTTTTTGACTCTCATACTTACTTGTTTTCCTAGTAATAAGTGGTTCTGAAATATCTTTTAGTTTCTCTTTCCAAAACAATCTATCTGTTTCATACTTTATCCCTTCCATATATTTATCATCTTCCAGTATAAAATCTTTATATGAATAGATATTTTCATTATAATTATTTCCTTTTATTAAATCATTGTAAATTGTTTTTATTCTATTACTTATAAGAGAAAAACCCCAGCCATCCGTTATCAAATGATGACATTTAAAAAACCAGTAAAATAACTCTTCCTTTACCTTTATCAAGCAGGTATCAAATAAGATGTTTTCATTAATGCAAAATGGCTTTATCATCTCTTTGTTCACCCATGCTTTACTATATTCTATAGAATTTTGTTCATTAGAGAAATCATATACTAAAACCGGATAGTTTAACTCGGGCAAGAATTTTTGAAAAGGTTTCCCATCTTTTTCTAATATAATGATACACAAAGCATCGTTTTGTGAAATCAGTACATTCATAGCCTGCTGAAACATATCAGGATCTATTTTTCCCTTTATTTCTACATACCCACCAATATTGTAAAAAGGCTTGTTTGGATGTAATTTCTGCTCTATCCAAATATCCTTTTGATAACTCGTAAGTTCATAGGTTTGCATTTGTTTTTGTACATTACTTTTATTTTTATACATATACTTGTCTCCTAACATTACTTTTTTGTTAATATTAATATTCTTCATATTCTACTTAACAAACTTAAATATGTTTAATATTATAAAACCTTTTGAATTTAATCTAAGCTTTTGTATAATCCCCTTTATAAAAATTAACATTCTCTATAAAAGGTATATATTGAAGCCTAGACACCCTTTTTATTGAAATTGTTTAATGAAATGATTCTCAGATATTTTACGTTATAGCTGATGGTTTATCTGATAACCTTCCTATCCTATCAGTATTTTAGCTTTATTACTTGTCATTGTCAACTATGTTAATTCATAGTTGACAATGACAAGTAAATAATTAATTTTTAAAAACCTTGCCTTGCAAGGTTTTTAAAAAAAAATTATTTGTCAATTTTAGTCACAATATAGTTGTATAATATTATGCTAATTATTTCATCGGGTTACACTCATTAAACACCCCTCGCTTTACATAGTGAGTATGTAGTAGCTCATGAGCCTTGTGAGAGTTAGGCTGGTCAAGGAATTCCTCATACAGCTTACCAATAAAAGGATTCTGATGTGATTTTCTAAGCGTCTTTCCCTCGTCCTCCTTGTACAAT
>QKAW01000056.1 GCA_003247135.1 Spirochaetales bacterium | reverse complement strand
ATAATATCGAATGGTGCAATATTGAATCAGGGATACAGTGATACAGGGTTTAAAGGAGAGTACTCCCAGACAGCAATAACCATTAATGTTGAAAAACTTCTTGGTTCTTCAGAATTTGAGAATAGAAATTTACAAATGGTTCAACTATTAAAGAATTTATATCCTGATATTTATATACCAGGTGATAGATCTGTAGCGGTAAAAGATGAGATTTTAAAAAGAGGATATTTTGAAATTGACGATAGAATCCTTGAGGAGTTAAACTCTTTATAGCTAATAAGCCTAAAGGATAAATTTTGCCAATTCAGCAATTGGAATTTTGCACTAATAATAGTGAGATTCCAGATTTTGAAATTATTGATATTCAAAATTTTTTTTAATAAATACAACAGATCTCACTTAATACGGAATTATCGCCTCGGGTTTTGGTTAATTATATATGTCACCTCTGGTTGCGGGGAGCATGTTATCGATTTTAAGAGATTTACCTATAATCCGGGGATATCCTTCTGGTTCAAAAGAATCAAGTTCATCACTTTGTATATAATAATAGTGTCCAAGGATATATCATTCTTATTAAAGAGTCATATAGTTTTGTACAGGATCTATTTAGGGCAGCACAAAATCAGGTACTCTTTTCTCTTAAGGATACAGATAGGTCAATTGATGGAATTTTGGAACTTTTATTTAAAGAGTATTGTAGTGAAATGGTTAAGCTAAATGTGAAGTATATAAAAAGTCTTTTAGTTTCATTTTTAATATTAATAACATCCCGGATAGAGGAGAGAGATGAATTTAAAAAAAGGGAGTGATTATAAAAACTACTCTGTTTTTCTTGATCTTATTGAAGAAAATTTTACTCAAAAGAAACATGTAACCGACTATGTAAAAATGATGGGGATAACAACTAAAACTCTAAATATCGCAACAAGAAGAGTATCCGGCATATCTGCAAAAGATTTAATTAATAAGAGAATAATACTTGAAATTAAGAGGCTGCTAAGCCTTGGAGAACTACTCCTCTTTGAAATTTCCAATGAACTTGGATTTGATGAACCCTCGAATATGACTAAGTTTTTTAAACGTTATACCGGAACCTCACCAAAGAATTTTATTAAAAATTCATAATGTTTCATTTTTACTGTTTTTTGTAACCATTTTTACCTTTGCTTTTGCTAGTTTTACCCTTAATTTAAATTAGATTATCAATATTATGAGTAATAAAATGAATAATGCTGTTAATCTCTATCTTGAAGGTATTAGAGATGGGAATTATATAGAGGCAGTTAATAAGTACACAGGAGATAGATATACTCAACACAGTACCGGAGTTAAGGACGGAAAAGAGGGATTCATAGAGTTTTTTGGAGATTTTGTAAAAAGAAATCCTGTCAGAAATATAGAAATAGTAAGAAAAATAACCGATGGAAAAAATCTGTTTATTCATGCTTATCAGAATATTAATAATGGTGAGGCTGAATGGGTAACCACTGATTTTTTTGATACTGATGATAATGATAAAATTATAGAACATTGGGATGTTATTTCAGAATACTGTGGGGAAAATTTATCAAAGCATACCTCCGTTGATGGATGTTCTGAAATTACTGATTTGGATAAAACTGAGGATAATAAAAGAGTTGTTAGAGAATTTATTACAGAAATTCTTATGGAAAATGATAATTTAGATAAACTTTCACACTATGTTTCAAAGGATAACTTTCAGCAGCATCTAAGGGATATGAAAGATGGGTTTGACTCATTTTCAGAGATGATTCGTTTGGAAAGAGAGCAAAAATTATGTTATAAAGATATGTTTTTAACTGTATGTGAGGGTAATTTTGTAGCAACCTTATCCAGAGTTGAAAGAGATTTTGAAGAAATATGCAGAGCTGATATTTTCAGGCTTGAAAATGGTGTTATTGTAGAATACTGGAGTAATAGTGAGCCTGTTCCCAAGGAACATGTTAATAGTGGTAAATTCTAGTGTCTATACTGAAATATTAAGTTTTTTACGATAGGAAGTAGGGGATTCTCCTGTTACTTTTTTAAATACCTTAGAAAAGTAAAATGAGTCTGAGAAATTGAGGATAAAAGAGATCTCCTTAATTGATTTATTATCTTCTGCCAGTAATTTACACGCCTCTCTTACCTTTAATCTCATTTGAAATTCAAGAGGAGAGATCTCTACTTCCCTATTCCAGTAACGTCTTAAAGTTGGTGCAGAGACACCAAAGGTTCCCATTATTTTTTCATAATTAATATTCATTTGATAGTTAGCAGAGATATATTTTCTAAGACTTTCAACAATTTCATTCTGGTTATTGTTTGGTGAGGATTTATGGGTTGAAGCTATTACTTTTAAACATTGCAGATCAATAAGGTCTACATTTCTATCATGATCATTTTGTAAAAGTAATTGGTTAAGTTCATTTATCTCTTTTAAAACATCACTTTTGCTGGTGATTTGCCATATAGGCTGGCTTTTATCCAGAAAACCAAGAATTGAAAGCTGTTCTTCTGCTGTTGAAGGATATACAAAATAGAGTTCGTTCCAATATTCATCAGGCCCATAGGTAAATGGGGTTTCTGGCCATTGAATTAGCACACAGGGAGCAACAACTTTATACTTTTTCCCCTCAACTTCCAAGGTTCCGCTACCTTCCAGTACAAAAGAGAAATTTACATCCTGATATACTCTTTTGTTATAGAATACATCTTTTGTTTTAGCAGCGTAATCAATAAATCTTATGGGACATTTTAGTTTGTTTCCTCTGGGAATATTTCCTATAAAATGGTGTGAGTAAATAGACATAAGCTTTTCCTTTGAAATATAAAATATTACATATTTTTTCAGTTTTACTAAGTATAATGGAGTATTTCTGAAAAAATAATACATCTATATGAAAATTAATTCCATTCTTCCATTTTCTTTGTGGCTGTAAAATATTTATAAAGCAGGAGAAATTATGGAGATTTATAAAGACAGCAGTAAAAGTATTGCAGAGAGAGTTGAAGACCTTGTATCAAAAATGAGCATTAAGGAGAAAGTTGGGCAATTGAACCAGAAGATGCTTGGATGGAATGCTTACAAGGTTAGTAGTGAAAATATTGAGTTAACCAAAGAGTTTATGGACGAGGTTGCATTTGGGGATGGAGTAGGGGCAATATATGGCCTTTTTAGGGCAGATGGCTGGAATAGTCACGTCACCATGGGTGTAAATATAAAAGATAGTATTAGAGTTGTTAATGAAATTCAAAAATATGTAGTGGAGAATACCCGGCTTGGTATACCGCTTCTAATTGCAGAAGAGTGCCCTCATGGTCATGAAGCACTGGAGGCGACAACATTTCCTACAAATATTGGAATTGGTGCTACATGGAACCCGGAGTTGTACAGAGAGGTTTGTGGAACAATCTCCAAAGAGCTAAGAGCCAGAGGTGGGCATTTGGCTCTGGTTTCTACACTGGATATTGCTACTGATCCAAGGTGGGGAAGAACTGAGGAGTGTTTTAGTGAAGACCCATATTTAGCAGGGCAGTTTAGCGAAAATGCTGTTTATGGTATACAGGGACATCGTAAAGAAGAACTAAAACAGGACAACAAAGCCGCTATTGTTTTAAAACACTTTTGTGCCCAGGGTGCAACAATGGGCGGCCATAATGGAAAATCTACAAACATTGGCCAAAGAGAGTTACGAGAGATACATCTCTATGGAATGGAAAAAGGGGCTAAAGCAGGAGCTCTTGGTTGTATGGCTGCTTATAATGATATTGACGGTGTTCCATGCCATATAAACAGGGCACTTTTAACAGATATTTTACGAGGTCAAATGGGCTTTGAAGGTCTTGTTATGTCGGATGGTGTTGGTGTTGATAGATTAAACAGTGTTACAGGGAGTCTTGAAAAGTCCGGTGCTGGAGCTGTTTATGCCGGTGTTGACCTGAATTTATGGAATAAATCCTTCCTTGTATTGGAAGATGCAATTAATAAAGGGTTGCTAAATGAGAGTGATCTGGATATTGCTGTAAAAAGAGTGTTAAAAGTAAAGTTTGAATTAGGACTTTTTGAGAAATATAAGGCCGATGAGGAACTAGCATTATCTGTTATTGGCTCCGAGAGTTCCAGAGAGGTAGCATTAAGAGTTGCCAGAGAAGTTCCTGTTTTACTTAAAAACGATAATGAGACTCTACCTATTGGTAATAATATAAAAAATATAGCTGTAATAGGCCCGAATAGTGATAAAATTTACAACCAACTAGGGGATTATACCCAGTGGCAGGAGGATGGAAAAGTAATTACTGTTTTAGAGGGTATAAAAAAACATGCAGATAAAGATGTAAAAATACACTATGAGCACGGATGTTCTGTTAGAGGTTACGAAAAGGATGAATTTGCATCAGCATTGGAAACAGCAAAAAAATGTGATGTGGTTATTCTTGTATTAGGTGGTAGTAGTACAAGGGAAGCCAGTATGTCCTTTGATAACAATGGGGCAGTTTTTATGAACGAATTTACAAGTGAAATTGACTGTGGAGAGGCTGTTGACCTGGCAGACTTAAATTTAGGTGGTGTACAGCAGGATCTTGCCCGGGAAATTAAAGCCCTGGGTAAAAAAATTGTAACTGTCCTGATCCAGGGGCGACCCCACTCTATTCCATGGTTTAAAGATAATTCAGATGCAATTTTAAGTTGCTGGTACCCAGGAGAGATGGGGGGAGATGCCATAGGAGAAATTCTGTTTGGTAAAACAAATCCAAGTGGGAAACTTGCTATGAGTGTTCCGGAGTCAGTTGCACAACTGCCTGTTTATTACAACAGAAAGGATGAAACTAATTATATCGATATGTCGGCAAAACCACTCTATTCATTTGGTTTTGGTCTTAGCTACACAACATTTTCTTATAATGACTTTAAATTTAACAACAACTCCTTAACTGTAGAAGAATTAAATAAAGGAAAAAGATTTGAAGTAAGCATGACTTTAGAAAATACCGGTGGGTATACAGGAAAGGAGGTAATGCAACTATATATTTACGATATGGAATCTTGTATTACAAGAAGATTAAAAGAGTTAAAGGATTTCTGCAAAGCTGGCAAAGCTGAAGTTGCTCCAGGAGAGTCTAAGGAAATTACTTTAAGTGTTGGTTATGATGAACTTGGGATCTTTAATTATAACTTGGATTATGTTGTTGAGCCGGGAAATGTAAAATTAATGATTGGAAATAGTAGTGATAATACTATTTTTGAGAAAATTGTTATAATAGAATAGACAAAATCTTTAACACTGGGTACTAGTTCTCCATTGTGCAGGACTAATTCCCAGTGTTTTTCTAAAAACTCTTGAGAAGTAAAGGGAGTCTTCAAAGCCTACTTTTTTAGAGATTTCATTTATTGAGTAATTTGTAGTTAGAAGATAGTAACAACTCTTGTCTATTCTGTACTTTTGCTGATATTTTTTAGGTGTCATTCCTGTTTCATTTTTGAAAAGACGAATTAAATATGCATGTGAAACTCCTAAATTTTCTGCAATATTATATATATGCAGTTCAGTTATGTTATTTTTTTCAAGGTATTCTTGCAGTTGAAGGACTAATGATGAGCGCGGGGAACCAGTTGTATTGCAATTTCTTAATAATAATCCAAGAACTGTATAAAAAGCACCAGTAATTTTTTCGGGAAAATCACTTAGAGAGTCTCGTCTTATCAGTTCATAATCTCTCTCAAAGGAGTGATCAAGCTCCATTAGTAGAACTTTATTAGAGAGTTGAGGCCAATTATTAAAGGCATCAGAGGGGGCAAAAAATATTAGCTGTCTTAATCCATGTTCTGAGATAAAAGAATGAATGGTGTTAGGCGGGCAAAGTAGAAAACTGCCAGATTTAACGTGGTATAGATTTTTATCAATATTGAAAATACCTTGACCTTCTATAATATAGTGAAATTCATATTCGTTGTGTTTATGAAAGTCATAATCGTGAAAATTTCTTTTTACAGTAATATCATCACCAATAAAATTTAATAATCTCATACCTAATGTTAATTCTATTTGTTTAATTTTGTCCATAAAAAAATATTTCGTGTATATGTAATAACGTGATTATGATATTAAGATTGTGCCATGACTAAATCAGAAAGCAAACCTAATATAATACTTATAAATTGTGATGATCTTGGATATGGAGATTTGGGTTGTTATGGAAGTAATTTAAATAATACACCTTATATTGATGGAATGGCTGAAGAAGGTTTACTTTTTACAGACTTTTATATGGCCAGTGCAGTTTGCTCACCCTCCCGAGGGGCTATGCTTACAGGCTGTTACCCTCCCAGAATTGGATTTGGAGATTTTACAGAGAAGAAAACCGGAGTCCTTTTTCCAGGTGATAACGAAGGATTGAATTCTGATGAAATTACAATTGCAAAACAATTGAAAAAAGCTGGATACAAAACAAAAATTGTTGGAAAGTGGCATTGCGGAGATCAGCCAGAATTTCTTCCATTAAATCATGGGTTTGATGAGTACTTTGGACTACCTTATAGTAACGATATGGGGTTGCAAAGGGATTCAGATTTTGGGGTTCCTCTACCATTAATTAAAGATAACAGAATTATTCTTCAGCAACCGGATCAGATTGGGTTAACTCAGCGATATGCTGAAGAGTCTCTAGAGTTTATTAGATCAAATGCAGATAAAAACTTTTTCTTATACCTGGCTCACATGTATGTACATGTTCCACTTTTTGTTCCAAGACATTTTTTGGAGAAATCCAGGAATGGAGGATATGGCGGGGCTGTAGAGTGTATTGACTGGGTTTCAGGCATTATTCTAAATGAACTAAAAACTTTAGGTATAGATGAGAAGACACTTGTTATATTTACCAGTGATAACGGCTCTCGTGCCAGAGATGAAGGAGGAAGTAATCTTCCTTTAAAAGGAACAAAAGGTTCTTTATGGGACGGAGGGATAAGGGTTCCATGTATTATGAGATGGCCTGGAGTTATTCCTAAAGGTGTTAAATCTTCGGAATTAGTAACATCTATGGATTTATTTCCCACTTTCTCAGCCCTCTCAGGTGTTGATATTCCAGATGACAGGATTATTGATGGAAAAGATATTACAGATATTTTGAAAAGTCCCGAGAGTCAGAAAAGTCCACATAGTTATTTTGCATATTATCATAGAAATGATCTGGAGGCTGTTAGAAATAGTAGATGGAAGCTACACCTATACAGGGATTCGGTTAATGTTCAAGAGTTATATGATTTAGAAAATGATATGGGAGAGACCAAAAATCTTTACAAAGACTACCCCGGGATTGTTAAAGAGTTGGAAAATGCAGCAGAGATTTTTAGGCAGGAGCTAGGTGATGAAGCTACTGGGACTATTGGTAAAAATATACGCCCTTGCGGAAGAGTCGATAGTGCAAAAACACTTACCACTTACGATCCTGACCATCCATACATGGTCGCAATGTATGATTTGGCAGATAGCAAAATTTTACTTGGTTAGATTAGAAATTTTAATATTGAGGATATAGGAGATTATTTATGAAAGAAGTTAGAAAGACTATAATTATGGTTCTTTGTTTACTGTTGGGTTGTGCAACTATTTTTGCCAATGGACAGAAAGAAAAATCTAATAGTGGTTCTAAAGAGAGAGTTCGGCTTGTTATCAGTTTGGATAATATGTTAAATGCCGTTAGTCAGGTTAAAGCGCTTGAAGAAGTACAGAAAATGGAAAAGTACAGCAATGTTGATTTTGTGATACTGGATAAAGATGCAGAATATGAGACAACTATGCCAATATCTGTTGCTGGCGGACAACAACTTGATATTGTTGGTATTTTTAATCCAATTCAGCAATCTAAATTTGCCCAATCAGACACAATTATTCCACTTGATGATATCATTGCTGAGAATGGAATTGACTGGGACAAAGAGTTTGGTCCTTATGTAACAAACAGCAAAGTTGATGGGAAAATTGTAATGGTTCCTCATGGCGTTACTACATGGGTCTTGTATTATAATAAAAGCATCTTTGACAAAGCAGGAGTATCATACCCTGATGCTAATATTCCAATGACTTGGACTGAATATAGTGAGTTAGCCGCAAAATTAACATCCGGTTCAGGGAATGACAAGGTTTACGGAGCACTACATGTAAACTGGCCAATGTTCTGGTATGGTGAAGCTATTATGGCACAACATGGCGGAGAGTCATTTTACAATGAGAAAGGGCTATCTAATATAGAGCATCCTTCTTTTGCTAAAGCTTTAAAAAGAACATTCAATATGCAACATGTTGATAAATCAGTTCCAACTTATGCTGATATTGCTATTTCAAAAACAGGTCCTCAGGCTTTTATGGGCGGAAAATATGGGATGATTATGCAAGGTGGCTGGTTACTTGACTGGGCAGCTGATAAAGCTACATACCCTAGAGATTGGGAGTTGGGAATTGCTCCTATGCCGGTAGATGAAGGTCGGGAAAGAAAAAGCTGGGGTGTTGTAAATGGATATGCTATCGCACAATCTTCAAAATATCCTGAATTAGCTTTTGAGGTAATGATCGACTTATCAAGATTGAATGCAAAATATACAACATCTACAATTGATGCAAATCAAACAGTTGTCCAGGAGAATTTGTATATAGAGATGGGTAGAATGCTTGGAGCAGAAGGTATAACAACAGAAGTTATGATGCACCATTTTGCTGATCCAACAATAAAATTTTATAGTGAAAAGATAACAGGGCCAAACAATGTTGCTTATGAAACAGTTTGCAATGAGGAAGTAGAGAAGTTTTTTGTTGAAGCTCAGACTCTTGAAGAGACAATAGCAAATATAAAAAAACGTGGAGATGCTGCAATTCAGAAAAAATAGTTTTAATAAAACAGGGTTAAGCCCTGTTTTATTATTTGGTTTTAAATTAAATATTTCTTAGCCAGCTCAAGTGAGTTACTAAAAGAGAGTGAAAAGTTATCCAGCTTCATAAACTTTTCAATACCATTTTTTACAAGTTTATTCCTGATATTATCATTTGCTCCGGAAATTATAACTATAATTCCTTTATTTTTTAGAATCTTTAATGCATCTAATAGGGCATGCATTCCTGTCTGGTCTATAAATGCTACATGTTTCATTCTAATAATTAATACTTTACTCTTTTTACTCTTGTTACAAATATAGTCTGAATAGAGTCTGGCTGTAGCGAAAAAGAAAGGTCCGCTTATTTCGAATATATCAAGCCCCTGGGGTAAATCTGGGTATACTCCAAGCAGATCTGTGTCTACAAAATTATCAACCTGAATCTCAGCTACATCTGACATTCTTTTCATAAATAGAATACTCGATAATACAACTCCTACTTCAATTGCAACTGAAAGATCAAAGAAAATAGTTAAGAAAAATGTTGTTAGTAGTATTAATTTATCAAAGTTGTTTCCATTTAATACTGATATAAAGGATTTGTATTCGCTCATGCTTATTGAAACGACAATAAGAATTCCTGCCAAACAAGACATTGGGATAAATACTATAAAATTCTTAAAAAAAAGTAATAAAAATAGAAGTGTAATTGAGTGAAAAATTCCAGATATAGGTGTCCTTCCTCCATTCTGTATATTTACAGCCGTTCTGGCAAGGGCACCTGTAGCTGGAATTCCACCAAAGAGTGGTGTAACTATATTTGCAATTCCCTGTCCTATTAATTCTGTATTGGATCTATGATGTCCAGCAATCATACCATCTGAGACTGTCGCAGTTAGAAGAGATTCCATACCACCTAATATTGCTATTACAAACCCGGTCTGAAGATAAGCTGTAAGAAAATTTGGGTCGAAAGGGAGAATTTTTATAGAAAATGAAACGTTAAGTTTTCCGTATAGTGTTTCTATGGTATCTACTGGAAGTTCAAAAAATTTTACGATAAAACTTGCAAGAATGATTGCAATAAATGTTCCAGGAACTTTGGGAAACTTCTTTTTAAAAAAATAAATTATTAATATTGTTAACAACGTTATGCCAAGTGCATAGTAATTAATTGTATTCAGAAATTTTATATATGTAATCCATTTATGAAGAAAATCTCCAGGAAGTTTTGGGATGACTAATCCAAGGGCATCTTTTACTTGTGTTGAAAATATAACAATTGAAATACCACTGGTAAATCCAATAATAAGGGGATGGGGGATAAATTTTAATAGTTTTCCTAATTTAAGAAGTCCAAACAGCACTAGAAAAATACCTGCAATAATTGTTGAATAGAAAATTCCGGGTAATCCTGCTTTGTGTATAATGCCAATAACAATCATTACAAACGAAACAGTAGGTCCACCAATTTGCACTCTGCTTCCACTAAAAACAGCGATAAGGAGTCCGGCTATAATTGCTGTGATTATACCTTTTTCCGGTGCAACTTCAGATGCTATTGCAAATGCAATTGATAATGGTAACGCTACAATTCCCACAATGATGCCAGAAATTATATCATTAAATATCTGTTTTTTTGAAATCTTCTCTTGAAGTAGTGAAAATAGTTTTGGATAGAATATTTTTTCCATAAATTCCTCAATAACATGAATTATTATACTCATTTTTATGAAGATTTAATATATATACTATTAATTTTTACAAAATAATCGGTTATGTCAAAAATGGTTTATTCGTATAGAAAGTGAACTGTTTTTCTAAAATAGCCATTGAAAATGTTTTTATATTACGATATATATTTATCTATTATCTACTTAAAATCGGATGAAGATAGCAGGAGAGACCCATACGGGGCACCGAAGAAGTAAAACTTTCAGGTAAAATGAACTGCTATTGGACGAGCCTCTGGAGAGATTTTCTTAAATGAAAACGCCGAAGGAGCAAGCTGGAATAACCAGTGAAACTCTCAGGCAGAAGGACAGGGGAAGTTACAAAAGGTCTATGACCTGTCATCATTCATTTTTTGTAAATAAAATTTCTTTTTTTATAGGATTATTTTATGGACAAAATGCAAACTTTGCTGGATTCGATCAGTTCTTTTGTTTGGGGCCCACCACTTTTAGTTTTACTTGTTGGAACAGGGATCTATCTTACTTTTAGACTTAAATGTCTACAAATTATTCACCTGCCTAAGGCGTTTAAATTTCTATTTAGTAAAAGCGATAGTACAGAGGGAGATGTCTCAAGTTTTGCTGCTTTATGTACGGCTCTTTCTGCAACAATAGGTACGGGTAATATCGCAGGAGTGGCTACAGCCATTGTTATGGGTGGCCCTGGTGCTCTTTTTTGGATGTGGGTGGCCGCTTTTTTTGGAATGGCAACAAAATATTCTGAAGGTTTGACAACAGATGAAAATGGTCAGATGGCCGGTGGACCTATGTACTATCTGGAAAGAGGATTAAAAAGTAAGGTTTTAGCAAAACTTTTTGCCTTTTTTGGTATTGGTGTTGCATTTTTTGGAATTGGAACATTTGCACAGGTTAATGCTATAAGCGATGTAATGCTGACAACATTTCAAACTCCAAAAATTGCTACAGCTGTAATTTTAACATTACTGGTTGCCTTGGTAATATTAGGTGGAATAAAAAGAATTTCCAAAGTTGCCGAAAAAATAGTTCCTGCAATGGCAATATTCTTTGTGACAGCATCTTTAATAATTTTATTAATGAATTCTTCCCTTATACCCACTGTTTTTACAACTGTAATTAAATCCGCATTTACGAAAACTGCTGGAATGGGTGGTTTTGCAGGTGCTACTGTTATGCTTGCAATGAGAAGTGGTATAGCAAGAGGTGTATTTTCAAATGAATCAGGTTTAGGGAGTGCTCCAATAGCTGCTGCAGCCGCTAAAACAGATTCCTGTGTTAAACAGGGGCTTATTGCAATGACAGGTACATTTATTGATACAATTATAATTTGCACAATGACAGGTTTTGTCCTTATTATGAGTGGTTTGTGGACTGAAGGGCTTCAGGGTGCTTCTCTTACATCAGCTTCCTTTAACTCATTACTTCCGGTAGGTAATTTAGGGCAATATGTTGTTACAATTGGCCTCATCTTTTTTGCATTTACTACAATATTGGGATGGAATTACTATGGTGAAAGGTGTGCAGTCTACCTATGGGGTGTTAAATCAATAATGCCTTATAAAATTATCTACCTTGTATTAATTGCTATAGGGGGATTTTTAAATCTTTCTTTAATATGGGCATTGGCTGATATAGTTAATGGTTTAATGGCTATACCAAATCTAATTGGGTTGTTAGGTTTAAGTCCAATTATAATAAACGAAACAAAGCTCTTTTTTGATAATTTGAAATTTAGTGATACTCAAAAGGAAGAAATAGCCTAGTTTATGGGTCCCTTTGTGGACTCATTTTTTTTTAAAAGATATAGCAATAAATCTATTAAAGGTCGTAATATTAAAGTTGTATTTAACTGGAGATTTTTATGGATAATACTATTCTTTTTGCCTTTTTATTAACACTTTTTGCAGGACTCTCAACTGGTATAGGCAGTTTGATGGCTTTTATTTCAAAGGAATTTAATCATAAATTTCTTGCTGGTTCTCTTGGGTTTTCTGCAGGTGTTATGATTTATGTTTCCTTTGTAGAGATATTTCCGGAAGCAAAAAAGTCACTTGTAACTTTATATGGGTATAAAACAGGATATCTTTATACTACTATTGCTTTTTTTGCAGGTATTGCTCTTATAGCTGCTATCGATAAATTTGTCCCTTCCTATGAAAATCCCCACGAACCCAAAAATTTTGAGGAAGGATTAAGCAAGGAACACAGGTTAATACGAATGGGGCTATTTTCTGCTTTAGCCATAGCTATTCATAATTTTCCGGAAGGTTTGGCAACTTTTATTTCAGGTTTGCAGGATCCATCTCTTGGTATTAATATTGCGGTAGCTATTGCTATCCATAATATTCCTGAGGGATTAGCTGTGTCTGCACCAATATATTACGCTACTAAAAGTAAAAGAAAAGCCTTTGGATTGTCCTTCCTCTCAGGCCTTTCTGAACCCCTTGGTGCCTTAATCGGATTTCTTATATTCAGGGATCATTTAGATCAAGCCTCGATAGGATTTGTTTTTTCAGGTGTAGCTGGGATAATGATATATATATCCCTGGATGAACTTCTTCCTACTGCCGAGGAGTTTGGAGAACATCATATAGCTCTTTGGGGACTAATGTCCGGAATGGTTGTTATGGCTGTAAGTTTGCTACTCTTTTCATAATTATTCCCATTTTTTATGAAACCGGTTTATTTTGAATTAAAATTTACGTATTACTCAATATTTAAATGTTATTAAGCTTTTTACTTGGTATGGATAGTATAAAAAAGCTGTTTCAGAAACCGGTTTTTCTTGCTTTATTTAAGATCCACCTTTATACTGCTATTAAGTTGAATATTTTGGAGGATTGAATGAATAAATCTAGACCTGTGTTTTTAATTATTGCTATTCAGTTATTGTCATTACTGATGGCAGGCTGTATGTCTACTTCGGATCAGATGTCAAAAAAAGAGATGGAAGCAGACAAATTAAAGGTTGAGCTGGAGAATGGTGTTATTGAGGGAAATATAGTTGCTAACGTTTTACCTGACAAAGATAAGGATGGAGTTATACCCCCATCAAGTGGTGATATGCTTTATATGCAGGATAGCGGATCTATTTCTGTGAAATTTATGGTACCAGAAGAAGGTGATTATATTGTTAAAATATATTATGCAATACCTGCCAGTTTTGGTGATAAAGCAAATAATGTTGAGATAAATGGTGTTGATTTAGGTGAGTTGCCATTTCCTCAAACCCAATGTAAGTGGGCTTCAAAATGGATACAGGCACCACTGGTAAAAGGTGAAAATACCTTATCTATTCTTCACAATTGGGGTTATACCTGGTTCGATTATTTAACTGTAGAAAAAATAGACTAAATTAATCATGTTTTTTATTTAAGATGTACTTTTCTCTCCTGCTTTTTGTATGTCTTTATGTTTCTTTTTCCAGTATTGCTATGGCTTTTTCATAATTTTAGCTGTAGTAATACTGGATTTTTTTTAATTTAATGGAGTAATCAATGTATAATAAATCATCATTATTTATAATTCTTATAGTTTTATATTTATTTAGCTGTTCAACAGTTAATAAGGAGTCTGTTTTGAAAGAAGAGTTGCCGGGCAGAATTAGGCATAATGGTCAGGAACTTTTTTTAAGTGGGATGAATCTTGCCTGGATCTCATATGGCCGGGATTTGACCATGTTTAACCAGGAGGATTTTGTTCGTGCTTTAGATGAAATTTCTTCATCCGGAGGTAACTGTATACGATGGTGGATACATGTAAATGGTAGTAGTACTCCTTTATGGGATGGGTATAGGGTTACAGGAATGCCTAATGGCTCCCTGGATAATTTTGAAAGAGCTCTGGATTTAGCATGGGAGAGAAAAATCCTTGTTATACCAACCCTGTGGTCCTTTGATATGCTCCAGAATCAGAGCCAGATGGATCCGGTAAGAAATAAAAAGTTTCTGGAAGATCCAGAGGCTGTCAAAAGCTATCTTGATAATGCTTTAACACCAATAATTGAAAGAGTTGGTAGTCATAAAGCAATTGTTGCCTGGGAGGTTTTTAATGAACCTGAAGGTATGGTAGAAGGAATTGGTTGGGCTGATCACAGAGTAAAAATGGAAAGTATTCAAACTTTTGTAAACAGAGTAGCAGGGAGAATCCATCAGATTGACCCGAAAATTAAAGTAACAAACGGCACAAAGGATATGTCGACTCAGACCGATATAGCAGGTTATACAAACTATTATAGAGATGACAGGCTAATAGCCGCTGGAGGGGACCCTGAAGGGATTCTTGATTTTTATGAGGTTCACTACTATCCTGCCCATATGGGGGAGGGTTTATCACCTTTTCATAAACCAAAATCCTATTGGAAACTGGACAAAGAGCTTATTATTGGTGAATTTCCAGCAGTAGGGATCCTTGACTATGGTAGTGGATTCAAACCTTCATCGACCCTGACTCCTGAAGAATCATATAATTGGGCCTATAATATGGGTTATGCCGGTGCATTAGCATGGACATGGACAGCCCATGAGCCAAAATTCGGATCTACTGCCAGTGCTGAACCGGGTATGATGAGTCTTAAATTTATGAACAAAAGAGCCATTGTGGTTGATAATGGCAATGTTGACTGGATACCGGTAAAGACAGGGGATATTAAAAGGTTATTGGTTCCAATAAATAGTGCACCTGTTTTAGAATATGTAGATTTGAGAAATATTTTTAATGACCGTGAAGATGGTAAGGAACTGGCGTACTCTGTTTTAAAAAGCAGTAATCCTGAACTTGTGGATATAAAAATTAATAATTCAATTATAGATATTATCATTAAACCAAATTTATCCGGTAAAACTGTTGTTTCATTCGGAGCATTAGATAAAGCAGGAAATCAGGCATCGGCAAATCTGGAAATTGTTGTTGTGGATCCTGATAAGGGGGACATAGCCCTTTTTAAACCTGTTAAGGCTTTATCAATAGAGAACGAGACACATCTGCCGGCAATGGTTAATGATGGTATGAATGGGACAAGATACTCTTCAGAGTATAAAAATGAACAGTGGATAACCATTGATCTGCAAGGGAAATTTACTATTTATGGTGCATTGCTAAACTGGGAAGCGGCATATGGAAAGAAGTATAGAATGGAAGTTTCAATGGACGGTGAAAAATGGATAACTGTATTTACAGAGGACAATGGAAAGGAAGGAGTTCTGGAGTACTCTTTTGATAAAGTCGAGGCATCCTATGTGAGATTGATCATGGATAAGAGGGGAACTGATTGGGGTTTTTCACTTTGGGATTTTGAAGTTTTTGGTGAAAGAATAAAGTAAGAAAAAGCCTCTTTCGAGGCTTTTTCTGGATAAAAAATAGTATAATTATTTAACAGAACCAGCAGTAAAACCGTTATAGATATACTTTTGAAGAAAAAGAAATAGTACTAGAGTTGGAATTATAGTTATAATAATTGCTGCAGAAATAATTTCCCAGTTTGATCCAAAAGGTCCCATAAACTTAAATAGAGATATGGATACAACCTGTAGTGATTTTTTGGGCATATAAAGGAAAGGAATATAAAAATCGTTATATATTGCAATTCCTTTTATTATCATTACTGTTACAATAGCCGGCTTTACCAGGGGTAGAATAATTTTTGTGTAAATAGTCAGGTAAGAAGCTCCCTCCATCATTGCAGCTTCATCTAGTGATACAGAGATTCCGCTAATAAACTGAATAAAAACATATATAGCGATAATATCTGTTCCCATATACAAAATTATTGCTGCAAGTCTTGTGTTAAATAATCCTAATGCATTAATAATTTGAAATGTTGCAACCTGGGTTGTAACACTTGGAATTAGAGTAGCTACAAGAAATGCTCCTAAAATGACTTTTTTTAATTTGAAGTCAAATCTGTTTACAACATAGGCAACCATTGTTCCGAGAATAATAGCTCCGGTTAATGATATAGTTAATATTAAAGTAGTGTTAAAAAAACCTACAATCATTCGCCCGTCTACAAATGCTTTTACATAGTTCTGAAAGTTTATAAAACTGTGGGGTAACTGCAGTGCATTACCATCCAGGAATTCCGGACTGGTTTTAAATGATGCTAAAAATACTACAACAATAGGAACAGTTGCAATTAAGGCTCCAAGGATAACAATTGCATATTTTAATACAGTAAGAATATTTGAAGATACTCTGTTGCTAATTACCATAGTTATACTCCTTCTCTATGTTTGAAATACTGTTTTTGGAAAATTGTTGCTATAATAATTATTATTAGAAGAACAACAGACATAGCTGATGCAAGACCAAGTTTTCCATTTACAAAGGCTGTATCAACAGTTTGAATTACAAAGGTTTTGGTTCCGTTTGCCCCATGCATCATAACATATGGAATTTCAAATGCCTGTATGGCTCCGGTAACCGCCAGTATCAGATTTAATTCTACAATCTTTTTTATTGAAGGCATTATTATATAGATAAATTTGTGCCATTTGTTAGCTCCATCTATATCAGCTGCTTCGAAAATCTCTTTATCTATAGACTGCATAGCACCAAGAAAAACTATAAAATTAAACCCAATATATCTCCATATAGAAGTGAAAACCATGGAGAAATTGACTATTTTTACATCTCTTAGCCAGAACTGTATTAAATCTCCTAGACCTATTGCTTTTAGAATAGAGTCTAAAGTTCCATCACCCTTATAGAAGAAGAGAAATATAAATGCTATTGCAACACCGTTTAAAAGGTATGGGAAGAATAATACTCCTTTAAAAAAATTTTTGGCTCTCATCTCAAAGGTTAAAAGTGTTGCAAATAATAGAGCAAGAGATAGCTGAAGAACTGATCCGGCTAAGTAATAAAGGCTTACTTTAAAAACAGAAAAGTACTCCGGGTCAGAAAAGAGTCTTATATAGTTGGAAAATCCTACAAAAAGTCTGTTTTTACTGTAGCCGTTCCATTTTAGTGTACTGTAATATACCATGTTTCCAAGTGGTAAAAAAGAGAATACACATAGAAGTACTATTGGTACAAATAGAAAAGTGACTATTAGTATTCTTCTTTGGCTTGCATAGTTTAAGTCTTTCAATGTAAGACCTCCCTGAAAAAGTCCGGATATCCGTTTTACCGGACATCCAATTATTTAATTATAGTTCTTATTTTACACCTAATGTGGACATTGCTTTAGCCCATTTTGTGTTTAGATCTGTCATAATATCATCAAATGATTCATCTCTATTACCAATTGCAGCTTCAAGAATTCGTGTTCTGTAGGATTCTGACCATCTTCCAATTTCAGCTTCAGAGTCTATATCGTCAAGAAGTGTCTCTTCTCCCTTCATCGCAGGTACATTCTGTATAAATTTAACACCTAACTCACCAAAAGCAACTAATGCATCAGGATAAGCACCACCTTTTACTGGAGAAATACCTGATTCGTGCTGAGCAAATCCTGATTTTTCTGTAAACCAGTCAAGGTATTTTCGAGCTGCTTCCTTATTTTCTGAGTGAACATTGATTCCGAACTGTTTATCTGAACCTACAGAAGCATAAACGTGACCATCAGCATTTGTATATGGGAATGGCATATATCCTATAACTCCCGGGTCAATACCAAGTGAAGAGGCAGCTTGTTGCATTTGAATAATAGACCATGATCCTAATACCATAGAAGCAATTTCACCTTTTGCTATCATACCTTTACAAGCTTCCCAGTCTGTTGTTGTTGGGTCTTCTTCAATTAACTCCATTGATACCATGTCCCATAAAAGTTTTGAAAGTACGTAGTATGGTTGGCCTTCAGACCATGGTGCTTTTGTATGTGGAAGTTTCTGTGTATACCATTTCGCATCACCGGCAACATTTGGAGCCTGTGCCTCCCACTGACCACCTAGAGGCCATGCAGCTGCATAGTTAGTGTAGTATGGAATAGCATCAGTATTTGATTTTATCATTTTTAGAGCATCAAGAAATTCTTCAGGGGTTGCCGGAATTTTTTTGATACCAGCTTTTTTGAATACTTCTTTATTGTATATAATTCCTTGAGCATTACCTACAGAAGAAATTCCGTATACCATTCCGTTAAACTCTTTATCAGTTGTGAATTCATATTTTGCAGCCATATCTTTTGCTGTACCAAGTGGCTCAAAAAAGTCAGGTAGCTCTGATATTGCAAATCCTGTATCAGGAATCATTAGTAAATCACCATACTGTTTAGTATTCATTCTGATTTTTATTTCACCCTCGTAATCGGTGATACTCTCATAGTTAACCTTTATATCAGGATATATCTTGTTAAATTCAGCTACATATTCCTGAAACAGATTATCCACCAAATCTGTTCTGTGGGTAATTACAGTAATTTCCTGTGTCTTTTTTTTCGCTGTCTCTTTATTCCCTTCACTGAAGGATAGGGAAAGTGTTACTGCCATTAATAGAAAAATTGATAATAATTTTCTTTTCGTTTTCATAAAAACTCCTTATTTATTTTGAAATCGCAGTGTTGAAACCGGTTTCGTGTTTTTATATTACCATGTATTTAAGATCTGTCAAGTTTTAAAATTAATATTTTTTTTATTTATGAATTTTTAGTTTAAACCTTATTGTAATAATTTTTTTTACTAGCCCTTATTGGGTTCAAAGTAAAATTAAATTCATATAACGCCTATTCTTAGGAGTATTACAGGCAGTTCTTCTTAAAAAAAACAGTTAGCCCATTAATATAAAGTATTGTAATTTATCTAAAAAAAATACTCAGATTTTAGTTCTTTTTGTTGACAAATATTAAATACTCCTTGATAATCCAAGCAGAAACCGGTTTTTATGAAGTGTAAAAATATAGTTTAATTAACTTTAATTTCCCGGTCTTCTGTATAGGTGGTTTTCTTGTATCCAATGTTTTTTAGTAAAATTTTAAAGGAGAAAGTTTGGGGAGGACGTCAGTTTTCCAGCTCTCTGGGAATAGGTTTGCCAGATGAGAGGTTATATGGTGAATCCTGGGAAGTCAGTGCTCATAAAAATGGGGTATCCGTTGTTCAGAATGGAAGATATTCCGGTATGTCTCTGGAAGAGATGGTTAAAAGGTTTGGTGCCACTCTGGTTGGGAAGGAAGTTTTCGATAAGTTTGGTGAAAAATTTCCCCTGTTAATTAAATATCTGGATATTAACGATAAACTCTCTCTCCAGGTTCATCCTGATGATTTTTATGCTTTGGAAGCTGAGGGGGAATTTGGAAAGTGTGAGTCCTGGTATGTTCTGGAGGCGACAGAAGATGCTGAATTAATTTTGGGAATTGCAGAAGGGATTGATAAGGATACCTTCAGTTCCAGAGTAAGAAGCGGAGATTTTAATAATCTATTTAGAACAGTAAAGGTAAAAAAAGGTGATTTCATCGATGTAAATCCTGGTCTTGTTCATGGAAGCCTTAATGGAAGTATTCTTCTTTGCGAAGTTCAGCAAAACTCTGATTCCACATACAGAATTTACGATTTTGACAGATATTTTAACGGTGTTAAAAGGGATTTGCATATTGAAAAATCCCTTGATGTAATTGATTTTTTGCAAAGCCCGGTTATAAGCAGTACTGAGTCCCGTAGCAAAAAATTTTTTGATGGAGGTTTTATTGAGGAGTTATCCAGAACTCCATACTACAAAATAGACAGAATAAAACTTAATGGCGGTAGTTTAAGCAAAAAAGCATATAAAAATTTTTATATATTATCAATTTTATCCGGAGCGGGGAGTATAGAGAGTGTAGATGGTCAGTATAAATCATTTTCAGGAGATACATTTCTAATTCCCGCTAATGTAGAAATTACAATAGAGGGTGATCTTGATATTTTAAAATCATATATATAGAGGAGATTAGTTTATGAGCAATGTAAAAATAATTAATGGTGTTAACATTCCAAACATACCATGGGAAGAGCGACCGGCAGGATGCAAAGATACAGTCTGGAGGTATTCAAAAAATCCTCTAATTGGTTGGAATCCTACACCATCTACAGCCCGGGTTTATAATAGTTCTGCAGTCCCATTTGGTGATGGTTTTGTCGGAGTTTTCAGGGCTGACCATAAAAATGGCAGAGCGCAAATACATTTTGGAAAATCAAAAGATGGAATAAATTGGGAAATTGATGATGAAATGATAAATTGGGTCGATGAAGATGGAAATCCAAATCCTAACAGTTACGGTTATGATCCAAGGGTTGCAAAAATAGATGATACTTACTACATAACATGGTGCGATGATTTTCCTGGAGCATCAGTTGGTTGCGGTTATACAAAGGATTTTAAAACATTTGTTAAACTTCCAAATCCATTTTTACCCTATAACAGAAATGGTGTTCTTTTTCCACGTAAGATTAATGGAAAATATAATATGATGTCTAGACCAAGTGACAGTGGCCATACTCCATTTGGAGATGTGTATGTAAGTCAGTCTCCGGATATGATTCACTGGGGGAATCATAAATTTGTTATGGGCTCCGGTACTTCCGGGTGGTGGCAAGGTTGCAAGGTTGGAACTGGACCAGTCCCAATTGAGACCTCAGAAGGTTGGTTGGTTATCTACCATGGTGTCTCAAGCACTTGTAACGGTTTTGTATACAGTATGGGAGCCGCTTTGCTGGATATTGATGATCCAAGCAAAGTTCTTTATAGAACTAAAAATTATCTTTTAACTCCGGAGAAAGAGTATGAAACAGTGGGATTTGTTCCAAATGTTGCATTTCCATGTGCTACTTTAGTTGATGCAGAAAGTGGAAAAATTGCCATATATTATGGAGCTGCTGATACATATACTGCAATTGCATTTACAACAGTAGATGATTTGGTTCGTGAGACAAAAACAAATAGCGAAGTATAAAACTATGAATTCAGTAAAAGGTTAACGGATAATGGATCAGTTTAGAGAAAGAGTTGAAAAAGAGTTAAAAGATGGAATTCTGGGTTTCTGGCTGTCCCATAGTCAGGACGACAAATGGGGTGGATTCCATGGATTAATATACAATGATAATAGCAAGGTTCTGGATGCCGATAAAGGATTAATTCAAAACGCAAGAAATTTGTGGAGCTTTGCCAGAGCCTACAACTATTTTAAAGATGAGATATATCTGGATATAGCATACAGAGCAAAAGATTATTTACTGGAAAAATTCTGGGATAATGAGTTTGGAGGTTTTATCTGGCTGGTAAACCCAGATGGGACACCCAAGAATAGCAGAAAACAGATCTATGGTCAGGCTTTTGCAATATATGCACTCTCGGAATTCTATATATCAACCGGGGACTCTTCACTTCTTGAGTATGCAGCCAAGACTTTCTCTTTAATAGAAAAGTACAGTCTGGATAGAGTAAATAATGGTTATATAGAAGCTTTGTCAAAGGAGTGGAAACCTGTAGAGGATATTAGACTTAGTGAGATAGATTTAAATGAGCCAAAGTCTAACAATACTCACCTGCATATTATGGAGGCCTATACATCCTATTCTAAAGTAACCAATGATGTCGAAGTAATAAAACGTCTAAAAAATGTTGTTGATGTAATGCTTTATAAGGTGATGGATAAGAGAACTCTTAATTTTACTCTTTTTTTTGACAATGAATGGAATAAGAAATCTGAAACTGTCTCTTTTGGACATGAAATTGAGGCTTCATGGTTAATTTATGAAGCTCTGTTAGCGACAAAAGATGCAGACTTTATTAATGAAAGGTTAAACTATGTAGTCACCATTGCTGAAAACTGTTACAAAAACTATCTTGATGGTGATTCTGGCAGAAATGGTATGCTCAATGAAGATGATGGAAAAGGAAATATCGACGGGGATAAAGTCTGGTGGGTTCAGGCAGAAGCCTGTGTTGGTTTTTATGTCGCTTACCAGATAACAGGTCGGGATTACTTTTTAAATGCAGTAACAAATATATGGAAATTTATTGAAGAGTACGTCGTTGACAGACGGAATGGTGAGTGGTCATGGTTTGCAACAGATAAAGGAACAAAATCCATTAACAAATTTAAGGTTCACAACTGGAAAAGTCTATATCACAACACAAGGGCATGTATTGAGTTACTGGAAAGATCAAAATAGGGGAGTTTTATGACAATATTTTTAGAGAGAAAAAGTAAACTTGAAAGTGAGTTTAATAATTTAATAGAAAAGAAAAATACAATTAATGGTATAGGTAATGGTGTTTATGACAGGTATGTAAACCCTGTAATAACAAATAAACATATACCTCTGGACTGGCGTTATGACATGGATGAAAAGAGTAACCCCTTTTTTATGGAAAGATTGGGAATTAATGCAACATGTAATGCCGGTGCTATAGAGTGGAATGGGAAAATTTGCCTCGTGGTTCGTGTCGAAGGTAATGACAGAAAGTCATTTTTTGCTATAGCAGAGAGTGAAAATGGGATTGATAATTTTAAATTTTGGGATTATCCATGTATAATTCCGGAAACTGATGAACCAGATACAAATACATACGATATGCGTCTTGTAAAACATGAAGATGGCTACATCTATGGACTTTTCTGTACCGAAAGAAAAGCTAAAAATGCAGCACCGGGGGACGAATCTGCTGCGGATGCCCAGTGCGGAATTGTAAGAACAAAGGACTTAATCTCCTGGGAAAGGTTGCCGGATTTAAAAACAAAATCTGCTCAGCAGAGAAATGTAGTTTTACACCCGGAGTTTGTTAATGGTAAATACGCACTGTATACAAGACCTCAGGACAGTTTTATAGAAGCTGGTTCTAAAGGTGGCATTGGCTGGGGTTTCTGTGATGATATGTGTAATGCTGTTGTCGATAGTGAAGTGGTTATAGAGCCAAAGGTTTACCACACAATAAATGAGGTAAAAAATGGACAGGGTCCTGCACCAATAAAAACCAAAAAAGGGTGGATACATTTAGCCCATGGTGTTAGAAATACTGCAGCAGGGTTAAGGTATGTTCTCTATGTTTTTATGAGTGATCTGGAAAATCCTGGAAAAGTTCTCTACAGACCTGGAGGATACTTTATTGCACCTGAGGGAGAGGAAAGAGTTGGAGATGTTTCTAATGTAGTTTTCTCCAATGGTTGGGTTTGTAAAGATAACGGTGACATTTTTATCTATTATGCCTCATCTGATACAAGAATGCATGTTGCAACAACCACAGTAGACAAGCTGATAGATTACTGTATAAATACCCCGTCAGATCC
>QKAW01000032.1 GCA_003247135.1 Spirochaetales bacterium | reverse complement strand
AGTAAACAGGCTGTAGAGCTATAACGCTAAACAGCCTGTATTAATTTACTCTATACTTTCAACTCTGACATTATCGATAATAAATGAATCAGAAGTTAAGTCCGGTTGTTCCTCCCACAGATAAAATGTAATTTTATTTATACTGTAGGAATCCACTCCTGTATCCTTAGCACCCCAATAACCATCTCCGTCCCATTTAGGAGCATGGGCTGCAAAGGAGTCAATAATTCCTGTCCTTTGCTCATTTGGAGCCAAATTAAAGAAGTATGTTCTAAGTGCACCATTGGCATCAGCGACATTCATACGAATCTGTATTTTTTCACTGTTTGGATTTTTCATATCAACTTTAAGAACCGGGTTATCACCAAAACTCCAAGTTCCAGGAGCATCAATTACCAGAGCACCATAGTTCTTATCCAGAGTTTTTACTGATACTTTTACAGATTTTTCACCATCTGTTACACCATCTGTTAAATATTCAGTTGAAGCATCCCCATTAAATAGAAAGAAATCAGTATCAACTCCCTCTTCAAATGAAAGTTTAGGAAAATCTGCACTCTTTCCTTTTACTTTTACCTCACACACATCTGTTATCTCAGTGTTATTTTTGGATATTGCTGTTATTCTTGCAACACCACCAGCCTTAGCTATAACAACTCCTTCAGAATTAACAGTTGCAACTGATGGATTTGATGATACCCATTTTATATTTTTAAAAGGAGCCTCTTCAGGATAAACCTCCACTGAAAGTTTTGTCTGTTTTTTATCTTCAAGATTAAGAAGCGCTGACTTTTCAGAGAGTTTTACTTCCGAAACTAAAACCGGATTAAACTTGTAATCATACACATTTTTGTGAATTTCCTTAGCTGCATTAACTAAATCTGTATATGGTTCATCTGTAGTATCTACAAAACCTGCGTTGTAGTTTTCCCCATCCCATGCTCTACCTGTTAAAGGCTGATCCATATACTGAAACCAGTGGGCACCAACAAAGTATGGGCTATTCAGAATACTTTTTATATACTCTTTATATGACTCCCCTCTTTCGTATAAGTTAGGAACTGCGTGAATCCCTGTTCCAATATATCCTCTTTCCGAAGCACGGAACATAAATTCACCAACTATTGCCGGCTTATCCAACTCTTCAATAAAAATCCACTTATGATCATCTACACCTTTTTTATAAACATTGTAACTTACAACATCTGCATAAGTTGCACATGCTTCCTGAACTTCAAGTGATGTACCCCACTCAGCGAATCGTACTCCCAAATTAAGAATATTTGGCATGTAGTTTTGCAGCTCTTGGTCTACAACTTTAAAATACTCGTTTGCAATAAGTTTTAAAGCTAGAGACAAATCTGATATTTTTCCATTATTTAATTCACCAATATCAAATGGCTTTTCAATCATTTCCCATGAAGAATAATCAGATTTCCATGATTTATTTAGTTCAGAAATATCAGAATATTTATCTTTTAATGCATCAATTATGGCTTTTTTTGCATAACTACTTTGGTTATTACTATCCATTTTTAAAACACTGATTGGTATAGCATAAGTAGATTCCGGATTTATCGGATTACCCCAGGCAATTTCATTGTCCAGATAGATCCCCATACACCATTTATCTTTATCTACACCTTTTTTAACCAGATCAGCCAAAACTTTTTTTGTTGCTTCTCTGAATTCAGGATCGAATGCATCTGGAATTGGTCTCCAGAACTGATTGTCATCGTTACCTATTCTGGCAAAATTTCCATTTATCCAACCTTGAGCTGCATAAGGAAGTCTATTTTCCTCACCATTACCATAGAAAAGATCTGGCTCAGACCAATTTCCTAAAGTTGTGAATCCCCAACTTTTCATTCTGTCTAAAGTTGTATTCTTCCACTCTTCTACATAGTTTTTTCCATATTTCTTTTCAAGATTTGCAGTATAGTAGTTATACCCAACACCTGAAGTTAACTTAAGAGGGGATCTTGCTACTTGGCCAAGGTCAACATAATGAGAACCATACTTTCCATTTCTATCAGGCATTGGATCAAACATTTTTTCTCGGCCACTTAACCACGTAACCGTATCGGTTAGACGGACTATATCTAATCCTGTTGCTATAAACAGATATCCCTCAGGATCGACCAATGTCCATTTACCATTGTATTTTTCTGTTCTGAAGTAACCTGTTGCCTCAAGCTTTGGTCCATCAAGCCATCCTCCATATTGGGATCTTGATGATGTTATATCATTATCTGATTTTAATTCCTTTGCCTCTCTCTTACGGCTTTTTACCAAATCACTATCTTTCTTTATTTTTCCTTCCCAGTCTATTTTTGAATTCTGACCATACTCATTTATAAAACCATCTAAAAATGAAATATCTTTATCAGGATCAGGTATTACTCTTATATTATCAAAATATAGAGTCTTATCTGAAACAACATCCATCATCCAAAAATTGAAACTGTATATATGGCTAATATTAAGTGATGTTTTACCCCAACCATATCCAATATTTGTTCCGGCTGGACTTTCAGGGAAATTTCTCATCCCAAGGTCTAATGATTTTGGACTAAACCCCATATAGATACTCTGAGTTGAGTGTGGTTGAATTGATGCAATACTAACTGTTGCCTTGTTTTCATCAGTTTCATCACTTACTTTTACATAAAATGTTAAAACTTCATCTGAAGGATTTGTTACATCCAGAGACAGACAGTTATCAACACCCCAATCCCATGGATTTTCAGGGATAAATTTAACATTGGAAAATTGAGCAGGATGATAAACAACTTTTAGTGCATATTCTCCATCTGTTGCACCAGTTTTAACAACTTCATAATCAGAATTCCCATTGCTCATAAAATCAGGAATACCATTTTCAAATGATATTTGAAGAATATCACTCTTAATAGTTGTTGTTTTTTCTGATTTTTCACCTTCACCAGTAACACAACCAAAAATAGTTACAATTAAAGCGGTGAAAATAAAAGCATTAAAAATACTTCTTTTTTTATTCAAATCTTCTCTCCTTAACAAATTACATCTTTAAATATAATTGTTAAGAAAGTTTATGGTTCAAATTTTTAATCGTCAAGAAACAAGATCTGACCATGTTGCAATATTGATGTTTATGCTCCCGAAACTACATAAAGTGCAACAAAATTGACATAAATTACAACAAAAAACCTATTCCATTTTTCTGATTCTTACTTCACTTTTAGTATTGTTTTCAATTATTTCTTGCATTTCTATTTTATTGGTATAACTAAAGTGATAAGGATAAACTATTTTCGGATTAATCATTTTAACAGCATTTAACAACTGTTCAGTTTTCATTGTATATGGTTGATTAACAGGTAAGAAAGCTATATCTATACCCTTTAATTTTTTCATCTCTTCTATATCTTCTGTATCTCCAGCTATATAAATTCTGGTTTTTCCCAGAGTAAGAACATATCCATTATCCCGCCCTTTTGGATGATACTGGATTCGGCCTTTAGTTGTGTTATATGCTGGAACAGCTTCAATATTAATACTATTCAAAACAATTGACTGATTATTTCCCAGAATTTTACTATTAAGATTTTTTAAGGCAGAAATATTATTAGATACTATATCTGTTGAATCATTAATAATTGCTTTAATAGCTCTCAAATCCAGATGATCGCTATGGTCATGGGTTATGAGTATTAAATCAGCCTTAGGCAACTGATCATATTTTGCATATTGAGAGACTGGATCAATATATATATGTTGCCCATTATATCTAATCATTAAAGATGCGTGACCAAAAAAGTAGAACTCTACTTTATCTTTGCCGGAATTTACTTCATCCATCTCATAACCGCTAATGGTTTGGGAAAATGCAACTGTCATAACTGCAAAGTAAAACAGTGCTGATAATAAAAATTTTTTCATTTATTTACCTCAATTTTAAATTTATTTTAAATTCAACCCCCATATCCCTGTTAAAGGCATTGATAATTCCATTATGGGCTTCAATTACTTTCTTTGCAATATGCAGACCTAAACCAAAATTCCCATTTTTATCTTTCTGGTACAAATCGAAAATTGATTGGATATTATCAGTAGTAAAGTGAGGTCCATCATTAGAAAAACTAATCACAATATTTTCCCCGGTTTGAATACTAATATTTATGCAGTTTGCTGCGTATCTAACCTGATTATCAATAATATTCTCTATAGCAATTAATAATGAATCTGAGTCTCCAGTAATTTCTGTTTCAGGACAATTAATATTCCAGTTAACCTCTGGTCTTACAGCTTTAAACCTTTTTACAACACTTAGAATCATTCGATCCAATCTTATATCGTCCCTTTTTAAACTTTGGGTTTTTATTCCAACAGTATTAAAATGGAGTAATTGAGTAATCTTTCTTTCCAGTCGATTTGACTCATTTAATATTGTAATAGCTGGTGGAGTACTGGAATCAATCTCAATATTGTCAATTATAGACTGGGCATAACCCTTTATTATCATAACAGGTGTTTTTAGATCGTGGGATGTAGACTGTAGAAAATTATGCTCCCTCTCCTCAGACTCCTTTAAATTTGTTTTCATCTTTTCCAGAGAGTTAGCCAGAAGCCCTATTTCATCCTTTCTATAAACTGGAGAGGACTTTGACCAATTCTTTCTGGCAATCTCCTCAGAAAATTCCATTAGTTCTCTTATAGGTTTAGAAATTGTTCTTGCAATATAAAGGGATATTAAATAACTTATTATAACAGTTAATAATAGTAACAGAATAAATTGAGAATCCAGAATCTTTTTTAGTTTTATTGTTGATATATATACAGTTGCTATATTTTTTAATGAATTCCACTCTACTACAAAGAAAGTTTTACTTTTACCAAAGGTTATACTCCCCTTCTCTCTATTTTTATTATTGATAATTGAGGCTCTAATTTCATTAATAATTCCAGGATTATTAATCATCTCCCTGTATAGTGTTCTTGTATTAGCATCAACAATAACTCTTGGGGTACTAATATTTTTTCTGAAATCAATTACAAAGTTAGCAATCCAGATATTATTTTCTATGTTACTTTTTTCTATTGTCCTTTTGTTATTAATAGTATTTTCAATTTGCTGGAAAATTAATTCATCCCTTGTTTTATGCACTATTAATATATTGTATGTAATAAAAAGACCAAAAATTATTGAGATAGAGATTAAAAGAGTAAAAAGGATTCTCCATTTTATAGAGATAAATTTTATTTTCATTTTTCTGTAGTAAGCATATATCCAAATCCATATAGATTCTCAATTTTTAATCCGGGACACTTTTTGCGTATTCTTCGCAAAGTATCATCAACAACCCTGTCAGACCCGAAATAGTTCGTTCCCCAAACTGAATCCAGTATTTCTGTTCTGCTTTTTGCGACTCCTATATTCTGTAATAGATAATCCAATACATCATACTCTTTAACTGATAGAACAATTTCACTGTTATTTAAACAGATTAGTCTCTTTTTTCTGTCAAAATTATATTCTCCTATCTTCTGATTATCTAATAATACACTATCTGCCCTTTTATTTAATATTCTATTAATCCTTAGTACCAGCTCTCTGGGAAGAAATGGCTTAGGCAGATAATCATCACTGCCTATTTCCAATCCAAGAACCCTGTCAAGCTCTGCATTCCTTGCAGAAATGAAGATAACAGGGATATTACTATTTTTTGCTTTAATCATATTTAGTAGTGTATACCCATCTATACCGGGAAGCATAATATCCAGAACCCAGATAGATGGTGTTTCATCAACTCTCTTTGCAGCTTCAGAACCATTAGTAAAGGAGACAACTTCATACCCTGCTTCAACCAAATATGATACAAGGAGAGTGTTTAGTGAAATTTCATCCTCTACTAAAAAGATTCTATCCATTTAATGCATCCTTCACTGCGTTTATTATTCCAATTGATGAATAGGTAGCTCCACTTACAACATCAACATCTGTACTTTGAGTCTCTATAATTTCTCTAGGGATATAATAATTAGCTCTGTTAAACCACTTTCTATCCTCTCTATGGCTTACAACTTCAACCTGGGATATTTTACTATCTTTTACAACAACAGAAACAGTCATTTTACCTCTAAAACCAATACCTTCTCCCAAATACTCACCATCAATAAGTTTATCATCCGGATAATTTTCTTCAAAACTGACTGTACTATCATTATATGACTCTGCACCAACATTTAACTCGCTGGTGTTTAAGCTGCTTACTTGCTCCTTTTCCTCTCTTCCACCTCTTTCACTCTTCCCAATAAAAAATGTGAAAAAGATAGTAAATGCGATTAAAAGAATAGGTGCTATACTTTTTATTCCTAGCTTTTGTTTTACAGGTTTGTAAGAGATACAATTATTAACAGGACATTGTGTCAGACACTCCATGCAGTTTATACATTGAGGGGATGATACATATAAATCAGTCGATATTTCTATATTCATAGGGCATGCCTTGTCGCATTTTTTACAATTAATACAGCTGCTTTCATCTCTTTTTATTCTTAGTAATCTAAAATAGCTTAATATTCCATATTTTGCTCCTTCAAAACATAGATAATTACAGAAAGGCCTCTCAAAAAAAAGTGAGATCAGAGCAAAAACTATTATTACAGATAAAGATATATAGGAGATGGCATTTCCCATAAGGAAGGAATCAAAGTTATTTTTAGGATTTAGATTCATAACACTAAATATAATGTCTGCTGTAAGAACCATTGTTAAAACAAGAACCAGATATCTGCTGTACTTCAATATCCCATGAATCTTTGTAGGCATTTTTCGTTTTCTAATCTTAAAAAAACTACCGATTTTTGAAAAAATATCCTGAACGGTACCAAATGGACAGATCCATCCGCAAAAAAAGACACCCAGGAAAATAGATGATAGTAAAAATATCATCATGAGAAATTTAAAGCTAATCAAAAAACTCAGGCAAGTAAGTACAATAAAAACAGACTGAACCATAAACCTATATTTTTGTAACAATTTCATAATTACCTCACTATAACACAATATAGGATAAAATCTATATGTTTTTCTATTTGAAAGATACAACAAACCGATGTGAATATTGTGTGAAAGTTACGCTTAATTGATTGTTAAAAGTTATGCAATAAACTACTACCCTTGTAATTCAGTAGTAGTTTTGATCTTTGCAATACTTTTCTTATATAGACTGGCTAAATCTTATTGGTAAATTTTAATCATTATAATTATAAAGAGCATTTATATTTTCCAAAGGGATACAGGATTCCCAGGATTGACTGGGATAAAGTATATAGCCTCCATTATCATTTAATGCATTTATATATCTTTTAACCTCTTGTTTTACATCATCTGTGCTTCCATAGGGTAAAAGATGCTGAGTATCTATCCCACCAACAAAGCAGATATTCCTTCCAAACTCCTCTTTTAAACTTTCAGGATCCATACCTGTTACAGGCTGAATAGGCTCTAAAACATCTACACCGCACTTTATAAGTTCAGGAATTATATTTCTTACAGCCCCACAAGAGTGTTGCCAGAAATAAGCTCCGTAGGAGTGAGCCAAGTCTACCAGTTCTCTTGTATTCTTTTCAAAATACTCCCTCCACATATCCATACTAAAAAGGGTAGATAGCTGCGAGCCATAATCGTCATGGGTTCGTAAAATATCTATTTCACCCTCACCTGCTTCAAATATTCTGGCATAGTGTTCCATCTGGAATTTATGCATTCTATCGAATATTCTGTGTGCCATTTCAGGATTTATTGCCATATCCATGTACAATTTTGTCTCTGACCGTAAATTAGTGGATGTTTGAAATGGACCCCAATGACCAAAAATAAGTGCTTTATTCCTGTATTTTTTTATCTGATCTTTTATTACAGAGTAATCAAACATACTGGGATTTGGCCATCTAACCAGTTTTTCAACATCATTTGGGTCTTCAGTTGCATCTAAAGGATGACTTACAACTACACTGTTATGTTCAAGGCCATTCCATACAAATCTGTGAACCTCTCCAAACATACCCTGAGTTTCATAGTCTGTATTGTTAAGTTTAGTTGTAATTAATTCAGGACCTATATACTTTGCATCAACAGGTCTAATATCGATATTAAAGTGATCAAAAACCTGATCATTACTACTGAACCCATAATGCTTTTTTAAATTTTCCATAACAAATGGGGTTGCACTGAAATGGGTTGGAACCCTGTCTATCCCCTTATACTCTATTGCATTTCTTACCCTTTTTTTTGATGTCATAAATTCCTCCAACAAAATTATTATATGGTTAAAAAGTGTGTAGTTAAACTTTAATTCGTTGTCAGATTGTTGCATTTACTGGTAAAATTAGAACATTATGATTAATTTAAATAATAAGCCTGAGATTACATATCTTAGCAGGGGAAGTTTGGCAGAAAAAGGGAAATTCAGATTTACACTTAATAATCGTTGTGCTCTGCACCTCTATTACTCACCATGTAAACTATCCATTGGTGATAAATTCTGGGATATTACTCCGGGAATGATCTCATTTACACCTAGCGGGGTAGAATCAGTTTATGAAACTCAAAATGAAATTTCATACCTCTGTGTTCATTTCCTTCCACTGGATATGGAACCTTTTACCGGGTCTATACCGCTTTGCTCAGAAACTGAAAATGATTATTTTTATATTAACAACCTGTTTTCTGAGGCTTTAACACTCTGGAAACTCTATCCAATAAGATCAGAGATTAAAATATGGGAGATCCTTCTTATTCTGGATTCAAGAAACAGACAACAAGAGAATTCAGTAATGTCGGAAATTGTACAAAAAACAATAGGAATAATTGAGGCCGATCTTGGAAAGAGTGTAAAACTGGACAAAATTTCTGCTCAGGTAGGAGTATCACCTGTACACCTAAACAGGTTATTTAAGAAGCAGGTTGGCAAAAGTGTAATACTCTATATAAGAGACAGAAAAATGGAGCAGGCACAATACTTTTTAAGAAATACTAACCAGAGTATTAAATCCATAAGTTATGATCTTGGAATATCAGACCTTCAAGCCTTTAATAAACTGTGTAAAAAATACTTTGGAAAGAGTCCTTCTGAAATTAGAAAAGTTGTTTAGACCAGAATTTCATAACTGGATGGCTGTCTCTAAAACCTAAAGAACTGTATAGATTTTTTGCAACTTCGTTATCTTCCCGTACCTCAAGAGTAACTTTACTGCATTGTAACTCTTTTGCAACTTCAATTATTTCATCCATTATTTCCCGTCCGAGTCCTAAACCTCTAAACTCTTTTAGAATACATATATCATGTATGTTTATTACGTCCATTGCTGTAAATGTACTAAAAGTATTAAAGCAGACTGCTCCACCGGCGAGATCGTTTTTATAGTATGCTAAAAAAACATAAATTCTGGGATAAGTTCTAAACTGCTCTTTTAACCTCTCTCTTTCAAAAAACGAGAATGGAGGGGAATCCCCCATATCATCATTTTTATATTCATCCAGAACCTGTAATATTCTTTCCAGATCCTGATCGCAGTTCAAATCTGCTAATACAACCTGTTTATTTAAACATTTCAACATCGATTCCATACTTCTCTATCCTTAAACCAAATTGCCTATAAGTTATACCAAGATTTTTTGCAGCATCCTTTATTCGCCCGCTGGTTCTTTTTAACTCCTCTATAATAAACTCATACTCTACCAGATCAAGATGTTTCTGTAGTTTACCACTATCAGTTGGTGCAACCTTACTAATTGTTTGTAATGATGGAGGAAGGTGATAACTATGAATTACCTCTTCGTCTGCTAAAATTACAGCTCTCTCAATACAGTTCTCAAGCTCACGAACATTTCCTGGCCAATGGTATGACATTAATAGGTCTATTGCTGGTGTAGAAATTCTGGTTACTCTGTTTTTGCTTAGTTCTGAATATTTCTTTATAAACATATCTACAAGCATTGGAATATCAGTCTTTCTATCTCTTAATGGTGGAACTGTTATTGGAAAAACATTAAGTCTGTAATAGAGGTCCAGTCGGAATGTACCCTCATCAACTAGTTGAAGCAGATCCCTGTTGGTAGCTGCGATAACTCTTACATCAACCTTTATCTGCTCATTTGTCCCAACTTTTTCAAACTCTCTCTCTTGTAAAACCCTTAGTAGTTTAGATTGAGCATTAAGTGTAAGTTCTCCAACTTCATCTAAAAATATAGAACCACCATCAGCGGCCTGAAATTTACCCTGTTTATCTGCTATTGCTCCAGTAAAAGAGCCTTTCCCATGGCCAAAAAGCTCACTCTCAATTAAATTTTCCGGGAGAGCTGCACAGTTAAATGTAACAAAAGGTTTTGTTGCTCTATCACTAGAATAGTGAATAGCCTGGGCAACCAGCTCTTTTCCAGCTCCACTCTCACCAAATATAAGTGCTGTGGAATTAGTCTTTGAGATTTTTTCAATCAATTCAAACATGCTTTGCATAATGCCTGAATTCCCAATAATATTTTTAGGGCTGTATTTTTTTATCAGCTTTGCATGTAGTCTGTTATTCTCTTCAGACAGAGTCTGCTCTTCATGTATCGCCTGGTGAAGTTGAACAGCTCTTGAGATCATTGTTGCTATTATTGTCAGAAGTTTTAGATCATCATCTATATACTTTCTTTGCAAATACTCTTTGTCTATACTTAATGAACCTATAACCTCTGTATTAGTTTTTACAGGAACGCATATAAATGCAATTTTACTGTCTTTACCAGAGCTTCCGGTTCTGTTTAAAAACCGCTTGTCACTGGTAATATCGGGAATTACTATGGATTCACCTGTCTCTACAACCTTACCGGTAATCCCCTCTCCCAGCTGATAAACACCTCTGGACTCCTCTTCTTCTGTCATTCCAAAGGATGAAGAGACTGTTATATTCGATGTTTTTCTGTTAAAAATTGTTACCATCCCCCGGATAATATTTAGAGAGTCCCCCATATACTCCATTAACTTGGGTAGAAATTCCTTCAGGTCTCCACCGGGAGTAATTGCTGATGAGATTCTTAAAAGGAGTGATAAATTCTTAGTATGCTTCTCCCTGCACTCATCTCCTAAACACTCGTTCATTAAACACCTCCGGTCTGTTCCTTATAGATTGATATAACTTCCTCTGAAGTTAGAAAATTTTTCTTTTTAGCTGCACTTACTTTAAAAGCATTCATTATTTTTGTTATATCTTTGTCAAAGGAGTGAATTCCGGCACTCTCAAGTATATTAATTACATTTGATCTACCTGAATGTGTTCCAACAACCAGGTTTGTCTTGTTTAACCCTTTATCTTCCGGATTAAATGGTTGATAAGCCAGGGGATTTTTTAATATTCCATTACAGTGAATGCCAGATTCATGGGTGAATACATTTTCACCAACTAAAGGACAATCCAGAGGAATTGGTCTATTAATAAATTTTGAAACATCAACCGCTAACGGTTTTATCTTTTTTATATCCAGGTTTGTAGTAAAACCTTTGTGCTGGTCGAGAATAAAAGCCATCTGTTCCAAAGAAGTATTACCAGCCCGCTCTCCTATACCGTTTATAGTGACATTTATTGAGTCTGCCCCAGCCTCCAGAGCTGCCAGAGAGTTTGCACTTGCCAAACCTAAATCGTTATGTCCATGAAAATCTATCTTCCCACTATAATAACCTCGATAATTTTTTATAAAACTGCCTACCTCTCCGGGAAAAGAGCTACCTACAGTATCAGAGAAACGTATTCTGTCAACTCCATAAAAGTCAGACATAGAACACAGATCTATCAATCTTTTTCTGTCTGTTCTAAAACTGTCCTGTAAACCAATGGATACCAGTCTAAAATTCTCTTTTGCGTAGCCTATTACTGTGTTAAATTCGGCAATCAGAGTATTCCAGGAGCCTAACTGGTTTTTTAAATGATATTTAGATACCGGGATTGAAATATGGACAATTTCTGCTCCTGTATCTTTACAAACTTTTAAGTCTGAAATCTTAAATCTTGACCATGCAGAGATATTTTTATTTCTGTAATTCCTAACAAGATCGGTTATAAAGCATATAGAATCGTTCCCCGAAACAGGAATACCAGCTTCAACTTCGTCAACTCCAAGGTCAAAAAGTCTATTAACTATTTCCCATTTCTGATCTATTGAGAAAAATACTCCCGGTGCTTGTTCGCCATCTCTTAATGTTGTATCTATTATTTCTACATTCATAATTATCTATATGCAAATTTTGTGCCATCTTTAATCCAGAAGAATAATCCCGATTATTTAAAAAAAGGTTACATCAATGTAGCAACTTGCTGTTTGGAATCACATTGTTGTAGCATAAAATCGTAGAGTTTCAGAACTCCAATATATCCTGATTTATAAATTCTTGTTGCGTATTTTATATTTATGTAGTTGCTTTTATCTGAGTCGTCACTAATAATAAGGTCACTTGATTGTTCG
>QKAW01000048.1 GCA_003247135.1 Spirochaetales bacterium | reverse complement strand
AGTTGGGCTCTCTCAAACTCCAGTGGTGCCGGTTGGTGGAGCTGGATGGCGGATCTTATACCTGATAATGTAAGGGCTTCCTTTTTTGGGCAAAGATCTTCAGTTATGAATATTGTAAGTATTATATGGTTTCTAAGCTGTACAGTAGCTCTGGATGCCGTAACTGATATAAACCCATTTATTATATATGGAATAATTTTCTCTATTGCTTCAATTGGTGGATTAATCGATATAATACTGGTAATTTTTATTGCAGAACCGGAACAGAAAGAGAAAGAGAAACTCTCAAGAGAGAACTTTTTTGAGCCATTAAAAGATAAAAATTTTATTATATTCTCAATAGGGGTTGGTGTTGTTGTCTTTTCGGTTAATATATTTGCACCATTTACATCTCCCTATATAACCTCTAAATCAGGGATTGGAGCACCAAATACCTGGCTTGGTATTATGTTTGTTATTTCCCAACTTACCTGGATTCTTGTTTCTCCATCCTGGGGAATGATAATGGATAAATTTGGAAGAAAGCCTGTATTAATAATCGGCTGCCTTTCGGCATTTGCCAATCTGTTTTACTTTATACTTACACCTGATAACTATACATTTATATTGCCTTTAACTGCACTTTCTGTAGGTCTTTTATCTCCTCCATTATGGGATGGTATTAACCAGATGATGTTATCCTTAACACCAACAAAAAACAGAACAGCCTTTGTTGCCTGGAACATGATGCTTGTATATTTCTGCAAGTGGAGGTTATGTCGGGGGTTATATTAAGGATAAAACAGAGAATATTGATCTTTTATTATTTAACACATTCAGAGTAAATAATATCCATATAATATTAGCTATTTTCCTGGTTCTTGTATTAGTTGGAATTGCAATCATCTCAAGAGTAAAAGAGGATAAAAGCAAACCTTTAAGATATGTTGTAAGCCGGGTTGTTAGACCTGGAGTTTTTAGAACTTTTACCAATATGGGTACTTTGAGTGGAACTACAAATTCTACAAAAATAGAAAAAACCCTCAGATCCATAGATGGGGATGAGAACGATATTGCGGTTGATGATATTATTGCCAGACTTTACGATCCGGACTCTGAAGTTAGAGAAGAGGCTGCAAGAGCTCTTGGTAGAATAAAAAGTATTGATGCTGTAAAACCTCTGCTAAAAGAGTTAAATGATGAACAGTCTACAATCAGAAGTCAGGCAGCAATTGCTCTTGGAAAAATCGGGGACAAGGAAGCTCTGCCAGCCCTGTTTAAGGCTCTGGAATCCAGCTCTGAAGATCTGCAGAATGCAGCAATAAAAGCATTGGGAATGCTGGGAAGTGATAAATCAATAAAAAATCTTTTAAAAATCTTCTCCAAAAAATCAGAAGTTCTGGAAGCGGCAAGTGCAATAGCAGTTTCAGAGCTTGGAGTTCTGGAGGCAGCTTGGGATATTATCCCTAAAATGCACTCATCCCAGAACCCGGTTCTTACTAAACAGCTCTCAATTTCAATAGCCAACCTACTTGGTAATAATGGAGAGTTTTATAAATATATAACAGGAAGTGATGCAAGCCGACTTGCCCTTGTAAAATCCCTATTTTCTGACATACCAAAAAATTTGGAAAAGTTAGTCTCTTGCTGTTCAGAGTATAAACTATCTGCAGATGACAAAAAGAATCTAACCATTAATTTTAAAACAATAGAGAATCTTTTTATTGAGAAAAATTATGTAGCTTGTTTTACAGAACTAAAAAAGAGTGTTATTAGTATAATTAAATTTATTCTTATATACGATGATGAAGAGGTTGAGGAGGAGTCCTACCTTGAGAAACTCTTCCCAAGAAACCAGAAGATTGGTATTTGGTGGTGGTTTGTAACCCAGGCCTTTGAATCCCAAGAGAATTCAACGCCCCAGGTTATTAAACTTGATATATTAATTACCCTCTACTTTATTTCAACCTTTAAGTAGGGGTTATTCAATATCTTTAGTTTGAGGTTCTTCATTACAGTCATTGCAACCGCACTTTCTGCCATGTCCCTCAAATCTTCGTCTCATTTCTCCGTTAAATTCTCCATGTTTTTTTCTTCTACCATGGGAGCCTTTGCCACCACCCGGAGATTTAAAAAGAATATGGCTTAGAAGAACAATTCCCCATGCTTGAATGTAGGTAATTTCGGGTAACCCGAAAATCTCAGGCATTAGCCAGTTCCATAAATAGAGAACAATTAGACCAAACAAAAATGCTCCAAATGCTGCCAATATTACACCGCCAATTATAAATCCTACTGTCTTTAAAATGTTTTCTCTTGAAAAATGCTTAATCATTTAATACTCCTCATTTATTTCATAATATAAATCTTCCAATTTCTCTCTTAGAGAGATAACAGCATACCTTTTACGAGAGAGAAGAGTATTAACACTGTCCCCTGTAATTTCTGCTATCTCTTTATAAGAGAGTCCATCAAATTCATGAAAGATATACACATCCCTCTGACTTCTGGGAAGTTCCTGTATAGCTCTTTCAATCTCCTCCATCACCCATTTTCTGGTGATATCATCCTCGATACCAATTCCCGAATCTTCAACTAACTCTTCTAATGTTAGGTCCATACCTAAATAGTCACTCTCTGTCAGCTCCCTCTTCTTACGAAAAAGATCAATAATCCGGTTTTTTGCCGTTACATATAACCATGAAGTAATACTGGATAATGATTCAACACTGTTTAAATTTAATAACCCTCTAAGAAAGATATCCTGCAGAACATCCTCGGCTTCCTCTGCTGTTTTAACCCTGCTTTTTATAAAGTTGAACAGTTTTGGTCTCTCTTTATCAAATTCTTTACTAAATCGTTCCATCATACTCCCTTACTTATTATGACGATTGTTAATAATAAATATTGTATAAAAAATAAAATAATTCACAAAATTATATAAATACTGTTAAATTAATATTATGGAAACTTACTTAGTTAGCGATAATTACGATGATTTTTTACACTTTATTAGCAGTTGGGATTTAGAATTGGGTAAGTGGGGAACTCTAACCTACAAATCTGTTAACCAATTATACAAGGAACTTATTAATAATGACTCTGCCATTCTATATAACGACGCAACAAAAGAGATAATCCGTGAGGTTTCGGCTCTTTTTATAGATATTTTGCATATTAAAAGCAATGGAAAAAGTCTAAGGTTAAAAGAGGATATACAGGAATTCAAGGATGGAAGAGTTCGAAGAAGAGATAAAGAGTATGCAGTGTCCGAGAAACTTAAAACTGATGAATCTCCTTCCAAAGGTTTAAAAAGAGCACTGTCAGAGGAGCTTTCTATTCATACACCCGTCAAAACTCACTTTGTTAAAAAAGATATTAAAATAGAAGAGTCATTGAGTTACCCGGGGTTAATAACTAAATATAACATCTATATTTATGAGGTTGAATTATCAGAAGCCCAGTTCAATGAAAAGGGCTATATAGAGTTTGGAGATGATATAACAACAACTTTTACCTGGGTAGAGAAGATTTGATTACTTATTATAACAGAAAATAAGAATACTATCCTCAGTAAAGGGTGATATAAACTGATTGTGACCAATAACTTTATAATCCTCTTTATTGCTATACTCCCCTGTTATTGTATTAAAATACTGAATACTAGCCTGCTTTATCTCCATTGTATTAATTTTAACAATACAGGTACTGTAATTCTCCTTTGGTATATAGACTAAAATAGTGTCCTCACTCTTGTTTATTAGAAATCGACCACTTACTCCATAATTCTTTGTAGGAGTAAAATCATCTAACCTGTAAATATTAAAGAAGTCAGACATAATTTTATAATAGTTAAAAGCTGGTTTTGGTTCTGCTTCCTTAGGTAACATAATTACATTCCATGAGCTGTCCTGCCAGTAATATGTGGAATAAACCCCTGAAAACATAATGTCATAATTCCTTCTAAGACATACCTTTGGATCGACATAGTTTCCAGTAAAAACCTGATACGGCCCCTTTTCATAGCCTCCATGTTCAATATTAAAAACAACTTTATCTGGAAATTTCTCATTTATATTAAGCATTGCCCTGTAAATATCCAGATCCCAGGATTGTGTCGAAATTATATCAACCAAATCTGAGTTTTTTTCACAAAATGAGTAGTCATGAACAGTTAAAAGCCGGCTGTATTTATCCAGAGTCCTGCACCTTTTTACTCTATCAATAAAATAGGATGGTTGGTGTCCATAAAAAAGAGCCTCTTTACTTATATCCCATAAAATATTGGGGAAAGCCTGATACCTTTTTATTACATGATCAAAATATGCATCATCCTCTTTAGAACCAGGTGTTGGCCAGTTAACTTTTTTATTCCAAACATAGATCATTAAATGAGCAACAATATTATATTCATTTAAAATACTTATTACCCTGTCCAGATGTTTAAAAAAGTCGGGATTTAATTGGCTGTGGTCTGGACTGCTATTACTTCCTAAAAATGGAAATATATCCTCTCTTCCTCCAAAGTCATACTCTTTATTTAACCCGGGGTCTCTATCCCAATAGGGTGTTTCATCCAGAATATCGTAGGCATAGACATTCATAACTACCTGATTAAAACCATTTAAACTTATCTCTCTGGCAAGTTCTCTTGTTTTTTTCATCTGTTTACTATCTGAGTAACTTAGTGCAAATAACCAGTCGCATTCAAAGGCTAAGAGGTTGTAATATGTGCCGTCTGTATAATATAAATTCTTTTTACAGGTTTCACTTAGCTTAAGAGGGCCATGTTGAGTTTCGTCCTTATCCTTTACACAGAAACTTCCTGTTTTCCCATTAAGTTCTGAAATATTGGATTTTGTAACATAACTGTACTCACCTATTGTATCAGCTGAAAACCTTAGTAAAAATTCATCATCTCCATTATAAAAACCATAAATCTCTTTTCTGTTGTTTCCACTAACAAAAATTGCAGAAAATTCAACATCAGTATATGGATTTACTTTAATCTCAGCCTTAAATGATATGTCTATTACTTCCCAAACTTTATACATATTAACCACCTTATACTACCATACTCTAAATCTGTTTAATCCTGTCTTTAAACCTTCAAGTGGTCCTGGACATGGAGTTGAGCCCCTCTTTACACCTTGATAATCTAAATCCAATACTATGCTGTTTCCATTAGGATCATCATAAATGGCATCAACAAGACGAACTGAACCCAGGGTTTCTGTACTGTGAATTCTGGTTTTTAGGGATAAAAGATCACTCTTTACATTAAGTTCCAAATAAACAGTTTCACCCGAATCAACAATTTTAAGTTCGGGGTTGAAATTCTCATCATTATAATAACTACCTTCTCTGTTAAATGGTTCTGCATGGTTCATATAAGCATTTTCATTAATATAAACCGGTTGTTCAACTTCTACAAATTTATCCTCATCTCTAAAACCTTTCTCTACAATCCCTTTATGAAATTCGTCATAGGAAGCTGTGCAATAATTGTAACCGGAGGTTCCAAAACGATACTCACCCCCAGAATTTAAATCCCCAATAAAAATATTATTGTAAATTCTTTCATCACCAGTATATACAAATGCGTAACCTGCAACCTGAGTAGTATGGGGATAGTGGTAGGGAGTAGCTCTATCCAGAATCTTTCTTATTCTCATCTTACCTGCAAACAGATTATTTACAAATGCTGTCCCCTGGGCATGGTTATCGAAGTTATAGGTTGATGCCAATATATTGTTGTCGAATAGTAGGGGACCATGGGTTACCTCTATGGTACAATCCCTGTCATTATTATAAAGAAGGTTTTTAGAAACTCTTGTTCCCTGACACTGCCAATCCAGCCAAAGACCTAGTGAACAGTTGTGAATTCTGTTATTTCTTATTACTACATCTATAGGGGCATGGAATTTAATACCTGCAATTTCCCATCCAAAAAACTCATGTTTCTTACCGATATTAAAAATATGATTCCCATAAATTTCGCTAAAAACACAGCCTAAATGTCCAACTATTCCATTCTGCCCACAATCGAAAATTTTGTTATTCCTAATAATATGGGAACCAACAGTCTCCTTGCTCCATCCTATTTGAATGGCTTTAAAAACGGCTTCCTGCTGGTATTGATATCCGGATTTTTGCTGGGTTTTATAACAAAGGTTATCCCCGGAACTTCCCTCTTTACCAATACTTATTCCACTGCACTTTGAGTCATGAATTTTATTATTCTCAATTATCCAGCCCTTACTCCAGTTAGCCCCCAGAAGTCCGAACTGATATGCTGTAGGAGGAACCCATGGGGTTGCAGCTTGGGACATTTCAAAGCCACGAACAGTAATATAATTGATATTTGTCTTTTCCGGAAAAAAGCAGCACTTTCTAACATTAATCTCAGTTAACTCCATATTTGGATCTGAACCATGAAAATTTGCATAAATTGTAGTATATTCATCATCAACCTCAGCAAACCACTGATAGATAGAAAAATCTGAATCAAGGATATACTCTACTCTATCTGAAGCAGGAGGAGTATAACCTTTATCTCTTTTTAGAGGATTTTTGACATCATCCAGACTCCTTGCTTCAAAAAAAGACCTTCCATTCAAGTAAACGTCCCCTGTATGTACACACCACTCCTTGGGATACATAAACCAGTCTCCAATTAATTTTGTATTATATGGATTATAATCACCAAAAAAAGAGTTAGATAGAACTACTTTCCATACTGTACCATCTACTTTTTCCCAGTTTTTAATAATTTCTGAACCTTTTATTACTACTTTTTCACCCTCTGCAGCCATATAAGTTATTCTTTCCAGATTACTATAACCACTATTAAAGGGCTTTACCCACTCCCGATACTCACCCTGATGAACGACTACACAATCCCCCTTCTGAGCAACAAGAGCAGCTTTAGATATTGTTTTAAATGGTTGATCAGCTGATCCCTCTGAGAAATCTGATCCATTTATTGATACATGATAAGTTTTATACATAATTAATCTCCGGTTTATTTACAAACAATAGATAGGATAATTGGTTAATTTTATATTGTAAACAAATAATGGAGAGATTGATCATACAAAAAAATATGATAATCCCCACTAATTTACATTTATGTATATAAAGAGCCATTATTTCATTGCTAGACCCATGGCATGGGAATTGCAATATAAGTGTTAAGGAGTTAAACATGTTTAAAGGTATAAAGCATATTTCATATTCAGATATCAACGGAGTTTTGGAAGCAATACAGCCACTTGAAAAAACATCTATTAAAACCAGTGTTGGTAATCTTATACCTGTGTATAAGGTTGAGGATCATGGTAGAATGAAATTAACACCTGTAAAATTTGATAAATACGGAAATATTAAATCCTTACAGCTTCAGGACCCAGTAAATATAAAAACAAGTATAGGTAGTATTAAAACAGAATTTCTAACCTTCTACCCTGATGGAAAAATAAGAAGAGTATTTCCACTAAATGGTAAACTCTCGGGATACTGGTCTCAGGAGAATGAGTATCAACTGGCACCGGAAATGGAGATAAAAACTGGCCTTGGTGTTATTAATGTTAAACCTATCTATCTTCATTTTTATGAGTCAGGAAAATTGAAAAGCATAACTTTCTGGCCAAAAGAGAGGGTCTCATTAAATTATATGGATAGTATTATTAACATTAAAACTGGAATTTCATTCTACGAAAGTGGAGCTTTAAAATCCTACGAACCAGCAGAAGAGTTAAGTGTTAACACACAAATAGGAAGTATAAGAGCCCTTGATCCGGATCCCTTGGGAATAAATGGGGAGAAAAACTCTCTTTCTTATTCAGAAAAAGGAGAAGTTTTAACACTTTCTACAATTGCCAATGCTATTACAGTTACTGAATCATCAGGAAAGATGATCCAGTTTACTCCTAAATTAATAAGAAGCAGATGTAATGATAATATCTTTGTAATTAATCCATTACTAATAGAATTTAAGGATGATTATGTAATTTTTAGAAATGGTTTTATTGTCTTGGGAAAAGTTTTAATTAATTCAAAATTCAGTATACAACCTTTTGAAACCAGCAAACCTTTAACCAGGGACAGTAATGAATCATCCTGTGCCTAAGCGGATCTATTAAATTCAGACAGGAGTTCCATTCTTGAGTGGGTCCCTGTTTTCTGAAATATATTGGAAATATGGTTTCTGGCGGTGCCGGGAGAGATATAAAGTTCCAGACCTATCTGTTTTGTAGATTTTCCTTCAAGCATCAGGTTAAAGACTTCTCGCTCCCGTTCTGTTAGCTTATAGTCAATTGAAAATTTTTCTACCAGACTCTCTCCACTAAAAAGGAGTCTGTCGTAGAATTTTTTCTGACTTATACTGGAATAGGTATAACCAAAGACAAAACACATGAGCAGAGAGAAACCAATCTCAATTGGTTGAAAGTCCTTTCCCTGGGGATAGTATATTAAATAATGGATAACTAAAGCGTAGATGGGGGAGAGTATAGCGGTATAAATCCCCCTTTTTCCGATGAATGGTGAAACAAATATAGAACAGCAATTTATTGCTGTAACAAACCAGAAAATATTAATAAACTGTGTTCCAAAGGCAGGCATAAAACTTCCAATAATCAAATTATTTATAAAAAAATAATCCTTATCTAGTCGAGCAATTTTAGTCAGGTTTTTATCAAATTCTCTTGTATGTTTTTTAATTAATAAAAACATTGGCAGATAAATGATAAATCCTGTAACTACTAAAATAAACATCAGGTAAAATGGATACCCAAGCATATCAAAGGCTGCAGGAAAAACCCGATTAAAAATATATATGGCAGCAATAAGAGATATTTCTCTCAATACTACTTTTAAGCTGTATGCTTTTGTTATTCTTCCATAAATAATACTATTTTCTTTCATAAATGCCTCTAAAAAGGCTCTATGACAAATGTCATAGTCCCATATCTATACAAAGAATACACAAAATCTATCAAATGTCACATAGCTGTAATAGCAAAACAGAGTTTACAATTTCCATAAACCAACTAAAGGAGCAGGAAATGAAAAAAATATTTATTATTTTACTTTTAACCCTATATACTATAACAGGAATTTTCACCCAGGAAGAAATTGGTGAGAGGTTTTACGATTTTGGAATATATAACAATTACGACCTTAGAAATTCATCTACAAATGCTATTTCATTACATAAAGTGTTAAATGATACCTTTGAATCTTTAATCTCTTCAAAACTGGATTCCCCTTTTAACAGCATAACAAAAGGTCTTTTTGCATTCTCTTCCACCTATCTTACAATGCTCTGGTCCCATGAATTTGGACACTCAATAAGAGCAGCTCAAATAGGCGGAAGCTTCAATATTCATAATATAAATCTTCCAATTCCATATACAACAGTCGATCTTCCAGGAAACACTACATTAACTAATCAGGCTATATTTGTTACTGCAGGTTTTGAGGTAAACTACCTGAATGTTAAAACTCTTCAATCCCAATTTGTAAGATTTAATGGTGCAACAAATCCTGACCTAGCATTATCCTTTGCAAACAGATTAATGTTTCCAATATATACATCACTAGTTGTTCCAATTGACCCGTCTGATAAAAATGTCTGGATTAATACTGCAGGTGATCCTGTTCACTTTATTCTACCTGTTTTTAAAAACTTTTCTAATGATATGGTTTTTATGGATGATGGAAGTGTAAACCCTGAACTTGTAAGTTTCTACAACGAAACTATGGTTCTTGCAATTGCCTTTAATCTTTTGGATCCTCTATTCTATAGTGAGGTTGGAGCAGCCTTTGGTAGTGACTCTGTTAATAGAACACCATTTTTCCTTGTAGGAGATTATGATAATGGCTGGACCTTTGGTACTCATTTTAATGCCTCTCCCCTAGGTTACGAATTATATATGAACAACTATTTACATCTTTTTGGCAAACAGTTTAACCTATACCTTAAATATGGAAGGCCTTTTAAAAATATAGGCCTTGGACTCACCTTAAATGATGCTTTAAACTTTAAAAATTTCAGTAGTGATATAAAAATAGAATGCTGGGATCAGGATATTTATGGGTTTGGAGTAGCTGGAGAGGTTAATGGTCATTTTAAAATAAACGATTCAATAGGAATAAATTTTACAGCAGGATATAAATCCAGCGGTTATTTAATTGGAAAACAACTTGAATCCGGTTTCAATCTGGGTGGTGGTGTAACGATATATAAATAATCCCAAAATTAAGTAAGAGAATAAGAGAACCTTTTCTCTTACTTAAAAATACTTTAAGGTCGAATATCTTTAAAGAAAATAAACCTGTAATTATTATCATAGTTGTCATCAAAAGTGTATTGAACCAGTACGGAACTATCACTGTTAAGTCCAAGAATATGTGTATCAAATTTATCATACTCATAGGATTTAAGTTTTATGTAATTCATATCATAAACACCCAGATCATCACCCATTGCATAAAAATACTTACTATCATGACTAAAAACACCATATATAGGATAACCTCCTACGTTCCACTCTCCGATTGTGTTAGATATATCTGAAGTGTCTATATCATGAACTGTGTAACCTGCTCCATTGCCTCCACCACAGAACATTACTACGTGAAGACCATCAGGACTGATTGTTAAGTACTTTCCATTACTACCATTATTCCAAATCTCTTTTATATTTGAAATATTGGAATTTGTTGCTGAATAATGATAAAAGCTAGATGGAGATAAGCCTTTTTCTCCTGTAAATATATCACCATTATTAGGATTTACAGTCATCATTTTTCCCTCTACTGATCCTTCGACAATTAATGAACCACTATCCAAAGATAAAACTTTTACCTGATTGGTGATTGATGATTGGGGATCGGTTGCAAGGAGATAGATTCTGTTTAAACTTTCATTAATATCCAAATCGTAGTTTTCATTAGTTGCTGAGAATGTGTATTCAGATAAAAAAGTTTCACTATTTAAATCATATCTGGATATAGTATCGTAATTTTTATATGCAATATATAAAATATTTCCCGTTTTTCCATATTTCATAGATATTGGTGCAGGATGTGGAAGAGTAATATGGGAGTCAATCTGCTCATTATTAACATCAACTTTAAGAAGTTGCATATAAGTATTGTCTAAAGCATAAACAAATTGTGGATTATCTGATGGGACTATTTCATTCACTACTCCAATTGGAATAAAGCTGTAGGATTCACCAGAAGAAACTGAACTGCTACTATTCCCTGCAGAGTCAGTAACAATATTATCAAGTAGACTTAAAGTTATTTCCCCCTTAGTTTTTCCATTAACTGTAATGATGTATCTCTCACCAGCCCCTGAATAAGTACTATCTTTAGAATAGGATTTCACAATCGCATTTGTTGCACTAAAACTGCTAGTATAAATTCCATTAATTTTTTCATTTGAAATCATTTCAAAGTGTAATATATCTGTATAAGGTGTAGCATTATCTATAATATTAATTTCTATAATTGGACCAATAGAATCATAAACAAAGTTTAATTTTACTTCAGAATTATACTCTCCTAAGGTATTTGTTACCTGTTTACTATTTAACTTGATCTCAGCATCTCCTTGATTAGTTGGTTCAACTGTTACAGAGAAATTTATATTGTCTGTAGTTACAATACTTGTTATAGAACAATTTATAAGAGAAAACATCTCATTTGTTAATGCTGAAACTTCGCTTTTAAAATCAATAATAATAGAAATCGGAGAACTCTTTGTTGGAGTATAACTACTTACTCCAGGAGCTGAAATGTATGGCGTAAAATATTTGATATAGTTTAAATCAACTCCTGAATCATAAAAATTAAAAGTGGTGCTATTTAATTTTAGTTCATAGTTACCCCCATCTTTAAGGGTTGTTTCAAAAATATTATCAGTAATTGAAGATATTAAATTTGTAATATTGCCATTTTCATCCGTGATCCATAAATTTAGTGGTGTTCCTACAGGATAGGATTCCAGTATATGAGTACTATAATAACTCAATTCAGGAGATATTATATAATTAACATTACTAGCGTAATTACCAATATGGATCTTTATTTTGTTTTTTGATGAATAGTTGTTAATTTTAAAACTTCCTGAACCATTTTTTACCCAGTCATCTGAAATAGTATCAGTTGGTGTTGTAGTAGTTGGTGTTGTGGTAGTTGGTGTTGTAGTAGTTGGTGTTGTAGTAGTTGGTGTTGTAGTAGTTGGTGTTGTGGTAGTTGGCGTTGTAGTAGTTGGCGTTGTAGTAGTTGGTGTTGTGGTAGTTGGCGTTGTAGTAGTTGGCGTTGTAGTAGTTGGCGTTGTGGTAGTTGGAATATTCAACACAATATCATTCTCGTAAAATATAAATTTATCATTATTAATTTCTAATTTGTAATTTTGTAGTGATGTAAACTTAAAATTATATAATTCTTTTCCGTCAGAATTAACAAATTTTTTTATTATGTTTTGGTTATCCTTAACACTCTCAGTCCAACCCTTTAAATCAATTTCTTTAGGGATTTTGGTTATTATTCCTGTTGAGTTAGGTAAAATTATTTCAGACTTAACTGTTGTAGTTTTATTATTTAAGTCAGTAAAATCTCCTAAATGTAAAGTTATTGAATCTTGAGTGTTATTAATAACTGTCATTTCAGTATAATTTTCTAACTCATTGAAGATCTCACAACTGAATAATGCAGTCAGAATAATCAGAATAAGTAATTTTTTCATATTATGTCCTTTTATCTATTTTTATATATATTTTGTTTTATGGATAATAACATACATTTTTAAGAATTGCTTAATATTTAAAAAAAAATTTATAAAAACTGTAATTGTCAATTGAAGCACTTTAAAACTATCATTGATTAAAAAAAAGTGATATTTGAGGGTCTAACCTCTGCAAATCCCCGAAGATATGAATATTAAATATTTATTCTAAAATACCATAAGGACTAATTGAGCTGCCCAACATAGTAGGGTCAGTTCCAATGTTATCTTATGGCTTTCATTACTTTTTTACAAAATCTTTACAAATGTTTATTCGTACATAGTAGCCAAATATCCTAAATATATATCCATTAACTGATGTAGTATCATTTCATATTCGACTATATCTGCATTACACAAAGTTATACCATTTTTTATTATTCCTCTTATATTTTTATTTCCAAGGTTAATCTTAACACTATTAGTTTTGTAATCTATTTCACCATTAAATGATTTATTCCCATCTAGACTATTATAAATATACTTTTGATCATAATAATAATATTCACCGTATATCTTTTCATTACGATATTTAAAATCAATAGTATGAATTACAACTCCATGTTCATTAATAGTATTTTCTTCAGACACTATATTTCCTATTAAATCTTCATTATTTACCTTAAGTTTAAATTTTAATCCCCATAAATCTTTTCCATTTATAGATATCTGTTCACTTACAGAAGATCCTTCCCCAATAGTAATTTCATCCTTTAAAATAGAAATATTATAACTAATTTTATCTTTTTTGCTGAAAGAAATATTATACTCCAAATTATTAAAAAAAATTTCAGTATCTATATTGTACTTAATTCTTTCTGTTTTCATTATATAGTTATAATCTTGTGTAAATTTATCAAACGAAAAAGTTTGACATGAATAAAACAATAAAGATGATATTGCTATCCAAAAATATTTATTATCCATCACAACCTCCTAGTGAAGTTTCTTCCGCATCTACTGTAGAGCCAGTATTGTAAAATGTAGTACCATTATTAGGATTTAAGTCTTCTTGATCCCTTGATAATATTTTTGAAGAAATTGCATCAATATTATACTGATCTGCATGAGCTTGTGAATTTGTTGCAGATAAAGCCATTACATTTTTAGTGTAATTTTCTGTTGTTGTATTTGGTCTTGGGACTGATCCTGTACCACTTGGATTATCCATATATCTATCATTTAGCCCAAGAATATGCCCATACTCATGAGCTGCAGGATTATCTTGATCTAATGTTCTACCATTTCTACCAGAATCCCGCCATGTACCAGTTCGTCCCATAAAAACGTTTGATGTCTCTTCATTGTCTTTTGGTACATTTATATAGTTTCCAGATTGATCAAATATAATCCCTGGAAGAGGATTATTGGAAACATCAACACTTACATCAAATTCGACAGTCCATGTATCACCATTATCATCCGTATACTTCCAATCATTACCATTCCTATCTTTACTCCAACCATCCATAATGTCGTCTTCATATTTCTGAGCGATAGTTGATGTAGCTCCATCTCCATAAATATATAATCTTGTTTCTACTGTGATTGCTTTATTCGCGTAATCAATTGATGCTTCGGTTGCTAACCCATCTGGCTCTATATAGTTAATCGGATCATTCCCAACGTAAGCGTACCAGTTGTAGCCATCTTTTTCACCATCTGAATTTTGAAAATTAAAACTCGCTATAGGGCTGTCTAAAACAAAAAAAAGTTCATTATTGCTGGTCATTTAGGTATTAATATACAAGTATTTTCTACTAAAAATATTTTAATCATCTTGAAATATAGCTTCATGTAAAGCCATCACTTCTGTGAGAAATTCTTTTGTAACTTCTGTTTCATATATAGCTTTTCTATGAATATAATCAAGAGATTTTGCCTGTTCTATCATGACCACTCCAGTTAATGAACAGTCTTCCGGTAATTCCAAATGAAAAGGATACCCTCTTTTTGTATTGGTTATAGGGCAAATTACAGCAAAGCCTGTAGCTTTATTAAAAGTATAATTACTAATAACTAAACCAGGTCTCCATCCTTTCTGTTCATGTCCTGACTGCGGATCAAAACTAAGTTTTATAACATCACCTTTTTTAGGTACAAAAAATTCATCTACCATACTTCATTGCCTTCCGATTTTCCCCAATGTATTTCTTCTGGTCTATCTTCAGCTTTAATATTTTTTACAAGGTCATGAATATTATATTTCTTAGGAGTTTCTATAGGTTCTATAATAACTTTTCCATCTTCATACTCTACATTTACAGAAGAGCCAATATTAGCGTGTAATTTTTTTAACAATTCTTTTGGCAATCTAATCCCCTGACTATTACCCCATTTGTTAATAATTAATACCATACAATCCCTCCTTCCTGTATATACATAGTTTAAACATTTTTAGTATAAAAAACTACTCTGGATATAACTCATTTTCCCTTGAATGATATGTTTTATGCAACTTTTTAAGACTTTTAATCACATCTTTTGTGTAGCCTGCTGTTGTTTCAATTGAATCATACCCCAGCAATTCCTGTACATATCTAATATCTGCACCGTTTTGTAGTAAATGTGTTGCACAAGAATGACGGATGGATCTATATAGTTAATCGGATCATTATTAACTTATGCATTCCAGTTGTAGCCAATATAAAATTAAATCTCATAACACAGGTTTTATATCGCCTTCAACATATCTGTGTATTAATCCTGATATTAAAGTCTGGTATGGGATACCCAGTTCCATAGCTTTTTTCTGAATACCTACATAATCATGATCATATAATCTTATTGTTATTCTTTTATCTTTCTTGAAAGTATTTGTTGCGACTTCCTGATAATAATCCAGATCCTTACTTAAAGGAGTTCTAAGCTCAAGTTCATCATTTTCTATAGCATCAAGAATCATCTTTTCTTCATCATCAAATTCCATCATTTATCTCCATTTCATTATGATATTCTTTGGTTGCCTTTCTGCTTGGAATTATTGTTTTAAGGAATATATAATCCTCATCTTCTACAAAAAGAACAACATAAATGTAATCCTCAATTATTATATAAAAAAGCTTCTGATTAGGATATTGCTCCTTATTTGGATGATCGGCAATCCTCCAAATATCTCTATTCTTAATATGAAAACAAACTTTCTCAAAAGAGATATTTCGCTCCTTCTTTAACAGCTCATTTTTTTCAGGATTCCATTCAAATCTCATGTTTTCATTGTACATTGATTGTCCATACAAATCAATTCCCCCCTGTGTCAACATAGATGTCGCCTAGCATTTTAGGAAGGACATATACAGATGAAATACAGTAATTCAGTTAAAGAGTCAGTTTTAAGGAAAATATTGCCTCCAAATAATGAAAAAGTAAGATCTATTTCTACAGAATTAGGAATACCATATAGTACTATTACTACATGGTTATATAAAGATAGAACAGACAACTGATAGACAATGTAGGTGACATATTTAAAAGACCTAATAAGAAAAAAAGATCTTGATAAGGTTGAACTTAAAGAATCTGAATTATATAAGAATATTGGTCAGCTTCAAGTTGAAAACCAGTTCCTAAAAAAAAGCACAAAGAGATTTACGGAAAAGATCCTGACTAGTGGAACCATTACACAAGCAGCTTACCATAAAAAGACAGTGTGCGCTACTTGGTATCCCAAGGGCCTCATATTATTGCAGTCCAAAAGAAATAGATGATTCGTGGGAATTGGAAATACTTAAAAGTATATAAATTCATTTAGAGAACAAACCATTTTATGGATACAGAAAAATTGCTATTGCACTGCAGGGTGATAGTATAGATATAAACAGGTAACAGGAAAGGAGAAATTATGAAGAAGATGGGACTTAGAGCCATATACCCTAAAAAAGAACCTCTCAAAGCCAAGAAAAGGGTATAAAATCTAACCTTACTTACTAAGAAATAAGGTTATAGTATTTCCAAATCAGTTTTGGGCTACTGATGTGACATATATTAAGGTTAACGGTTCTTTTGTATATATGGTGGCAATACTAGACCTCTACAGATGGAAAGTTCTTACTTTGAGAATCTCAAATACAATGGATACCCATTTTTGTGTGGAAGCCTTGGAAGAAGCGATCGCCCTTTATGGAGGCTCTGGGATTTTTAATACTGATCAAGGATCTCAGTTTACCTCTGATGCATTTACTTCCATATTAATCAAACATGGGATAGAAATATCTATGGATGGTAAAGGACGAGCACTGGATAATATTTATGTAGAGAGACTGTAGAGAACATTAAAATATGAAGAAATTTGTCTTAATTATTATGAAGATGCAAAAGAGTTAAAATTTGCAGATAATAAGTACTTCGAATTCTATAATTCTGAAAGGTTTCACCAGTCTCTTGATTATGAAACACCTAATGAAACATATAATTCAGTATTTAAAGTATTAGATATAGCTGCATAATAAAATAAATGGGTGATACACCTTAAACTATTAAAGATGTGTATTGACAAATGGACTCAATATACTGTTAATTCCAGTTTGTCAGTAAACTCTTTATACCATTTTTCATTTTTTTCCATTCGAATCTCCTTTATTTCTTGGGTTTGATAAAGGAATTTTAATCTTTGGAGGTTTGAATGAGGTTAATTTAAATTATAAATTTGATGGTTTAGATTAAGACCTGCCCGCAGGGCTTGCTTGAACAGATCAATGTATTTAAGTTAAAACTTGAGAGATTTTGTAACATATTGTATAATTTTATTCATAATCTGGAGAAAGCTATGTTTAAAAGTAAGTTGTTTTTATTAGTATTTATGTTTTTTAGTTTATTTTTCATTTATTCAGAAAACAGAGTCGCCCTAGTTATCGGAAATTCGAACTATTCGAGTAGTCCACTAACAAATCCAGTTCGAGATGCAAGAGATATGGCCTCAAGTCTGGAAGATCTTGGATTTGAAGTTTTGTTATTAACAGATTCTAATAAAAGGGATATGTTAAACGCTATTCGGGATTTTGGTAGTAAATTAAATCAAGAAACTGTTGGTCTCTTTTATTATGCTGGGCATGGTGTACAAGTTGATGGTAACAATTATCTAATTCCTGTAAATTCATATATTGAAACTGAATCAGATATAGAATTTGAAGCTGTCAGACTTGATAGATTAATAAGGACTATGGAAGACTCAAAAACTAATAAAAGTTTAGTGTTTTTAGATGCATGTAGAGATAATCCATATGCGACTTCAAGCAGATCAGGAACCAGAGGGTTAACAGTTGTCTCATCTAACTCTTCAGATAAGTCCGCAGGTTCTTTAATTGCTTTTTCAACAAGTCCAGGAGCTGTAGCATCAGATGGAAATGGGAAAAATGGAACTTTTACTGCAGCATTATTAAAATATATGCAAGAGCCAGGTCTTGAAATAAATCTTGTTATGACAAAGGTTCGAGCAGACGTGATGGAAAGTACTAATGGGAAACAACAGCCATGGACAAATATTTCCTTAACTGAAGAGTTTTACTTTAACAACAAGAATAAAGATGTAATAAGTAAAATAGGATCTGACTTTGGAGCTTTGGAAGTTTCTGTTTATGATAAAGCCGAATTATTTATTGATGGAGAATTGAAAGAAGTTATCGCTGATGATTCTACAATTTACTTAACTAATATAACAAAAGGAAATCATATAATTGAATTTAAATATTCTGATTACATTGATAAACAGTTAATTAATGTACTTAAGGATGATATTACAATAGTTAAATCAGATTATGAAAAAGATCCTTTTTTCTTTTTTAATGTTAATCAAGGAAATGTTAAAAATATTCCTGTATATGCAAATAATGAATTTATAGGTAATACTCCAGTCATTACCAAACTTCCTGTAAAAAAATATACAATATCCTTTAAAGCTGATTATATTGAAACAAAGGAAATTATTATTAATCCTGTGAACAGGGAAGCTGTGGAATTAAATCCTGAAGATATTCAGTACAAATATACTGATGTAATATTAAAGGGGTTACCAGAAGGCTCAAAGGTCACTTTTAAAGACAACTTCAATAACAAGAGCTTAGTAGCAATAGATAATATAGTAAAAGTAAGTCAGTTGATTGCAGGCCAAACCTCATTATTAATAGAAAATGATTATATACAACCATATAAAAAGTCTCTGAATTTAAATGCAGATGAGGTAAATATAATTGAGCCTGAAATTGTTTATTTAGGCTTTATGGAATTCTTTAATAATAATTCAGATACAATAGTTGTTAAATTAATTCCAGAAGGGAAATTTAAAAATAATACCTCTTTCCCTGATCTTGGATTCAATATTGATAAAAATAAATCATATAAACATAAGCTTCCTGCAGGGGAATATAAGGTTTCCTATTTTAAACCTGGAGATGATGTCCCGGGATTGGAAAGAAATATTGTTATAGAACCATTTACAATGAATAGAGAAAAAATTAGAGCTTTTGACTACTCAGTAACTTACAGGCTTAATAGCAAGAGGGATGAATATAGTAAACTTTCAACTCAGTTAGTTTCTATTAAAAAACGAAGAGAAAATAAATTATTTGGAGGATGGACTCTTGTAATTGGTGGTTTAGGGGCTGCAGGGTATGGCGCTTATAGTTATTCACAAATTTCATCTGTTTATGATAATTACAATAGAGCAACAGCAACTTCAAATGCTTTAAAATACAGAGATCAAGTTGAGAACTTACAGGATTCATTACTTTATTCATCTTTAATTGGAGGTGGATTGATTCTTGTTGGTTCAATACTTAATGCTACTTTACCTGACTCTAAAGCTTTGGAAGAGAAACTTAATTCTCTCAATTTTGATATTCAGCTTTTAGAAAGCAAACTGGAGAACTAAATAAATGAAAATATTTAAATATTTAACTATAACATTAATTTTATTAATAATATCCTGCGATGCTTTTAATCTGGAATTTAATAACCCTGTTGATTCAAAATCTGATGAGTATCAGGGATTCGTCACAGTTCCTGATATAACAAAATGTACTTTTTCCCCTGAAGATGGCTTTGAAGCGACTTCTTCGACTCTGACGTTTAATTGGGATGTTGTCGCTGGAGCAACAGGTTATTGGATTGAGATAAATACATTAAGTAATTTTACGGGAGAAACTATTGTAAATGATAATACTTTAACAACAAATAGTTATACTCAAGTAAGTGAGCTTACTTCAGGATCTTACTATTGGCATGTAAAGCAAAATAATAATGGGAATTGGGGAGACTGGTCAGAGGCTTATAGTTTTTCTATAGATTTAGACAATAATGATAATTCAAGTATTGTTCCAAGAGACGGACTAGTAGCAGAATATTTGTTTAATGGAAATGCAAATGATACATCTGGAAATAATCATCATGGTACAAATTACGGTGCTACACTAACTACTGACAGGCATGGAAATGCAGACAGTGCTTATAGCTTTGATGGAGTTAATGATTATATAGAAGTTGAAGATTTTATATTAGAACAAAATTTTACTGCATCTTTTTGGGTAAATATTGAAGATTCCACTAGACATCAAGGTATAATCAGTATATTTGATACGGATATTGGGACAAGATTTAATATTAATTCCTACAATGAAGGAGGTGGTTCAGGCGATATTTTACAAACTTTAATTAATGATGAAAATTCTAATTTTAAGAAAAATCTTATCGAAGATTTTCAATCTAACTATACAAACAAGTGGACAAATATTGTTGCTTCATATGATAAATCCTCGAATATTATTAAAACTTATATAAATGGAATTGAAACATCAGATAGCAATCCTTTACAAGGAAATTTAGATTGGAAAGGTTTAACAGAATCAATTATATTAGGAAAAACTACAAATAACTATTATTATCTAGATGGAAAAATTGATGATGTTCGTATATATGATCGTGTCTTAACTCAATCAGAGGTGTCTACACTTTATAATGAAGATGATTCTTCCAGTGATGATTCCAATACTGATACAAGTTCTGTCCCTAGAGATGGATTAGTTGCAGAATATTTATTTAATGGTAATGCCAATGATAGTTCAGGTAATGGAAATAATGGTACAGTTTATGGTGCTACATTAACTTCTGATAGAGATGGTAATGAAAATAGTGCTTATAACTTTGATGGAATTGATGATTATAGTATTTTACATTTCATAGAAGATTATTCATTTAGTATGGGAACTATATCTATTAGTTTTAAAGCGAGTGAAGATAATGGTAGTGTTTTATTGTCATTTAGTGATGAATCTTCAACTTACTATTATTTTTATATTGGCAATGCATCATCAATAATTCTTGATGAATCAATTACGATTAACATAAATAATAATAACTTTATGGTTAGAAATGGGGAGGCTTTTTATTTAGATAATGAATGGCATCAACTGATACTTTCTTCAGATGGTACCAGTTATAAATTATATATTGATAATATTAATATGACTGATAGTCTATATTTTCTTAAAGGTTCTAATAATGGTGATTGGTATGATGCTGATAGTGCATTTTCTGACCTAAGACTTGCAAAACATGAAAGTATTCATGAAGCGTCTACTTCTCAATTAGTTGTTGATGATATTAGAGTATATAATAGAGATTTATCAGAAGAAGAAATTCAATCACTTTTTACATCAAAGACAACATCTATACCTAGAGATGGACTTGTTGGAGAAAACCTAGCATGGGTTGGTCGAAACGGCCATCAAAGTATAGTTTTCAATAATAAAATGTGGATACTGGGAGGAAGAACCGGACAAAATACATTCGTCAATGATATCTATAGTTCTACAGATGGATATAACTGGATATTGGAAAATAGTTCTCCTAATTGGTCTGCAAGAGCATTTCATACATCCATAGTTTTTGATAATAAAATATGGATTTTAGGTGGTAGTGGACCAACAGGAACTAATGATGTTTGGTCTTCAATAAATGGTATCGATTGGCTATTAGAAACAGATTCTGCAGGATGGGGGGCAAGAGCATATCATAGTAGTGTCGTTTATAATAATAAAATTTGGGTCATGGGGGGATGGAATGGTTCTACAGATTTTTCTGATGTATGGAGTTCCTCTGATGGGAAAATATGGAATTTAGAAACAAATTCTCCTGGCTGGGATGCTCGACATCAGCCTAATAGTGTCGTTTATAATAATAAAATTTGGCTAATGGGTGGCGGTATTGGAGGATCATCTTCAACATTTAATGATGTATGGAGTACTACTAACGGAATAGACTGGATTCTTGAAACAAACTCACCTGGTTGGTCAAACCGAAGTGGTGCGAACATCCTTGAATATAAGGGTCTATTATGGCTTATTGGAGGCTGGGATGGGACTCGAAAATCAGAACTTTGGTATTCTGATGATGGTATTGTGTGGGATTTATATTCCAATAATCCTGGGTGGTCCCCAAGAAGTTCACAAAGTAGTATTTCCTATAATAATAAAATATGGATTATTGGAGGTTATGACACAAAATATATCTCTGATGTTTGGTACCATTATTAGTAATTTACACTATCCCCTCACGACAGTTTGGGGGACATTTTAAATACTATAATATGTTCACGTTACACTTTGTATGGCACCTCTATAATGAGTCCCGAAATTAAGATAGAAATTTAAGTAATAGCCTCCCTGATTAAAAGAATTGAGAGTAAAAGCTTAATTCTAAAAGAAAGAGTCACAACAGGGATTTCAAAGCAAAAGTAACTTTAGAAATAATCAATTATGAGAAGAGCATCCAAGAGTTGGCTCAGAAATATGATGTCTACCTCAATCAGGTAAGTCAGTGGAAGAAAGAACTAATAGATAATGTAAAGGATATTTTTGATAGACCTAACCAAAAGAATATGAGCTTTACAAGAATATAGGGCAATTACAGGTAGAAAATAAATTCCTAAAAAAAGAACAACAAGGTATTACACGGAACAGCTCCAAACTTGTAAAACCTTTGCACAATGCTCTATCAATTACTCCGCAGTGTAAACTATTGGGAATTTATCGTTCTTCCTTATAGTACACAGCGAACACGCAGATAATAGCTGTTAGTAAGGATATTTTCTTATGCCCAGGCCGAGTATCAAAATTAAGTTTTAAAACATCACCGTTTTTAGCACAAAAAACTCATCTGTCATTCTTCATAGCCTTCAGATTTTTCCCACTTAGTTTCCAGTCTATTATACCTATATAGCAAGTGAAATTTCCCTATACAGTTTGAGGTGTATAGCTTATATGCAGCAGCTAAAAACGGGTTTATTATGTTAACATATTTAAAAGTTTATTTGTTAAAGTAAATTTAATTATACATGTAAAAACGTGCTGTCCTTTTTAAATTTTTTTTTCTTCCGTCTTTAAGAGTCTGTATGAGTACAGGCTCTTTTTTTATTATAATATTTATAGTAAACAGGCTGTAGAGCTATAACGCTAAACAGCCTGTATTAATTTACTCTATACTTTCAACTCTGACATTATCGATAATAAATGAATCAGAAGTTAAGTCCGGTTGTTCCTCCCACAGATAAAATGTAATTTTATTTATACT
>QKAW01000038.1 GCA_003247135.1 Spirochaetales bacterium | reverse complement strand
TCTGGATTGGTTCCATCATCTGGATTGGTTCCATCATCTGGATTGGTTCCATCATCTGGATTGGTTCCATCATCTGGATTGGTTCCATCATCTGGATTGGTTCCATCATCTGGATTGGTTCCATCATCTGGATTAGTTCCATCATCTGGATTGGTTCCATCATCTGGATTAGTTCCATCATCTGGATTAGTTCCATCATCTGGATTAGTTCCATCATCTAATGATAAAGTCTTTGTTTTTCCTATTTTATATAAAACAGTACTTTTATCTTTTAAACGAATTGATACAGCATAGGAATAATCACTATCAGATTTAAGCCCACTAACAGTATAACTTGTTAGATCATAGCCTGAAAAAATCAGATAGTCAGGGCTTTCGATTGATTCGCTTGTATCAACCCCTTCCCTTAAATAAATTTGGTAAAAAACTGACTGATCAAGAGTTTCAGCTCTTGACCAGGATATTTTAAAACCATTTTTAGTTATTTCACTGACTGTAATAAGGCCATCATTACCTGGAGTAAGATCATCTTCTCCAAGGAGATTATTTATTTCTTCACACCCTGTAAAATAAAATAATACGAGTATAAAAAATAAATACTTTTTTAGTTTACATAACATAAAAACTCCATTTTTAACTAGATTTTTTGATATTATACGTGAAGTAAACTAAAAGCAATCACTTTTTTTTTAGTTTTTAAAACTGTGAACCGGAGCCGGTATTCTACCACCTCTATTAACAAAGTCTACTGATGAGTGTTTATGTACTGCCATTATTGGGGAACCACCTAAAAGCCCTCCAAATTCAGCCCACTCTCCTACTGTTTTACCTGGAACAGGAATAAGACGTACAGCTGTTGTTTTGCTATTAGCCATTCCAATTGCAGCTTCATCTGCAATTATAGCAGATATTGTCTCTGCAGGAGTATCCCCTGGAACAGGTACCATATCTAGACCTACAGAACATACACAAGTCATAGCTTCAAGCTTGTCAATTGTTAATGAACCAGTATTAAGTGCTTCAACCATTCCCTCATCTTCAGTAACTGGAATAAAGGCTCCTGATAAACCACCTACATGTGTAGATGCCATAATTCCACCCTTTTTTACAGCATCATTTAACATACAAAGTGCTGCTGTTGTTCCATGGGTTCCAGCCTGTTCAAGCCCCATCTCCTGAAAAATTCTTGCAATTGAGTCACCAACTGCCGGTGTTGGAGCCAGGGAAAGATCAAGGATACCGAAGGGAACACCTAATCTTTCAGATGCAACTGTAGCTACCATGTGCCCAAGTCTAGTAATTTTAAAAGATGTCTTTTTAATTTTATCAGCAATAACATCAAATGGTTCACCCTTTGAACCCTCCAATGCACATTTAACAACTCCGGGACCACTTACACCAACGCTTACAACAGCATCCCCTTCATTTACACCATGAAAGGCACCTGCCATAAATGGGTTATCTCCAGGAGCATTACAAAAAACTACAAGTTTTGCACAACCTATTCCATCTGAATCTTTTGTCAGTTCTGCAGTTTTCTTTATGATATGCCCCATATCCCTTACAGCATTCATGTTAATACCATATCTGGTTGATCCTAAATTAATAGATGAGCAAACTCTATCTGTTGCTGCCAGTGCTTCAGGGATTGAATCCATAAGTATTCTTTCCCCTTTTGTAATACCTTTATCAACAAGAGCTGAAAACCCACCAAGAAAATCTACTCCCGTCTCCTTGGCTGCTCTATCTAGAGTTCTGGCAAAATCAACATAATTTTTATCATCTGTTGCCCCTGCAATAAGGGATATAGGAGTTACAGAAATTCTTTTATTAATAATAGGAACACCATATTCTGCTTCTATTTTTTCTGCGGTAGAGACCAGATTTCCAGCTTTTAACATTATTTTATCATATATTCTGTCTCTGGTAATTTTACTGTCGTGGCTTATACAGTCCAACAAAGAAATTCCCATTGTAATTGTTCTAATATCCAGGTGCTGATCTTTAAACATGTTTACAGTTTCAGCAACTTCAAATGGTGTAAATAACATAGCTTCTCCTAAATTCTGTGCATTGCCTGAAATACTTGCTCATGCTGGATTGTTACACTTACACCCAACTCTTCTCCGGCTTTATCTAAAATTGTTCTAATCTCTTTAATCTCTTTGGTGCAAACTGAAATATCAACAACCATAATCATTGTAAAATAACCCTTCATTATAGTTTGACTTATGTCCAGAATATTTATCATATTATCTGCCATTACATTGCTAATTGTTGATATAATACCAACTCTATCTTCACCAACTACGGTTACAACTGAATTCATCTCAATCCTCCAAGGGTTATTTAACTCTTATTTAATAGGATAATATATTATTGTTTTAAAAGATTCAATTTCAACTATTCCACTAATTCTATAAGAATGATATTCTTTATTACCAATCTACATAAACAAGGAATATATCATGGCAAAAAAAAATAGACCTCTATCACCTAAAAAACAGCAAATGATGAATGAACTTCAAAAAGTTCAGGAACAAATGATAAAACAACTAATAAAAAGACTTTCAGGAAAGGATAAGAATATTCTGGTTGAGTTTTTACAATCTCAAAAAGCACCTGGATCAAAAGAATTTAATGCACTTCCTAAAATTGTACAGGGTGTTGTATTAAAAATGAACATGAAAAATCTTGAAATAATGAGAAAGTATACTAAAAATCCTTTTACCATTATTAGACTAAAATTTTCAGCATGGACATTTCAAAAACTTGCAACAGTAGACACTAGTAAAGTAAAGCCTGCAAAAAAGAAAAAGGTTAAAACAAAGTAATATCGAATATACTTTTCAGTTTATTGCTGTCTGGTTCTGAACCCCGGAGTTTATTATTAAAAAATGATTCCGGGGTTTTTAATTTATAAAGAACTAAATTGGGTAGTGATCTGTATACAAGACTCTTTTTCCTAGGCCTGGTTACAAGTAAATAGTATACTTCTTCAGTTTTAAAATACTCTACCAATAAATCATGTTTCTGTTTAAGTCTCTCTTCAAGCTTTTTAAAATAGCTCCTAAGCTCGCTAACAGATGACTCAACGAAAATAACTTTGTTTTTATAAATAAACAGTCCATCAAATTCAGCTATTCTCTTACCCTTTTTCAAATATATTAACTGCCCCTTATTGTCATAATTAAAAGAGTCTGTGTTTTTATTTCTAAATTTACCGGATTTGGCAACATAGGCAGAGACTGATTTCTCCTGTATTGCCCACTGCTTTAAATACTCATAAACCCATACCTCATACTCCTCACCAATCTGATTGTCACCAGAATGGGAGAAGCTATGAGAATTAAATCTGGAAAAAATCTGATCAATCTCCTCCTGGGTTGGATTATAGCTTTTTAATAGATTATTTAACTCTTTGTACACTATTCTTTTTTTAATCTGCTTGTCAAAAAAGCAAGTAAAAATCCACAAATCAATGAGATTATAAAACCTAATACAGGTATTAGATTGGTATTAAAACCGGAACTAATTTTTAAACTGATCTGTAATAAGGATGCGATTATTAATCCTATAATAAAGTATAGTGTTTCAGCTTTAAATTTCCTAAAACAGATCTCCACCAATTTGGCAAAGGCTACAATTCCTGAAGCTGCACCAAGACTGAAGAATATAATAGGGACTATATAGGTTTTAATATTACTTAAATATATTGTAACAACTGTCTCATACTCACCCAAAGAGACTAACAGTGCTGAACCCGAGAAACCTGGAATAACCATAGACCCACCAGAAAGAAGGCCGCATATAAATAGCCATACTAGTCTTACCGGGTTTGAATGGTTAGTAATATTAGCCCCATCATTGCTGTTAAAAATTATTGTCAAAAGGACTAAAACTATACCTATAACCATTAACAAAAGTTTTTGAGGAGTAGGTTTCATCTGATTATGGGATTTAATAATAAATGGTGTTGAGCCTCCGATAAGACCAATAAAAAATGCATAAGTTATCTGTTTACTAATCTGATTATAATCCAGTAAAAAACCAAGAACTCTAGCAAAAATTAAAATTCCAAGAGCCGCACCGGTTAGAATAAGTAGTAAAAAAATAAAGTACTCTTTTCTTTTTTCCCGATTAATAAAAAAATTTCCAATAGATTCGGTAAGTCTATCGTAAATACCCATAATCAAAGCCAAAGTTCCGCCAGAGACACCTGGGATAACATTAGCTACACCAATAGTCATCCCTTTTAAAATAATAAATAGATTTTTCATTATGTTTCCTTGTTAATAACAATATTAGGTTAATTTGTAAATTGAATCAATTATAGTTGTTTGCACAAAAAAAGAGTCTGCAACTACGCAGACTCCCATTCCTAATCTATTTTTAACTTTATACAATTACATTTTTAATTAAATTAACTTTTTATGTTTAATTAATTTTACACCTATAAAAATAAAATTGTATATAAGTAATTGCATTCATTTTTTATAGGTAATTTCCCCTATTATGCAATATAGATAATTTTCTACTTTTCACTATAGCCATATATCTTTATTTTATCACTCTTACCTTTAAGTTCCATATTACCTTTTAGTATAAATCTTTCAGTAAAACCTGAGTCTAACTTTTCATATATATTATCAGAAATAATTATACTACTGTCAGTTTTCCTGGTTACAGATTCTAACCTTGATGCTGTATTTACACTATCTCCTACAACAGTAAAATTTTTTCTCTCCTTACTACCTATATCTCCAATAATCATCTCGCCAACATGACATCCAATTCCAAAATCTTCAGGAATAGGTAGATTTTTCTCTGCTAATTCCTTATATAGCTGGTGTCTTAAACTGTAGGCTTCCATAGCACACTCAACAGCTAGTTGGCATTTATTCATTTTTATATCAAGTCCAAATATTACCATAATTGCATCCCCAATATACTTATCAATTGTCCCATGGTATTTTTGAACAATTTTACTCCAGTATTCAAAGTAAATATTAAGCATTAATCCTATAGACTTGGCATCATTTTTTTCACACAGTGATGTAAAATTTTTTATATCTGAAAATAGTACTGCTAAATTTTCACTCTTTGCTTCAAATTGTCCTTTACTGATTATTTCGTCAGTTACGCTTTTATCAACATAAGTTCCAAATAATTTTATTATTTTATCCTTTAAACCTGCAATTTCGTAACGACCTAATGCTATAGTAACAGCTAAAAAGCTTCCGGCAATAATTATAAACCAGTGAGTCGGATCTCCTAAAAATATATTCAGATTTTCAGCTAAATATACCATTGTTAATACCGATGGATTCTGATTATCTTTCCAGATATCAAAATAGAGATACAAAAAAAGAAATATAAAAATATTTACAAATACCAGCAGGATTTCAGTTACTCTTTTTACAACTTCTACTTTGCTCATTCTTAAAACCATTAACTGACTGGAAAATAGTGCATAGATCCAAAAACCGATATGTGCTGCATTAAAAATATAATTATTTCCTTCTATCAGTTCAAAAATGGTATATGTAAAAGGAACTAAAAATGAAAAAACAACTCTTTTTAGTTTACTATCTCCATAAATTGATAATAGAGAAGCCTGAAGAACTAAAGTGACTAATAAACTTATATGACCAGGATTAAGTAAAAAAGAGTACCCTTCAATTATGATTTGCATAATAATATAGAAAAGTCCAAATTGTCCTGAATATAAGAGCAGTTCATTTAAAAGATTTTTTATAATTACATTTTTATTTTTCATCTGCTCGTCCTAATAATTCAGAGAAATCTTCTAATAATTACTCAAGAAACAGTTTCCTCATAACTTTGTAATCCTCAGTGATCTCTTCAAAACTAAGATCATTCTCAAGATGTATCCACCCGGAATATTCCATATCCTGTAGGATTTTTGCACTGTTATAAAATTCTGTATCCCCAAAGCCAAGTTTAACAATTCGAAAATTATTACTCTCTTTATCCTTTATTACATCCTTTCACATATATAATTCTTAATCTCATCCAGCATAGATGGGGCGTGTTTTCCCCCTGCTAACCAAAATGGATTAGCTGTATCAAAGTACACTTTAAGGTTTGTTTCACCAACGACCTCTAGCATTTTTTTGTTTTCATAGGCATGCAATGTATTCTCTGTACCGATTATTAGCCCGGACCCCTTGGCATATTCGCAAGCAAACTTTAGACATTTAGCTGTGTTATAGAAGTCTCCCTCACTGTTTATAACCCCATTTACAAAACTTGGAACCTGAAGAATACCTGCGCCAATCTCATAGGAACTGTCTATTGCTGTCTTAAATATCTCTGTAATCTTGTTGTAGTTTTGACTATGAATCATACCTGTTCCACACAACTCATTAACTGCAACTGTTGGAAATTCGATATTTATGCTACTTTTTAGGTCAGAATACTCTTTTTGAATTCTTTTTTTACTTAGAGGATAGCCATCCTTTGATGACCCTAAATCTAGAATAAAACCACTAAAACCTATCTCTTTAGCTTTAATTATACCTGGAATACCCCTCACAGGAAGTGACCATTCGCAAATCCCTAATTTAACCATTCTTAAATTATCTCACGATCATTTGCATAAACAAGGCCTAGTTGTTTTTTAATTTCATCAATTATTTCTATTAACTGCAAGGAATCTGTTAATGGCATTATTTTATTCTCTTTTTCCCCATTTAGTATTGAATCAGTTGCTGCCTGGATTTCAAACTTAAACCCTTTTGGAGGATCAAAATTAAAAATTCTGGTAATTGGTTCGCAACCTTCTTTTTCCAAAATGACTTCTGTTGCAGAAAGAAACTGTTGAGGAATAAAAATCCTTCCTTTTTTACCAAGAATTTCAGCACTGGATGGCATCGGAGTGTTAACAGCTGAATTTAATATCCCCATAGCTCCATTCCTGTATTTTAAAATATAGGATGATTGCTCATCGACTCCTGTCTCACCAATCTCTGCAATAGCTTTAATTTCTACAGGTCTCTCTTTTAGAAGCATATTAGTAAATGATAATGGATAAATACCTGCATCAAGAAGTGCTCCACCTGCAAGGTCTATGTTATATAATCTACTTGAAGGATCAAATGGACAACTGAAACCGAAAGATGCTTTTATATGCTTTATTTCACCAATTTCTCCATCTTCAATCCACTTTCTTAACTGAACTATTGCCGGCAAAAACCTTGTCCACATGGCTTCCATCATAAAAAGATTTTCAGATTTTGCGATAGAAATTAAACTTCTAAGTTCTCTGCTATTAACAGTAAATGGTTTCTCGCAAAGAATATGCTTCCCGGCTTCCAATACCTGTTTCGCATTCTTATAATGAAAATTATGTGTAGTAGCAATATATACAGCATCCACATCTGGGTTAGCCAGTAAAGAAGCATAATCCGTATAAAATTTTTCTATATTATATTTTTTAGCAAAGGCCTCTGCCTTACCAGGAGTGTTTGATGCCACAGCAACAACTTTGACATTATCTACATCAAGAGAGCTTGTTAAGAATTTATTTGCAATTCCACCACAGCCAACAATACCCCAATTTACATATTTTTTCATTTTATCTCCTGTTTTTAACTATTTTAATCCTGATAACTCTATAACGCAAATTAAATAATATTACTTAGAGTAACCAATTTTTATCAATGAATTATTATATATCCTTAAGTAACTGGGTTAAACTCTGTTCTAAGGATGTTAGTTCTGCCTTTTTGTTAATGGTTAAAAGAAATAGAAGTTCCTGGTTCCCTTTTCTTCCCTTTGTTTTGGAAAGAGTTATGTTTTTTACATAAATACCAGTTTCTTTGAGTTTATCAACAAGGGTTAAACAGATCTCTGTAATTGTCTCACCCTCTTTTATAACACCATTAAATTCCTTGTCCGGCTCTTCCCACTCAAACTGAGGTTTAACCAGAACCAGTATTTCCTCTCCGGATATTAATTGAAAAAGTTTTTTAGCTGGCCCAAGTACAGATCTGAAGGATAGATCTGCTACAGCAAAGTCCGGCTTAGGCTCCAATTCTGAAACCGCCATAATATTTGTCTTTTCCATTGGAATAACCCGGGAATCATTAACAAGAGACCATGCTAACTGATTTGAACCTACATCTATTGCAAAAACTTTTGATGCACCCCTTTGCAATAAACAGTCTGTAAACCCTCCTGTGGAGCACCCTGCATCAATTACAACAAGTCCCTTTACAGAGTAATGAAAGTCATCTAAACCACTTTCCAGCTTATAACCACCTCTGGAGACGTACTTCATACCTTTTATTGTGATATCACTATCAGTTTTAACTTTTTGCTTTGGATCACGGATTCTGCCTCCGTTACAGATTACATCACCGCACATAATGTATGCATACAAGATCTTCTCTTCTATTTCAGGATAACGATCTTTTAATATGTGCAGCAGATTTTTAGTTGCCATTATTGACCTGATTTATAGACTATACGCTCAATTGAAGTAGATCTTCCTGTAGATGAATCGATAGTTATTAAAACACCTTGAATCTCAGCATCTTCATCCAGCACTTGGGATTTATATGGAACAGAATATATTACTCTTTTAATTGCAGATTCAGGGTCAGAGCCAATTATTCCATTTACTGGTCCGGTCATTCCAATATCTGAAATATAGGATGTACCACCCTCAAGAATTCTTTCATCAGCTGTCTGGATATGTGTATGAGTACCAACAACAGCACTAACCTTCCCATCAAGATATTCAGCCAGTGCTTCCTTCTCTGTAACATCCTCTGCATGAAAATCAACAACAATATTTTTTGTTATTGACCTTAATCTTCTGGCATCCTTCAGTCCCTGTTTAAAGGGACACTCACTATTTACAGACATTCTGACTCTGCCCTGTAAATTAAGTACTGCCAGCTTAATTCCTCTGAATTCTACAACACAATCACCGTGTCCCGGAACTCCTGAGGGGTAATTAGAAGGTCTTAACAGATTATTTACCCGGTCTAAAGTTGGATAGATTTCCTCTTTCTGCCAAATATGATTCCCTGTAGTTATTACGTCTGCACCATAATTAAATATTTCATCTACCTGATTAGGTAATAGACCAAAACCATCAGCTGCATTTTCACCATTAATAACTACAAAGTCAGCTTTATGCTCTTTTTTAAGACCTTTCAAAGATGTAAAAAGGGCTCTCATACCTGGATGCCCTATTATATCACCTAAAATAAGGACTCTTAACGAGTCCTCAGTTTTCTTATTATCTTGCATATTCGATTGCTCTAGTCTCTCTTATTATCGCAACCCTGATTCTACCAGGATATGTTAATTCTGATTCTATTTTTTTTGCAATCTCTTTTGCCAATGGCAGTGCATCACTATCCGAAACAGTCTCACTGTTTACAAGAATTCTTAACTCTCGACCAGCCTGAATAGCAAAACATTTCTCAACACCGTTAAAGCTCTCTGCAATTCTTTCAAGGTTTTCAAGTCTCTTGATATAGTTATCCAGACTCTCACGTCTTGCTCCAGGTCTTGATGCAGATATAGCGTCTGCTAACTGAACTATAATTGCTTCTAAAGAGCCAAATTCAACATCATTGTGGTGAGCAGCTACAGCATTAACAACTAAAGGTTTCTCACCCATACGTTTACAGAATTCTGCACCTAACTCAGCATGATTTCCTTCACCATCTGTTTCAAGACCTTTACCTATATCATGAAGTAAAGCACCCCGTTTTGCTAAATCTCTGTCTGCTCCAACTTCAGCTGCTATCATACCAGCTAAAACCGCAACCTCTTTAGAGTGATCAAGAATATTCTGTCCATAACTTGTTCTAAAATATAATCGACCAAGAGCTTTAACACCCTCTCTTGGAATATTGTGAACACCAAGGTCGAAAAGTAGCTTCTCACCCTCTTCAAGAATAATCTGGCTAATTTCAGCAGCGACTTTTTGAACAACCTCTTCAATTCTTGCAGGATGTATTCTTCCGTCAGATATTAATCTTTCAAGAGATCTCTTAGCAATTACTTTTCTAATTGGATCAAAACATGAAATTACTACAGCTTCCGGAGTATCATCAATTATTATGTCTACACCTGTAAGTGTTTCCAAAGTTCTGATATTTCTCCCCTCTCTACCAATAATTCGACCTTTCATCTCATCACTTGGCAGACTAACAGAGGTAACTGTAACATCGCTGGTAACATCAGTAGCTATTCTTTGTATTGTTGATACCAGTATCTCTCTGGCTTTCTTTTCTGATGTATCCTTAGCTTCCTGCTCAATCTTATTTACAAGGGCTTGAGCATCATGTTTAGCCTCGTTTTCAACCCTCTCAATAATTACTCTTTTTGCTTCCTCTCTGGATAGACCAGAAACTTTCTCAAGTTCCATTTTAAGACTATCTTCCAAATCTTTAATAGATCTGGTTCGTTCATTAAGCTCAGCTTCATTGTCATCGATTGTTTTCTGCTGATTCTCGATGTTTAAAAGTTTTGCGTCTAGTGAGTCTTCCTTTGTCTGTATTCGTTTTTCGTACTTCTGTAATTCGTTTCTTCTTTCTCTAATCTCTTTATCTTGTTGTTTCCGTTCGCGATGAAGTTGGTCTTTACCCTCAAGTAAATACTCGTTTTTTTGTCTTTCAGCCTCTAATTCTGCATCCTGCTTAATTCTTATAGCTCTCTGCTCAGAGGATGACAATTGATATTTTGCATAGGCTAATCTAGTTAGCCAACCAATTAACACACCAACGAGGGAACAACTTAATATCATAACCCAAAATGGCATATGATTCCCTCCATGTAAATTTATTTAATAGTAACATCATTATATAATCATGAGAACATTTGTCAATCTTTTAAATCCTATAAAAAAAATAATAGAAAACCAAATATCATGTGTCTTTTTTTTCCGTAGCCTTTTTTTCTCTTAACAAAAAAACCTGAATCTCTTAAGTTTTTTTTAACCATTCCTGCCGCTGTAAAGGTTGCAAATGTAGCCCCTTCATCGGAATTTCTAGCTACATTACTTAATACTTCACGACTCCACATATCAGGATTTTTCTCCGGACTGTGTCCATCTAAAAACCAGCAAATGTTTTTAACAGGGTAATTTTCAAAACTATCCATTACATCCCCTATAAAAAGATTAATTTCCAACACACCCCAGGCTCTTTTAAATGAAAAACTGTTCCATCCGTCGGATTTCCTGCTATCTATAAATTTGTATATATTTAAATGCCCCTCCAGAGCCTCTAAAGAGACACCTTTAAGATTAATTAAAGCATTTTTAACTGTTTCTGTTTTCAGAAAATATTTTTCTACTGTTGTAAATGTAACCTTTTTATCCTTCTCATTCTTAAGAAAATCCTCTAGAACAAGAAGATTTAAACCAGTACCAAAGCCGGTCTCACCAATTTTTATCTCTTTTTTATCTTTTAGATTCAGATTATTACCCTCTATAAAAACATAACAAGATTCATCAAATCCTGATTCCTGGGAAAAATAGCAATCATCAAAATAATTATTTTTTAATATCATTTGGTAATTATACAATATATTGACAACTTGTTAATGCTTAACTAATCTTCAAAAATGCAAGTAGAAAAAATATTAGAAGCTGAAGACTCTACAGGAAAAATTGCTATCCGTTTAAATGATGGCTCCATTATTGAGTCTGTATTACTTGTGGATCAGACAAACAGAGCTACTGCGTGTTTAAGTTCCCAGGTTGGTTGCTCCCAAAAATGTTCATTTTGTAGAACTGGTTCACTTGGTTTAAAAAGAAATCTTACAACAGAGGAGATTCTAATACAGTTTGACCTTTTAAAAGAGACTTTCAAAAGGGATATTACCAATATTGTATTCATGGGAATGGGTGAACCCCTGCAAAATATTGATTTTGTTTTAGAAAGTATAAGAATTTTTACTAATCCTAAAAAATATAATATTTTTCTAAGAAGAGTCACTATTTCTACAAGTGGATATATACAGGGTTTTAATAAACTGCTGGAAAGTAAACCCTACCCGGGGCTTGCTTTCTCTTTAATAACAGCTAACCAGAATCTGAGAAAAAAAATAATGCCTGCCTCTCCATCCCTGGATATTATTAAAGAAAATCTTCTTGTTTATCAGGAAATCACAAAAAAAAGAATTATTATTGAGGTTATTGTTTTTAAATTGATTAATTCGACTTTTGATGAGGCACTGCTTATTAAAGAATTTTTAATTGGTCTTGATACTATTATTAATCTTATACCCTATAATTCAACAGGCTCGGGAGAGTATGAAGAACCATTACTTGAAGATGTTGAATTATTTTCTAAAATGCTACTAAAGCTTGGTCTAAAAGTAACAATAAGGCATAGTAAAGGACAGGAAATATCCGGGGCTTGTGGCCAATTAGGTGATATTTAATTGATTATAAAAATAAAAGCCGGTTCTAAAAGCCGGCTTAGAAACGCTTCCAGTTGAGCAAACATTGTTGTCTGAAAGCCCTCACATAAAAACTTAATAGAAGCTATTCTTCTATCTACTTAAATGATAATACAACAGTAAAGATCAGTCAAATAAATTGTAACAATTATTGACTAATTTTAAAATAAGAAGCTATTATATAAAACTGTTAGCGGACGTGGTGAAATTGGTAGACACGCTACCTTGAGGTGGTAGTGGGCTCACGCTCGTGCTGGTTCAAGTCCAGTCGTCCGCATAGTTTATAATTTTTCATATTGACAAACCTGCAATATCCCTAGAGGATAGTTCTATGGATCTAAAAAGTTATAAAACCGAACTTCAAAAGAAAGAGTTAAAAACAATCAATGAATTACACAGCCATCTGGTTACCTATATAGCGGTAAATCTGGGTCTTTTTTTATTAAATATGATGACATCAAGTGGTTATCCATGGTTTCTTTTTGTTGTTGGGGGCTGGGGAATTGGTGTTGCTTCCCACTGGGGTGAAAGACTTGTAGCATTTAAAAACCTGCAGGACATTAATGATAACCCGAATATAACAGACACAGAACTTGAAAACCTTATTATTTATCATAAATCAAGAAAAAATTTTATGTTGCATATTATATCTAATGCTTCTGTAGCTATATACCTTTTAATGATAAATCTATTAACCTCCTCCGGATTTATGTGGTCATTTATTCCTATAATTGGTATGGCGGTAGGTGTCGCAAGTCATTGGGGACAATTCTCAAGACATCAAAATAGAGAAAGAATAAGTACAAATATATATACAAGAAAAATGGAAGAAAAAATAAACCCACAACTTGAGAGTGCACTTAAGTTAAAAGAGTCTATAATTGAAGTAATTGATGGAATTAGATACAAATTCAAAAATTTTGCTTCGGATCTTCTTCCAAAAATAGATAACTATGTAGATACGATTGAACTGTTAACAAAAAAAGAGGAGGACCTAAACAACTCCCTTGAAGAAGTTAATGAACAGGATCTGTTAAACGAGAAGAGTGATATGATTGCTAAACAGGAGAAATCTGAATCTAAAATACTTATACAAGAGTATGATAAACTTATTAAAGATATAGATAAACACCTGGCAACTATAGAAAAAATTAAAGAACAAAAAGAGATTCTTGGAATAAAAATTACAACTTCTATTAATAGTTTAAAGCATTTAAAACTTGAGCTTATTAGTCTAAGTAGTAACACAACCCTAGAAGACAGCTCTATTTTGGATGATTTTACAGAAAAATCCCTTGAACTGGCTCAATACTACAAGGATTTACTTGAAAGCTATGATGATCTCTATAGAAAATAGTTAACAATCTTGTTAATTATCTCGGAACCTATACCTACATCACTTATAAACATGGTATGGTTGCCCTCCTTATATTTAACAACTTCTAAATCTGGATAAATTGATCTGATTTTAGGGATGTTATATTTCCAATTTACGACATCATCCTGTTCCCCCTGAAACAGAAGAATCTTTTCATCCTGCTTCTTGTAGAACCTTAAATCATCATTCCACTCAATTAACTCGTCAAACCAGTGTATAGGAAAAATATATAAAGCCATGGTATCTCGCCACTTTGTATTATAATAATTAATAAAGGGTTTAGAAAGAAATCTTACAACTTTAGATGGTAACCAATAAACAGACTGGATAAGAGGAGCTATAAAAACAACTTTCTTGAAATTCCAGCCATACAACTCATTGTAAATAATTAAAGAAGAGCAACCTGTACTATGGCCGATAGCATATTCAACATTGAAACCTTTAACACGTAGAAATTTAATATAGTCATTTACAAGTTCACCATACTCTCTAAAATCCTCTATATCTCCTCTCTCTCCATCAGAAATTTCATGTCCAGGGAGTGAAAGTGTAGCAATACTGTAGCCCTCCTGAAGAAGTTTTGAGGCGATATATCTAAAACCTAAAGAATTCCCGGCGTAACCATGTACCATTAGAACAGTCCCATGAAGCTTTTTCTCCGGAAGATAGATTACTCCATGGTTTTTTATACCTAATGAATTAAACCATATTGGATAATATTCTCCATTTTCAACACCATTTAGAAAACTTTTATAATACTTGTCATAATCATTAATTGCAGGTGCCCACTCATCCAGAATATAGGATCTGTTTTCCTTTAAATACTCTCTCTCTTTAATTATTTCATCTGAAGGATACTCCAGGCTTATACAACCATATAAAAGAAAAACTAATCCAAAGAAATTTACTAGCTTCATCTACTTCCTGTTTTTTTCAATAAAACTATCAATAAGTTTTCTGGCAATGCTTATTTTTGGTGGAAGTTCTGGAAGGTTATCACATTTAAACCATGCTGCCTTAGCAATTTCAACCTGATCAATAACAATATCTCCAGACTCATATTCTGCTGTAAAACCTAGCATAAGAGATGATGTAAAACCCCAATTCTGACTTGAAAAATATTTAATATTCTTTACATTCAATCCTACTTCCTCTTTAATCTCTCTTCTTACAGCATCTTCAAGACTCTCTCCAAGATCAACAAACCCTGCAATTATGGAGTATAGTTTATCAGGGAAATTTACATTATGAGCCAGAAGAATTTCATCATCCTTAAATATTGCAACAATTACTGCAGGAAATTGAGCCGGATAAAATCTTTCCTTACAGGATGGGCAGATTTTACAGTTTTCCTTCTCGTCATACTCTGTTTTACTACCACAAACACCACAGAATGTAGATCTTCTGTCCCAGGAATATTTCTGATAGTCCAATAAAAGATTGTCCATCTCATCTTTATCTAAAATATTCATTAAATCTTTTATCTGAATATAATCAGAATCAACAAATTCAAGTTTATCTTTTACTGAACTCCCCAGGGAGCTAATTTTTACACTATTTCCATTAAATTTCATTTTTTCATTATATATAAATAGTTCATATTATGAAAGCAAAATAGTCTAGCCCAATTTTTTGTATTTCTATATCATGTTTCTACAAGGGAGAACAATGCTCAGATTAAAAATAGATTATGGACATGAATTTATATCTAACAGGATAAAGGATGAACTCATTCTAAATGATATTTTTGATTTCCAGGAAACTGAAAAAAATATTCTTAAAGAGATGAATAATATATTTGAAATGGATATTGAAATAAATAAGGATATTAACCATTTAAGCGGGGGGCAGAGATCTCTAGCTTTCCTTGTTACCCTATGTCACATTATAAAGAAAAAAAACATCCCAAAAGCAGAAATTCAGATAGATAATATTAAAGAGTCTTTAACATCTCAAAAATACCAACTTTTGACAGAATATCTTTCAGAAAGAGGAATAGATGTTATTAGATAAACTGAAATACTCTGACCAGACAGCCAATATTATTTATAAATTTGATAAAACCCTTGATGTTTCTTCTCATTCCATTTCCCTGATAAAAGGGGACAATGGGGTTGGTAAAACAAGATTTATTGAAGGTATTTTACTTAAAGAACTTAAAGCTAACAACATAAAAACCCTCTATTTTGGTCAGGATATTGAGAATCAAATTCTATCCTTTAACTTAATATTCCTGGTAAAAGAGTTTGTTCTTGGTTTAAAAAAAAGTGGTTCATTCTTTAAAACTATTTTTTTGAATGATGACAGCCATGAGAAAACAGTTCTTGATTTTAATGAAGAAAAAACACTTAAACCGGATAACTGTGCAAAAAGCGAATTTATTATAAATGAGTGTAAAAAATACAGGGATATTGTAGATGTTGTTATATTTGATGAAGCTGATAAATACTTTAAAAGTAGTGATGTATTTCTCGAATTAATTAATCAGTTTAATAATAAGAGTGTTTATATAATTTCTCACATACTTGAAATTGATAATGCTAGAACAATTTATTTGAAAAAGTGTAATCAGGAGGTAGAAGTTGTTATCCATGATAACTAAAGCCAGAATCAAGTTCATCATAACTTTAATTTTTATATTTACATTTATTTATTTAACAGCTTCCATGTTAAGAGGTAGTATTGTTTATCAGATCTCAGTTTTTTCACTTTTTCTGATTTACTACATTACACAAAACAGGGAGCAGTTATACCTTTTTCTAAATTTTACAAAATTTCTGTTTATTGTAATTGTTCTTCTTCATACAATATTTTACCTGTATAAAGGATTGAGCAACAGTTGGAACTTTGCAAACCAGTTTTATCAACAGCGTTGGGAATCAATTTTACTAAGAGTATTTATTATTCCCAACATATTCGCCTTTGTTAACATTATGTTATCCAAAATAAATTTAATTGATCTTATTCTAGTTTGTAAAAACAATAGACAAAGTAAAATTTTATATATATTAATGATTTCAGGAATAGAAGTTATGGAGAGGCTCAGAATTTATTATGAGTTTCACCCTGATAATTTAACAAATAAAGGGTTAGGGAAAATATTACACTACCTGGCAGTTCCATTATCCCTATTCTTTGGAATATATAGAAATTTTGACAATAAGTATGAACTTTTAATTGATAGAGAAAATAAAATAAAGGGGAGTTTTTAATGACAAAAAGACTAATAACACTGCTGGTATTATATGCCACAGTAACTCTAACTACAGTTTTTATAACTGTTCCTGTTGGTGTCGGTTTTTTTAATTTCAGTGATGTAGCAGTAGTATTCTCAGGATTATTTATTGCTTACTTTTTTGGCAAGAGTAAAAGCAGTGAGATACTTATTGCGTTTCTTGTTGCCGGTCTAGGTGCAGCTAGTGCAGATATGTTCCTAGGATATGGTGTTTTTGCTCCAATTACACTTATTGCCAAGGGCTTAGAGGCATCCATGGCCTATATTTCTTATAAAAAGAAGGGATTAATTCATCTGTTAATTCTTTTATCAGGTGGAATATTAATGGTTGCAACATATTTTATTGGGGAAGCTTTCTTTTTAAAGGAAATAGGTGGACTTGAAATGGCTATCGGAGAAGTTTTTCCAACAAACACAATTCAACTTTTTGGTGGACTTGTTGGAGGAAGAATTCTCTTCCTTGTTGCAAGTAAAATAATCAGAAAAGAGGAAAAATAAAAAAGAATATAACTTGCAGAACTCATATTAATAAACTAGCTTTAGAATAAGAATGAAAGCAAGTTATATTCCTATACTCTTACTATTTAGTTCATTAGTATATCCACAGACAGATTTGGGTTTTGACTCTGGGTATAAGAGCATTATTCTTTACGAAAATAATAAAGAGACTGAAGATGCTGTTCTAATTCTTGGAGGAATCCACGGTGATGAACAGGGAACTGTTGAAGTTGTAAATTACATTAAAGAGAAGTTAACCAGTAATTTAACCATATATTATATTCCAGAAACCAATCCGACCCTAAGTAATACTGATGTTTTACGAAGGGGATACCTGGCCGATCATCTAAATAGTAGTGGCTATCTACTGAAAACCAGTAATCCAAAGGATTTCAACAAAACTCTTTATTACCGAATCTTCTATGGAAATAATGCGACCTACAGCAATAACATAAAATACTATATAGACCCCAACAGAGATTTTTTAGATAAAAAACTTCCATCAACAAGAATCTTAATAGAAACAATAGAAAACTTAAGCAATAGACACAAACTTCTTATTATTATCTCATTTCATGGATATATGACAGGAGGAAAAGTATATCCTGAGTATATTGTTTCTAACGATGATATTATTGTAAAAGGTCGAATCTGGACTCTTGTTAATACATTTGCATCTGCCTCCGGGTTTACTCCTGAACTTATTTACTCCCCTGCTATAGCAATTCTTGAAAGATTTCGTGGAGAACTAATTGCATATACAAGTACTCTGGAAAATGTCTATGCCATGGATGTAGAACTAGATGCAGATAATAGAGCTGAAAACAGAAACAGAAGCCTAAAAGGTATTGAGGCCATTATAGAATATCTAGATAAATAGAAATGCTACACCAACTACAGCCAGGATAGTCCCCAGAATCTCTCTTATCTCAATTTTTACTTTATATATTATTATATGTGGAAATATTGCAACTACAGGAATAATTGCCATAATTGTGGAAGCAATTCCCATAGAAGTATAACTAACAGCTAATAGAGATAGAGAGACCCCGATAAATGGACCGAAAACTGAACCTACAGCCACCTGGGTAATTGCCCTTCTATTATTAAAAGAGTTAAAAAGCTCTCTCCATTTACCAAGAAATGTAAATAGAAGTAAAAAACAGATTGATGCGGAAATTATTCTTATCTGAGTGGACGCAAAGGGATCATAGAATTGATCCTCAGTTATCTGCATGCCAAGTTTGCTTAAGCCAATACCAAAGGCTTGACCCAGAGCTCCTAAAACAGCCAGAATTACTCCTTCCACAGGATGATTTAAAACAATTTTCTTGCTGTTTTTCTTTAATATAACAAGAGAAATTCCAGCTATTGTAATTATCATACCGAATATAGCCCAGAAAGTCATATGTTCATTAAAAACAACTAAACCAATAACTGCAGATATTGGGGGAGCTAATGAGTATATTAATAGGGAAATTCTGGAACCAATCAGAACAAAAGCTCTAAAAAGACAGAGATCACCAATAAAAAAACCTACTACACCGGAAATGGATAACCACAACCAGGCCTTGGGAGTTGCATCTACAGGGAAAAAATATCCTCTTGAAAAATAAGTATATATTGATATCAGAATAAGAGCAAAAATTAGTCTTATTAAATTTACAGGCATTGACCCAATTTTTTTGCCGGCGCTTTCAAAGGCTAAAGCACATATAACCCAGCAAAAAACAGTACCAAGAGAGGCTAGCTCCCCGATATAACTATTCATCTATTTTACGACTGTGAATGGTGATTTAGGCTTATCCATTGATAGAACAAGAGTTTTCTTGTCTGTCTCATGGGGTTGAATTCTTATTGTACGACCACCATCTTCAGATTCAAAATTTAAAAGAATATCACTACCGCTTTTAGTCAATTTTATAATCATTCCACAACCTGAGACCTCTATAACCTCTTTTAAATCCAAATCAAGCAAATTATCCTCCAGTAATAACCAGGTTTCTTCCAAGCTCTTTTGCTTTATAAAGCCTGATGTCTATTATAGATATAAATTCCTTTTCAGTATACTGGCCTATTTCAGAAGTTTCTCCGATACCGCATGAGAAGGTAAAATTTATTACATGTTCGTTAAATTTACATGTATGCTGTTCCACTCGATCTTGAACTCTTTTAATTATTGCTTCAGCTATTATTTTTGATGTATTAGGAAAAAGTATTATAAACTCTTCCCCCCCAAATCTTGCAACCAGGTCATAAGGTCTAACTTCCTGAACTAATAAATTGGCAAAATCCTTTAAGATCTGATCTCCTGCCAAATGTCCGTATGTATCATTAATCTGCTTAAAGAAATCAAGATCAATCATAGCAAGGGTAAAATTCTGTCTGCTTCTTTCGAAAAGAGCCAACTCTCTATTAAAAATTTCAAAAAAATATCTTCTGTTTTTTAATCCTGTTAAGTCATCAGTTATAGATTTTTCTTCAAGTTTTTTAAGTGTATCTTTTCTCTCAGTAATATCAAACAGAATCCCGATGTACTGCGTGGGTTTATTATTGATATCATAATCTACACTTTTACCTCTCACTAGCATCCATTTATTTAAATATGGAAAGTAGATCTCTTCATCTAATATTCTTAATGGCTGCTCTTCTGCTTTATCAAATATTTTTTTTATATACCTGTTTCTGATCATCTCTTGAGAAGTATAGTAGTTCTTAGTATTACCAAAAATCTTTGAATTTAATATATCAAATTTTAAAATTCCGGCTTTATGAGAATATTGCCAGGAACACAAGTCCCCAAACTCAAGCAAGAGTTCTGTTTTTTTTATATCATTCAATTTCTTTTTGTTGAGATTATGAATATCTTTATATAAATCAAATTTATTGTGAAGGAATATTGAGTAACGGCCGAAAAAAAGAGCCAAAATTGTGACAGATATTATAAATAGCAAAATATGTCTTATATTCCCTAATTTATATAGGGCAATAAAGAATAAAAAAAAGCCAACAATTCCTAACAAAAATGTTGTAATTCCAAATAGATCAAATTTTATCTCATTATTAAATATTTTTAACTTATAATTCACATAAACAGAATAACACCATTTCTTAAAAAAATCACAATATTTTTTTTATTCTTTCCAAAACAATTTCCCAACTAAGAAGACTCTTTCCGGTAGAATCAAGAACTGGAACTTTGAATAACCTTTCTATAAACATACTGGCTGCTCCAAAAGAGACATCAAACTGTGGTCTGGTGGTATATGCCAATTTGCATCTATCCTTCATTGAGGAGTCTTTAAATATGCTGTTTAATGTAGACTGGTACTTAACAAACTCTCCTCCAAGAAAAATATGACTGGGATTTAAAAAAGCTACAAAAATTGAAAGTCTTTCTACTAACCTTTCCATATATGCATTTATTTCATCAGTGTCTGTAGATTTAATGCCATCAACCATACTGCTTATTATCTCCCCGGAAGAGAAATTACTTCCATAATAAACTTCCCCGTTTACAACAATTCCAAATCCAATATTACTACTACTCCCTGAATTTATCTTCGAATCTATATCAATTCTGGTATATAAGAAATTTTGTAAAGCTTCCTGTTTAAAGTCTTCCAAGATTCCCCATGCACAACAATTGGAATCATTATCTATTATAACTGGCATATTCATAAAATTCTCAATTGTTTCCTGATTTTTTAAACAGATATCAGTTTTAAGCACTCTATTTTTAACTGTATTTACCTGACCAGGAATTCCTACTCCTATACCAAGGAGAGGTATCTCATTCATTTTTATATCCTGCTCAAGATCTTTATATATAATTTGTACAGCATCATTAACAGATGAAGAATTGAACTCACCGCATTTATTCCATATTGTTGAACCATCAATAGACAACAGTGTAGCTTTATAAAAACTATCCCCAATTTCAAGACCAAGTACTTGTCCAAAATTTCTGTTTATTCCCAGAAGAACCGGTTTCCTTCCTCCCTTGGATATTGCTTCAACATCTGCAAGTTCAAGAAGAACTCCATTGTCTATTAATTTTGACACAATATTTGTAATTGTTGAACGATCAAGGCCTAACTCTCTTGATATATCAATTCTGGATATATTTTTGTTTATCCTGATAGACTGCATTACCAAAGCTATATTTGCTTTTCTTTGAAAGGCTTTGTTATCTGCCATTTTACCATACCTCTTTGTTTGTTTATTAAATCAACAATTAGTTATAGTATGATTACACTACTCAGTCAACAATTTTAGGAGCATTTTTCGCAAAATAAATCATCATAAAAAAGAATATGTTTAAAATTGAGTCTATTTCCACACTTTTCGCATTTGAATATATAGGGGAAGACCTTTTTTCTTAATTTTATTGTGACTGCAATCACCAGAACAGTTAGTAATAATGCTAAATATACAGAAATTTTATTGTTCTTAAATAAAATAGTAACAATGTAAATTATTCCCATAAATGCTGATTGTAAAAGTGTTGCATACCTTTTTACACCATTTATCTTAAATCGTTTATGGGCAAGTGATAGAAAAAGCAATAAAATTAGAAGTATGAAAACTATATAATTAATAATTTCTTCCATTAATGACTCCTTTTATTAGGAAAAAAAAGTTTAAAGGTTGTACCTTTATTTATCTCGCTTACCAGAGAAGCAGTTCCTCCATGAATATCCATTACTTTCTTTACAATTGAGAGTCCCAAACCTGTACCCCCCTTGTCTCTGCTTCTGGCTTTATCTACACGATAAAATCTTTCAAAAATCAGTTCCTGATTTTCTTTTGGAATACCGCAACCTTTGTCAACTACCTCTACAGTGAGGCCACTTGTGTCCTGGAATGTATTAATACAAACATCACTCCCATTATAACTATATTTTATACTGTTTGTTATAATATTTGTTATTGCCTGTTCTGCCAAAATGGGATGGGCATAAATATTATGATTTTCTGAACTGTTAACTATTAGTTTAATATTGGATTCATCAGCTTTTATACTAACAACATTAATTATACTTGAAAGAAGGTCTGTAACAGGAAAGTCTTCCATTATAAATGAGGACTCCTTTTTCTCTAAACCTGCAAGCATTAATAGATCATCTATTATGCTATTTAACCTAATACTATGACGGTAAACAGTTTCTAAAAATGTCTGCATCTGCTCTTTATTTAGATCATTGTTTAACAGAGTTTCTATATATCCCTGTATTGCAGTTGTAGGTGTTCTTAGCTCATGGGATACATTTGCTACAAATTCCTTTCTCATCTCCTCAAGTCTAACTCTGTCTGTTAAGTCGTTTAGAACTAGTAGTAACCCAAGTTTCTTTTTATCAGCATCATAAAGAATTGAGCTGTTTACCTGTATATTATACTCTTTGTCGATAATAAATCTAATAATTGATTCCTGAGAAGATTTCCCAGACATGGATTTTTTTACAAAATCAAGAAATTCCCGGTTATCAGAAATATCTGACAGTTCTTTTCCAATAATATTCTGACTAACAATATTAAAAAGCTTTTCCCCTGAGTTATTTATTTCCTCAATTATAAGATTATTATTTACCCTGATTACAGGCTCCCTCATACTTTCCAGCATTGATTTATAACGGTTTTTCTGCTTAACAATTGTCATAATTCTCTCTTGAAGAAAGCGACCCATACTGTTGATAGATCTGGATAATAGTACAATCTCCATAGGTCCTTTTTCTGCCAGAGAATTATTGAAATCCCCAACAGCATAACAGCCTGCTACTCTTTTAATAGAATTTATTGTTGTACTGAAATTAATTGCAATTATGTAGCATAAACCTATAGCAAGAAGTACAAGAATTATACTAATTATTGAGATTGTTAGAGTTACAATTCTTACCCTTTTCTCTATAGATTCAACAGAGATAGATGTTCTTAAAAAACCATTAATCTCTCCATTATTATTTATTGGAATTGAGTAATAGATCATATTCTCTTTTAATGTATTGCTAAATCTGGAAAAAACTTCTGATTCACCCTCAAGATTCCTTTGAATCTCAGGCCTGTGCAGGTGGTTGTCCATTGTTTCAGAGTCGGTAACAGAATCAGAAATAACAACTCCTAATCTGTTTATTACTGTAATCCGAGTAGATTTATCTAAAGCTGAGTTAGTAAAACTGTTAATTCCTTCTATATCTTTAAGGGTGATATCAGGAAACAGAGAGTATAGAATATCTGTTTTTTCTATTAATTCATCCTTTTCTATTTGAAAGATATAATTTTTAAAGGTTGTTATACTGTAAATTGCCGATGTACCAATCGATATAACTATAATAACAAAGAAGATTGAGAAAAGGTTTGTGAAAATGCTTCTATTTTTCATAAACTCTCTTTTAATCTGTAGCCAACACCTCTAACAGTCTCTATATACAAACCCTTATCTCCCAGCTTTTTTCGTAAACCTAGTATCTGAACATCAACTGAACGCTGAGTAACTGGATAATTAGACCCTTTTACAGCATCAATTATCTGATTCCTGGAAAAAACCCAACCAGGGGAGAGCATTAATGTTTTTAATATATCGAATTCTGTAGATGATAACTCTATTTCTTCAGAATCTATCTCAACCAGGTGTCTGCTTATATCCAGAGATATTCCAGCAACATTCAGTTTTTCTCCGATCTCCTTTACGTCAGAAGATCTTCTTAAAACAGCTCTTATTCTGGCAATTAGAATTTTTGGGCTAAATGGTTTTGTTACATAATCTTCTGCCCCAAGTTCCAGACCTGATACAATATCTGTATCTTCCCCTCTAGCTGTTAACATTATAATTGGAATATTACGTGTCAGTTTTTCCTGTTTCAATTTCCTGCAAACATCAAAACCATCAATTCCTGGCATCATTAAATCCAGGATTATTATATCAGGCATTTCACTATTAGCAATCTTTAGGCCGTCTTCTCCATTGGAAGCTTTAAAAACTTTATAACCGGTACACTCCAGATTAAATGCAATAAGTTCAAGAATATCTTTTTCATCTTCTATGATTAAAATTGTTTCATGGGACACTGTAGAGAACTCCTTAGCTTATTATTATAAATAAATCATTTTAAATATATTCAACTACTGTTAGAAATTGATTAAAAATTATTGATATGACTGAGAAATCTCTCTCATCTCATCAATATGCACTAAAAAGAGATCCAATAAATCCGGATCAAAATGAGTCCCTTTTCCACTAAGCATTATTTCCATAGTTTTATCAAAATTAAATGATTTTTTATAAGGTCTTTCCGAAAGTAGAGCATCAAAAACATCGCAGATAGCGGTAATTCGTCCGGAAAGAGGAATACTATCCCCGGACAATCTGTTTGGATAACCGGTTCCATCCCATTTCTCATGATGTCCACCGGTTATCTCTCTAATCATCACAATCAAAGGAGATTCATCCCCTAAAAACATATCCTGCCCTAGTGTTGTATGAGTATTGATTATCTCTCTCTCTTCTTTTGTTAAAGGTCCCTCTTTAAGCAAAATAGAGTCCGGGATACCAATCTTTCCAATATCATGCATTGGTGAAGCAGTTCTTAGTAATTCTATATAATCATTGGTACAACCATAGTACTTTGCCAATAATGTTGAGCTGTCTGAAACTCTTTGCATATGACCTGCGGTCTCTTTGGATCTTATAGAAATTGCATTATTCAACCTGTCCAGCAGAGTTTTTTGCATAGTTATTTTTGAAACATGAGCATCCTCAATTTCCGAAGATAACTTCATATTTTCATAAGCAGAATCAAGACTTGATAAAAATATCTTTAGAACAGATATATCAAGATTTTTTATCTTGTCATTACTCTCAATAAAGATCAATCTCCTGTTAACAGGATCATTATTCAGCAATACCCCTACCACTATTTTATCTTCAAAAACATGATGCCCTTCATTAAGTGCTATATCAACAATCTCATGTTCATGAATTGTTAGCCATCCTCCAACTTCATGATAATTACTGAAACGACCTGTACTTAGAATTGAGTTTAATACATACTTTCCATCAATTTTATCAATTTTAGAGAAAAATGAGTGCTCGCCAAGAGACATAAAAGAGCTTATTTGTGGCATTATCCCATTAAGAAATGCTTCAGCTGTTCTTGTAGAACTTATACTCCAGGATGTCTTAACAAGAGCTTCTAGAGCTTTTCGATTCTCTTCCTGGTCCATCATTATTCTATAGGCTCTAAGGGAGGCTACTGTTGTTGTAAATAATCTAACCGCTGTTAATTCAGTTTTTGCTCTGTAATCATCTATATCATAATTAAGTATTACTTCTTTTTCAGGGGCTAGTCCAGGTTGGCCGGTTCTAAGAACAATTCTAATAAACCTGTTTTCAAGAAAAGATCTTACCCACTCTATCAATTTAAGTCCTGCATCATCAGTTTCCATAACCACATCAAGGAAAATTAAAGCTATTCCACTGTTTTCCTGCAACACCTGTTTTGCTTCTTCTGCACTATAGGCATGGTAAAAATCGATACCCCTATCCATAAAATTAAAGTCTTTAAGTACATGTTTTGTAACCAGATGAATTTCTCTTTCATCATCAACTATAAGAATCTTCCAATTTTCATTTTTCAGTTTATTAACTACTGTTTCTCCACTTTCATCAACAAACAAGATATCATCACTCATAAAAAAATAGACCTTCCATCTTATATAATCAGAACATGCACCAATATACTTAACTATAAAAATGTCGATATAAACAACACTTTGAAATAATTCATTTAATAATCTGAAAATATTTTTATTTATATTTTTACTTTAATCAGTTTAATATATATCTTTAAAAATTACAGTAAAAAATTTTATATTCTTCAATCTTAATGTGCAATAATTACATTTTCGGTAAAAATGGAAACAATTATTATAAAAAACTTAAAATAATATTATCTAAATAAATGAATTTTATATTAAACGTGTTGACTCTTTTTGTTTGACGTTTTAATATCATCTTCGTTGTTAGCGCCCCGGTAGCTCAGGGGATAGAGCAATCGCCTCCTAAGCGATAGGTCGGCCGTTCAATTCGGCTCCGGGGTATTTTTTAGGAAGCAACAAATTGGGAGCATAGCGAAGATGGTTATCGCGTCGGCCTGTCAAGCCGAAGATCACGGGTTCGATCCCCGTTGTTCTCGTACTCTGGTTTACTAATTGTAAACTAGCGCTAATCAACAAATTGGGAGCATAGCGAAGATGGTTATCGCGTCGGCCTGTCAAGCCGAAGATCACGGGTTCGATCCCCGTTGTTCTCGTAAAACGTAATCTATACAGGTTACGTTTTTTTTTGCTCTGAATTATTCAAGTAATACCAGATATCCTCGCTCCTGAAAAAGATATCTGCAGAAATCCTTTAATCGATAAGTTAGAGTCTTATACTTTGATGAAATTTCACCCTTATATTTTTTATATAACTCTATAACCTGCTGCTGTTCAAATGATAAAGAATTCAAATAATCATTAAACTCTCTATCAATTGATAACTCATTTAACTCTTCAGCTTTTTTTATATTTTTAGACTGCTCCAAATGTGTTATATCACCATTTTCAAGCCACTTAGTCATTCCTTCAAAAAAAAGAGTTGATTCCTTATCCTCTATAATTCTTCTCTGTTCAAGTTCAAAATATCTTGTTACAAAGTCACTTTCTCCATTCTCAGATTCAAACTTAATAATAAAATCCAGTCTTTGATATAGTTCTACAATTTCCAGATACTCCAGATAATATACATTATCAAGACCTATATAATTAAAATATTTTTGAACTTCTTCCTGTTTAAATATCTTAATACAGTTTTCAAGGACAACATTCCTCACTCTAGAATCCTGAAAAAGTAGCTTTGAATTAATTTCAAAACCATATTTTACTGTCATTGTTATAATATCTAAATTATTTCGAAGAAAAATATTCCTTAAGCTGTATATATCATTATGATGAAATATTTTATGTATCAGATTTTCCTGTAATTGTGGTATATCCAATAAATAATCAATCTTTGTGATATATGGTTTATCTTCATATAACTCCAAAATTTCCAAAAGTCTGGTTTTTACAGGAACAGGTGATATTTTTAATGCTGTATATACATAGGGAAGGCCTCTTTTACCAAGTTCTGAGAAGAGTTTAATAATTCTATCAGTAAGAACACTGTTTGAATCAACTAATAGGGATGGCAAATTCCCATAAACATTATCTATTTTATTATAAATTAATAGATCTACTGTAGAAATTCTTAATCTCTGTGGTAAAACACCTATGTTATTTGAAAGAACTAGAAGTCCTGGATTTCCCTGTTTTGATAATGCAACTATTGAAGCTGTTATTATCTCCTCATCTTTCTCTTTTAATTTGTCAGCAATCCAGTTAATAATTGATGAACTGTTTAGAAATCCGCTAGAGTATAGTATTGCAAGACGCTCAGACTTCTCAGCTACAGCATAATTTTCCTCTATAATACCCATGTTAAGAAATATTGAGCCGGCAAATTCAAGTAATTCCAGTTTAAATTCTGTTTTAGATTTAATTAAAAATTTATAATAATCAGCTATAGATTTTGTGTCCAGTTTACTGATTAAACTTGATAACTCCCTGGCATTATCAGAATTCTTGACCAGTAACACTATATTTTCATAATCCAAATTTTTACTTAATGCAATTTTTTGAATATTTTGCAATAATTCATCCTTTAGATCTTTATAATCCTGAGAGATGTAAGACTCTACAAGTTTTATTATATATTCAGACTCATCATTAAAATTATCTATGCTAATCTCATTTTCTGAGGCAATAATTTCACTATTTTCAAGTTCTTTATCTGTTTTCAGATCAACTGTCTTACATGCGGATAAAAAAATTCCAATAAACATGAGTACTACTAAACGTTGTAACAGATTTTTTCCTTTATCATACTAGAACAAGCTAATTCTATACTTTTATACTTACCGATAATAACGCTGCCAAGTACAGCATTACCAGCAAGATCTGACCACTCTGGGTATATTTTTAGAGGAAAGGGAAAAGCTTCCGCTTTTAATCTGTTTAATTTATCCACTGTTGCATGTCCGCCAACAACCCTAATTTCATTAACTTTTAGTCCATTACCCAAGAATTTATCAATAATCTTTGAGTATTCATCTACTATTTTTGTTAAATCTCCATTAAGAAGATAGGAGCCGGCCTCTGGTATTAAACCGGCAATTGTAAATTTTCCTTTTGAAATATGGGGCAGTGTTCTTAAACCTGTAATCTGCTGATTAATGGAAGATGTAAAATTAATACCTTCAGAAGTTCCGGTCCTATCGCAAACAATCCCCTCATTAACAGCACCAGTTCCAAGAAGAGACATAGAGTAATCTGCACCTCCACAGATTACAGGTATTTTTTGAGTAAGTTCCGGTATTATGTCCTGAGCTTTAAAATAACCATATATCTGATATGGTGTAATATATTCCGGAAATTTTTTTCTATCTAAACCCAATTTATCTATCTTTTCATCATCCCAATAGTAATCCATAAACCCGGGATCCTGTAATAGAGTAAATTTTTCCCCTGTTAATAAAAAGGATATATACTCTGGGCAAGACAAAAAAGTCTCTGTTCTTCTGTATTTATCATTTAACTCTTTTTTGAACCAGTATGCCTTGCTAAGAAAAAAATTGGGAAGAAGTGGGTATCCAAGTCTGGTTTCTATCTCATCGGCAACTGCGATTGCCCTGTTATCAGACCACAACAGTGCATTACCGACAGGAACACCACTTTTATCAACAGGAATAAATGTTGGGCCATTACCACTTACAACAATACACTCCACATCTAAGAGAATCTTGACAGGAACTCCTGTACAGAGCTTTTTTAACATGGTTGCCCATTTTAGAGGATCCACCTCGAACTGATCAGAACCGACTGAAAAACCTGCAGATCTTTTTTCTGCATATTTTACTGCTCCTGTATAATCAAATACTGCTATTTTAATAAAAGTAGTGCCGATATCTATTGTAAAAACCATACCTAATTATCACACTTGTTTATAAGGATTTCAACCGTGTGATAGACTTTCTAAACTAAAAGCAATATATTAATAAACAGAGGTTTTAAATGAAGAAATTTATAGTTTTTTTAATGATAATTGGTACTGTTCAACTCTATTCAAAATCAGCACCTGAGTTACAAGTAAAAAAGATAGCGGTTTTTATCCCGGGTGTTGTTGCCGGAAGTCCTATTTATGAGGATTTGGATGCAGGTGTTCGTGAAGCAGCTAAAGCTCTTAGTATTGAAATAAAGACTATAGAAGGTGGTTTTAATACCGCAGACTGGCCTAATATGATAAAAGATATTGCTGCTACAGGTCTGTATGATTTAATAATAAGTTCAAATCCATCTATCCCGGAAATTATGAATGAGGTTTCCAAGGACTTTCCAAATCAGAAATTTCTCTGTTTAGATGGAAAACTTGAAGGGAACAAAAATATATATACTGCAGAATATAAACAGTTTGACCAAGCTTATATGGCAGGATATATGGCAGGACTGGTAACACTAAGTAATATGGATGGAGCCAATAGGGATAAAAAGGTCGGGATGATTGTTGCTCAACACTATCCGGTTCTAGACGATGTTCTTATTCCTGGTTTCAAAAAAGGTCTTAATGATGTAGATCCAGAAATAAGCGTTGATCTAAGAGTTGTTGGAAACTGGTGGGATGCAACTAAGGCATCGGAACTTACTGACTTAATGATAAGTGAAGGGGCTGATGTATTTTTATCAATATCCGGTGGAGCAACTCAAGGGGTTATAAGCAAGTGCCAGGATTTAGGAAAATATCTTATTCATTTTGACAGTAATGGTTATGATAAAGCTCCGGGAACTATTGTTGGTAGTACAATTATTAAACAGAAGGAGTTAACCTATAAGCTTGTTACAGATTTTATAAACGGTAAACTTCCTTTTGGTAAAGCTGATACGTTCTCTGCAAAAGATGGTTATATAGATTTTATTGAAAGTGATGATCTTTATCAAAAATATGTTCCGGAAGATATAAAAACCAAAATGAGTGTTGTTATTAAGAACATTAAAAAATAATGAATATTATTGAGATGAATCACATCTGTAAATATTTCCATGTAAATAACACTCAGGCTCTAGATAACATGAGATTGAGTGTTAAACAGGGAGAGATTCACGCAATTGTTGGAGAAAATGGTGCTGGAAAATCAACACTGATGAAAATTCTTCACAATATTGAAAAATGTGATTCTGGAGAAATAACCATTTCCGGTAACACAGGTATGGTTTCTCAACATTTTAGATTAATTGATGAGTTATCCATACTTGAGAATATAATTATTGGTGTTGAACCATGCAAAATGGGTTTTCTTATAGATAATAAGCAATCCAAGGAAAGTATCAAAAGGATTCTAGATAAATATGGTTTCCATCTGGATATTAATGAAAAAGTTGGAAACCTGTCTATTGGTCAAAAGCAACTTGTAGAGATTATTAAAATAATATTTAACAATTCTGATATATTAATCTTTGATGAACCAACATCTGCCTTAAGTGATAATGAAGCTCATAAACTTAGAGAAACTCTTCTGTCATTAAAAAAAAATGGAAAAACAATTATTATAATTTCCCACAAGATTAAGGATATCGAATCAATTTCTGACCGCTTCACTATTATGAGAAAAGGTCAGTATATAGAAACTGTTGAAACAAAAAATGTTAATCTGGATGAAATTTCCAGACATATGAGTGGATCAGACATTGTAAAAACAATAATCAATACAACTAACAGTGTTGGCAAGGTTTTATACAGTTTTAATACCAAACAACTAAAAACATCAATTCATGAAAATGAAATTATTGGAATAACAGGCTATGGAGATTGTGGACTTCATACTCTTGAAAATGACCTTGAAGAGATAAGCTTAAAAAATGAAAATATAGGGTATGTCCCTTCAGACAGATTAGGAAAAGGTGTTGAATTAAACTCTCTACTAAAAGAGACTATGATCGCGAAAAAACGTTTTAATTTTTCTAAAATAGGGTTGCTTCAAACAAAAAGGATTAATGATTACTGTAATGGATTAATCAGAAAGTTTAATATAAAAGGTTATATAAATTCAATTACAGGAACTTTAAGCGGGGGAAATCTGCAAAAAACAGTTCTTGCCCGGGTTCTAGATACTGATCCTGAAATTCTTGTACTATGTTCACCAACATGGGGTATAGATCTGGAGAGTTCCAATAATATCTACAACCAGATAAAGTTATTAAAAGATAGAAACAGGGGTATTATTTTACTATCATCGGATATTGATGAGATTCTAAAACTTTCTAACAGAATTTTTGTTATGTATAAAGGAAATATTATTAAAGAATTAAAAAATGATGGTAGTGCTTCCCAGGAAATTATTGGAAAATTTTCTTCAGGAATAATCAATGATTAGACTTTTTAAACACCCAGTAATACTAATATTACTGTTAATACTTTGCCCAACAACTATATTGATATTTCTTCTTAGTAATGACCCTCTCTTGTCACTTACCTCATTTTTCTCTGGACCATTCAGTAATACATATCACTTAGGAAATATGTTAAACAGTTCATCACCCCTTTTATTAACATCCCTGGGTGCATATATTGCATTAAAATCCAATAGTTTTAATTTAGGAGGAGAAGGTCAGGTTTTTTTAGGAGCAACTATTACTGCTCTTTTAAGTGTATATTTTGATAGATATGCAAATTACGGGACTCTTGGATTAATAATTTTAATAGCAATTATTGCTACAGGATTAATTACCTGGCTTTCAGCATGGCTTGACTCCAGATATCATGTTAACAGTCTAATTTCCACATATCTTCTATCCATGGCTACAATTCATATCTGTAACTACTTTATTACCCAGAAATTTTTAAAAGAGGGAAGCAATATTCTGGCATCAGATAAAATCAATGACCTTTATAAATTGAAAAATATACTACCACCCTCTACCCTTTCATCAGGTTTTGTTATTGCTTTAGTAATAGTAGTAATAAGTTCCTTTATTTTAAAATACACTATTTTAGGCTATGAATTTAAAATATCTGGCAGAAATACAAAGTTTGCCCATTCCATGGGGATAAACAGTAATATATATAAAATTTCCGGGCTTACGTTAAGTGGCTCATTACACGGACTGGCTGGTGTTCTTCTTGTATTAGGAAATCATCATGCGGTCATAGTTGGTTTTAGTAATAATTTAGGATGGAACGGCCTATCCTCTGCACTTTTAGCTGGTTCCAAGTCTATTATGATAATAGTTACATCTCTATTATACTCTTATCTTGATTCTGGTTCCAACTATGCAACAATAACCTCGGATTTAACAATAGAAGTATCTACTATTGTTAAAAGTGTGCTCTTTTTTGTAATTTCATCAAAAATAATAAAAGAGCAGATTATTTACAGGAATAAGAAATAATGGACATTTTTCAGGCTATGACACCATTTTTACTAGCTTCAATTGGAGGTTTGTATACTGAATACTCAGGAACAACAAATGTAGCAATAGAAGGTTACATGACAATGTCTGCATTTTTATTTATAACTATTTACAAAATAACTGGTTCTTACTTTTTAGGTATTACCCTTGCTCTTATTCTGATAATACTTTTATCTTTTATTCATAGTTATTTAACAGTTAAGCTTAAAGCTAATTCCATAATTACAGGACTAGCTGTAAATATGGGCTTTTTCGGATTAATTTCTACCATTGAATTTAAACTTTTTAATACCAAGGGAGTTATATTTCTTGAAAGAACTACCCGACTTGATAGTTCCTGGCTAATCGTAGTTGCCCTTATTCTTCCCTTATTGACAATGTTTATAATTAATAAGACAAGATATGGGCTGAGATTAAGAATAAGGGGAATAAGTAAAAAAACTCTAATGTATTCAAATATTAATCCGGACTTCTACAGAATTTCAGCTGTTATTGTTTCAGGGATTCTGGCAGGATTAGGAGGAATATTTCTTGCTATGGAGTTAAGAAGTTTTATTCCCAATATTAGCGCAGGTCGAGGATGGATTTCCCTTGTGATAATCTATCTGGGAAGAAAACATCCTATAGGTATATTTTTTGGCTGTTTAATATTTTCAATAACTCAGATATTTTCAAATTTCAGTCAGAAAATGGCCATTCCATCAGATATCATACTGGCCTTTCCCTATATTCTAACTCTGGTTGCCTTAATATTAACTTCTAGAACCAAAGTTAAGAAAGATTCTCTTTAAATTAAACATTACTACCAGTACTGCAGGAAGGAAAAAAAGAGTCCCCAGAAGTGCTCCAAGAAGTGCTATTGAAACCAGTATACCAAAATAACCTATTGGGACAAAACTTGCCAAAATAAGAACAAGCATTCCGGAAACAATTGAAACAGTTGTAAGAACAATTGGTCTTCCAGTTATTTTAAAAGTATTATATAAGACTCTATGTATGTCAGAAGGATATTTCTTTAATTGAACCTTATACTGAATTAGAAAATGAATTGCATCATCCACACCTACCCCAATAGCCACACTGGAAACCATTATCGTTGTTACATCCAAAGGTATATTACATAGAACCATAAAAATATAATTTGTACAAACCGCTGTAATTAAAGGAATTATTGTAACTAAACCGTAATATATTGATTTAAAATAGATACATGCAACCAGAAATACTAGAAAAAACGATAGGATAAGGGTTGCTACCTGATCTTTTAATAATATTCTGGACACAGTATTAGCAACATAACCAATACCCCACAGGTCTGTTTTTATATTTTCAACCTTAGCAATTGATACAGCATCATCGATTGAAGATAAAAATTCGGGAAAATCATTCTCAGCTAAAGGAATACCTCTGTTTTTATCAAATATTCTGATAAGAAATGTGACCTTATTGTAATTATCCTCAACAAGGGTTACCTCTTTAAAAAGCCCATCATTAGTGTCCATCATATTGGCAAAGGTTCTTTTTAATAGAAGTATTAGCCCTACTCTGGATGGAATTTCATAATTACCAAACCGTAAATAATTTATTTTTTTAAGATAGGAAACAACTGAAATTACATCATAGACATAAGGATTACTCTTAATCTCTTCCTCAATTCTGGATTGTAACTCAAGTCCCTGGTAGGTTCCAAAATAACCTTCAGTACCTTCCGGTGCTTCCAGGGTTAAATTTATCCATGTTGTGCCACCACCCATTCTGGTTACATACATTAACTCTTTTATTACTGGATCTCCCTTTGGGAAATAGCTGTAATAGTCTGAACCAACAGTTAATTTTGGTATTAAAAACAGTGTACCTGCACCTAATAAAAGACCTAAAGCAATTAATAAAAATCTGAACTTTACAATGTATTTACCTGTTTTACTTATAAATACTGTTAAAAAACCGTCATTGGTTACATCCAGATGTAACTGTTTTGGATCATTTAAAAGTGAGAAAACCGAAGGTAGGAGAAACAGCGACAGAACTGCAGTAGATGCAACCCCAAAGCTGACTGATAAAGCAAACTGCTTAATAACTTCCTGACTACCTGCAAGAAGACTCAAGAACCCTAAAATAGTTGTTAATGACGCCATAATAATAGTCTTATTTACATGGTTAATAGCATCGGATATCCACTTTTTATCTCCAGTAGGACCATCGGGAGCGTTTCTAAAAAACTCATTTAAAACATGTATTGTATAGGAACTCCCAATTGTAAGAACAAGAGCAGGAACAACGCAGGTTACAACAGACAGTTTAAAACCTGCCAGGGATATAAAACCAACAGTCCAGATAACACCCATTAAAACCACCATAATTGGAAGTAAAAGTGCTCTTCTGGCCCTAAAACTGATAAAGAGTACAACAAGCATTACTATTAGAGCGGCAATTAGAAGAGTTGAAAAATCCCTTGAAAGATAAAATTCAGCTCTATTTACCAATACTAGATCACCAGCAATACTCACCTCATAAAAACTCTTTAAAGGTTCAACGATTCGTTTTAACTCTTTATTAAAAAAAACATTATTATCCGATGCACTCTCAGTTAAAAAGGCACTAATAATATATGTTCCATTATCGCAAACAAGTAAATTTTCAAAAAATGGATCATTAAGTATGCTTTTTCGGAATTTTTCCAGCTCTTCTTCTGTTTCAGGAACCTTACTTCCCGGAAGTGTAGTTCCGGACAATAGCCTTCCACTATCTCCAACCAGTAAGGTATCTGTATTAAATATGGTTATTGACTGTTTAATTTCAGGTAATTTTTCAATCTCATCAACTGTTCTTGATAACTCTTTTAATCCTTCTATAGTGAGTAGATCGTCATCTCCTAAACTTCGAATTCCTATAAAAAGATATGAATCAAGATTATCAAAATTACTATTTTCTTCTTTAGGAAGAATATTTTTTAAGTCTGAATCAATTTTTACAGATGTGGCTTTCCAGCCAAAAAAAAGTGTTAACAGAATAAAAGCTGATATAGTTAATTTTGAATATTTCACACAGAAACTTATTATTTTACGCATCACTACTGTCCTTATATAAATCTTCAAAATCAATCCAGGTAAACCACTGTGACATATTAAAGAAATCTGCCCAATATTTAATCATTAACACATCGGACTCTACACTGTCTACTAAATTATTTTTTGTATATTCATATAATTTATCACATTTATGTCTTTTTACAATATAATTAAGATTTGAAATAAATTCTGAACCGGAAATATCATCTATTGATTTTAAATATACATAATTCATTATTGCAGAGCTGTTATATATTATTGATGGGCTTAGATTCTCCACTTCTTTAGATAAAGTCATATTAAAATCTGTGAACTGTTTTGAAATAACTCTGTTTTGAGACTCCCTTAACTCAGGGAAATTACTATAAATCTCTTTCTCTATATTAATGTTGACTGGTTGACTTGTTAACTGATTAATTAAACTTAATATCCATGTTGCTGTTAAATTATGATCATTTAAAACAACCTTTAAATGGGGTTTCAAATCAACTTCAAGTGCTATTCCCATTCTGGCATTATTTAAATGGTTCTGAAAAGCAACAGGAAAAACTCTCTTTTCAGGTAGAGTTCTGTATATTCTAAGCATTTGTATAGCCTTAGTTGCAATTATATAATTTAAATCAGGGGATGACTTCCCAGAATACTTTATTATATGATTAACATCATTTTTTCTGGCGGTTTTGGCTTCAACTAAAGATTTTAATGAACTATCCTTTACAATAACTACTTCCTTCCCGGTCTCTTTTTTTACTAAATTCAAAAGATCTGAAACTGATTCCAATAAAGTTAAATTCACTAATTATCCTGCCTATTATTTCGATTATTGAGTATTCTTTCTGCAATAGAAAAGTCATTTGCTGTTGTTAATTTTATATTCTCTTCTGAGCCGTTTATTACAGCAACTTTACTATTATAGTAAAAAACAAGGGAAGAGTCATCAGTAAAAGTTTTTTTATGTTTTTTGGCATTTTTATGAGCATTCAGAAGGGTTTCCCTGTTAAATTTCTGGGGTAGTTGTACATTAAACAGAGTTTCCCGCTCTAGAATTGACTCAATAAAGCCATTACTTTTTCTTAACACAGTAAATGGAATATCTATACCCATTGTAACATTATCCTCTGGATATTCTGCTACTTTTTTTAAATCATCTGAGGTGATCAAGGGTCTTGCAGACTCATGAAGAAGAATATTTCCGTAAGAGCAAGCATCAAGGCCTGACATAACGGAATCCTGTCTGGTTTCCCCTCCTGGAACATATTTTATTGTCTTAAAGAAATTTTGGTATGGTTCCATTATCTCTTTAACAAGATCCAGAAATCCATCACCGTAAACGATAACAATCTCTTCCAATAACCCGGCATCTTTAATTGAGTCCAGGCAGTAATTAATAACTCTCTTACCCTGAAGATCGCAATACTGTTTTGGAATATTTTTTCCTGATCTGGAACCTACTCCACCAGATAACAAAATTACAGAAAACATTTTTGAATGTTACAATAGTTAATAATTGTATTCAAGGGTACATTTTTCTAATATAATTACTGAATGAATAAATGGTTTCCACTGGATAATGCAGGAATCTTTTATCCCTCAATAATTTCTGAAAGGCTGACTACTGTATTTAGAGTCTCGGTAACTTTGGATAATCCTGTTAAGATTGAGAAGTTGCAATATGCATTGGATAAAAGTTTAAAAGATCTACCAATGTTTAATGTACAGTGCAGAAGGGGATTTTTCTGGTTTTATTTTGAAGAAAACAAAAAACGACTACTTGTAACTCAGGACAGCCTCTATCCCTGCCGAAAAATTCCAATAAAAAGACGGGGAGTACACCCTATACAACTTAAAGCTTTCCATAACAGAATTTCCCTGGAAGTAAGCCATGCTGCAACAGATGGAACAGGTGCTTTTTTCTTTCTTCAAAGAGTTATACACAGATACTACATTGAGTTGGGCTACAATATCGAGTTACAGGAGATAACTGAGAACCTACTGGAAGATTATCTTGAAGATTCATTTAAAAAGTATTTTAAACCCCAAATACCTCCCCCAAGAAAAAGTGATAAAGCCTTCCATGTTCCATGGAAATCAGAGATGAAAGATGTTTACTATGTAATATCCGGTTTTACCAATTCTGCAGAGGTTAAACAAGTTGCAAAAAATTACGGAGTTACAATAACAGAGTATCTTTTATCTGTACTTGGTTTCTCATTACAATCTATTTATCAGGGATTATCTCCAAGGAAAAAGAGAAAACTATCTAAACCCTTCAGATTAATGGTACCTATTAACCTGAGAAAAATGTTCCCTTCTGTAAGTTTAAGAAACTTTTTCCTGAGTATTGAACCAAGTTTTGATCCAGAATTGGGGAATTTCACCTTTGATGAGATTTTGAAAATCATTCACCATTTTATGCAGGTCGAAGTAAATGAAAAGTATATTTCGAGACAAATTTCCCGTAATATCCGGGGCCAGATGGAGACAAAACTTATACCTTTATTTGTTAAAAACATAATTTTAAAATCTTTATATATAAAAATGGGTGAGAGTAAATACTCAACAAGCATTTCAAACATGGGCATAGTAAAATTTGATAATAAGATTGAAGACCATATAAAAAAACTGGAATTTATTCCTCCACCTTCAACCCTTTGTAAAATAAAAGTGGGAGTTGTTACAAATAAGGATACTTTAGCAATATCCTTTGGAAGTACTGTAAAAGAGAGCATGCTTGAAAAACTATTCTTTACCCATCTTGTAAAAGATGGTATTTCAGTTGAAATTGAAAGTAACAGGAGTTAATAATGCCATACTGTCTCTACTGCGGAGTAAAACTAAATGACAGATACACATTCTGTCCACTATGTGAAACTGAAATAGAATTTCCCCAGGGAAGAAAGGATCTTCCTCCACTCTACCCAAAGGAGATAAATAAAATATCTATAATTAACTCACAAAAAAAACCAACAGATTGGATTTTTGTGCATTTTTTTGGATTTATTACTCTAATGCAGATTTTACTTACAAGTGGTATAGATTTTTACTTAAACAACACACTGTCATGGTCCCTAATTTCAACCTGCTCAATTTTATATATCTACTTAAGTATTACCTCGGTAATAAATCTTAAAAAACACCCATTTCTTATTTACTTAACTTTAAATTTTCTTCTTTCAATATTTCTATTCTTTATTGATATTTTAACCGGTGATTTTAAATGGTATAAATTATATGCACTTCCATCTTTAATAATGATTCAGCTTTTTTCAGTTTCGGCATATTTTATATTTAAATTTGTAAAATCCAAACTCTTAAGGTCAGTTATTATTACTATATTTACCAATGTACTACTTATTATAGTAAATGATTTAATAAGTGACTCAATAACATGGTCACTTATTACTACATCAATACTGTTGCCAACGTCACTTTTTCTAATGTTTCTATACTTTAGATTTGATCAGACATAGAGTTTTCCTCCAGCCATTTACCTAGTTTTTCAGCTTCATCTTCCAACGATTGTAAACTTACCTTATGCTCTGCAAGACTCTTCTGTCTCATTGCAATATGATCTTCCTCTATCTGAATACTTTTTTGTCTCTCTTTAATATCTTTCTGAATCTGTTTCTCTTTTACAACATTCTCCAAATATATTAACAAGCTCTCTTTCTTGCCTATTTCCCCTTGTTTTAAGTCAAAAAGATGTTTTTTAGCATTAATCTCGCTAATTTCGCAGTTAAAATCCGCAAGACTTCCAAAATAGAAACCCAATTCTATAAGTTTGTTGGCTATACCGCTCTGAATATCAACAATCTCTTTCTCAAAATTACTGTACAGACTTTTTAGTTTAACACCATGGGAATCTTCTTCAATTTTTTTCTCATTCTCCTTGATTCTGTTCTGTAAATTCTGCTCTTTTTCTTCCTGACTCTTTATATTTTTTACAATATCCTTATACTCCTGAAGAACATCTAGAAGTGATTCATTACTCTCTTCCTCTATCAGTTGGGGAATTTCCACATAAACCTGGCCAAGATCCCTGAAGTTTTTTAAACTCTCTTTATTATTTTGTTTTATCTCATGCTTAATATTATTAATCTTAAAGGGTCTTTTTACAAAATCCGTAACAGAAAGTTTTGACTGATTCTGCATTAGAAGAGTAAGTGAATTCTCAAGTTCTTCGGACCTGGCTTCACCCTTCTTTATCTTGTCATAAATTAATTTAATAGTGGTGTATGCCAACTCTTTCTCACCGATATAGCAATAAAGTTCAACCCCGACTTTTTCCATTATAGGTTTTATTTTTCCCTTGTACTCTTTTATTTTTTCAGTACACTGTTTTAAACCATCTTCCGCTTCACTAATTGAAAGGTTGTAACTTTTTAGTTTTTCCATCTTCTTTTTTATTTCAGGAATTGATTTTTCCATAGAATCTATCTCTGAAATTATATTTGTATCCGGAAGGTTAACCTCGGAATCATATACAACCCCGCCTAATTGTGCTGCCAGTTCAGTTAACTCAGCTTTTAACCCTTTTATATCATTAGTTACTTTTGAAATTTGATCATTCTCTTTCATTTTAATTACATCCTAAATTAAAGATAATATAATAATACTATTTTTCAAGGATTTTTACAAAAGCTTTTATTCTTATTACTTTTAACTACTTTCATCTTTAATTTTTTTAGATTATTATAATTTTTAATTTATTTACATCTAATACAAATTATTAAGGAGTTAAGGTGAGCAACAACAAAGAGGAGTTTGCAACTTTAGACATGAGTGTACAACCAGCTATAAAAAGCATTTTGGAGTCAATAGGGAGTTATCAGGATTTAGACTCATTAATATTATTAAAAAAGATTTTTAAAAAGCATGTCCCATTCCATATGAGATCATATGTTTCAGCGTTTTTATTAAAAGAGTACCTTGGAGGGAACACTGGAAATTTTAGCAAGAAGAAAAAAGTTACAAAAAAAGAGGGCGAGAAATCAATTTTTATCAATATTGGTAAAAATAGACGTGTTTATCCCTCAGATTTAATACAATTAATTTCCAAAACTGCCGACATCAGCAAAGAATCAATAGGTAATATTAAGATTTTGGACAACTACTCTTTTGTTAATATTGATGAGGAACAGGCTGATATTGTTGTTAATCAATTAAACGAAAAAGAATACAGAGGTAGAAAATTAACTGTAAATTTTGCAAAGAAAGATATCTAGTGAAACAGAATAACTTGAAATGCAGTATAGAGAATAACCCCTGCTATTGAAATATTACATATATAACCTAATAAATAATAAAGTAGAGAGACTCTTTCTCTACTTTTTGAAATCTTTCTATATTTATCTGCACAGTAGTAATCATCCCTGAATTTCTTTAGATCAGACAGTATTGACCATCTAACAGATTTATCCCAAAGTTTTCTATATTTTAGATAGAATATCAGCCCCGGAGGGATAATAAAATAGAATGGAGTCCCTGCAATTAGAAGTAGATAAAAGGATATAAGTTTATCAAAACTGGTTTTATAGGAAAAATAACTAAAAATAATTAGAAGCAAAACTCCTGTTATATATGAATAGGGAGAATAGCTGTTCCATAATTCGTTTTTATCCCTTCCATTAACCAGAAGAGTTTCGAAGTTAACCTCTTCATTCTCACTTAAAATAACAAGAAGTGGTTCAACCTCATTACCGGTTAGAAAAGGATTACCATTTTTATAGGTAAGAAAACCAAAAACTATAAATTGGGTGCCTTCTATAATCGATGAAATATCAGTCCAATTAGTTTTATAAATAGACTCATTGGTGTGGGATACTGTATAAATATCCTGATCCTTAAGATTTATATTTATTGATAGGGACTCACCTTTTAACCAAAGAATATTATCTGCTTTTATTGACTCTAGCCTGCCTTTAAAAGAGTATTGTTCTCCTAATTTGATATTATGATATTCAAGAACTGGCAATTTTGTATATACACTAATAAGATCCCTGAATGCTGCCCAACGCCTACGAAGATGAACCGCTCCTATTCCCGGAATAATAATAAAAAAAATAATATATGCCAGAGTTCCCAAAACACCTAAAATCATTTTATTATACTACTATGATAGAGAAAATAATAACAGGTGATTTAGAAGTAAATACCTATCTATTCAATTATAAAGATAATCTGGCAGTAATTATTGATCCAGGTTCAGATGCTGAAAAAATTATTGATGCTGTTAATAGAAAAGAGTTATCTATTAAGGGGATTTTATTAACCCACGGACATTTTGATCATATTGGTGCTGTAAGTGATATAAAAAACAGATATAATGTGCCTGTTTATATCCATAACGAAGATTCCAGCTTCCTTGGAAGCAGTGGATTAGACAAGTTAAAAGAGATGTTTAACTATATTGGTGGTAGTTTGGATTATTACATTAAAGCCTATTACAAAGAGACTCCGGAGGCTGACCAGCTACTATCTGATAATAATGAGCTTGAAGAATTTGGTTTAAAAGTAATACATACACCTGGACACTCTCCAGGAAGCTGCTGTTTTTATGCTGAAAAAGCGGGTTTAATGTTTACAGGGGATACACTTTTTAATGGTGGTATTGGTAGAACTGATTTTGTTGGTGGAAACTATAATACTCTGATGCAAAGTCTTAAAAAACTCAAAAACTATCCCGAGAATACAAAAATATATCCTGGCCATGGTTCATCAAGTTATTTAAAACATGAAGTATAACTATGCTGATAGATTAAAAATAAGACCGGTATCCATGCTTATTCCAGGCATAGAGTGAAAAGCCGGTTTACTATCGTTAACAACTTTATGAACTTCCTGTCCCAATTCCTGGAGAGTAAAATCCTCTCTTTTATCTAATTCATACTTATCAGGACTGTTATTTAAATAGGAAACCATACTATCAATAATTTGTGCCCTTGATAATGAAACAGGATTTTGACCGGAAGATGCAGGAACACCTCTAACATATTTAAACTGAGCATAAACCGAGACACTTGAAGGTACCGGAACCTCAATTTTTGAAGAGTTATCAGCAATATTATAAACGCTAGGTATACTTCCTATTTGCGATGAAACAGAATTAATCACAATTTCCTCCTGATAAATTCATTATCGGAGGAAATTTTGGGAGCCTTAGTTTTTTTTAATCTTTATTATTTAACCGCTCGTTTTTTGTTTTACATTTAACACAAACAACAGCGTATGGCATTGCTTTCAATCTTTCTTCGCCTATTGATTGACTACATTGAGCACAAATTCCATAGTGACCATTTTTCATTCTTGTAATTGCAGAATTAATTTTGTTTAATGTTTTTACTTCCAAAGCACTGGACACATCCAGAATCTGTTTATCAAAATCATTTGATGCCAAATCCACAAGATCTCTTCCACTAGAGCTGTTTGTAGCTTGAAATGCATTATATTCCGAAGCAAGCAGTTCAACAACATCTCTCTTTTTTTCTTCTAATCGAACTCTCATCTCTTCTAAAAAACTTTCAGTCATTATACTATCCTTAAACTTAAGATAAATTAGCATTAAATATACTATTATATGCATTATTGTCAAGTAGTTGACATAGAAGATTATTATGAATAAAATTATAAAAAATTTTTCAGGAGTCTTTTTTGTCTAAAGAAGAAGCAATAGAAGTACAGGGTGTTGTAAATGAAGCCCTGCCTAACACTCAGTTTAGAGTAGAACTACAAAATGGGCATATTATTTTAGCTCATTTATCAGGTAAGATGAGAAAACATTTTATTCGAATTGTACCAGGAGACAAGGTTACGGTTGCTCTTTCTCCTTATGATTTAACTCGTGGAAGAATTATTTTCAGAGAGCGTTAATATTTAAGTACAGCCCATGTAGCACCAGCACCCCCCTCCTTTTCTGAGGGGTGTCCAATTTCACCTATAAAGTTAAGAGTTTTTAGTTTATCGATTATACCTTTTCTTAAGATTGAATCTCCATCTGGAGAGTGTAGACCTTTACCATGAATAATTAATATTTTTTCTATTCTTCTCTTTTTACATCTATTAAGAAAATCCTCAAGTTCAATTATTGCAGACATAAGTGTATAACCATGGAGATCCAATGTTTCCTGGGGCTTCATTCGTCTATAATTTCTTCTTTTCTGCCTTTCTGTAGGTTTAGGTGTATATTGGTTAAGGGAATCTTCGTCGGGAGGATACATTTCCAACAAGGACTTCATAGTTAAGTCCTCTCTACTTTTATCTTCTCTTTTTTTTGATTTTTTATTTGAGGAATTATTATTACAGCTATTTTCCCATTGTTTTAGAATCTGGTCAAAATCCATAATTATCTCTCCTCCAATACAAGAATTGAGTTTTTGGAAATCCATCCTTGTAATCCATACTCGGTTTTTATTAAATATTTATCTTCCCACTCTCCATTTATATAAACACAGTTTCCCTCATCCAATGTTAGCCATTCCATAGCATTTTCATTTGGAACCTTGATTAGTGAGGCATTCTGTTCTGAAATTATTCCGGCTTTAACACTGTTTTTCCCATGAACAAAAAAGAGCATAACTCCCAAGAAAAGACATATTAACAGAACAGTAAAAAATAGTGAAAAAGATGTTATGTTATGGTTTTTTATTAAGCTAAAAATAACAAGGACTAGTATATTAAAAAATATTATTAAAAGTATAAAAATATAGTCTGGATTAATCGGATTTGCTGTTTTTGCCTGTTTAAGGTTAGACTCTTCTGATTTTGAAAGATATTTTTTTATTTCCCCAATTACACTATTATTTGGTGCTATTCTCTCTGCTATACGTATGTTATATACAGCTTTAGATATGTAACCAAGTTTATCATTAAGAATAGATTTATTTATAAAGAGTCCATAGTTATTTGGCATTTTATCAGTCAATCCATCATAAATTGCTAAAGCCTTTGTATACTCTCCGGAATCGATATAATTATCTGCTTCTACTAATTCGCTCTGGTATTCCAGGCCTTTTACAAAAATAGCTGAGGTAAAAAGCAGCTGAGAAAGAACAACAGCCATTAAAAGTGTTTTGTTTTTTCTTGTTTTACGTATACTCTTAACAAATTTAATAATTAGAGTTATTAACAGACTTATAAATAGAAGTCCCCATAACTGGGGTTTCTTATAGAAAAAGAACCTGTATGATGAAATAATATCCTGACTTCGCAGTAGTGATAAAAATGGTAAAATATCCTCTTCAACAACTTTAACAGAAACGACATTTATATGGGTAATATTTCCATTAAAAAATATATCCTTACCATCATTATCTATCCAGCTAACTCCAGAAAGAACAATCTCTTTTACTCCGGAATCCAGAGCTTGTAAAGTATAGTCAATCTCTCTCCACCCAAGAAAACCTTCATCACTATATCCAATTGATTCACTCTCTTTTTTATCTATTAAAATTAACCCTGAGTATTCTACTTCAGGAAATTTTATGTATGGGATGTTTCCCTGTCCCGAGATCTTTACACGATAATGAAAGAAATCCTCAGGTGTTACCTGAGAGTCAGAAATATCTGTTGTTATAATAAATTCTCCAACTCCTCCGGTGGCATTTACTTCAGGTAAGGGTTTTACAGTAAGTTCAAGTTCTTCTGTATAACGTGTTAGACCATTTATATCAATTCTAACAGATGGTATTGAAACTTTCCCAGCCTCAAATGGTGTATATATCCATGACGCAACTGCAACCCTGTAGAGATCTGCATCCCCTACTTTTTCAGGATTAATCTCCCCTAAACCTGAGACTTCAATAATCTCCCCTCTTCTGGGTTTTGTTGAAATAACCCTGTCTGGAAAATTTATCTCTTCCAAATTGTATGCTTCAACTATTAAAGGTAGTGATTCTCCTACAAAGATCTCTCTTTTAATATTACTATTCCAGGAGACTATTAGTGGATATTTATTAAACTTTTCATCGTTTTCAAATACTGTTACAGTTGGTACTTCTACAGTAAAAACAGCAATATCGGTTTTAATTTCAATTTCTGGCAGGATATAAATTCCTGAAGATGTACTTCTAAGAGCCCAGGTTATCTGGTGAAGTCGTTGAGTTACTCCATCAATTTTTGAGTAATATGGCCTTATTACCGGTCCAGAAATAAGTTCTAATCCTTTAGGAATAACAAGCTCACTTACCTCTATTTCCGTAGAATCCAGTATTTCAGTCTGAATTTTCAGAGTAATTACCCGACCTGTTATTAAAATATCAGGCAGGACATCCATCTCTAAACTATTTAAAAATGAAGTAAAGACTAGAATGAATATTACTACCAGTCGTTTTCTAATTCCCGTGGTTGATAGTCTACACCCCAAGTCATTGCCTCCTTCTGTTTTACATAATCAAGTATTCTTGCAGTCTCGTCTGATTCTCCTATTTTTTCAGGGACACTTGTGGTTCTGCTTTGCTGATTATTTGTTGCTGCACTTATTTTATTAAGACTCAATTCCAGATTTATTTTTGCATGTAAATTTGATGGCATCAGTTGTAACGCATTTCTGAAATGAGAGTATGCCTCTTCATAATTACCTTCCTGATATTTAAGATAACCTTTATTATATTCTAGACTAAATTTTAGCTGAGAACTTTCACCCCCATCTGTTAATTCCCAGACAGAGAATGCGGATGGAGACTCTCCAAGAGCACTATATACATTCCCTAAATTGTAATAAAAATAGTCTCGATTTATCTGAGAGTCAACACCTTTTAAATAGTTAATAATTGCCCCTTGATAATCGCCACTTCTGAATTTCTGGTTTCCGGAAAGAAGAGTACTTCCATCTACAATTCTATTACATGAGTTAAAAAAGAGAGAGATAATTATAAAAAGTGTAAGTTTTAAAATATTTCTGACCATCTCCACTCCTTAACAAAAATATAAAGACATAAAAAAACAAGGGCCAAAAATAGAAATGGTCTATATTGAATTACATTTATATACTTAATACGTCCACCGGCTTTATCGTATTCCAGAGACTTTATATCCTGGCTTACATGGGCAATTACCTGTGTCTCTTCAAGTTTGTAAAATTTACCATAGGTTAATTCTGACAGATTCTCCAGTAGAGAATAATCTGTTCTGGAGACAACCTCTTTTCCATATTTATTTTTTACTGTGGTATCTCCAACAACTATTGTAGAACCTGTTTGGGTACCTGCAGCAACAGTAAAAATTGGAATATCTTCATTTACTGCATCAGTTACGACTTTAAATATATCCCCTTCTAATGACTCACCATCACTTACCATCAAAATTATACGTTTATTTGAGCTGTTCCCTGAAAAACCTGAAAGTGCCAATTTTAATGCTTTTTCCTGATTTGACCCTGGAGTAGTTATAATATTTGGAGAAACAGTTGTTAAAAATGACTCCAATGCAAGTTTATCCTCTGTTATTGGCACAGAGATAACAGCTTCTCCCTTAAAAACTATTACTCCAAACTTACTATTATTAACACTATCAATCAAAGTTGTTATTAGGGATACGGATTTGTCTAATCGTGTAGGAAGGATATCCTGGGCAAGCATACTTCTTGAAACATCCAGAACAAACATAACTTCAAGTCCCGTTGAGTCATCTTTTTCCGGTTTTTTCTGCCATGTTAAACCACTTAATCCTATTAATAATGAAAGAAGAGAGAGTAGAAACAACAGGTTAGAAACTATGTAACGAACTCTAAAAACTCTTTTTATTGAGACAAACCTCCAGGTCCCTGTTAGTTTTCTTAGATCATTTATTCCACTAAAATAGAATAATATCATTAAAATAAAAATAGGGATAAGAAGGAAATATAGCCAAAGTAGTTCTGGGTTTGTAATTCTCATAGGATCTCTCCCAAAATACCTTTTCTGATAATAAAATATGCTAAAAGGAAAAAGAACCCTCCAATAATAAATACATAATATACAGGTTTGCTTTTTATTTTTGTTTCAACTATTTTCTTGCTTGCTTCTAGATAATCTATCCCCTGAAGAACTGTTTCCAGCATTCCAGGACTTGAAGCCTTGTAAAATTTTCCACCGGTAAGTGATGCTATTGATTCAAGAAGGGTCTGATCAAATCCTCCTTCAGGAAGATCACCTTTAACTATTGTTCCGGTTTTAGGATTAACAAATTCGATTTCGACAGGATCTACCCCCCCAATTCCGATTGTGTAAACTTTTATTCCTAACTCTTTGGCTGCTTTAGCTGCGGAAAGGGGCAGAACTTCCCCTGCATTATTTACCCCATCTGTTAATAGAATTATAACTCTGGATGTAGAACTACTGTTTTTTAGGTGAAGTACACTTACTGCTAAACCCATCCCTATAGCTGTTCCTTCACCCATACTCATTATTTTTAACTCATTTACGCTTTTCTTTACAGTTTTATAATCCAATGTTAATGGCACTCTTAAAACCGCGTCATCACCAAAAGAGACTACACCAACAAAATCATTCTCTCTACCATCTATAAATTTATTTATTATCTCTTTAGCAGATTCAAACCTGTTTACAGGAGGAAAATCCTTTGCTGACATACTTGGGGATTCATCCAGTATAATCATAATATCAACACCTCTGGATAGATAATTACTTTCACCGTCAACAATTGATGGGTCTGTTAAAGCAAAAATTACAAAGAGAATTCCCAAATACATAAATAGTCCTGAAATATTTCTTAAAAACTTTACTTCAAACTGATTTGATTTTAAGCTGCTTCCACTCCAAACAGTATGTGAAAAGAGCAATGCTCCACGATTTTTTACTCTTAAATTCTGAAATATAAAAATTACCGGGATTATTAGTATTAATATAAAAAACTGGGGGGAGTTAAATACGAGCATTTGAACGCTCCTTACCTTCCAGTTGATGAACTATCTCAAGTATTGTTCTTAAATCTTTATTTCTATGTAATGGAGAAGCTGTAGTATGGCTAAATTTTACCAAATCAGCAAAACGACATATTGATAAAAGCTCCTCGGATGAATCCTGATCCATAATACTTTTTAAAAGATTTGACATTTCCATGGTAGTTGCTGAATAAAACTCCTTATTAAATCTTATAGAGAGGTATATTCTTAAGTGTTCAGTTATTTTTACGTAAAAATTACGAACACTGTTTACCTCTATCTCATTTTTTAACTGTTTTAGAATTTTATAATAATCCCTAAATGGTTTCTCTCTTTTATACTTATTTATTGCAAGTTTAATAGATTGGATCATTGCCTTGAAGAATATAAAAATCAGATATGGTCCAAGTACTATCCCCAATAATATAAAAACGACAAGTAAATTTGTCCCAGGTGGAACCATTTGAGGTGAGGGCTCCTGTAACTCTGTAAATTGATCGTCCAATATAGAAAGGGTTTGAATTTTAAAATCCTTTAATAAATGCTCTCCCAGATAGATATCAGGCAAAACACGAAGACCAGGTGTAAAGGATGTAAAAGATATCCTGATAATTGATTCCTCAATACCATTCTCTACCAGATTTACACTTTTTATATTTATCCAGTCACTTTCAGGAATCTCCTCTGGAGGCAGAAGTTCACCCTCGAATGGAGTTTTTACATAGATAAGAAGGGTTACCATATCCCCTACATAAAACTCTTTTGGGGAGTATACACTTCTTACAACCTGAAGTTCTTCAGAAAACAAAAACAGAGATAGAGTAAAAAAAAGAACCAGAAACTTACTTCTCACCTTTTTTTCCTTCTGTTAAAGAATTTTAGCAGAGCTTGACCCGGGTCTTCCTCTGTATCTATCTCAAGAATTCCTATTCCAAGTTTTTTACAATTATTTATCCAGTGTATACGCTCAAGTTCCCAGAATTCCCGGTACTCTTTCCTGAACCTTTTGCTTCTTCCGAAACCATTTATAATCTTTCCGGTTTCCGGGTCTTCCAGAGGTATTAACCCTGAAGGGGGATACTCTCTCTCCAGGTTATCTATTATTCTTACAGCAATAACATCCTGTTTTCTGGAAAGTATAGATAATTCCTTATAATAATTAGCTGATCTAAAATCTGAAATAATAAAGCAAATCCCTCTTTTTTTCATAGATTCCTGGGCTGTTCGTAGGGCAAGAGCAAGATCGGAACCTTTTTTCTTTGGTTTAAGAGTAAGAACATCATGAATTAATCTCAAAACATGCTTCTTCCCCTTCATCGGAGATACAGAGTGCTCAATAATATCGGAAAACATTAAAACACCAACTCTGTCATTATTTGCAACAGCGGCAAATGCAATAATACCCAGAAGAGTTTCAGCTACAGCTTTTTTACTTCTTCCACCGCCGACTTCAGAAAGTGATGCAGAGACATCCATTACAATATTTAATATTAGTTCACGTTCTTCTTTAAAGGTTTTAGTATATGGGGCCTGCATTCTGGATGTTACATTCCAGTCAATGAATCTAACATCATCACCAGGAAGATACTCACGAACTTCATTAAACTCTAACCCCGGGCCTTTAAAAGTTGACCTGTAGTTACCTGAGAACATTCCTTCAATTAGTTGAGTAGATATTATCTGGAGTCTTTTAACTCTACCAGAAAAGTCCATATCCTCCATTAAGGTACCGGAACTGAAGCCAAAATTTCCTTTATAACATCATCTGCTGTAAGTGCTTCAGCTTCAGCTTCATAAGAGAGTACAATCCGATGTCTTAAAACATCATACACAACACTTTTTACATCTTCCGGCAGAACATATCCCCTGCCTTCAAAGAGAGCTCTTACCTTACAACATCTATAGATGTAAATTGTTGCTCTAGGTGAAGCACCATACTCTATTAATCTTACAAAGGGGTATTTCCTGTCTTTAACTCTGGAAGCTGTCACAATAGAAACAATATACTTCTCTATCATTTCATCTATTTCAATACTCTCTGTTACTGCTCTTATGCTCTCTATCATTTCCGGAGTTAAAAGTCTTTTAACACTTATTGGAGAGTCTTTTCCCATTAACTTCAATATTTGAAGCTCTTCTTCAGGTGTTGGATAGTCTACAAGAAGTTTCATCATAAATCGATCCAACTGAGCTTCCGGAAGCTGATAGGTTCCCTCTTGCTCTATAGGGTTCTGTGTAGCAAGAACGAAGAAGGGTGAAGGAAGTTTATAGGAGTTTCCACCTATAGTTACCTGCTTTTCAGCCATTGCCTCCAGTAATGCAGCCTGAACCTTTGCCGGAGCTCTGTTTATCTCATCAGCCAATATGATATTGGAAAAAATAGGTCCTTTTCTTGCTACAAAGTCCCCACTTTCCTGTTTAAATATCATTGTACCTATAAGGTCTGCCGGTAGTAAATCCGGGGTAAACTGTATTCTTTTAAAATCAGTATCAAAAACATCCGACAAAGTATTAACTGCCAGAGTTTTTGCCAGTCCCGGAACTCCCTCAACAAGAATATGTCCACCAGCAACTATACCCATTATAAGACCATCAATAAATTTCTTCTGTCCTACAATTCTGGTACTAATTTCTGCTCTGGCACTCTGAATAAGTTTCCCGGCTTCTGTAATTTTATCATCTACTTTTACTTCACTCACTTAACATTCCTTTTATTTATGACCGATAATCAGCATTTTCCCTAACATATTCGTAGGATAAATCAGAACCGAATACCGTAACTTCTTCCTGACCACTATGTAAATCTACCACAATTTTAACATTATTCCTATGCTCGGGATATCCAATGGATTTCTCATTAAAAGCTCTCTCCTTTAAATATGAAAAGAGTTGTAACTCCAACTCTTCATTTAATACAAAAGCTCCCTTTTCATAAAGAGTAAAATCTCCCATTTTTAATGTAATATTATCAGGATCTATATTAATTCCCTCACTACCTGTAACATCTCCAATAGCTTGTAAAAGCCTCCCTAAATTTGGATCGTTTCCATAAATTGCTGCTTTTAGAAGCGGAGCATTAACTATTGCTTTCCCAATTAGTAGTCCATCTTTCTGATTTAAAACGCCTTTCACTTTAACTTCAATAACATGGGCTGTTCCTTCACCATTTCGAACAACATCTTCACTTAGATCTGAACAAATTTCCAGAAGTCCTTTTTCAAATTCTGGCAGAGAGACTCCATCCACAAGGTTGGAGCTAAAAATTAAACCTGTATCGCTTGTACTTTGGTCGCTATCTATAGAAATTCTATTAAATGTTTTATCTATAACTCTTTTAAAAAGGGGTCTTAAATCCTCTCTGCCAATTTTGATGTCGGTTAGTATAAAAAGAAGCATAGTTGCCATATTTGGCTCAATCATTCCTGCTCCTTTAGCTATACCAACAATCCTGCCTTCACCAATATTAACACTTCTAACTTTTGGAAAGTTATCTGTTGTCATAATAGCTTTGGCAACTGGGAAAATTGTTTCTGACTGCATCACATTTGGAAGTTTCTCAACTGCCTCAAGTATTTCCTTCTCTGGCAATCTCCAGCCAATAATACCTGTTGATGAGGAAAACATATAATTTTTATCTACTCCAAACTCAGTAGAGAAGCCAGTTAAAATTTTATCAATAGTATCTAACCCTCCGGGACATCTAACATTTGATATTTTGTTATTAATTAATACACCCTGAACAAATTCAGAACCTAAAACACCTCTTCCATGGACTATTGGATGCCCTGGAAAACTGTTCTTAGTAAAAACACCTGCAAATGAGTCAGTTTTCTTATCTAGTAATATAAGTGATAAATTCATTGGAAATGGTTTATCCACCTTTTTCTCTTTTGGGAAAAAAGTTAAAGAAACTACACCTGCTTTAAAACCTTTTGGCAGGAAAGATCTGCCCTTAACATCATTTTCATACTCATCTTTATTATTATAAATTTCCACAAGAACATTTTATTTACATAAATGATATTGGTCAATCATTTATAGAACCAGCAAATTGACACCAGTAGTAAATAAAAAACTTTTTTTTACATAGTTGGGTGGGTTGTAATAGATATACAATAGTAATAAAGGTATAATTTATTAAAGGTTAAAAGTGGTTCAGGAAATTCTAAAAAAACATATTCAGAAAAATATCTATCCAGGTGAGTTTTATGTGACAAACAGGACTGAAATAATTTCAACAGTTCTAGGATCTTGTATTGCTGTTTGTCTATACGATGAAGTAAATAGAGTTTGTGGAATGAACCATTTTATGCTCCCGGAAAAACCCTCGAATATATTTATTAATAAGGAGTATCAGTTTACTGACACTTTTTTTGAAAGCAACTCCCTCCGTTATGGCTCCTACGCAATGGAACTACTTGTAAATAGTGTAATTAAAGCAGGTGGTGAGAAGAAATTTTTAAAAGCAAAAATCTTTGGTGGTAGTAATATTCTCTTTCATAACAGGGAAAGTAAAACAATAGGTGAGCAAAACATTGAATTCATACTTGCTTATCTAAAAGCAGAGAATATAAAACTCATTAGTAGTGATATTGGAGGGATAAAAGGAAGAAAAATTTTATTCTATACAGGGAAGTACAGTGTCTTTGTAAAAAAAATACCTATTACCCAGGTTCCAAAAGAAGAGATAAAAACTGTTAAACCAGGAGATATAACTCTTTTTTAAATACAAAATATTATCCTTTTTTTATTTTCCTATACTCTCTGGGAGATTTTCCGTTAATTTTTTTAAAAATTCTTGAAAAGTAGAGAGGATCTTCATAACCGACCAGCTGTGCAACTTCTGAAATATTCAACAATGTAGTATCTAACATAAAGCATGCTTTTTGAATCTTTAATAATTGAAAGTAGTGTATAGGAGAGTAGCCCGTAATTTTCTTGAATATTAAAGAGTATTGCTGTATGGAAAGATTTGCATCTTCAGCCAAATTACTTAGTGAAATATTTGCATTCAGGTTTTTTCTCATAAAATCTATGGAAAGTTCAACATTAATGGTTGCTCTTCCATGAAGGTGTCTATTATTCTGAAAAATTATAATAGTTCTGGTTAATAAATAGCCAAAAAGTCTAAAAATTACCACAAGGTTTCCTCGGTTATAACCTTTCTCAAGCATTAAATAAATATGATCAAAATTTTCTATAAAAAAAATAGACTGTTCACTGTCAAGTTCTGTTTTAACTATTTTGTTTCCATAATCCATTACTATTTCATTTGAATCATCCCCACTAAAATGAAACCAATAGATACTCCAGGGAGTTTTTAATGTAGAACCATAGGAGTGGGGTGTATTGGCTGGAATAATAGTAAACTCCCTCTCCTTAAGAGTTAGTAAACCCTCAGGTGTTCTTATCCAGCCTTTACCATCAATACAAAAAATACATATATGAACTTTAGCTCCCTGTTTCCGGTGAATTTTGTGATAATTTGCATTTGGAAAAAAGCCTATATCTGTTATGTACAATCTTTTTAATAATCCGTCATCAGTAAAACTATTAGTGACAGTTTCCGGTATTCTAATTATTCTCTGATCTTTAAATCCATCTTTAATAAAATCATCCATAAATTATTATACCCCTTCCTGATAAAAATTATAGATTTTACTACATTGAAGCTGTAATCTCATCGAGCTTTATTTTATTAATCGTATAATAATATTGTTCTTTTAAAAGCTCCAATCTGGCTTTATTATACTCATTCTGGGCATTTTGAACCTCTAAAAGAACAGTTGTTCTTGAAATGTATGCCTTCTCAATAGCAGTTAAGCTTTTTTTTGCCAAACTAACAGTAAGCTCTAAACCTTCCTGAATTCTGATCGAGTTTTTTAAACTGTTTAATAAATTTATAACCTGTAATCTGGTACTATTAATTGCGTCAATGTTTTGAAGATTAATATCCTCAATTCTTCTATCTAGATTCTCCATTTCTACTCGCTCTTTGCTATTTGGAAGTAGAGAAGAGAAAGAGAAAAAAACAGCAAGAGATAGAGAACCATTATCATTAGTAAAATCTCCATCATTATAAATCGTCCCTGATGAGTAAGAAATATTAGCAACTGGTAAAAAGCTTTTTAAGAGAGCCGCTTTTTTTTGAGACTCAAATAATTTTGTAGTTTTGTTTAACATTAACAGAGTGCTGCTATTTTTTAATCCCTGATCTACAATTTCCTGATCTGGAATGGATATAATTTCCGGCTGTATAGTACCAATTATTACTACTTCCTCACTATAATCAATACCAAGCATAATTTTGAAATTTGCCAAAGCAGAGTTATAAACATTTATCAGGTTATTCAGTTCCGGTTTTAAATTTTCATAGGAAACCTGAACCTTTAATAATTCTATCTCCGAAACAAGCCCTGCATCATAGTTTAGTTTTGTAATCTCATACCTGCTTTTCATAGTTTTAATAGTATCATCCAATAATTTCTTCTGTTCCTGAAGGAGAATTAAATTATAGAATATCTGCTTAACATTGGATTCCAAGGCTCTTTTTGTTTGTAAGTAATTTATTAAACCAAGCTCATAGTCTCTTTTAAGAATATTAATAGCCTCAAAGAGGGCTGGAGTAATGTTTAGAGAAAGTTCATAACCCATTACAAGACTTGTATCAGAGCCTTGATACACACTTTTATTATTACTTCTTGATATTGCAATATTACCTGACAGATTTGGGTAAAACACATTGTATGCTGCATCTACCCCCCTACTCTTTCCTTCCAGTTCAAGAAGTGATCTCTTTAATCCAATATTATTATCTTCTGACATTTTAACTGCTGAATCCAGATTTAACTCAATCCCATACATATGAAATACTGAAATTATTATCAGTACTAATAAATTTATTTTTCTCATCTAAGCATCCCTTTTTACAAATTCAAGTTCTGTTTCATTCTGAACCATAGAAATATTCTGAGTTTCTCTATTTTTATTGTTTGAAATTTTCTCCAATGTTCTATGCTTTATACTTAGCATAACAGGTACAATAACCAAGGTTAAAAATGTTGAAAATGATAAACCGAACATCATTGCCCAAGCAAAGGATTTCCACATATCTGCTGTCTCAGAATCAAACTGAATACCAAATGTTTGTAGATCAAAACTTATTCCTAATCCCATTGGAATTAATGCCAAAACTGTAGTCAATGCGGTAAGAATAACAGGCTTTAATCTGGTCTTTCCGGCCTCTGGGATTGCCATTCTCCAGTTGTAACCATCTTTTATAAGAACATTTGTGTAATCAACCAGTACAATACAGTTATTAACAGCAACTCCTATTAATGAAATACAACCTATGCCTGACATGATTATTCCAAAACTCATATTAAAAATGAAAAATCCCCAAAAAACTCCTCCTACAGCTAAAAATGATGATATTAGACTAATGAATGGATCAGCTACCGAGTTAAATTGTCCAATCAATAATATAAAAATTAGAAAAAGAGCAATGATAAAGGCATTCATCAAAAAACCTGTTGCTTCGTTTTGCATCTCACCATCTGCACCGAGGAGAATATCATATCCCTTTGGTAATTGTTTTTTTAACTCATTAATCTGATCAGAAATTTCTTTTGTAATTGTTGCAGTATTATCAATATCTTTTTTAAAACTGGCATATACATTCACTGTTCGTCTAAGGGCATCCCTTTTTATTACTCCTACTGTTGTACTTGGCTTAATAGATGCCACATTTTCAAGTGCTATACGTTTTCCATCAACTGATAATTGTAATTTCTTTAAACTGTCGATAGAATTTCTGGATTCCTCAATATATCTGATATTGATATTATACTCTTTTTCATCCTCTCTAAACTTACCCACTGTAGTACCATTTATTGAACTTCTAATAGTTGATGCTATAGCCTGGGTTGTTAGACCATAATATGCTGCTTTAGCTCTATCTATCTCTATGATAAATTCCGGATCTGAATCTTCAAAATCTGATCCAGAAATTTTTACTTCATCATAGTTATTAATAATAGCCATTACTTTATCGCTAATGTCTCCCAAAACACTATAATTATCACCTACAACTCTATAGGATATGGCACTACCACCCATTCCTGTCTGACTATCAACGCTGATTTTGCCTCCGGTTATATCCTTTAATCTCTCTTTTAATATAATTTGGGCTGATTCACCCTTTATTTTCCTCTCATTATAAGGAAGATAATTAACTGTAACAGATCCCTTTCCTCCACTATTTGTCTGGGAGGTATAACTAGCAAGGGATGCTGGAGAGTTTTTAACAACTTCCTCCACTTTTCTTACAATTTTATCTGTTTCATATATTGAAGTCCCATTAGGAGCCTCTATTGAAACCCTCACCTGCTCAGGATCCATCTCTGGAAAAAAATTTGGCTCTCTTCCAAAAACAGCATAAAGAATTATTCCTGTAAAACAAATAATCACAGATATTGTGATAAATCGTTTAGCTCTGAGAACAGCATAATTAAGAAATCTGTAGTAAAGTGCCTGAATTCTTCCAAAAAGCCCACTACCTTCCAGCATTTTTTTTCTTGATTTTTCAGTCATTCTCAGAAATCTGGAGCAAAAAACTGGTGTTATTGTTAACCCAACTGTCATGGACGCCAGAAGAACAACAATCACGGTCTTTGGTATAAATGACATATAATCACCCATAATCCCAGGCATAAAAAGGATAGGAAAGAAAACAAGACAAGTTGTCATTGTTGAAGCAATAATTGCCCCAGCAACCTCCTTTGTACCATCAATAGCTGCTTCCATTCTAGTTTTACCCATTGCAGCATGCCTGAAAATATTTTCTACAATAACTATTCCATTATCAACTAGCATTCCTAAAGCCAGGATTAAACTAAATAAAACCATCTGGTTTAATGTAATTCCCATAACTTTTAAAACAAAAAAAGAAATCAACATGGAAAATGGAATTGCAATAGATACAAAGATAGAGTTGGTTTTACCTAAAAACAGAAAAGTAACAAACAGAACAAGGATTATACTTGTAAACATATTGTTTTCAAGATCTGCAATACTACTTTCGATAATTTCCGAAGTATCAGATGTTATGACAATATCTCCTCCTGATGGAATACTCGGTTTTTCATCTTCTATAATTTTTTTTGCATCAAGAATTAACTTACTTACATCTGATCCAACTTTTTTCTTGATATTTAATGTAATTGCATCATTCCCATTAATTCTGGCTAAAGATTCAGGATTTTCTTTTTTAAATGTAACACTTCCCAAATCCCTTAATTTAACCTTTTTACCTTCATTTGAAATTATTATATTCTGAAAATTATTAACATCTTTTATCTCTCCTGTTACGGAAAGAGACCAGTTCTTTTTGCTGCTCTTTAGAATTCCTCCAGGAATTGTTGTATGTTCACCCATAATTCCGTATCTAACATCATCTATACTAAAGTTATAATGCTCCAGTTTTATTGGATCCAATTCTATTGCTACTTCCATTGTCTGATTCCCAGACATATCTACTTCAAGGACTCCTGAAACGCTATTTAACTTCTCCTTAAGGTCATTAGCAAATTGATCTAAAACACCTACTCCTTTAGGATGGGATAGAACAACTGTTAAAACAGGGGCCCAATCCGACATTGTAACCTCTTTCACATATGGATCTTCCGCATCCTGGGGAAGTGAACCTTTAACTCCATCAACCCTATCCTTAACAAGTCTTAAAGCCTCTTCTACAGTTACATCAGCAGAAAATTCCAGCCAGATAGCAGAATAACTCTGATAAGTACTTGAAGTAATAGTTTCCAGACCATCTAAACCATCAAGTTCATTTTCAAGTTTAACAGTAATTAAGGATTCAATATCTTTTGCGGCTACTCCGGGATAGCTGGTATTAACCATTATCCATGGGACTTTAATTTCTGGATCAGCTTCCCTTGGCAGTGTTCTATAAGCATCTACTCCTATGATAACAATTAAAAGTGCAAAGCAAATTACGGGAATAAATTTATTTACAAAAAATTTTATCACTTCAGACTCCTTCCAGGATTTTTATATCCTGTGAATCTTTTAAAAGATGTAAACCTTCTCTAATTAATGTATCCCCTTCTTGCAGTCCAGAAGATATGACAATTTCCTCACTATTATTTGCTGCAATTTGAACAACTCTTCTCTCTGCTTTGTCACCTTTTGCAACCATAACATAACTCTCTTCTCCATCTCTTAACACAACTTCTGATGGAACTACAATATTTTTATAGCTATTACCAAGAATTCTAACTTTAGCTGTTGAACCAGACATAAGGGTTCCATCGGTATTCTTAACCGTTACAATGGCATCATAGGTCAAATTTCTCTCTGAACTTCTTCTTGAAAGCCTAGTAATTTTTCCATTCCAAACTCTTTCCGGATATATATCAGTAGTTACTAATGCGATGCTCCCTTCATGTATACCTTTAATTTCCTCCTCTGGAATTCCAATATGCATCTCAATTACTGAAAGATCCTCTATTAGAAACATATCTTCCCCGGGTGAAATATCATCTTCCAAATTTATATTTCTTAGAACTACAACACCATCAATAGGAGACAGACACATAGCTGAATCATATGCTTTTTTTGCATCTAAAAGTTGCCCCTTACTGTTTAGCCAAGCTAAATTTGACCTGTCAACATCCAATGGTGTTGAGCTCCCACTCTCCAGAAACCTTTTTTGGTTTAAATAATTTTCTTTGCTGATTCTCTCATTAAGGACAGCTGTTTCATAAACTAATTTTGCTCTTTCTAATGAAACAGAACCCAATGAGTCTCCAACTTTTACAATAGCACCTTCTTTTACAGCAATCGATTCAACATTGCCCCCTGTTACGGACTTGATACTTGCTCTATTAATCCCCTGGGTTCTTCCATAATAATCAAAATATTCATTAAACTCTGCCTTAACTGCTTTAACTATTGTTACCGGGATATAATCACTCTTGTTATCACTAACTATCTCTTTTACTTCTTCTGTTTTTTTACAACACACTAAAATTATTATAAATAAACATGTAAAAATTATTTTTTTTATCATATTAACTCCATGACAATGGATTAAGCAAATTTTATGCCATCAAAAAATAATAAAAAAAAGCTAGATAAAATATCATATTATGGTAATTTCTACCCCGAAATGGCTATTTAACCCAATTATCTATTATTAGAAAAATTAGTAGTTAAACAATAATATTGTCCATATTTTTAGTAATAATATCCATTTTATTAAATATTTTAAGTGCTATATTTACCTTAATAAGAGGAAATTAAATGACATCCAGAGAGAGATTAATAAGAACAATAAACCATCAGGAACCAGATAGAGTTGTTTTTGATTTGGGAGCAACATCTCAAACAGGTATCAATGCCAGTGCACTATACAGATTAAGAAATGCACTTGGTTTAAAAGAGAAACCTGTTACAGTTCAAGAACAGGCACAAATTTTAGGACAGGTTGACGAAGACGTTTTAAAAGCAATTGGTGCCGACGTTGTGGGATTGTGGAACCCTAATAATGTTGTTGGTGTAAAAAATGAGAATTGGAAAAGATGGTCCATGCCGGATGGAACCCCAACTTATGTTGCAGGGGATATGAAATTTTCAACAGATGAGAGTGGTTACACTTATATCTACCCACAGGGAGACAACTCAGTTCCTGCAAGTATGGTAATACCAGAGAATGGGTACTTTTTTGACAATATCCAAAGAGGTGGGGAATTTAATCCGGAAAAACTTACCCCGATAGAAGATTTTAAAAAAGATTTCTCAGTATTTGATGATGAAACAGCTAAATATTTTGAAAAAGAGTCAAACCGTCTGTTCCATGAAACAGAATACGGCATAGTTGGAATGTGTGGTGGTGGTGATTTTGGTGATGTATTTACACTCCCGGCATGCTGGAGAAAGGATAAACCTCAAGGTATCAGAAATATGGAAGATTGGTTAATGGCACACCTTTTGTATCCGGAATATATTAAAGAAGTTTTTGAATTAAAAGCAGAAGTTGCATTAAAAAACCTTGAGATATACCGACAAGCTGTAGGGGATAGAGTTCAGGTCATCTGGCTTAGTGGGACTGATTTTGGAACACAGAATGGACTTTTTGCATCAATTGAGGTATATAGAGATTTATATAAACCCTTTAACAAGAGAATTAATGACTGGGTTCATAAAAACACCAGCTGGAAAACATTTTACCACTCCTGTGGTTCTGTAGTGGATCTGCTGGATGATTTTATTGAAGCTGGAGTAGATATTTTAAATCCGGTGCAATGTTCGGCAAAGGGAATGAATCCCCAAATTCTTAAAGAGAGGTATGGTGATAAGTTAACTTTTTGGGGAGGTGGAGTAGATACCCAGCAAACACTTCCATTTGGGACCAGAGAACAGGTTATTAAAGAAGTTAGAGAGAGATTGGAAATATTTTCTAAGGGTGGCGGTTATGTCTTTAACGCAATTCATAATATTGTTGGAGACACCCCGGTTGAAAATATCATGGCCATGGTTGATACAGTTAAAACGTACAGATAATTTGTAATTTCATCAAAAGCAAATTATCATTTATAGTATAGCCCGGGAGGTTACCATGGGATTCTATGACAATTCTGAAAATATAGATAAATATATCGATATGTGTACAGAGTATGATGGAACTCTACTATATAGTGAGTTAGAGAAATTTCTAAGTAAAGGAAGCTCTCTTCTAGAACTTGGAAGTGGCCCGGGTTTTGATCTGGATTATCTCTCATCAATATATAGAGTTATAGCTTCCGACCTCTCTGAAGAGTTTATAAAAAGGTTAAAGATTAAATTTCATAATATACCGGTTTTAAAGTTAAATGCGACAAATATTAATTTACACCAGAAATTCGACTGCATTTTCTCAAATAAAGTATTGCACCATTTAACCCGGGAAGAGCTTGAATTATCCCTTAACAGTCAATTTATCAATCTGAATCCCAAGGGTATTATTGCACACACATTCTGGCTAGGAAGTGAAGATCAGGAGATTGAAGGGCTACTATTCAAATATTACCGGGAGAGTGAGTTAACAGAGATTGTATCTAAAAAGTTCAATGTTTTATCAAAGGTCTGTTATCGGGAATTTGAGGATTCAGACTCACTTTTTATAATTGCACAGGTAAAATAAAAGATAAGTCCAATGGCATTAATATTATAGAAAAATCAGTTTTATCATAAGAAATTATAAGTTATAGTTACACATGCTAAATATCTCCATCACTATAAATATTTTACTTTTTATACTTATTGTAATCATTATAATAAAACTAAAACCAAGTAGAGACACACCGGATTTGGAGGCAAGACTAAAACAGTTAGACAGTATAGAAAACGAAGTGAAAAGTTTATCATCAATATTTACCCTACCATATTTAAGAGGTGAAGCTGGAGAGACACTACTTAAAGAACTTTTAAAAAACTACTTGCCTGCAGGAAGTTACGAGTTTCAGTACGGCTTTAAAAATGGTTCCAGAGTTGACGCTATAGTTAGAACCGGAAAATATATTGTTCCTATAGACTCAAAATTTCCAATACAGAGTGTAAATGAGCTACTATTACAGGATAAACCGGTAAACCAGCAGACAATAAAAACTTTTATTAAACATGCTGATGATATTGCCAAAAAATATATTTCACCAACTGAGGGAACTCTAAACTTTGCTATTATGTATATTCCATCAGAAAAGTTGTACTACAAGGCATTTATTGAAGATAATGGAGTATTAACCGACACACTTCTTAAGATGGGAATTCTAGCTTGCAGTCCATCCACTCTCTTCTCATTTATTCAGACAGTTGTATACGGATTAAAAGGATTTACTTTTAATATAAGACAGAATGAGATAATGGAGAAAATTGAGGCTCTTAAAATTAACTATGATAAACTTAATAAACAGTTTCAAATATCAAATAACCACATTAAAAATCTTAAACAGTCACTAACTCTGTGTGAAAAGCTTATTGAGGAAGGTGAAAATATTATTCCAAAGTAGTAATAATACCATCTGCTTTAAGCTTTAGTACTATTGGAAGATGGTCTGAAAAACCAGTCTTATACTCTGTTATCCATTTTTTAATATCTCCGCTGCTTGTAAACATGGCAGGATCATTATATACAAAAAAAATATCCAGATAAAAATCACTCTTATCCATAAGCCTGGAATTTAATATAAAGTTATCAATGGTCTCCCACTCCCCTTTATATTTATAAGAGCCTTCAAAATCAGTTTTTGACCAGACTGTATAAAACTCACCCTCTTCTACATTTCCACCCTTAATATAGAGGCCTTTTCCCCGGGCTTCAAACATTAGACCAGTATTATATGATTTTTTTACTCTTTGATACTCATTAAAATTTTCATTAAAATCCCCAAGCACTAAAACCTCATGATCCCTAATTTCAGATAATCTTTTCTGAAGAGCTATGCTACTTTCCAACCTAAGAGTTTCAGTAAAGCCCCCAAGCTTTGATTTCCAGTGATTATTTATTATATGCAGTTCCCGATCTCCAACAGAAAAAGTAACATCGAGGATTGACCTCAATTCACGTTTATAAAAAGATATTAAGTTACTGTTTTTTATTGGATATCTGGAAATAAATCCAATTTGAATTGGACCCTCATCCCAGGTTGATATAAAATATTTATAATCTGGGAGTATTTTAACAATGTCTCTAAGAACATTTATGCCCTCAATCTCCTGGAGAGCAACAATATCCGGATTATTTAACTCGATTATTTTTGTAATATTTTTTAGTCTTAAATTATATAGATCAGAATTCCATAATCCCTCTTTAACACTAAACTCACTGTACTCCTGGCCATCATCTGTATCATCAAAGAGATTTTGTACATTCCAGCTCATTACTGTTAATTCAGAAAATTCATTACTGTTTTGTAAACAACAGGATGTAGACAGTATTAAAAGGATGATAGGGACTCTCTTCATAATTACTCCAAAAAAAAGAGTCCCTTTGGACTCTTTTACATTTTATCTGTTATATACTTAAGGATTTTTTTACTCTCTGCTTCAGGTGTCAGCTCTGATGGTACAAATTTATGCCCTGTTAAAAGCTCGTAGGCTTCTATATACTTCTGAGCAATATCAACTCTCATCTGAGATGTAATCTCTGGGGCATCACCATCTCCCATAAAACCCTGATCCATTAACCACTGTCTTAAAAACTCTTTATCAACCTTTTTCTGGTTTTCACCCTTATCAAAAGACTCTTTATAACTATCCGAGTACCAGTATCTGCTGGAGTCAGGTGTATGAATTTCATCAACTATAACAAGTTTTCCATTTAAAAGACCAAACTCATACTTTGTATCAACCAGAATAAGACCTCTTTTAGCCGCAAGTTCAGTTCCACGGTTAAAAAGCTTTATAGCCTTATCTTCAACTTCTGCCCACAATTCTTTAGACACAAGACCTTTTGATACTATATCATCACAGGATATTGGCATATCATGATCACCCTGTTCAGCTTTTGTAGAAGGTGTAATTATTGGTTTATCAAATTTCTGATCCATTTTCATACCTTCCGGAAGTTTAATTCCTGAAATATCCAGACCTTTTTTATAATCTCTCCATGCTGATCCTGTTAAATAGCCACGAACAATAACTTCTACAGGGAGTACTTGGCACTTATTCACATGAATACTTCTTGGGGAAACCTGAGCGATTATATGGTTATCAATAATATCTTTAGTATTATCGAACCAGTATAGGGATAGTTTGTTTAATACCTCACCCTTAAATGGGATTGTTGATAAAATTCTGTCAAAGGCAGAAATTCTGTCAGATGTTGTCAGAACAAGGGTATCCCCCATGTCTACAATCTCTCTTACCTTTCCTTTTATAAGTCTGTTTCCAAGAATATTCTGGGAATCATCCAGTTTTTCAAATGTACTGTTTAACCCTGCGTGAATTCTGTCGATCATTATGCTTCCAATTCCTCTCTGGTTACTACAATTCTGGAGATTAAACCATACTCAACTGATTCACTGGCACTCATCCAGAAATCCCGATCTGTATCTCCACTTACTTTTTCTACAGTTTGTCCTGTTTCTTCAGAAATTAATCTGTTAATCTTATCTCTAAGTTTTTCAATCTCTTCAGCATGAATCTGTAAATCCGAAGCTACACCCTTCATTCCACTTAATGGTTGATGGATTAGATAATGGGAATTTGGCAGACCAATTCGTCTCTCTTTTGGTGCCGCTAACAGAACCAATGCTCCGGCACTTGCAACAAGTCCCATACCAATTGTATAAACATCTGGTTTTATAAACCGGATCATGTCATAAATAGCATACCCTGCATCAGCGTCTCCTCCTGGAGAATCTATAAACAGTTTAATTGGCTCATCACTATCTGCCTCCAGAAGAAGTAATTGCTTTACAATTTTTTCTCCCAGTTCTTTATTTATCTCACCAGTTAATAATATAGTTCTGGTTTTTAACATTTTTTGTGCTAATTCATCCGGCTGCGGTGCTACTGGGGGCTTTTTATCTTCACCCTCTTCTAATCTTCTATACATGAGAACTTCCTTTTTGAGGTTATTTCTATAATATTATATGTTACTATCATATTCAAATTTTATTTTTTATTAAAGCGGTATTTATTTTAATAAAAATAGTCTATTATTTATCCTATGAAATCAGGATTTATAGCAATAGTAGGAAGACCCTCAGCAGGGAAATCTACACTCTTAAACACAATTTGTGGTTACAAAATTTCAATTACAGCAGAAACACCACAAACTACCCGAAATAAAATCAGAGGTATATATACTGATGAGGATAAAGGGCAAATCGTTTTTCTCGATACTCCCGGGTACCATATTTCTGAGAAAAAGTTTAACAACTACATGATGGAAAATGTACACTCCTCTATTAGTGAAGCTGACGCTATTATGTATGTAGTTGATTCAACAAGAGAACTTGGGAAAGAGGAACAGGAGATTATTAAATTAGTAAATGACTCTAAAAAACCTCTTATTCTAGTTCTTAACAAGATCGATACAAAACCAAAAAATATTATGGAAATTCGTGGATTATTGGCTGTTAATGTAAAACCCGAAGCTGTACTGGAAGTATCTGCTCTAAAAAATGAAGGAATAGAACTTTTAAAACAAAGATTAATAGAAGCGTGTCCAGATGGCCCATATATGTACCCACCGGACTATTACACGGATCAGGAACCTGAATTCAGAATGGCTGAAGTAATTAGAGAAAAAGCTATAAGAAGGGTTAAGGATGAAGTTCCCCATGCAATTTACGTTGAGATGGCTGATACTGATTATGATGCAGAAACCAATACAATGTTTGTTAGGGCATTTTTAACTGTTGAGCAGGAGAGCCAAAAAGGTTTTGTAATAGGGCATCAGGGTGAAACTATTAAAAAGATTAGAATTGGAGCTCAGAGAGAACTAAATAATATTTTCCCATATAAAATTAAACTTGACCTAAGAGTTAAAGTTAATAAAAGATGGAGAAGAAAAGATTACTTACTAAAAGGAATATTAAAATGATTATTATTAATTTTTTAGGAACAGCTTTTTATTACCTGATAATTCTGTTTTTTATGATTACCTACACTCCTATCTGTTTTATAGTGTGGTTGGTTATGACACCATTTGACAAAAACAGAATTGTTAGCCATGGAATGAATTGTGCTGTTGGTTATGTTTTAATGGTTGCAAACCCGTTCTGGAGGACAAAAATTTATGGTTTAAAGGATGTAGATAAAAAAGCTACTTATATAATTACTCCAAACCACCAATCTTTAACAGATATTTGTATTCTTTCAGCTACGAGGCTTAGATTAAAATGGGTTGCAAAAAAAGAACTTACTATGGTTCCTTTTTTAGGATGGGTTATGGCAATGGCTAAATATGTTCTCCTGAATAGAAAAGACCCTAAAAGTCAGTTTAAAATGATGCGATCCTGCGAGAAATACCTTGATAACGGTGTATCAATAGCTATTTTCCCCGAAGGAACAAGAAGTAAAACTGGTGAGCTAGGTAAATTCCGAGATGGTGCGGCTCTACTGGCTAAGAAAAAAAATGTAAAAATTCTCCCTGTATGTTTTTATGGGAATAATACATCTATGCCAAAAAAAGGTTTTATATGGAGAAAAATTAATAGACAGTACATGTACTTTTTAGATCCTATCGACCCGGCAAACTATGATAAAACAAAAGATTTATCAAATGCAATTAGAGATGCTATACAGGCCAAAACAGACGAGCTTAAAGCGGAAAATCTTAAATAATTTGTGTAAAAAAAAGGCTGTTGAGATTCAACAGCCTATAAACTCGGTTTATTATTTAACTATTTAACAAATATACCTAAAGCAGCAGTAGCAGCAGAAGCAGCGTCAGCTGTATAAATATCAGCACCAATTGAGTCACAGTAGTTTTGTGTTACTGGAGCACCACCGATCATGATAGTAGTTTCGTCTCTTAAACCAGCATCTTCAAATGCTTTTACAACGTTTGCCATCTCTTTCATTGTTGTTGTTAATAAAGCAGAACATGCAACAACTTTTGCATCGTGTTCTTTAGCAGCGTCAAGGAATTTTTGAGCAGAAACATCTGTACCTAAATCGACAACTTCAAGACCTTTACCTTCCATCATCATTCTTACAAGGTTTTTACCAATATCGTGTAAGTCACCTTTTACAGTTCCTAAAACAACTTTACCTGTAGCTTTTACACCATCTTCAATTAAAAGTTCTTTTAATAGGGCAGCACCCTGATTCATAGCTCTAGCAGCGATTAAAACTTCTGGTACATAAACTTCATTGTTTTTAAATTTCTCACCAATAATGTTCATTCCTGACATTAATCCCTTATTAAGAATCTCCTCAGCACTTACACCTTCAGCGATTGCCGCTTCAACCATTTCGGTTACTTCTTTTGCCTTTCCTTTTTGTAATGCTAATGAAATCTTCTCAAAATCAGCCATATAATCTCCTTCAATAATATGCAATAACCTGGAACCACGAAGTTATTCTGCTAATTTTTTATATACCAAAGTTTCCTGACTCGGGATCAGACCTTGCTGTACCTTCCCGGTTAAACCAGTGGTATCTTACAGCTTAGTACTCCTTTACAGTGACGGGCTCGTAGGGGGATTAAACCCCATTTCCTTTGTAGTATATCTCTTAATTTTGGTAATTATATTAGTTGATTTTTAACTGGTATAATAAAAAATTACATTTTTTTGTATTTTTTTACACACATATATATTTTTTTTACAATACTATTACTTATAGATAATTTATTTTAATTGTACTACAATTTATTGAGGTTTGCAGAATTTTATGAAGAACGATTTTGATATAGCAAAAGCATTACAAGCAGCAAATGATTTTGAACTTGCCACCGGGATAGAGTGTTTTTTAACCGATGAAAACGGTGAGACCCTTGGGCCAAATGGAAAAATTGCAAGCTCTTGTACATTTTGTAAAGTTTTACATCATTTTACGGGAACTGAAATAAATTGCCGGCAGGCTCACCTCTATGGTAGCGATAATGCCCTTAGATTTGGTGGTAAATATACTTATTTCTGCCCACTTTCACTAACCCATTTTACTGTACCTATATTAATAGACGGAATTGTTCGGGGTGCTTTAGTTGGTGGCCCAGTCCTACTTATAAACCATGATGAATATTTCTCTGAAGAAATTCTTAAGCATGCATCTCTAAGTTATGATGAAATTCAAAAAATGAAGGTTATTATTCAAAAAATACCTCATATAAGTCCTAAAAGATTAAAAGCACTATCTGAGCAGCTAATGGCAACTGCATCTATGTTATCAGATTATAATATTCATCAATATGCAGAAGAGCAGGTTTTAAATTCCCAACAGGCACATATCTCTGAATATATTCACCACTTAAAAAGTATGGGTGGTGAGGAGAAAAACTCATACCCTATAGAGAAAGAGAAAGAGCTTTTAAGACTTATATCAAAAGGGGATAAAAAAGGAGCCCAAACCCTTCTTGATGAAATTTTAGGAGAGCTTTTCTACAATACCGGGCAAAATTTTGAAATAATTAAATCCCGTGTGCTGGAGTTAGTAGTTCTGTTATCTAGAGCTGCAATGGATGGGGGAGCAAATGTAGAACAGATCTTTGGTCTAAATTATAACTATTTAAAAGAGATAAATCAGTTTAAATCTGTTGAAAACCTTTGCAAGTGGTTAACTAAAATTATGGTTCGATTTATAGACTTTGTATTTGACCTTGAAAAAGTAAAGCATGCAGATGCTATTTATAAATCTGTTCAATATCTGCTGGAGCACTATACAGAGAAGGTTACTCTTGATGATGTTTCTAATAAAGTTTTCTTAAGTCCCGCATATTTTAGCAAAATTTTTAAAGAGGAGATGAATGTATCTTTTAAAAATTATTTAAATGGTCTTAGGATTGATAAAAGTAAAAGTCTTTTGGAAAATACAGACATTCAGCTTATAGAGATTGCAGGACTAGTAGGTTATGAAGATCAGAGTTATTTTAGCAAGGTATTTAAAAAATTAACTGGTGTATCACCTGGAAAATATAGGGACAGAAGAGGAAATATTTTATCTTCCAACCAGGAAATTCACTAAAAATAACAAAAAGTAGTAAAAAAGTTCAATATTTCTACTATTTTTACCTTTAAAGTAAGTTAAACATCTAGAAAGGTAGGAGAGTTAAATGAACGGTAAAGAACTTATTTACAGCGCATTCAAAAATGAAACATTAGAGAGAACTCCATGGGTTCCATATACAGGGATCCAGATTGGAAAATTAAAATCATATACAGCAACAGAAGTTTTACAAGATGCAGATAAATTATACGAGTGTCTTATGGAGTCTAACAAGCAGTATAGTCCTGATGGTCAACCAGTAATTTTTGACCTTCAAGTTGAAGCTGAGATACTTGGTTGTGATCTATTATGGGCAGATGATGCTCCACCAACAGTAAAATCTCACCCTCTTGCAGACACAAAAGATATCCCTAAAAAGATTCCATCTAAAACAGAAGGAAGAATTCCTCTAATATTAGATGTTATGAACAGAATGAAAACTTCTGTTGGTGAAACAACTGCTTTATACGGTTTAGCATGTGGTCCTTTTACATTAGCGTCTCACTTAAGATCTACAAACATCTTTATGGATATGTATGATGATCCTGAATATGTTATGGAACTTCTTGACTACTGTGCAGATGTATTTATTGCATTATCAGATTACTTTATTGAAGCAGGTATGGATATTATTGGTGCGGTTGACCCTCTTGTATCTCAAATTTCACCTGACTCTTTTAAAGAGTTTATATCTGCTCCGTATAAAAAAATATTTGACCACATAAGAAGCAAAGGTGCTTTCTCTTCATTCTTCGTTTGTGGTGATGCTACAAAGAACCTTGAAGTTATGTGTGAAACTGGTGCAGACTGTTTAAGTATCGATGAAAATATCGACCTTGTTGCTGCTAAGAAAATTACAGATAAATATAACAAAGTATTAAGTGGAAATATCCAGTTAACAGTTTGTATGCTTTTAGGTAACCAGAAAGATTGTCAGAAAGCTGCAATTGAGAAAATTGACCAGATGGGTAATACAAACTTTATCCTGGCTCCAGGATGTGATATGCCTTACGATACTCCAATTGAAAATGTTATTGGTATTGGTCAAGCTGTACAAAATGTTGATTCTACAAGAAAATTCCTTGAATCCTATGTTAGAGAGGATTTAAACATCGATGTAGAGATGCCAGACTATGCTAACCTTGACAAAGTAATGATCGAAGTTTTAACAATTGACTCTGCAACTTGTGCGGCTTGTGGTTATATGAAAGCTGCTGCTGATGATATGGTATCAATTTTTGGTGATCAGATTGAGATTATTGAAAGAAAAATTACTGAAAAAGAGAATATTGTAAGATTAGGAAAATTAGGTGTTGCTAACTTACCTACAATTGCAATAAATGGTGATGTAAAATTTATCTCTCTTATACCTAATAGAGATGAGCTTTCAAAAGCAATAAAAGAGAAACTATAAGGAATTAATTATGAGTAAAATGATAGATATCGTTATTATTACAGGATTTTTAGGTGCAGGAAAAACAACTCTCTTAAACAAACTTGTTAATTCGTACTCTGATCAGAAAATAGGGTTACTGGTTAATGATTTTGGTAAGGTTCCTGTTGATGGTGCTATTATTAAAAGTGGTAGTAACCTTGGTGACAACAAGATCTATGAAATTGGTAATGGTTCTATATTTTGCTCATGCTTAACTGCAGATTTTATAATGGGGCTTAATTATTTTATTAATGATGCCCCGGATATACTTTTTATTGAAACTTCTGGGATGTCTGATCCAAGTAGTATGGCTAAACTTCTGGGAGAGTATAAACTCTGGGGAAATTACAGAATAAAGCATGTCCTCTGTGTTGCGGACTGTACCAATGTTTTAAAACTGAGAAAACACATGGCTTTTGTAGACAGGCAGATTGTTTCATCCAATACGATAATTTTAAACAAAGTTGATTTAGTAGATTCTGATCAGGTTCAGGAAATTAAAGAGTGTATAGAACAGATGAATAATGATGCAAAGTTCTATTTTACAAATTTTTGTGAATTTGATTACAAGTCTCTGGATTTTCAGGAATTCCGTTTACATGGAAATGTCGAGTCATGTAATACAAAGCAGAGTGCTCCTAAACGAATGAATTTAGAGCAATTGAATATCTCAAAAGATAAATTTCTCCCTTTCCTCAATAGTTTGATTGATAAGACTATGAGAATCAAAGGCTATTACAAACTGGATAATAGTTATTATTATCTAGGTAATAATAATGGAATTATTGAAATAACTGAGATTGATAAAGAAAAGTTTACAGAGTCAGGTATTACAATAATTCTATTAGGAACTTATCTTGATGAAGTAACCCAATTATGGGAAGATTTTAAAAAATCCTGATATATTAAGCTTGCTTCTCTTTCCAGGGAAGCTTTTTTTATCTGTATTCTGAAAACCTACGAGAATAAATACCATTATGTAAATAAAATCCCAGGCAAACACCTAGGGAGATTTACGAAGCAATGGGAAATAAGCAATAATGTAATTGTTCTTTGTTGGTAACCGTTAATATTATGGGCGGTTATAATATAATTTTATTGCTTTCTGTAGGATCACATTTCCATGGTGCCAGTTTTTCTAAAGAATCACGTCAACTGCTTTTTATCTCTGCTACAGAAAAGAAACAAACTTCCTGAGCCTGAGTTTAGATTCATTTCATCTTCGACAAGAACAGAAAGACCATTTATCTGTTTTCTCATATCTGTAAATCCCGGTCTGACATAGATAGCTACTTTTGAGAAGTCAATAATCATATTTTTTCCCTTAAAACAGATATTATTCTAGCTATTTTCTCTGTTGGTGCATCTGCCGGAACCTCAAGTTTAATATTATTTATCGAGAGATGAACAGGTTCATAGTTTCTAATCTCAATATTAGGGTGTTTTACAAAATTAGATGTTTTGTTTACATTTGTATTAAACATTTTAGTCCAATAAACAAATGTTGTTGGTTTTAAATTATTATTTCTTGAAAATTCAGCCATAGACAAGCCTGATTTGTTATATTTAAAAACTAATTCCTTCCATTCATCATGGGTTTTATTACTTTTCATTATTGCCTCCTGTCACAGAGTGCTATATTAATAATTTTTTTTTTATGCTAAATCTATTTCATTTTTAAATTTCTTACCTAAACCTATTTCCTGTAAACCATTATATTCTATAGCATCAATATATTACTCATATGCTATATCTAAAAATTCAACCGTCATTTATCCTGAAATCCAGTATAAGGTACGGTCTTAAGTTTTCCACTTATATATGCAGATACTCTTTTATCTATCTCTGTTTTCCATATTGCATCCAGATTCAAATCCGGTTCATCAAAACTCGCTAGTAGTCCATCAATTAAAAGTGTCTTTTCATTAGGAGGCATATTTAATGCTTCCTTTAATATTTCCTGTATATTCATTTTTTATTTTATATATCTATAGAGTAACAGTAAATAATATAATAGTTACCAAAATCAATTTATACGATAACTCTGCAAAATTTTGTTTTCTGAATGGATATATTCTTATATCAAGATGAACCTACTGAGTATTATCTGCTCTTAGTCTGGAGTAATTTGGTTTCTTTTAAATACACTGATGATTCAGGAAGTCTTGTCCAAAAATGATTGGAGAATAAAATGCAAATTGAAGATTACATGGTATTAACAACTCTCATTTACCAGCATGTAAATCCATATGGGAATTTTTATCTCGATATGAATGAAAGTATTCCTATTGAAATAAGTTAGTGTTAATTCTGTGGCGGTAGGTGACAGCTTTGCTTCCATTACCCCTATTAGTCGATTTCCCATGATCTCTAGAATGCATTCTTGAGACTTTACAATTCCGGTAATATTTCAAGGTTATTACAATCTTATCATCATTTCAAATTCTATCATAATATTGGCTGAAATGAAATCAATAAAAAGGTTCTATTTAAGAGGATGGGGCATTATATTTTTACCAATATCTTATTAAAAATATTCACTTTAATTTTTTAAACTTTAAATAAAACAATAAAAGCACAGATACAGAAAAAATCATGGCTATTGGGAAGAAATATTTATATTCTATATATTTATCAAGTAAATATGTAAAATTTAGAATAATTATAAAAAAAAATATCCAAAGAACAGAATTACTTTTTAATATTGTAATTTTACTTTTACAATATTTACACGAATAACTTGAATATGGAGTAAGCCATAATAACCTTAAAGAATATAAATCTTTACCACAATTCGGACATTTCATAAAAACTCTCTTTAATTATTTTTAATAATTAAAATATAATAAGAAAAGATAATTATACAGTCAAGACTCATTAATTCCATTTATCGAGGCTGTAGAAAAACCCCATATAGAAATAATTAAAATGGATTGTTTGTTAAAGTAAACAAAAAACCAGCTTGATCCTTTTTTTAAAATGAATATAGCAGAACTTAAACTACATCTAATGGCTTTTAGCTTTTTCTCCTTATTATTAATTATGTTTATTCAATTTTCCTATATTATGCACAATACAATAGAGTAGCCATTGAATTTGAACCTTTTTTGCCTCTCAAAGTAAATCTATCAAGTTTTTTAGTTCCTCTTATATGACCAAAGACCGGTTCAACAGTTCCCATTCTTCTGGAATAGACACTGCGGCTATAGGTTGTATCAAACTTTTCCCTCATCCTTTGGGTGAATGTTTTTTTCTTTGAATCTTCTGACTCTTCTAATATTCCGACTTGCCTAGCTTTTGTATTTTCTTTTCTTATGCATTTACTTTTCACTTAATAACTTGTGCAATTAATAATATGTCCTTGATAAGACTTTCCCCTATAACCATTCCCTGAGTGGAAATTTTTACATTTTAACCACATTGGTTTACCTGCGGGGCAGATTAGATGGCCAGTTCCAGAAGAGATTAGGGAGTTTTTCCTTCATAACCAGAAAGGTGTGGTTTTGATCATTTTTAATCCATGAATAAATCTCTTCTTTATACGGTTCAAGTGTTGATTCTCTTTGGTTATTATTTTCATCTGGTTCATTCCAGTCATCATGTAAAATATATTTACTCACAGTTTTTCTATCAAAACATGTTTCTTTTGAAATTTCTTTTTTATTTATTCCTTCTGAAAAAAACATTTCTCTGATATCAATTGTATCTGCCATAGTAAGCATCCTTTGCTTTAGCCCCCCTTAAAAAGATCTGTCAATCTAAAGGTCGGCTACCCATCCCGGTGTTTACTGTGGCTTTTGCAATTATGGGGAATTTACATTGCAGAAGTGTGTATTATTTCATTGCAACACTGGGTATTACTATTTTGCAGAAAACAGTGAATTTAATACCTTTTTAAATTCTACAAAATTTGAGCCTTGGAATTTTTTCCTATTTTTATAAAAAGACGTATAATGACTTCCCTTTTCTTTACAAAAAATATCAATACTGTTTTCCTGTTCTGTTATTAATGCTCTCCAATCTCGGATTTGCCTTTTTTTCATTTACTCCTCCATTTTTTATGGAGTATAAATCAGTTCTAAAATTCTTCAAGGAGGGATTAATTATAGCTTACGTACAAAGCTTGGCAATTCTTTAATTTTTTCTACTAAAAAGTCATATTTTTTTAGAGTCAAAATTAATTGAATTAAAAATAGACTTTTTACTATTATCTACTGCTATTTCTTTTGGCTTTATTTTTATAAAATTATTCTCTGGCATTGCCCACCCTCTTTATTTAATGTATGAACTAGGCTCATTACAACATGTAATAAGCACTGATTTCCTAGCTCTAGTTAATGCAACATAAAAGAGGGATTTTTCTTTAGTTTCAAACTCCTCTTTTGCCAACTCATTATCTTGTGTGTAAAGTACTGACTTAAGAGGAACTATATCTTTATTAACACTAGGACATATCATATGATTGAATTCTAACCCTTTCACTCTATGCATCGTAGCAATTCTAATCCCGGGTTTTCTAAGGTCATCTTTTGTATTTACAACATAGACATCTTTGCCTTGGGCCTCGAGTGCACCTCTATATCTATCTACAAGCTCATTTGTTCTTACAGAAATACAAATAGCCTCTTCCTTTGAACCACCTCTAATAAGACTAACAATATATGCAATAATTTCAGAGACCTCTTCTGAGAAAGAATTACAAATTCTAATAGAAGGAGCTTCACCATGAAGAACTGAACGATATCCTTTCATAGAGTCAATTCCACCATCCAGATCATCAAACTCATTATTATCCAATACCTTCTGAGCCCAAGACCTAATTTCTTCAGGAGTTCTATAATTTATTTTTAGCCTTCTACTTCGCCCTCTAATATCAATCCCACACTTTGATAGTACAATTTTATTTCCATAAATTCTCTGATGACTATCCCCTGTAATAAACAGTTGATTCATATTGTTATTACTATTATTCGTAGCTATTGAATGTAGTAGTTTGAACGTTATTAAATCTAAATCCTGAGCCTCATCGACAATGACACTCCTATAAGGAAGAATATCTTTTGATTGTAATAGTATATGTTTTACAGCTCTGGCAGCATCTTCATACTCAAACTTCATTCTATGATCTAGTAATTGTCTATATTCTGCAAAAACCTTCCATAAAGCTTTTCTTTGACCTACTTGAAGACTTCTACCACGCCCTGTTCTTTTTGCCTTGAGATAACCCTTTTCTGTAGAAATTTCTTGTTGCTGAATAATCCGAGTCCACTCATCCTTAAAGAACTGAACATTTAATTCATCTTCTCCATCGTAAAGTAAATAGGCTTCATCCCATAAATCTCTACTTTCTGATGGTGTAACGTAAGAGTATTTATATGATCTTTTCCTTAGAAAATCAGAAACCCATGCATTTATATGAACTACTTCAATTTTTTTTAACTGCTCAGTTGTACATATTGTGGATAGATTCTCCTTAATATCTGAAGCAAGATTCTTTGTATATGTAGTAAACAAGATTTTATCAGTAGGCTTAGTAAATACATTCTCAATCAACCATTTTGCTCTATGCATGGCAACAACAGTCTTTCCTGTCCCTGCTCCACCAAGAACTCTAACTGGTCCATTAGCATTTATAGATACAGTTTTTCTCTGGGCTGGATGTAAAAACACACGCCAAGCATCCAATGGATAACTTAATATACCCTTTAATTCTTCATCTTCAGTAATAATCACAAATCGTCTTTGAGAATCACTATTGTGAAGTGAAGTTTTAATATCAGTTGTATCTACACTCTCTTGCTGTACGACGGTATTGTATACCTCTTGCAGAGACTCACCTGCATACAATAGATATAGTGCTTCCCAGGCTTCTTGAGGGATTTTCCCTTCCGCTGCGTCCAGGTCTTCTTCAATTTTCATCTGTCGTATAAATGGGATTACAGCTTCAGGAACTCCTACAGATATTAATTCTCTATCTCTAAACTCACTAAATATACCGGACTTTTGATTATCTGAATCACTACTACTTACATCGCTTGTTGCATCAATCTCAGAATAATCAATCATTTGTAAAGAACCTGTAACAGGATGAACTTGAAAAACTTTATTTTGAGCCCATGCATAAGCATCATCATGCTTATCAACCCAAGTTAGAATATACATATCTCCAGTATCTGGTTTATATATTATTCCTCTATAATCTTGATCAATCCTTACAGATCTTAAATGTTTATCTCTAGTATGAAGTGTTTCATAATTATAGGAATTCGCTGTAGGATTATCTTTAAAACCACCAATAAACTTAGTAACTTTTGTTTGTATTTTACGAGGTAAATTAGCAAATGATGATAAAAAATCTGCCCCTAAAACTAGTGTAATATCATGTTGTAGTTTTGCCATTAATCTCTCTCCTCGTTAAAATTTAAAATAAAATCATTGACTTGATCTTTAGTATAAATGCTCCAGCCATTTTCTTTCCAGACATTATTATTTTCATCATCGTCAACAATTGCATATTTTAAATCAACCCAGGCTAATTCAGCCTGACCAATACAGTCGCCTCTGGTATTACAAAGCTCATAATAGGCCTCAGGTATAAAATTACCTCTTAATTGTAACAAGATTTCATCAAACTCGTGATCAGTAAGCTCCATAATATCTTTAATATCCTGATGAACTTCTACTTCAATATCTTCGGAAGAAAAATTAATTGCATCAAAAATAGATTCATCTAAACCTTTTTGAGTAAGGCATTTTGTGTTTGGTAAAAATTGTAGTAAGTTGTATAAATAAAGAAAAGAATTCCATGATATTAACTCATCATCCTTGCTATTAAAACTGCTTTTATCATTGTATAAAAGGTAAGTATACAATGATTCATATTTTCGTCCAAGATAATCATTACTTTCTAAAAAAGTATAATGCTTTAGGAAAACAATACCTGCACTAGTAAGATTTTTATTAAAACCAAAACAATTCGCTCCTATATTGTCCTCAAAAGCTTCTTGAAGACTATTATTGATCCAAGAATTCCTTAAGCTACTCATATCTTTCATCTTAGGGGTACCTAAAACACTTAGTGACAATCCAAAAACATATTTTCTAAACCATTCAACATTGTAATTTTCTAATAATAAAAGTAAAAGCCTAAATGAATTATTCCTATCAATAAAGTGGGGATTATCGACTTCACATGTATTCATGATTTTCTGAAAACTATTGAATACAGTGTAGTAATTAAGTTTTCTATCATTATTCCTTTCTAAATCATTCCACGTTATAGACCATATAAAGTGATTATCATATTTTACGATAGACATTCTTTTTGCCATATCCTCATGGATAATATCTTTGTGATATTTATATCCATCTGTGAACACAGCTATAGGTTTGATTAAACCGGAGGTTATGCTATTCTTCTTGGGATATATAACAAAATCTGGCTTTGATGGAAATGGAGAACCACTACTGTGCCCGATATTAACTTGAGGCTCAATTATATAATGATTCTCTCCAACAATAACATACCAACCTGGATTTCCTCCAGGAGTATTGGTATATTTCTTAAGATCAATATGTTCTCCACCAATAATAGTTTTACTAGCCCTTAAACTCTCAATAAATTTTTGTTCTAGTTCACTATCAAACAGTCTATTAAAAGTAATATCTTTTAAAGATTCTACTTTCTTTATTTTATTTTCAGGTTTAACTAGCTTACTTAATAAATTAATAGCACCATCTCTGGAAATAAGATTCATTTTTCGACTTTGCCTATAGACAAGTAGACACCTGTAACACCCATCTTTTTCGGTTTCATTACATTCACAAGATCTAAGAGCTTCTAGTGATAACTTTAGAACCTCTAACATCTCTTTTGGTTCTGTCATTAACTGTTTTAAATAACCTGTTCCACCTGGAACTGTATCATATAGAGCTAAATAAATTCTTCTAACATTTTCTTCTTCTGTTGGTTCAGATATCAAAGTAGAAGATATGTGATTAACATTACCAAATTTCATTTTTAAGCCTAAAAAAATAGCTGCAATTAAAGATTCTATTGAACACTCTTCATCAAGATCCTGAACTGGTAAAAGAATTCTTATAGCTTCGGAGACATAGTCACGATAAAGAAATACACTATTAACAAATGCATCCCTATCATCAGCACGATTTCTATACGAACATGTAATTGAATGTCTTAAATTTCTTTTTGAATGATTCGCTTCACTATTTTCATCAAGAACCTTACCACACTCTTTACATATCTTAAAACCATTAGCTTCAATCTCTTTTCCGTCAATATTTAAAGTCTCATCCGTATTTCTTACAGGACCAAAATTAATTTCTCTAAAGCTTGCCTGGGAGATATAGTCAAAACCGAAGGGGACTTCATCATTTTCAATTTGCCAGGATTGTGTAATAAACTCTTCTGAAGTATCAAATAGAACATGTTGATTATAGAAAACCGGAGTTCTGGAATCAGAATCATCTGATATTCTACTCTCTTTATCCATAGTTGTAGCATAAACTTGAGCTAATTTTACCATCGTCCTAGTCCGAGATTTATCAGACCACATTTGACTATTGCATCGAGGACAGTTTTGAGTATCTTCCATTTTAGCCTCAGGAATTGAATAACTACACCTATCGCATATATGCCATGTTTCCATTTCTGAAGCAGTAAGATCTATCTGATCTATTTTAACTTTTCTTCCTTCAGCATAAAAATAGTTTTCAGGAGCTAATTCTCGTATAGCACTCTTAGCACTTCTTTCATACTCAAAAGTCCTTGTAATATAGCTAGACGATCTATCAGACCTTGTATTCTTTGAAAGAACAACAGACTTAAGTATTACTCCTGCCTCAGGGAATGCGTAATTTGGAAGTAATCCGTCATCTGTCAAAAAATTGTACAGCTGTTTTCTATCATTTGTTCTAATAAATGATAATAAAGCATAAGCTTCTGATTTAAGGTTTGCATACTCTTCATCAAAATTATTATCTCTAACTGTTGAACTATCCATCTCACGAATTTTAGACTTTATATCTCTATATCGCTTTTTTAGACCTTCTTGCTCTTTTCTAAAAATATCAATATTAGACTTAATTTTATCTTCAATGGATGGAATTTCCTTATTATCACCAAGAACAAAATTTTCTATATATACTTTAGCAGAAAGCTCTAACTCTCCTTCAAATAGTGAAATAAAATTATTAAGAAGTTCAGTTCTATGTAAATCAATATAAGAAAAAAGGTTGTAAGGGAAGCCATCTCTTTCAGGAGAGTCAAACTCCTTAAAAACCATATACATTTTGGTTGGAATTATAATATTCGGATCTTTATCTTTTATCCAATTATCAAAACAGAATGCGACAAACTGCCGCTCTAAAACAGCAGGAGCATTAAGGTATATATGAGGAGCAGGAACTCTACCAGAGAGCATCTCTTTTGGCTCCAAATAGAAATATTGATCGTGGGGACTCCCGGCAGCAACAGTTAAAAGAAAGGAATTTCCATCTTTTCTTCCTGCACGACCAATTCGTTGCAGATAATTTGCTTGATTGGGCGGAACACTACATAGAACAGCAGATGATAAATCTCCAATATTAATACCCATTTCCAAAGTAGGTGTACAAGAAAGAAGGTTAGGATCAATAGATCTTGTTCTATTAATAAAACTAGCTTCTAACTCTTCACGTCCTTTTCTGGATAGCAACCCAGTGTGTTCTGCACTGAAAATTCTGCTTACGTCACCATTACTATATAGTTTCTGGTAATAATTTGAGTCTTGGTCTTCTATTGAGTAAGATCCATGGCAGCCTTTCTGTAGACAGGGAATATTATCCCAATTATCAGATATAGCTTTATAGATCTGTACTGGATGTGAACATGTATTACACCTAAATTGTATTACATCAGAACCTATGCTTAAATATTCAGGATTTATAGCAAAGATCTCTTCATTATCATTACCATATTTAATTATAAGTAGGTCTGATTCAACTAGTTTGTCAGTTAAGGTCTTAAAGAACTCATCTTTATAAACTTCTATATTCGAAGTATTATGAAGAAAACATTTCTCCATCCAGCTCTCAAACCAATTTCTAGCACTATTACTTGAACTTGATATCATAGGATGTAGATTCCCAGAACTTTTACCAGCTAATTTTACAAACTCAGGAAGCCTGGAACTCTGACTCTTATTAGGCATAAATTTAAAATTTTCACCAATATGAGAGAAAGCATAACCACTACAAGATTTATTAAGATAAATTCCTAAAGCCGGATGATCGATCCCACCTCTATACTTTATATGAGTTAATAGACCTACAATAAAATTTTTCATATCACGACTCTGAATTGATAAATCCCCTATAGAGTTTCTGAGAGTTTCAATAGTTTCTATAACGACATCATCAATTTTGTCATAGTTTAACTCAGCAGTTGCTGAAAGTGTTTTTACAAGAGTTCTTCCTATAGGAGCATTATATCCAAACTCACTTGTTATCTCCCAATCTATTCTTCTCTCTATTAGTTCAAGAAGCTCTCTATTATCACACCTATCACCTTTCTCTTTGAAATCCTGATAGGACTGTAACCACTCCATATCAGGAGGTATAAATGTCCCTATAAAGCTTTCAATATCATCACCTTTCCACCAGTGAATAAATTTGGTACTAATATTAGATAGAGATAACTTCTCACCCTTATAATTATCAAGGAACTGCTTTAAGGCCATTCTAAAATTAAAACGCCATGTTCTAGCTTCAAAGAATCCGGCTCTATGGGCTGCATCCTGAACAGAATCAGAGAATGTTAAAACCTTTTTATCATCATTATATGTAGAGGCATAAAGAGATGAAAGAGCTACACTAATAAGGCTAGATGATCTTCTACCGGCAATTGTCAAACTGTTGTTAGCATTACAAAATGGGCAATCGTGGGAACCTATAGTTTTATTATTCTTTGTCTCTTTCCTTGGATTATAGTTAAATACTTTAATTAAATTTTCAGATCCACAACTTTCACATCTGCTTCCATTTAAAGCTTCAATGCATAAACAATCCTTACAAACTGTTATCATTTTATCCTGATATGCAACATGATCTTCTACGGGATAAAGAACGTGTGTAGTTTTCGAGAAAGAGAAATACCTTTCGTAAAATTTATCTATAGAACTTTCAAATATACTTTCACTATCAGACTTGGTTGTACCCCAGCCTGTAGCATGACATTCATTACAATAAACAACTGGTAGAGTCTTAAACTCTTCATCAGGTCCAATATCATCATTAAACTTTAGCTCAGGTGAAGGGTCTGTACTAACTGTAGCGACTAATCGGCTCATCTCTTTTAACCAGAGTTGATACCTTATATCTAAAAATGGTCTTTCTCTTTCTAGCCCTGGTTTTCTGGCCCATGCTATTAAAGATACTAAACTGACTGTTAGTTGAGGAATATGATCAGATTCAATATTGAAATCATGTACAATTCTACCAATAATTGCTTCCAGTTCTGATTCTGTACAAATAACTCCATCAATTGCCAATATAAATTGCTGAAATATATCATGAGATAGCAGAACTTCAGCTAACTGTTGCTTGAACTCCAAACTATTGAGATTCTTTAGATTCAGTTTATTACCAAACCAAACCTTAGACTGTGCTTCAATAAAAGATTCAGGAGTAGGATATACGCTACTATCTAACTGTAATATATCATCAATAAACAAAGTACTATCTCTATCTATCTCATGATCTTGTAAAAACTCCGCAGCAGAAACAGTCTCTTCTAATATAACTGAACCGGAATCAAACTCTTCCTGGAACATGGATGAAGCATAGGCTCTTAAACTATCAGCATCCTCAGGACCACCAATTGTTGCAGATGTTCCAACACAGCATAGAAAGTTTTCTGGTGTAGACAATCTATACTTTAACCTTCTAATCAGACATGCTAAATCTGTTCCCTGAGCACCATCAAATGTATGTAACTCATCAACGACAATATACTTTAATGTCTCCGTATTATTATGTTTCCATATAACACTATCTTTCTCCCTAACCATTAACAGATCTAACATTTTATAGTTGGTTAAAAGAATATCTGGAGGATTATCCTTTAGAACATTTTTGTCTGTAATAACCTGATCTTTAGTCATAACAGCTGTTTTATTATCATCACCACCTATATATAAACCAACATTCAGATTCCCATTTAAATGATCATAACTTGCAATGGTCTCTGCAAATCTTTTAGCCTGATCATTTGCTAAAGCATTCATAGGATAGATAATGATAGCCTTAATTCCAGCTTCACCTCTATGATGATAACAGTAGTCCAAAATAGGATATAAAAAACACTCCGTCTTACCTGAACCAGTACCTGTAGCAACGATAGTAGACTTTTCGTTACCTTCACTTAATCTTCTAAATGATTTTTGCTGATGAAGATAAGGTGTAAATCCAAGAGGAATATCCGGGAAATGAGTTTCATTAACATCACCCCCTCTAAACGGTAACTTAATAGATACATAAGGTCCCTTAAAAAGTTGTTCTTCATCATTTAAAAAGTTTTCAACCATAGGACCAAAAACTTTATCCCTAGATGGAAAAGTAGTACGAAGGAAATCCTGTATACCTGTTTTAACCTGACCTGATATTATAGATGGAATCATGCTTCTTCCCTCTCTCTTCTATCAAATTCAGCCCAAGCTATCTCATAATCCTCTTCTCTATCACACTTATCAAATGGAGCATAATAAACAATCTCACGCTCTACAGGACCTCCGGGTTGAGTATCATCAATAATAGTTCTACTAACGGTACCACTTTCCATATCTTTAATGTCTTCCCAACCAATCGGTTCATTTTTATTTGGATCTTTCTTTCTTGGAAAGCCTACACCAGGCATATTCTTTGAAGTAAATACTATTCGACCTTTCTGGTCATAATATGTATCTTCTTCATACTGCTGCATGACAGGAAATTGTATTCTGTAAATAGTTTTTAACTCATCTAAAGTTAAACCAATAGCTCTAGCAACTAAAACATCGATTTCAACTAATGCTTGCCTTCTTGAATAGTCAGTTCTTAATGGAATTTTAGTTGACCAATCTGGAGTTAAGTATTCAAAATGTGAATTAGAAAGCTTAATATTTTTTGTAGCCCATGAATCATTTGAAAACATATTATTGTAATTTTTACACCACAACTCAGAGAAATCATTCGTGATACAGTTAAGTAATAAGATTCTTAAAATTAACTTATTATTATATATGAGAGGTAACATCTCAAATTGGATTTGACTAAAATTCCCTACGCCAGAACTTTTAAGATAAAAATCAAAGATTAAAGAAAAGCTATTCGCAGAAGCTAATAGATCTTCATTATTAAAAAAAGTAAATGACATTGCACCATTAATATGAGAAACATTTTTTGGTATTATTGAGCTTACTAAAGTTCTTTCACCTGACTGACTAAGCATTTTTCTAGTAGCTAATCTATAAAAGTTTGTTATTTTTTGGCCTGAACTATTTACAAAATCGGTATTAGGTATTTTATCAAAAAATAATTGTAAGTCTTCTGTTGGTCTATAATTAGATCTAGGTAGATAATTTTCATATATAGAAGTTAAATCTACAACATCATAATCAGAATTTAATTTACATATTTCTCTAGGTGTTTTTACAAAAGGATTTCCAACAAAAAAGTGAGGACCAGAAAGTACTAATTCATCTAGTTTTCTAGGAAAGAATGTTTCTCTTTTTAAAATTCCATCACGCTGACTATATGTTTCATCAAACATTGTTGTGGCTTTATATTTATTTCTTATAGCACTGAACCTTAATTTATAAACAGCAATTTTACGTAATACAGCTAATAGTTGCTTAGCATGTAAAGCTGGTAAACGACCTTCTAAATATGAAGTGTTTTCTTTATCATATAATTTGACAAATAACTTCAATTCATCATCAGTAATTTTTAAGATTCTATCCTTATGCCCCTTCGTATTCCAAACTTTGTTTTCTTTAATTCCACCAACCTTTGCAGAACCAATATAATTGAAGCTATCATAAATAGTTTTAGGAAGAAAAAGATTTGATATGTTATTAAATGAAATGTTCTGTTTCTTGGAATTATTAAAAATATTCAAACTAAACTTTGTACAATGATGTACTTCTGCAAACAATCTGAGTTCATTGTCAAACTGGAAATGATATTCTAACCTTGGATAGATTTCTTTTCTTAAAGTACCACCTTTAGGATCATCATAAACACCTTCAGGATGTACAAAGCCTGAAAACCCTTCTTTAGCACCAATACACCATGCCAACGGTAAAAAGCATTTAAAAAGATTTGTTTGACTACCAATAAGCTCAGGATAGTTTTGCTTTGCATTTAAGAAACTTTTTGTACTTTCACTTGAGATATATTCAGAATAGTAAGCATTTCTTGCTTCTACATTTTCTAATTTTTTCTCTCGTAGATCAGCAGTTTGTTTAGCAGTAAACTTTTTTACAATAAATGATGGATCAAAATCAGAAAGAACCCCAGATTCTTCCCATGTAACTTTTAACCAAGGAGGATTTCCAAGTATTAAATCAAATCCACCCCTATCTTTGAATATATCAGCATATTCAAGTTCCCAGTGATGGAAATGATGAATATTAGATAGTTCGTGAGCTATATACAAACGTGGGAAGTTTTTCTCTAAATCATCAATATTTACTGTTCCAATGTCAGTAAACAGTTCTTTTTCATCATCTTCATTTATATCAAATAGATTAAACTGTCCGGTACTATCTGGATGTTTTATATTCTCTTTATTACCAATAAGAATCTTTTCAAGATCTGATATATACTCCTCTCTAGTTGGTAGTTTCTCTGCATCATCAATTGGCCAGAACCACAATGCACACCAATAATCCATAGCAAGTTTTAGTCTCTGATAATCACTAGAATCGGATTTACCTTTTGAGGAAACTTCTTTTCTATAGGCATTATCTTTAATGTTTAAACCGATATGAGATTCTTCTACTTTATGACCAAAGAGAGGGATATTATCAGTAAGTTCAGTTCTTAATTTTCTTAATGAGTCTGTCCAGGACTTCCAGAGAGTATCTACAGCTTGTGTTACTTTAATTAATCTATCAGCTTCAATATCTTCTAAAGGAGTTGCAAAACTCTTTCTCCAGTTATCAATAATAGCAATTTTATCTTTCTCTAAATCCTTTACAACCTTATCCTTATAGTTGGCCATATTTTTATCAGGAAGAAGAAAGTGATAAATTCTTTTGGCTGTTAAAGGTTTATTCCAGTCATGTTTTTGTGGTACAGAGTCTAAATATGTTTCATTACTACTTTTTAAAAGTTGAGACCTAGTAAAGTATTGTCTTCTTGCTCCAATTAATGAGTTTCCACACTTAAGTTGCAGACTAAACCAGGGAACATGTGCTCCTTTATGAATAGTATTTAACCATAAAGAAACCTCTGCAAGTTCAACGGCTATAGGGTTTAAATCTACACCGTAAACATTATGGTCTGCTATATGCATTTTAACCTTCTGTTTCTCATAAATATACTCATCCTGAGAAATTATCTTGTTAAGATCCTTTTGTTTCCTCTTTAGATACTCTTCAGAGAGTTGATCGATAGCTTCATTTAAGAAGGCAGCACTACCCATAGCAGGCTCGCAAATTGTTAGATTTAAAATTTCATCAGTCTCAATATCTTGAAGCCTTTCCTTAAGGGTATATTTTACAAGACACTCAGCTAAAGAGTGAGGAGTATAATAACTTGCAGACTTCTCTCTATCTCTACCAGCTAAACGATAAATATATGAACCTTGGGGGAAAATTTTAAAAGTTCCATCATCATTAAAAACCTGCTCTTCTTTGTTGTAATTCCCAATTTCATTTTGCGTTACAAAAAATGCCTGACTTAATGGATCTTCTTTTTCACCCTTCTTCTTTACCTGATACAAGTCCTCTTCTGCATAGAATCCTCTATAAGAGAGTAATCCCTCATATACAGAACCGAGTTGATTTATGCCTAAGTGAGAATAACTAACTCTACCTCTTCTACCTTTTCCAGGTCTAGTTAAAGAGAGGTTTCTGATAACTTTATATAAGGTTTCATTTCTAAGACTTACATTTTCAATATGCTTAGTATTTTCAGGATCAAAAAGGTGACTCTGTAAAGAATTAATAACAAATAGATCATTAATTTCATGAAACCCAGACTCAGACGAACTTATTCTGGTCTCTTTTTCAATACCAACTTGTATAAAATTAAATAGGATTCTTAAAGACTCATGAATGTAATAACCATCTTTATCCTGCTCTAATTCTGATCCATCTGCAATTTCTCTTAAAGATTCAAGACTGTAACCTTTTACATATAAGGGGTTATCCATTGGTATATATTCAAGTTCTGGTCGTGCTTCAATATAGAAAAGGAATAGAAGTCTGTACATCCACCTGAGACACTCAATAGATAGTTCATCAGCTTCAGGAAATGGAGTTAAACTGTTATTTCTATACTGGGTTAATACCTCATTTCCTAATAACTCTACACACTCTCTAACAGCATATTTCAGATCTTCTGATACTTCATAAGCATGATTATGGGAGTTTTCATCTAATGTATCTAAAAGTATATCTCCATCAATAGGGCAGAGACTGTCTTTAGCTAACACTACACCTAAAATCTTGTATAGATCAGTTGAGTTTGTATCAAAAATTTCATTTAAATCAAACTCCAACATTCTCTTTTCAGCCCATTTACTTCTATCAATAAGTATAATTGACTCTACTCCAACAAGAAGTACCCATCTAGGAGGTTCTTCATCACTAAATAAATCTTTAGTAATTATTTCTTCATAGGATGTTATTGCTTTTTGACTATCATCTATATCACCATCGTACTGAGAATTATTAATATAGTAGGAAAGAATACCCTCCTCACTATCATTTTTATTTCCATCAAAGAGAGCTTCCATGATAATTAATTGGGGTGCTTTATTGGATTTCGTAACCAGTGATATATAAGGGATGGAATGGCCACTACTAAGCTCTATATTAGAAGGGATTCGTTCATAATCTAATGCTCTTATTAAATCAGCGATAAAATCTTTCTGATTTTTAATTGTTTCGGGAGTTATGGATGAACCAATAGAACTTTTAAAGTCATAGAACTGCTTTCTTAACTCTTTAACTCTTTCCCATGGTGATTTAGTGTTGTTTTCATTTTTAATCTCTGCCCATTTTTCTAGAACAGGCTTCATATCATTCATTATTGTTTCAGATATATATAAATCTGTAAAAAAGTCGTTATGATTTTTTAGTCCAGCTCCAAGTATCATTTTTCATTCTCCGTAACCATAGCTACAACTCGTAAGTATGGATCATCACCACTTCTGAGAGTTTCATTAACCCATTTTCTATAATCTTCAAATGTCTGGGTTACCAGTCTGAGTTCTTTATCTATTCTATTTTTATTTACATTTTCATAAATAAACTTTTTCTGTCTTTCTTCCAATTGTTTTAATCTCTCTCTTTGTTCAATTATTTGAGGATTAATTCTTGTATGAAAATCACCTTTCTGACGTAAAATATGTTCTTTGGATTTTTCAAGGGCTACAGGAAGAATTTTTTTAGCAAGTTTATTATCAATATCCTTACTTGAATTAGGTATCTGCTTATCTCCAAGTTCTGTTTTATTCATAAACTCTTTTAATGTAATAATTTCTCTAAATTGATCACCTTCAAAAACAACACCAAACCAATCTTCTATTACAGGTTGACCTTTCTGATTAGGAATCATCCCGGAAATCAGAACAATTACTTCATTTCTCCCGGATTTATTTGGGATATAGATAAACGGAGCCTGGTTACGACCAAAGATAGTAAGTAAACGATCATTAAGCCATGAAACTAGTGGATTTTGATCCCATAATAACATCTTTCGTGGCCATATAGACTCTTCTTTTCTGCATCTCTCCATCTCTTTTTTTACAGCGTCAATATCATCAGTTAATATAAAATTCTCTTCCTTCTTTGGAATAATCTCAGATGGTAAAGACTTCTTTAAAACTTTAAAATCATCCCTATTTTCAATCTCAATAGTATTACCATCATCAAGAAACTCTGCATACCAACTATGTTTCCCTTGCATATACCTTATGGAGTCTCTAACAAAATCATAATCTCTTTTATAAAAAGAGAGTTGTTCTCCCTGATGATCCTCTTCTACGTCTTCATCCCCACTTAAAATAACCAACATTTCAGCCATAGGATCAAACTCTTGCCTACTAAACTTTGAATTAAGTTGTTCTACACCGTTGACTGATTCTATTGCATCTGCAACCTGTAGCTCTTCATCCTCAATAGTGTATTGACCTGTAAACTCTGCTGGATCTCCTATACTCTCATGAACCTGCTGATCCTTTTCGATTAATAACTGGAGTATTCTTTGGTCCCCTTTTATCTTCTCATTTTCACTATCTGTCATTAAGTAATATATTAATGGATCTTTTTCCTGACCATATCGGTCTATACGACCATTCCTTTGTTGAAAAACCATTAGAGACCAAGGAATATCGAAGTGAATCATTCTATGGGATTGGTAGTGTAAGTTTATACCTTCACTTGCTACATCTGAAGCAATTAAAAGTCTTATCGGTTCTGTTCTATTTCCAAACTTTTCTACAGTTTCCTGAATCTCTGTATCAGACATACTACCATAAAGAATTCCAACTTCCTGATCCTTCAGCTTAAGATCTTTCTTTAAGTTCTCTTCAAGATATTTAAGAGTTTCAATTCTCTCAGTAAATATAACAAGCCTATCTCCTGGATCTTTTGTATCCCAATCCCAGGTATTCTTCTTTAAGAAATCTACCAGTTTATTGTATTTACTAAAATCTTCTTTACTTATATTTTTTAGAGTTGATACAAAACTTTCCAATTGTTCAATATCATCCATGTATTCTACATAATCATTTTTAAGTTTATTAATCCTGTTTTGACATGTTTTAATACATGCAGCCGGAGATGAAAAAAGTGATTTTTCAAGTCCTGTTTTTAATAACATTGATCCTTTTCGCTTTCTTGAATCTATTCCCTTAAACGATAATGAAGTTAAAGCATGAAAAGCCATTTCCTCTTTAGCTGATGATCCAACAACTATTTGATCAATCTTTCTTTCCCTGAATTGTGCAGTCACTTGATGTTTTACGTCTTTCTTAAATCTTCTAATAAATAGACCTCTAATATCTTCAGGACCATAATTTGATGGATCTACAATAGCTGTAGGATCAAGCATATTCATAAGGCTGGCAAATGATTCTTTTTTACCATCATGTGGGGTTGCTGATAACATTATTAAAGTATCTGATCTGCTTGAAATCAATTTTGCAAGCTTAGATCTCATGGAGTTAGTCCCACGTTCTGCAACATTGTGGGCCTCATCAATAACTATGATATCCCACCATGCATTTTCAAGATAATGTCGGTACTCTGATTCTCTCTTTAAGGTATCAATAGAAATAATTGATTTATCAAAATATAGAAACGGGTTATGTCCTGCAGGAATATACTGCTTAACTCGCTGAATTCCTGTAGAGTCGAGCCTGATTAAAGGAATGGTAAACCTAGTCCACATTTCTTTTTGAAACTGAGTAAGCATACTTTTTACTGCTAATACAAGGATTCGTTTTCCTCTTCCACGTTTAATAAGTTCGCTTAAAAGAACTCCACACTCAATAGTTTTACCAAGACCAACGGCATCTGCAATTAATATTCTTTGCCTATGTTGAGTCAATGCTTTAGCTGCTGGTTCCATTTGATAAGGTACAGCGTCTATTGCAGCCTTATCTCCAACGTATATTTTACTATCTTTTGGAGTTCTCTTTCTTAGTAAACTTTCCATGAATAGTATAGAATCTCTGTAACCAGATGATTCATCAAGAATAAACTCAGTGTCTACTGGATCTAAATGAACAATGTCTTTTTCAAACTTTGTTACAAACTGACTCTCTTTGTCTCTAACAACTTCCGAAAGCCCTACCACATCTAAAATCCAGTTATTATTTTCGATGTTTCTCGCACTTTTTACAAGCCACTCAGTATCTCTTATTACTAATCTATTACCTGGCGCATATATTGACTTGGTCATATGTTTTTAACTAATTCCTTATCTGTTTCTAATTGAAGATCTTCTGGAAGTTCTCCTAAAAAATAATTCTCTATATGCTTCCAAAAGTCATTAGATTCAGTAGTATATTTAGAAAAAAGATAATCTAAAAACTTAACTGAGACTTTATGTCTTTTACTTACATTATTTAAAATTATATTAGAATATTCATGACTATTATATATCATTCTTCTAATTTGAAAATATGAAACAACTTGTACAAAAATCTCAGGATTTAATCCACCAGAAACCTGGTAAGAGCAGATCCTTGCGGTATCCAATAAGCCTAAAACAGCAAATATTTTTGCGTTTTTCTTATTGTTATTCTTATCCTGATCAAGGAAAATATATGATCCCCTATTTTCTAAAATAGTATATAACACATCCATAAACTCTTTTTTTAAGTTAAGATATCCACTATTACTGATTCTATATCCAGAATCCTCTCTATAAAGAATAAACCTTCCATTATTTAACTCATTGTTATAATTAATAGTACTAATAAAAGATAAAATGGTTTCCGCTAATGTTCTATAATCGTTACCAGAATATATTTTATATTTATCCTTTAAAAAGACAGTCAATTTATTAACATTGAACCATTTGCCACTTAATTTATAGTTTTCAATAAACATCATGATACTATCAATCAAATATTTCGCACTTGATTCTGATTCTGCATTACGACCTTTCCAGTCACTTATCTCTATTTTAAATATTGGTGTTAAAGAATCATTTTTAGGTAGAGATATAAAAGTTTGATCAGAATAAAAATTATATTTAAAGGATGCAAATGTATTTTCTTTATATTTATCTTCCCATAATTTTTTTATATTTATAATCAAGTTACTATTATCAAAGCTATAGTAACCTTTTAATTGTTTTAAAATTTCCGTTTTTTCATCTATATTGTCCCGAGTTATTCTAAACCAAGATCGTGTAAATAGATTTCTTGGTCTTGCGACTATAGGAGAATAACCTAGTTTTTGTATGAAATCTTTTTCAATAATTAATAGTGTCGTTTTCAATTTCCTATCAATTTCATCTAAATCATCTTTAGATGTTTCTGAATTAGACTTATTAAAAATATGAATAAAATCTTCTGAACATATAAGTAGATTTCTTGAAAAATCCTTTTGTTTACCTAAATCATATATTTTTCTAACAACCTCTATTAATTGATATGGTTTAATAGAAGAAATACCATGCAGTTTATTAACATAAGAAAAATCTCTTTTTAAATAATCAAATACTGCCATACCTTGAATATTTTTATCTCTTGCACATCTTCCAATCTCCTGAATGTAATCACATACATTACCAGTTGGAGCATAATGATATACAACATCAATATCTGGAATATCTATTCCCATCCCAAAAGCTTTCGTTGCTAACATAATATTAGTTTTACCATTTTTAAATGATATAAAATTTTCATGCTTTTCATCTGGCCTTAAAGAACCATAATACTTTGTTATATCATTTAAATTTAATTTATTATCATGCATAGTAATAAAGTCTAAAAAATCCCTAACTAGAGAAACGTATGGAAAATATACAAGAACTTTTTTATCTTTTTGACGTAATTCTTCTAATCGTCCTATACAAATCTTCATTTTATTATTTTGATATCCACTTTTTTTATTTCTTAAATCATCTTCTGACTTAGAAGAATAGTAAATATCTATATCCTCTCTAGGAACAACTCCGAAGTATGTTATAGGGTCTATCAGGGAAAGACTATCTCGTGTTTCACTATACATATCCTCTGGGCCCTTATATATTGATGTTGCAGTAAATGTTACAATTGGGAATTTTTGACTTTTTCTTAACTTCTGAATATAGTTACCTAGATACCAATAATCTGGTCTAAAAGCCTTACCCCATGTTGTCACAATATGTGCTTCATCTATAACCAAAAGACCTATTTGTCTTTTACCAATCAACATAGAAATATCAGATCTACTAAGCAAACTTTCAGGGGATAAATACAATATAGAAATTTCTCCATCTTTTACTTTTTGTATGATTTCCTGTTTATCATTTGGGGTTAATGATGAATTAATTGTTGCTGCTTCGGTTACGCCTTTAACTTCTAATCCATTAATTTGATCATTCATAAGTCCAATTAATGGAGAAATAATTAAAGTTAGATAGTTATATTCTGAAAGTATCATTGATGGAATCTGAAACATTAAAGATTTTCCAGTCCCTGTTGGTGCTGTTACAAATAAATCCCTGTAATTTGTATTATTTTTGGAATTCTCAACTTGTTCTAATATATCTACTATAACATTACTCTGAGATGTTTTAGTAATTTTAATATCATCATTATTTCGTATTCCAGAGTAAACGTTAAAATCCCTAAAATCTTCATATCCCCAATGAGAACTTAATTTTTTAAGAGCCATGGGTAAAAATTTACTTTTCCTGTTTAGTTTGATTTCATCATTTTCGTTAAAATTTAAATTCACATTAAAAAAACTTGATACTTTTCGGCAATGTTCAATTAATTCATTCTTAATGTAGTATGAGCTTATAGACAGGTTTATATTATCCCATAAGTTTTCTTCAATCATAGAAATAAAGCTAATCCATGATTCCCCATCATCTGAAATTGTTAATCCAATTGAATTTTTTCGGTTATTCATATTAGATGAGAAATTGATCTCTGGTTCTATATCATTTATATTTTCAGGGATAATAGATGGAATGAAATATAAGGAATTATTCAAGTTAATAATTTTAGAAAAGCTATTGAATAACTTTTGTTCTATATGAGAGAAGTTATTTCCTTCATTTTCATCATCATATATGCTTAGATCTAACTCATCAGGAATACATAAATTAAATGGAATATAATTCCTATAAAATATATTGTTCAAATACTTAATTTCAAAAAAACTACTAACAAAATCAGAATTCAAAAAAATAAATTGTTCAAAAAAACAATAATAGCTATGACCAGAGTTTATTAGTGGGAAAATTAGAGTATATAATTCTTTATCTACATCTTTATCAAGGAAACTCTGTAAGCTAAGATATTTTTCACTAAAAATTGGTTTTAGACCAAAATCTATATCTAATGTGTCTTTATCAAAACCCAATAATACATATATAGTGGGACGTTCTTCTAACTTTTTATAATTGAATATTGTTTTTTGTATAGAATAATTAATCATGTGTATATAGATCTCCTATGATTTCTGTTAGTTTACTCGATTGTAACAATTTACTAGTACATTTCTCACATATCTGACGAACCCTTTCTCTTGTAACATCATATTTTAAACCTGTTTCTTCTAAAGACTTTATATAACCATCTACTAATCCATATCTATGAACAAAAACATCCAGATATCTTTTTTTAACTGAAGTTTCTAGAACATTTATAATCACATCAAATAAATTTTCAACTATAGTTTTATATTCTGGATTAAATTCACGATAGTTATTATCTATTGGTTTTATGATATCGATTAACCGTAGAGTTTCATCATCACTATTATTTTCTCTATCCAAAGAAATATTGTGGTTAAATTTATATAGAACTTTTTCAATATTTTCTTTTTCAGCATCACTAAAAGCATCACTATATTCATTTAATACTCTGATCTTTTCTTGAAAGTGTATAGGGATACGTACTCTATATAAGTTATCATCGATATTTCTCTTAATTGATTGATCGATCCAATTAACTGCATAAGTAGAAAATTCCGTATTCCAAATCTTAAAATTATATCTTTTGATAGCTTTTCTCAAACCTAGAATGCCGTAAGAAACTAAGTCATCTTCATCCATAACATGTCTTATTCTACTCTCATATATCTTCCAAAAATATAAGGCTCTTGAATGTACAAGTCTCATATTCTGCAAGATAATTCTATTTACAATTTTATCAGTTCTATCCTGGGGGTCCAATCTAAGTAAAAATTTCATGTTACGAAAGTCTACTTTACTATCATCCATAACTGGACGTGGTATCTCTAATAATTCATCTATAGTTTTAAACTGCAGTTCTGTATTTCTTTTCTTTATTTTTAATTCATCATCTTTTATTATTATTCCATTTTTCTTAATTAATTCTAATACATCACCTAGTAGCTCGGGATCAGTTATTTCTAGAGGTAGCATATTATTGATTTCTTTATATGTAAGAAAGTTTTTATTTCTTCCAAGCTCTATTAATTCCAAAACTCTTGGTTCATTTATAATTGTTTTCATTAAATTACTTTTCCGATATATATTTTTTTTATTCATTATACACCTGTTAAATAGATATACAATAGAATAAGTGAGGATTAAAATCCTCACTCATCTAAAAATTATTTTTGTTCCATTAGAATATTATCTTCAATATCTTGAGAAAAAGAAACAGGCATCGTTTTTTTATTTTTCACTCATAACTTTTTAAGCTTGGTTGTTTGAAGAACTAAATTATCTTTACCTTTCTGCTTCTAAACCAGTTGGATCTAATCGCGAAATTGGATTATTTGAAGCGTAGATATACCAGTTATTGTTAGCTCGGATAGGATCTTCTGTTATGAATCTACCTAGGTTAGGATCATACCATCTTGCATTGTAGTAATATAAGCCCGGGCTCTCTAAATTGTGATCAGTTAATGAATCGCCACTATCTACTGAAATAAGATGCCCCCTACAAACTGTTTTGATAAAAAAATACTACCACATTAGTAAAGTGGTAGCAATTAAAAAATAATTACATAATAGACCAGTCTTCAAGCTTTATATTAGGGACTCTGAAAAACTCTTTCGTGTTATTGGTAACAAAAATTAAATCATTTGAAATAGCCTGAGCTGACAAAAGCATATCTATTGGACCAATTATATTCCCTGATTTTCTCAAAAAAGTTTTTATCTCACCATATGGAATTGCATCTTTCTCATCAAAAGGTAATACCGTAAATATTGATAAAAACTCCAATAAAGAAATTCTATTCTTCTCTGGATTTTGACTATTAGAAACACCAAATTCCAACTCTGCAACTGTAAGAGAGGAAATATAAATCCCGTTATTAAAATTTTCTGAGATCTTCTTTAACACACTCACAGGCTTATTCTTGATGGCATGAATACAGATATTGGTATCAAGCAAATACATTAAAAGGATTCTCTCTCTTGATTTTGTCCCTGCTCTCTTCCATCTTCCATAAAATCATCAGTGAAAGAGTTCAAACCCAGCATGAATGTTTCCCATGCTTTATCATGTGGCATTAGAATAACTGCATCTCCATGTTTTTGAATAAACACATCGTCTCCCTGAAACTGATATTCTTTAGGGAGTCTTACTGCTTGACTTCTTCCATTGACAAATAATTTCGCTGTTTGCATATATATCTCCTTAATCTCAGTATATACCTTGATATATACTAAGTCAATTTTCAATCATATATATTCATTTTTTAAGGTTTAATATAATCTTTTCAAGCTCTTATAATTCATTTAAATAATCAGAATCTGTCTCAGTTAAAGTCTGGTTTTCCCTTGGATGATATGATTAATATATCTTCTTTATACTGTCAGTTAAAAGGTGTGTATAAACAACTGTTATTTCAATAGGTTCATACCCTGAGAATGTCTGTACATATCTTATGTCTGCTCCTCTAACAAGTTAGTAGTAAACAGCACAGTTTTTTAAACTTTCAATCAGTAATTCGCCCATGAAAATCCATCTTACCTAAAAAAGGTAATTCTTAAAACATGAGTTAAAACAAAGAGCAGTGTTAATAATAATTCTTAATTTTCTACCAGATTTAAACAAAAAAAACCCACTATTTCTAGTGGGTAAAAAAATGAAAGAATCAACTATATAAGTTACTTATGAACACCCTCAAAAAGAGCCTCAATATTTTCTGGTGGAATGTCCGGTAGAACAGCTTCATGGCTTGGTGAGATAATTAAACCTGTAGGGAAGATTTCCATTAACTCCTTAACCTTATTTTTTACATCATCTGGTTTTCCATTAACTAAAAGATTCTGGGCATCAACACCTCCGCAAAAAGATACTTTATCACCAAATTTTTCTTTTAAATCCTGTGGATCCATCCCTTTAGCCAATGCCTGGATTGGATGAATTACATCACAACCAACATCAATTAAATCACCAATAATATCTTTTATAGCACCGCATGAGTGGTGGATAACCTTTAAACCATAACTATGAGCCTGCTCAACAAGTTTTCTAGTTCCCGGTAGTACATATTGTCTAATTAAGTCTGGAGAAATTAGAAGACTTATCTGACTACCAAGGTCATTTCCAATTAAAACACCATGTATCTTACCTTTTGTTGCTTCATAGAAAATTTTATTAGCTTCAAGGTAGAATTCAAGGATTCTATCAATAACAGCCTGGAACATTTCCGGATTTGTTAACATTTTCATATATGCTTCTTCCATGCCGAATGCAGCACATGCATCCTGAAAGTGAGATGACCAAAGTATTCCCACAACAGCCTTTCCTTCCGGAGCTGCCTCAACTTCTCTTAAACACTCTGCCGGATCAATATATTTTTTAGGATCTGGCCAATCAAAATCATTAATTTTTGAAGGATCTTCATAATCTTGGAAGAAACCCGCATCTGTTAGAGTTCTGTCCACTTCATCTCTATCTTCAATATTTGCCCAATCAAATGCTGCATAAATTGCATCACTTTTTGGTGAATGGTATGGTAACTCAACAGGATATATATCATCATCAACAGAATTTGTTAATTCTTCGATCTTTTTTATTTTAAAATACTCAGTTAACCCCTGGTGGGCATCTGGAACTGGAAGACCTAACCATGAAGCAGGTCTGTCTACTTCTTCCCTGTTAATAGTTGCATAAAATCTTTCTATATGATTCATTAAACCCTCTTCAAAAAAATATTTATTTTATGAAATTATTATATGTCTAGAAAAATACCACCGCAACAGTAAAAATTTAAACTAATACTATAATAATTATACAAAATATCATAAAAAATTACATTTAGTAAATTTACCATCAATTTTACCATAAAAATATTACATAAACAAAGTAAATATTTACAAAATATTAAGCTTATAATTTACAAATGGACTAAATTGCTACTCTCTTTGTTTATCCACAACAAAAAAACAGAAAAAGTAAATATCTCCATAATAACCATCAAAGATAAAAAAACTAAATTTACTTTACAAATAAGGTAAATTTAGCTTGCATTATGATAAATTCAAGAATATATTTATCATATCAACTACTTACAGTTATAAGGAGAGCATATATGGAAAAGACAATTTATTTTGAAGAGTTTCAAATTGGAGATCAAAGATCCTCTGGGGGTAGAACAATTACAGAAACAGACTTTGTAATACATGCAGGACAAACAGGAGATTTCTACCCACATCATATGGATGCTGAATTTTGCAAAAAAACAGAATTTGGACAAAGAATTGCCCACGGAACATTAATTTTCAGTGTTGGAATGGGAATGCAGGCTCTTGATATTAATCCAGCTGCTTTTTCTTATGGATATGACAGGATGAGATTTATCAGACCTGTTTTTATTGGAGATACAATACATACTTTAACTACAATAAAAGAGCAAAAAGAGGATCCCAAAAGAGAAAATAGAGGATTCATTGTAGAAAAAGTAGAAATCATTAATCAAAAGGATGAATTAGTTCTGGTATGTGAGCACATTATCTCAGTTGAGAAAAAACCATGCAAAAAGTAATTGATGCACATTTTCATGTATTTGATTTTAATCAGTTTGAGGTAGAGTGGGTAAAAAGTGTAGCTCAGTTATGCAAACCAATTCTTCTTAAAGACTATATAAATGACACTTCTAATCAAAATAATTTCAGTATAGTTGGAGCTGTCCATGTGGAACTTGACTCTATCCCTCAACACAAAGTTGCTGAAAACAGATATTTTATAGAACAAGCAGAAGAGTCCGGAAACCTGATAAAATCAGCTGCAATCTGGGTTGATATGTTTGACAAAAAACTTGAAGAAAAAATTAAAGAGTTTTACATTAGTGATTCTGTTAGCTCAGTAAGATATATTCTTCATGTTCCCACAGAAAAACCTGGTACCTGCCTGGAAGAACAGTTCATAAAAAACATTAATATTCTGGGAAAATATAATTTACAGTTTGAAGTGTGTATGAGGGCAGAAGAACTTCCCGATTTAATAACTCTTGCCAGAATGTGTCCTGAAACAGATTTTATATTAAACCATATGGGATTACCAGATTTATTAAAAATGAAGAGTAGTAAGGAGTATGCCAACAACTGGAGAGACTCTATTTCCCAACTTGGAAAGCTAAATAATGTAACATGTAAAATATCAGGACTAAGCAGCAGCGATATAGACAGAATAAAACCTCTTATACTTCACTGTTTCAATAGCTTTGAAAACAACAGGGTAATGTATGCAAGTAATTACCCCGTCTGCACCCTGGATTTTAAAGTTAATACCTGGACGGAGGCATTAATTGAGATTTGTAAAGATTATCCTGAAGAGTTTAGGGATAAGTTTTTCTATAAGAATGCTTTAAAAATCTACAGAATAAAGGAGATATAAAATGGCTGTTACACTCAATGAACTTGTTTACAAACCGGCTATGCCGAATAATTGTAAAATTAGAAAGATAATGATAATCGGTGCTGGTGAAATAATTCATGACGGACATCTCCCTGCATATAAAATTGCCGGATTTGAAGTTCACGGGATATACAACAGAACGGTAGAAAAAGCTGAAAAACTTGCAAAACAGTTTAACATACCAAATGTTTATGGAAATCTTGATGAATTTATTGAGGAAGCAATAAGAATAAATGCTGTATTTGATATAGCTCTTCCTGCCAGCTACATTTGCTCAACTCTGGAAAGATTACCTGATAACTCCGGGGTTCTAATACAGAAACCAATGGGAGAGAGTATAGAGGAAGCCACGAATATAATTGAAATTTGTACCAGAAAAAATTTAACAGCCGGTGTAAATTTTCAGCTTCGTCAGGCACCCTACATGATTCAGTTAAAAAACATTATAGATAGTGGCTTGCTTGGTGAGATATACGATGCTTCATGGAAACTTACAATTGATCACCCATGGCATTTGTGGTCATTTCTAAATGATGTTGAAAGATGTGAAATAAATTATCACAGTATACACTATATTGATGCCTTACGTTACCTGTTTGGAGACCCTCAGTCAGTTTACTGTAAAACTCTAATGAGTCCAAAAGCACCAAATATGAAACAGAGCCGAAGCAACATAATTTTAGACTATGGGGAGTATCTTGGAGTTAACATTTCAACTAACCATGGGCACAATTACAGCGAAAAATATCAGGAGAGCTACCTAAAAGTTGAAGGTACTAAAGGAGCTGCAAAACTAACCCTGGGGCTAGTATTAAACTACCCGGAAGGCCGCCCTGATAAGCTGGAAGTCATAACTCTTGAAAAGGGAGTTTGGGAAGAGCTACCAATAGTCGGAAGTTGGTTCCCTGAGGCTTTTATTGGCACAATGGGCGGACTACTTAAAAAAATAGAGGATCCAGAGTACAATTATGTAAACAGCGTAAGTGATGCTTATAAAACAATGCTTGTAACTGAAGCATGTTATAAATCAAGTGCTTCTGGTGGAACTAAGATAATATATAATGTATAATCCATAGACTAGAAAATTAGCAGAGGATAGTTTATGGAAGATAAAAAATATCAGGTACGATTAAAAGATGTGGCCCTTAAAGCTGGAGTTTCAGAAACAACTGCTTCTATGGCTTTTACAGGAAATGGCCGTATATCAGATGAAACAAAAAACCATATTTTATCCACTGCTAAAGAGTTAGGCTATTCAATTAAGAAAAAATCCACAAAAAGGAAGAAAAGCGATAGCGCCGGTTTACTACTCTCTATAGATAAAAGCCAGTCTTTTATGTGGTTTTTTCTAACAGAGATGATTGATCAACTACAGGATGATCTTAAAAATCTGGGTCTTAAACTTGCAATTATTCCAGTCTCAGGAAACGAGACCCCGGATACTGTTCTTGCAAAAATTAGCAGTTTCAATTGCAGTGCTATATTCTCAATAGGGCTTGTAATAGAGGAGCTTTTTGTTCAGCTGGAAGAGGAAAATATTCCAGTGATCCTACTTTTAAACAATAATTATCAAAATAAGTATTTTTCAGTATGTGTTGACGATTTCAGAGGGGCATACGATGGAACAAAATATCTGTTGGAACAAGGTCATAAAAACATCTATTTTGTTGATGATTTTAGAGAAAATCTCCCTACCCTCTCATCTGACAGGTATTTTGGATATAGAAAGGCCCTGGAAGAAGCCAGAATACCATTTCGGGACGAGTTTAAAATCAGTTGTGACATGGAATATTTTGATTCAGAGATTAAAGAACTAAAGTTAGTGCTGGATAAAGACAACTCTCCTACAGCTTTTTTCTGCCTGGATGACGAAGTAGCCCTAAGAATGCATAAAGCTTTACATAAACTTGGGTATAAAGTACCGGAAGATATCTCTTTAATCGCAGTTGGTGACCTGCAAAATTATGATAAGCCCTACATCCCTCAAATTACAACAATGAAAATTGACATGAAAAACCTTGCAATGCAAGCTGTATCCATGCTTAAAAACAGATTACACAAAGATAGTGATAATTATCAATTTTTAAGCATTAATTCTAAATTAATCATTAGAGATAGTATAAAAAATATCTAATCCTGGTGAAAAACCTCTTCCATATTTGCCCACCACTCTCCATCCTGTCTATATTCTACAGGGTTTTGCATTGGTTTCATAATATCCCACCACTCCTGAGTTTTTGGATCTGCTGCCATTTTTTCCATATCTGCAGAAAAGTCAGACCCCATGTATTCAAAATATGCAAAAAGAAGACCATTAATATAAAATATTGAATAGTTACTAATATTACAATCACTAATCATAGCTGCAACTTCAGGCCAACTACTACTGTGATACTTGCAATATAAATCATGAAATTCGCTTTTTAATCCAATAAGCTGTCCATATCTCTTCATAGAAAACTCCTTATTATATATAAATATTCTAATAATTTATCTTCTATTTAGCAATATTTAACAGCTAAATTTAGCAATTATTTAAAAAAATTTCATCATATGTTCTGACTGAATTCAGATGGACTAACACCGGTTACTTTTTTAAAAATTCTATAGAAATAATTGGGTTCGCTATAGCCAACAATCATTCCAATATTTGCTGCAGATTCCCCTGATTGTATTAATAACTTTTTAGCCTCTTCAATTCTCAGATGATTAAGGTAATCTGAAAAACTACTACCGTACTCATCTTTAAAAACTCTACCTATATAACCAGATGAACATTCAAATTCAGCAGCAATCAGTTTGAGTGATATAGGTTTATTATAGTTTTCATCTACATACCCTTTAATTTTACTAACAAGTGATAAATTTACTCTATGCTCCATAATTTCGGCAATTATCTTATGTGAAACGAACTTTATCCATTCCAGAGATCTTTCTACAGATTGCTGGTTAAAAAGTTTTTTAAAAAGTAATTCATAGTCACCGATTATTTTACTCTCAGGTAGATTATTCTGCTTTATAAGACTGATTAGACTGGATAACAGCTCAATAAAAAAGCCTCTAAAATAATCAATAGACAAGACCCCCATGGACGCAAACTTGTTTGGTAGTGAGCTAAAGAACATTTCAACACCAATGCTGTTGCACTCCTGAATCATTTTTAACAGAATTGTTAAATCTATCTCTTTTGGATCCTTAATGTTAAACTTAAAATCATCAACATTATTTTTTGTTAAAACATAGACAGGTAGATAGTATATGGGGGATATTCGCAAACCGTCAAACCACTCTGCAGCAACCTTTACAGGAAGTTCTCCATCTAATTCTGAGGACTGAAAGGTTATTGCATCCAGGTAATCTTCTTTTAGCATAAGAACCCCACTCTCAGTACTTCCGGGAGCTACACAGATAATATCCTCACGCCCCAAATCTTTTACAGCCTTGGATACAGACATAATATTATCAGGACAATAAATTCCCTTTAATCTCTCTCCATAGCTCTCTATCCAGGACACAACAAGGTTATATGTTTTATCATTATTAAGTTCTGATCCATCACAAACCAGTAACTCCATTTCAGGTGCATATTCATTTAACTCTGTAATTACACCCCACTTACGAGAGTAGAAGGCTGAGCAGTCAGAAAGATGATTTATTAAAGCATAACCACCAGAAAAGTTCATTAATTCAGCAAATTTTCTTGCAAGTAGCCTATTTTGCAACCAGTCATCAGGGCCTGTCCAAGTTAAAAGATATTTATATGCTTCTCTATCAGGAGAGAGATTACTTCCAATTACCGGAATCCCCGACTCATTTATTTTTTTAACCCACTCGATACTTTTTTTTGAATTATCAGGAATTATTATGATCAAATCCGGACAGGAAGAGATTACAGAGTCTAAAAAGCTATCCTTCTCATCCCCCCAGTTAAAGTGTTTTATTAAAAGCTCCATACCATAAAAGCTTGCGCTTTTTTTCATGCTTCTTTCATAGGGGATACTGTATGGATAAATGTTATTGGGAATTAGTGATATAATTTTTTTATTTTGACTACCATTTCCGGGGGATTTCGGTTGATTTACCTTTTTGTCTCCCCAGCCTATAAACTCATAGTCATACCAGTGATCTTTTTTATATATTGAAATTTTTTCTGGATTAACAGGTCTGGAAGGTATATCTTTTTCATCAGTTAACCATAAAGCTGGATCAATCTTCATAAAAATATACCTTCCATGTTTAATTATTATATATTATTTTTTGTTTCTTCTAATAGCGTCAATTGAAACGGCACCAACAATAACTATACCGATAATTATCTGTTGATAGTAAGGAGAAACTCTCATTAGGTTTAATCCATTTCTGATAACACCCATTACAAGAGCTCCTAAAAGAGTTCCCCAGATTATACCTTTACCACCACTCATTGATGTACCACCAATAGCAACAGCAGCAATAGCATCTAGCTCATAACCTGTACCAACAACAGCAGAAGTTGCATTAATTCTTCCTGCAATTAAAATACCGGATATACCACAAAGTAAACCACAGAATGAGTAGATAAGAATCTGCACTTTAGCAATACTGATACCAGACAGCCTTGCTGCAACTTCATTTCCACCTATAGCGTATGTGTATGTACCGAATTTAGTCTTTTTTAACAGGAACCATGAAGCCAAATAAACTAGCATCGCAACTAAAACTGGGGCAGGAAGACCAAAAACATCACCACCACCTAACCATTTTAATTGATCAGGTAATCCATAAACGTTTGAACCATCTACATACTCTAAAGCAATACCTCTCCAGATTGTCATACCACCTAATGTTACAATAAATGGAGGTATTTTAACTTTAGCAATAATTAATCCCTGAATAGCTCCTGATGCAACACCTAAAACTAAAGCTATAAACATTCCTAAAAATGGGTTAATTCCAGTATTTACAACAAGATCTCCCATTATAGCTGTTGATAAAGCAACAATTGCTCCAACAGAAAGGTCAATACCACCTGAAATAATAACAAAAGTCATACCAGCCGCTAATATACTGTTAATTGAAGACTGTCTTAAAACAGAGATTAAATTCTTTCCTGTAAAGAATTTATCTGTTAAAAATGTTAAAATTATACATAGTATTATTAACGCAATAAATGTACTTATCTGTGTTTTATAAGATTCAAAGAACCTGTTATTTTTTAGCTTAAGTAATTTTGTATTTTCCATCTAAATTACGCCTCCCCTGCAGCTAACTTTAATATCTTTTCTTGGGAATAATCCCCTTTCTTTAACTCACCACTTATTGAACCTTCATGCATAACTAGAATTCTGTCACTCATGGCAATAAGTTCCGGTAATTCGGATGAAACCATTATAATGGCTTTTCCAGCTTTTGCTAAATCGTTCATTAAGGAGTAAACTTCAACCTTGGCACCAACATCTATACCTCTTGTTGGTTCATCAAGAATTAAAATTTCAGACTCACATGCAAGCCATTTTGATAAAACGACTTTCTGTTGATTCCCACCACTTAAGTTACAAACCAGCTGCTTTAAACTTGGAGTTTTAACTTTAAGCTTTTCAGACATATCAGCAGCAACACTGTTGAATTTTTGCTCATTTATAAATGGGCCGTTACTAACCTTGTCTAAACTAGCCATATTAATATTTTTATCTATCTCCAGAATCTGAACTAATCCCTCAAGTTTTCTATCCTCAGGTGCTAAACCTATACGGTTTAAAATACCCTCTTTAGGTGTTCTTATTGTAACTTCTTTTCCTTTTACAACAATTTTTCCGGAATCAGCTGGTTCCGCACCAAATATAGCCTTAACCAACTCTGTTCTACCAGCACCTACCAGACCTCCAATACCAAGAATTTCTCCTTGTTTAAGGCTGAATGAGATATTTTTAAGTAATTTATGAGTTGATAAGTTTTCCACTCTTAGAATTTCTTCACCCGGAACAACATCATGTTTTGGGAAAAAGTCATCTAACTGTCTACCAACCATTAGTCTTACCAGTTCATTCTTATCGATATTATTTTTTTCTACTTTAACAGTCTCTATATACTGTCCATCTCTTAGAACAGTAACTCTATCAGCAATTACGTTTATCTCTTCAAGTCTATGAGAGATATAAACAACTCCAACACCTTTTTTAACAAGTCTTTCAATAACTTCAAACAGTTTGTTTATCTCTTTTTCTGTTAAAACGGCTGAAGGTTCATCGAGTATTAGAATTTTTGAATCAGCATTAAGTGCTTTTGCTATTTCTACCATCTGCTGGGATGCAACACCTAAAGACTCTACCATAACTGTAGGATCTATATCTGAACCAACCATATTAAGAACTTCTTTAGTTCTTTTTATCATATACTCACGGTCAATAACACCATTTTTTTTAGGCTCTTTACCTAAAAATACATTCTGTGCAACGTCTAGAAATGGTACTAAATTAAACTCCTGATAAACTGCACCTATCCCAAGTTCCTGAGCATGAATAGGATCCTCAATATGTACCACCTCACCATTAACTTTAATAGTTCCTTCGGTAGGTTTATGTGCTCCTGTCATTGTTTTAATAAGCGTTGATTTTCCTGCACCATTCTCTCCCAACAGAACATGAACTTCACCCGCTTTTAAATTGAACTGTATATTATCTAGTGCAACTACACCTGGGAATTTCTTTGTAACATTCTCCATTTCGAATATTACATCTCCGATATTTACTGTTTTCTCTTTCATCTCTACCTGCACCATCTTTAATAATTAGTGGTCAATTTTCGTAAAACAGGGCAGAACATAAACATCCTGCCCTATTTTCTTATTATTAGTTTGGTAAAACTACACCGTTGTCTGCAATATATTTATCAACATTTGCAGGAGTAACTAAAAGAACACCTGTATCAACAACTTTCTCTAATTTCTCACCTTTTGCAGCTTTAACAGCAGCTACGATTCCGTCATATCCCATTTTGTATGGAGATTGAGCAATGTTAGCTTCGAAAGTACCTTCTTTCATGAATTTTAATGATTGTGGGTAACAGTCAAAACCACAAATAATTGTTTCATCGATTCTACCTGCTTCAGTTAAAGCTGTATGTGCCGCAAGAGCTGCTCCATCCCAACCTACAAAAACACCATCGATTTTATCATTTGCAGCCATAGCATCTTCAAATGCTGCTAAAGCTTTTTCATCTTCCCAAGCACAGTCTTTTGAGAAAACAATTTTAATATTTGGATATTTTTTCTCAATTGTATCTCTAAAACCTTCGTATCGACCTTTACCAGAACCTTGTGCAATCATTCCGTTTAATAGAACAACATTACCTTTTCCACCAAGCTCTTTAGCCATCCACTCTGCAGCAACTGCAGCAGCATTATAGTTATTAGTTGCAAGGAAACTGTCTACTTCAGCACCTAAAATCTCATCACCAATAGCGATTACAGCAATACCTTCATCGTTAGCCTGTTGAATTGCAGGAGCAACACCAACAGAGTCACACGCAGCAACCATTAAACCATCAACCTGTTGATTGATTAAATCTTCCAATACAGCTAATTGACCAACAACATCGTTTTCTTTTGGAGGCCCTAACATAATTAGTTCAACACCCATGTCTCTAGCTGCATCTTCAGCACCTTTGTTTAATGTAATCCAGAATGGAGATGTAGATGATTTAGTTGCATAACCAATAACCATCTTGTCACTCTTACCTTTGTCCGCTGCTTTTTCTTTATTTCCGTTAGCAAAAGTGAAACCACATGCTAATGAAACAAGTAATAGTAAAGCTACAATTTTCTTCATTTTTCTCTCCTAATTTTTATTAAGCTTACACCTATAATAGCACACTATAACTCTTTGTCAATTTTATTTTTATTTTTGTAAAATCTTTTGCAAAATTTTGCAAATTATTGAATTATTACAAAAGCTGTGATAAAAGGTATATATGAGTGATGATAAAATTAAATTAAAAAGACTTGCGGAATTAGCCAATGTATCTCCTACTACGGCTTCTATTGCATTTTCAGGTAATGGAAGAATATCCAATAAAACAAAAAAACATATTCTTAAAACAGCTGAAGATATCGGTTATAAACATCCAGTTAAAAATAAGGGTAATAACAAAAAACTTGTTGCACTTTTAATTTCTATAGATAAGGATCACTCAAATTTATGGCACTTTCTTACGGATATGATAAGCCAACTGGAGGTAGAACTTAGCAAACTTGATCTTAATTTCGCTCTTATCCCTGTTGATCAGAAGAGTTCCAATACAGAAATTTTCAATAAAATAATAAAACTGGAATGCAGAGCAATATTCTCCGTACATTATGCTAATGAGGAACTGATAAACAGGCTGGAGGAGAGTAAGATACCTGTAATATTACTTATGAATAACACTTATCAGGACAAATATTTCTCCATCTGTTTTGATGATTTTAAAGGTGCTTATGAAGGGACGAAATATCTTTTATCCCTTGGCCATAAAAAAATCTACTTTGTTGATGATGTAAGAGAAGATCTGCCTACATTGTCCTCGGACAGGTATTTCGGATATAGAAAAGCCCTGCAAGAGGGTAGAATTCCATTTCTGGAGGAATTTAAAATTACCTGTAGAAATGCAGACTACAAATCAGATGTTGGAACAATTAAAAATGTTTTACAGCAGGATTATCCTCCTACAGCGTTTTTCTGCCTTGACGATGAAGTTGCACTAAGGCTTTATAATGCTCTTTTTAGTCTTGGTTACAAAGTACCCGATGACATATCCATAATAGCCCCCGGGGATCTACTGGATTATACAAAACCCTATATACCCCAAATTACAACAATGAAACTAAATCTAATAAACCTTTCAACACAGGCGGTTTACATGCTTAACAACAGGTTAAACAGCAGTGCGGAAATAAACCATGTAATAAGTATAATCCCACAACTAGTAACCCGTGAAAGCTGTATGAAATATAAAAACTAATACCCTTTTTGACATGCTTTGGGAATTATTACACATTTACAAATAGAGATTCTCATTATTTAATAAACTATCTTTTTTATCCTTACAGATCATGTATAGAAATACTTTAATTCATATAAAAAAGATTAGGAGTAAATAATGAGTAGTGCAGCTAGAACTGTTATAAATATTGATAATGACTGGAAATTCAAAAAAGGGATGGATATTGCCGGGTTTAGAGTAAAATTAAATGACTTGGACTGGGAAAAAATCCACATCCCCCATGACTGGAGTATTTTTGGCCCCTTTAAAGAGGAAAACCCAAGTGGACCAAGAGGTGGTTATGCTCCAGCAGGTATTGCTTGGTATAGAAAAAATCTGCATTTTGATCAAGAATTACATAATAAAAAGATATATATAGAGTTAGATGGTGTTTACATGAACAGTGAAGTTCATTTAAATGGGGAGCGAATAGGAAAATATCCCTACGGTTATACGACACTATATTATGATATTACAGATTTCGTAATTTTTGGTGAGGATAATTTACTCGCTGTAAAAGTTGATACATCCCTTCAGCCAAGCTCCAGATGGTATAGTGGTTCCGGTATCTATAGGCATGCCCGAATAATTATAACTGACAAGCTACACATAGGACAGTGGGGTTCTTACGTAACAACCCCGGTTGTAAATAAGGATTTTTCCACAGTAGAAATAGAAACAACCCTTAATAACGAGTATATAGAGAATAAAGAGATAACTGTAAAAACCTCCATTATGAATCAGGAAGGAACAGTTCTTCAGGTGAGCAGCTTGGACTACACAATAAATGGGTTAAGTTCCCTTCCTGATTACAGGGAATTAACACCGGAAGAGTTAACCCATATAGGAAAATCAGTAAATAAGCCTAAAATTGAAGAAAAAGTGAAACAACAGCTAACCATTAAAAACCCTAATTTATGGTCAACAACATCCCCATATTTATACAGAGTAAAAACAGAGATCATTGAAAATGGAAAAGTTATTGATGAGAACATTGTAAATACAGGTATAAGAACGATTGAATTTGATGCAGATAAGGGCTTCTTTTTAAATGGTCAAAACCTGAAAATAAAAGGTGTTTGTCTCCACCACGATGGGGGTTCCCTGGGAGCAGCATGCCCGGATAGAGCAAATGAGAGACAGATTGAGATTCTAAAAGATATGGGTTGTAATGCTATTAGAACAAGCCATAACCCACCATCACCGATTTTACTGGATCTATGCGACAAACATGGAATGCTGGTGATGGATGAAGTCTTTGATGAGTATCAGAAAGGTAAACGTCCAAGGGTTTTTGATGAAGCAAATTCCTTGGATAAACAGATTAGAAGACCAATTTTTGCCTACGCGGAGTATTTTGATCAATACCACGAGAAAGATCTTACAACAATGATTCTAAGGGATAGAAACCATCCCTCTATTATTTTATGGAGTATTGGTAACGAGATAAACGAACACATGACCCAGGAAGGAGTTGTTTTAACCCAGGAACTCCATAATATTGTAAAAAAACTGGACACAACAAGACCTACAGTAACAGGATTTGTCCACCTTGAAGCAGCAAACAAACTTGGTATACCTGATATAGTTGACATTGCCGGATATAATTACAAAGAAAGGTTGTATGAATCTGAGCACAAAACATATCCTAAAAGAAAAATTATGGGTAGTGAAACAAGTTCTGCTGCTCCTTTTGAGAAAAGAGCTGTCTACTCAAACTTTATAAGTAGTGGTGAGTTAAACAGTTTTAGTGAAATAACTACAGCAATAGGAGATATGGCATGTCAGGAAGCATCCCACAGATATTGCCGTGCTGAGCAATCCTGGTCTATTACAAAAAATCTTGATTTTATATCCGGGCTATTTCTATGGACAGGCTTTGACTATATTGGTGAACCATCTCCTTGTGCCTGGCCTTCTAAAACTTCATACTTTGGAGTAATAGATACCTGCGGTTTTCCAAAAGATGCTTTCTATCTCTACCAAAGCCAGTGGAGTAATAAAACTATGCTTCACCTTTTCCCTCATTGGAACTGGGAAGGAAAAGAGGGACAGATAATCCCTGTTTGGTGCTATACTACTTGTCAAAGTGTTGAGCTGTTTCTAAATGGTCAATCCCTGGGAGAAAAGAAATTATCTGATACAGAACTTCTTCACCTGCAATGGCATATACCTTTTGAAAAGGGTGAAATTAAGGCCGTTGGGAAAATTGATGGCAAAACAGTCATGGAAAAAATTATTACAACTTCAGGAAAGCCTGAGGCAATTATGTTGGAAGCTGATAGAACAGAAATAACAGCAGATCAACAGGATTTAGCTTACATTACTGTTTCTGTGGTTGATGATAAAGGTAATATTGTACCGGATGCAACTAATAAAATTGAGTTTTCTGTAGATGGTTATGGTAAACTTATAGGCCTGGATAATGGTGACCCGGAATGTCTTGAAGAGTATAAGGGTAATGTTAGATCTGCTCTTGGTGGAAAATGTCTGGCAATTCTACAGTCTACACTAAATAGTGGTTCTATAACTTTAAAAGCTGAATCAAAAGGCTTAAAACCAGCAATTATTAAAATTGTTACTAAATAGATGAGACCGGGGTATTCCCGGTTTTTTTTAAACAAACTGAGAGTTATAAAGCTCCCTATATAGTCCATCCCTCTCAAAAAGTTCATTATGGGTCCCCTGATCCTCTATCCCATCTGCAGTTAAAACAACAATTTTATCAGCGTGTTTTACTGTTGAGAGTCTGTGGGCAATAACCAAAGTTGTTCTCCCCCGACTAAGCTCTTCCAGAGCCTTCTGTATTTTACCTTCAGTCTGGTTATCCAGAGCAGAAGTGGCTTCATCAAGTATTAAAATTGGAGGATTTTTAAGAAATGCTCTAGCTATTGCAATTCTCTGTTTCTGCCCCCCGGAGAGTAGAATACCCTTCTCTCCCACCCAGGTATCATACCCATTTTCCAATGTAGAGATAAAATCATCAATCTCTGCTCGTTTAGCAGCATCAATAAGCTCATCCTCTGTTGCATCGGGCCTACCGTATAGAATATTCTCTCTAATAGTTCCTGTAAAGAGAAAAACATCCTGCTGTACAAAACCTACCGCTTTTCTTAGACTTGCTAAAGTTAAATCTTTTATGTCATACCCATCAACAGCAATAGAACCACTATTGATCTCATAGAATCTGGGAATTATCTGACAAAGTGTCGTTTTTCCGGCACCGGTGGGACCAACTATTGCAACGGTCTTACCAGCTGGAACATCAAGATTAATGCCGGATAAAATATGAGTCTCATCATCATAACTAAAGGTTACATCTGTAAGTTCAATATGTCCCAATGGATTTTTTAACTCAAAAGCACTCTCTGAGTCTTCTATGTCCGGTTTTTCATTCATCATAAGACAAAACCTGCTAAAACCTGCCATCCCTTTCTCGTACTGCTGAGTAAAGCCTGTAAACATCTTTATTGGGTGGACAACCAGATTAATATATAGCATAAATGCCAATAAATCAGGGATGTCTATACTGCCTTTTGTTACAAGAATTCCCCCTAAAGCCAGAACCACAACATTCAAAGTAGCCGTAAGAAAAGTAACACCTACGTGAAATTTAGCCATGGATTTATAAGCGCCTCTTTTTGCACCTCTAAAGAGCCAGTTACTTTTATTAAAACGCTGTTTTTCAAAATGTTCATTAGTAAAGGCTCTGGCAACTCGAATACCAGCTATTGAATTTTCAAGGTTTGAATTTATCTCACCCATACTTACCCGAACCTCTTTCCAGGCATTCCCCATCCCCTTTCTTTTGGTTATTGAGAACCACATTATTAATGGAACCATTATACAGAAAATTAATACTGTTAAATGCCACTCAATCCTAACTAAATAAATAAAGGAACCAACCATCATTATAAAAGAGATAAAAAGATCCTCAGGTCCATGATGTGCCAACTCTGAAACTTCGTTCAGGTCATTAACAATTCTGGACATTAGATCACCTGTTCTGTTATTGTCATAAAATCTGAAGGGTAAATTCTGAAGATGATTAAAAAGATCCCTTCGCATATCACTCTCCATATAAACACCCATTATATGCCCCCAAAAAGCAACAACATAGGTTAGAAACATTTGAAACAGGTATAGCAGTAAAAGCCCCAAGAGTAAAAACATCAGCTTTTCTACATTTCCCACAGGAAGAACATCTCTTAGGATATACCGTGTTAAAGCGGGATAAAACAGATCTATGGATGCTATTAATAATGCACAAATAAGATCTATAAAAAATATTTTTTTATAAGGTTTGTAATAATGAATAAACTTACTAAGTATCTCTCTATTTATCATTTTGTAATTATTAAATTAATTGATAAAAGAAAAAAGTTGTTTTTCAAATAAAAAAAATCTGTATAATTCTTAGAAAGGAGAAAATATGACATTTTTATATCTTAAATCAAATGGAATGGGAAATGGGACAGACAGCACTCTTTCAGAGAAACTCTTGTTGGCTTTTTTGAATAAACTCTCAGAATCTGATACAAAAATAGATCTGGTAGGTTGCGTAAATGGAGCTGTAAAACTCACAACAAGTGAGGGACCAGCATTGGAGAGTCTAAAAAAACTTGAGAGTAAAGGTGCAAAAATAGCATCTTGCGGAACATGCCTTGAACACCTAAACCTCAAGGAATCATTAAAAATTGGTCAAATAGGAACAATGGATATGACTGTTCAGATAATGGCAACAGCCGATAAAGTTATTATGCCTTGTTAATTACAACAAATTATATTGTTATATCCAGCTGAATAAATAATAATATAGATATGAAAAAAGTCTTTATGTTCATATTTTTAATTCTGGGTTTAGCTGGACTCTTCCTGGAACAGCAGATTGAAGTTCTTGGAAGTTTCCGATGGCTTACTTCTCTGATTGATATTGCTCTGGTTATTTTTCTAATTTCAGAAGAGTTAATTACATTTATACAGTATCCGAACAAAAAACACTTTTTAAAAAATAATATACCATCGCTAATTTTTCTTCTTGTCTATCTCTCACTTTTTATTTTTAACAGAGTATTAAGCTTAACCAATCCCGGAACATCCTTTAAAGGTTACTTCTTGTTGGTTCTTTTGCGAAACATTCTACTATTTTTAAAGGTTTTTGGTCGGATAAGAAAATTTACAGAGTTCTTAAACTCTATTTTTACAAAGCCTGCCCAAACTGTTGTAATAAGTTTTATTATTGTAATTCTTGTTGGAACATTACTATTAAAAATGCCTGTAATGTCTGTTAATGGTAACATTAAATTTATTGATGCTCTATTTACAGTTACATCTGCAGTTTGTGTAACCGGTTTAGCTGTTGTTGATACAGCTATACATTTTACTATATACGGTAAAATAGTAATAATGCTTCTAATTCAAATTGGAGGTCTGGGGATAATGCTTCTCTCATACTTTATGGTATTTTCCTTTAGAAGATCTGTAAGTTTAAAAGACAGGGATATTCTAAGTTTTATGCTTAACGAGAAAGACCTTAAAGGTATTCAGAAGAGTGTAAAGAAAATTATCTTTCTAACCTTTATAATAGAGTTTTCAGGAGCTTTTATTCTTTTTCCAATTTTTTACAGAAGTCAGAACTCAGGTTTTGAAGCAGTTTTTTTTGCACTTTTCCACTCAGTCTCTGCATTTTGTAATGCTGGTTTTGCTCTTTTTTCAAATAGTCTGGAAGGTTTCAGAGGCAACCTGGTTTTCAATATAACAATCTCACTACTTATAATTATGGGAGGTATAAGTTTCTCGGTTTTAACAGATTTAACAACTGGTTTTAAAGCTCTTATAAAGAGAAAAAAGTTCAGCTTATCAATAAATTCCAAAGTTGTTGTTAATGTATCTTTATTTCTCACAGTATTCTCTATGCTTGTAATCTACAAACTGGAACATCTTAATCAGTTGTATAATATGCCTCTTGGAGAGCAGTACCTATCTGCATTTTTCCAATCTGTAACCCTTAGGACAGCAGGTTTTAATACAATCTCATTTTCAGCAATGAAACCTGTAACTCTTGTTTTTATGCTGGGAGTTATGTTTATTGGTGGAGCCTCGGGAAGTACTGCAGGTGGAATAAAAGTAAATACCCTTGGAGTTGTTTGGGCTTACATTCAATCCTTCAGACACGAGAGTGATGATACATTAATATATAAACATATCGTTTCCAGAGAGGCCATCCTACAAGCTTTTACTGTAATCTTCTTTGGTATAGTCTCTATTTTTGTTGTTTCAGTTATTATGTTTATTACAGAGAATCAACCACCTATAACTATAATTTTTGAAACTGTTTCAGCCTTTGCAACAGTAGGAGTTTCCGCTGGTATTACAGCAGATTTAACAGTTATCGGGAAGTTATGCATAATAATTTTAATGTTTTTTGGTCGTCTGGGCCCATTAACACTTTTAACAGCATCCTCAAAAGGGTCAAAAAACAGAAGGATTTCGTATCCTGAAGCTAAAATATTAATAGGATAAAGGGAGGAAAGTATGACAAAAACATTTGCGGTAATTGGCTTGGGAATATTTGGGCGAACAATTTGCGAAGTTCTTGTAGATAAAGGAGCTGAAGTTATTGCAATAGATAATAATGAGACCCAGATTAAAAGAGTTAAGGATATTGTAACTCAGGCAATCCTGCTTGACTCTACAGATGAAGATTCACTAAATACTGCCCCTTTCGATCAGGTAGATGCTGCAATAATTGCAATTGGAGATAATATTGAGTCCAGTATACTAACAACAACCCTATTAAAACAGTTAGGAGTGCCTTATATAATTGCAAGAGCAGTAAATAAAACCCACTACCAGGTTTTAAAAAAACTTGGGGCTGATGAAGTAATTAATATTGAAGAGGATCAGGGAAATCAGGTAGCACTAAATCTGGTAGCACCACTGATATTAAAAAAAATACAGCTTTCTAAAAATATTGTTCTATCAGAAATATATCTTCCAAAAATGTTTGTAGAGGCAAAAGCTGAAAAACTATCTTTAAAAGAGAGCTACAATTTAAATCTGACAGCAATTAGACGGATAGTTACAGCTCTTGATTCAGACGGAAATACGGTAAGAGAAGAAGAGCTTATACTTCCCCAAAATATAGAAAAACTTATTGAAAATGATATTTTAATAATTATTGGAGAAGAGAAAGATATAGACAAATTTATTAAAAATACGGAGTCCTGAAATGGTATTAGTAAACCTGAAACGTTTAATTATAATCTTTATATTTCTGCTTTTATCTACACTTTTTTTAATATACATCTCCCTGGAAAAACATTCAGCAGGCTTTGCAGATTTTTCAATTACTTCCCAAAATATCTTATTCTGGGGAATAGTAATAACTATAATACAAATACTTCTTTTTATTTCAACAATTCTATCCCATAAAAGTATTATTAATAATATTGGTAAAATTACAAGAATTGGGGATCTTTCCCATCCAAAGGTAAAAAAAATAATGAACTCTATGGGGTCACTTGGCAATGAGATAAAAAGTATGATTCAGGAGCAAAATACGGTTATGGAGTTAAGGGCAAACCGAATATCCGCATTAAACACCTTGGTAAAAACCCTTTGCAACGGTTATGAAGAGTCTATTTTAATTACAGATATTAATGGTGATATTATAAGTGCCAGCAATACACTAAAAAACAGGTTAGAGAAAGCAAACAAGGGGCTTTTTGATCAGATAAAAAATATAACTGATATTAGAGATGATATTCCACTGCAAAAAATCCTGAGCTATATAGAAAAACAGAAAATATCCTGGCAGGATAAGGAATTAAAAGGAATAATCTGCTCTCCGGTACTGGATAAACAGGGAAATATAAATTTCTGCCTTTGGGAAATAGAGTCTGAAACTTTTCATAAGTTAAAGGTTGAGAATTTTACAAACAAGGTAAATTCCAGGTTTATAGACAGTATTAAAAATAAAATTTTTAAGCAAAAAAAAGATGAAATAATATGAGTAAAAAGTTTTAAAACTACTATAATTTAGTAGAGGTTTTAAAATGAAAAAGTTGCTTTTTATTAGTAGTCTTATGCTTTTATTTTGGAGCTGTTCAACTTTTAAAGGGATTATTCCCGTTGAACTAAGTGAAAACAGAGTCTTTTATATTTCCCCAAAGAATAGTGATGGAATAAAAGATACATTCGAGGAAAAGGTTACAGTACCATATATAAAGGGATTAAACTTAATTGGGTATAGAGTCCGGGTTGAGTCAGTCTATAAACAGACAGTTTTTGAGAAGCTGACAGGAAATTTATATGATAGCAAAAAGAAAAAACCTCTATTTGCAGTACCACAGTATGTTGTTCCTCCAGAGATAATAAAATGGAATGGAAAAAGCAGTAATGGAGAGTTTGTAGCCGATGGACAGTATTTAATTTATGTAGAACTTTGGGATGGAGAGGGAAACAAGGGTATATCATCCCCATATAAAGTAATTGTTGACAATACTCCTCCTTATGCTGAAATAAATATTCCATTTTCAACCTTCTCCCCAAACACTAAAAATGGACTAACAACTCTTACAATATTCCAGGAATCATCATCTGAAGAGTTATGGACAGGTTCACTAATTGATTCTACAGGAAAGAGTGTTGTTAACTACAGATGGCCGGGAATAACTGAAAATGTTGAGCTAAACGGATTAGATAAAAACAGAAATAAGATTTCAGACGGAGAGTTTTCATATAAACTGGAGTCAACAGATTTAGCCGGAAATTACTACTCAGGAACAATTGATAAAATTATAATAGACAGAACGGAACCTAAACTGTTTTTTACAAATGGAGATTACTACCTATCTCCAAACGGAGATGGAATAAAAGATACAATAACCCTTGAAGTGAACAGCACTACTGAAGGGATTGAAGTTATTGATGGTATTCTTGAAATAAAGAATAGTTCGGGTGAAGTAGTTAGCAGTTATCCTTTTAAAAAGATTGTAACTCCACAAAATCTGGTTTTTGATGGAAAAAACAGGGATGGTGTATATCTTGAAGAGGGTATTTATTATGCTCATTTAAAAGGGAAGTTTATAAATGGAACCAATGCAGAAGCTATATCCAACAGAATTATTCTGGATATAACTAAACCCGAGTCTGTTCTATCAACAGATTTTGATATTTTCTCTCCGGAAGGGGATGGCAATCAGGATACTTTAACAATTAATCAAACCACATCTATTGAAGCTTTATGGACAGGAGAGATTATTAGTGAAAATAAAAGTGTTGTACTAAAGAAAGAGTGGAATGAACGTGCTCTATCCTTTGAGTGGGATGGTTATGACCAGAATAACAATCCGGTTCCTGATGGAAAATATCTATATCAACTAAAATCAATTGATGAAGCCGGAAATAGTGAAAGTTATTTAATAGGACCATTTGTTATAGATAGAACCGAAACATTTGCGACAATAACCCCCAATAAAAAAACCTTCAGCCCTAATAATGACGGATTTGAAGACTATATTGATTTGGAACTTAAAGCTTCTGTTTCTGCTGGTATAAAAAACTGGAATATAACTATATTATCAAAAAAAGATGAGGTTGTAAGTTCCTTTTCCGGGGAGAGGGAATTACCACAAAAATTGACATGGTTTGGTTATACAGGAAACACTCCACTACCGGATGGAGAGTACAAAGCAGAAATTGAGATCTCTTATTTAAAAGGAAATATTGCTAAAGCAATGAGTAAAGAGTCATTCTTGCTGGATACAACAGCCCCGGAAGTAAAGGTAAAAATAACACCTCAATACTTTTCTCCAGACTCTGATGGAATAGATGATAAACTGACAATAAGTGTTGATATTAATGATAATTTTAATAATTTCACTATTAAGGGTGAAATTCAGGATCCCCAGGGGCACAGTTTCAAAACCCTAAGTGTTGCTGATTTCAAAAATAATCAATTTATTTGGGATGGATTATCAGATAGTGGAGAATTGGTTCAATCAGCCTCTGACTATCTGCTTCTTCTTACAGCAAGAGACTCTGTTGGAAATACTGTAATTAGCAAAACAACACTACCAATTGATATTCTGGTTATGAAAGATGGAAATAAACTAAGAATTAGTATATCAAGTATTTACTTTACTCCAAATACTCCGGATTTCACTTCGGTGGAACCTGAACTTTTGAAAAAGAATCTTCAGACAATAGACAGGTTAAGTGAAATTTTAAAAAAATACTCCGGATATAAGATTAATATAGAAGGTAATGCTGTTAGAGTTTTTTGGGATGATAAGAAGAAATGGCTTGAAGAGGAAAAAACCAAACTTCTACCTCTATCTGTAAAACGTGCAGAGGTAATAAGAGATGCTCTTATCTCTAAAGGAATTAAAGCTGAAAGGATAACAACCCTGGGTCAAGGAGGATATAATCCTGTTGTTCCCCACAGTGATTTAGAAAACAGGTGGAAAAACCGGCGGGTAGAATTTATTTTAATCAAGTAAGAATAAAGGGGTAGCATAGACTACCTCTTTTTATTAAATTTACATAAAGGAGTTCAAATGTTAACAGTAAATGTTCAGGTACGAGTTAAAAAAGAGTTTATTAATGAATTTATTACAGAAACAATAAAAAATGCAAAAGAGAGTAACAAAGAGTCAGGGATTAAAAGATTTGATATTATTCAGGATATAAATGATCCTCAAAATTTTTTATTGGTAGAAGTTTATACTACAGAAGATGCTCCTGCAAAACATAAAGAGACTGCTCACTATGAGACTTGGAGAGATAGTGTTGCTAAAATGATGGAGATACCACGAACGAGTATTAAATACAGCTCTGTTTATACAAAGGATACAAACTATGAACTTTAGTTTTGAAAGTCCAGAAAAAATAATATTTGGTTGCGGGAAAGTAAAGGAACTGGGGAATATTATAAAAACTAAAAGTGACAATATTCTTGTTGTAACAGGAAGATCCAACAGGTTTGCATATATTATAGATGAACTTAACAGTAAAGGTATTAAAACAGCTGTTTTTAATGTCGGAAATGAGCCGACTATTGAAAATATTATTGAAGGAAGAAATATTGCCCAAAAGAATTTCTCATCCCTAGTTCTGGGAATTGGAGGAGGCAGCGTTATAGATTCAGCTAAAGCTATAGCCGCACTTCTGTTAAATAGCGGGGATATTATGGATTATCTGGAAGTTATAGGAAAAGGACTACCCTTAACTGAGCCATCAATACCATGTATTGCAGTACCAACAACAGCAGGAACAGGTTCTGAAGTAACAAAAAACTCTGTATTAAAATCTGTTAAACACAATAGAAAAGTAAGCATGAGAAGTCCTTACATGATCCCGGAACTTGTTATTATAGACCCGGAACTGACATTGTCAGCACCAGAAGATGTGACCTACTATACAGGAATGGATGCAATTACCCAGGTTATAGAGCCTTATATTTCATCTTCAAGTAACTATTTTACAGATCTTCTCTGTAAAGATGCTATTGGTAAAGGGGTAACAGCCCTTAATAAATTAAGTGAAAACCTTAAGGATAAAGAGTCAAGAACAGATATAGCTTTTACCAGTCTTATTGGTGGTCTGGCACTTTCAAACGCCAAACTGGGTGCAGTTCATGGATTTGCCGGACCTATGGGAGGATTATTTGATATCCCCCACGGACTGATCTGTGGGATATTATTACCTGGTGTTTTAAAAGCTAATCTAAAAGCTGTAAGATCAAGGGGAACCCAAGAGCAATTGGATAAATACAAAAAATTAGCTACTATTTTAACAAATAGAGAGAATTCAGTTCCTGAAGATGGAATTACAGTTATTGAAGATCTGGTAAAAAAATTAAGTATTCCAGGTTTAGGGAAATTTGGAGTAACAGATAAGGAAATTAAAGTAATTGTTGATATGTCAAAAAATTCCAGCTCAATGAAAGGGAATACTCTTCATCTAACAGAGGATGAACTTACACAAATTTTAACTGATTCTTTATGATAATTGTTTTAGGTAGTTTTCAAGAACACTTTTATCCAAATCTGACAAGTGTTTAAAATTAATCCCTAACTGATAAAGCTCATCTACTTTTTTTGACCATGCAATATCACCGTAACATTGAATTACATGGGCTTCTTCATTAAATGGAATCTCAAACATAAGATAAATCTCAGAATTTGTCCTAATAGGGCTTTTAACTGTACATAAAAGCCCGGTTACAGAGATATTTATTGAATAAACATTAATAAATATCTCCTCTTTAGAATTTGATATCTCTACCAGCTGATGAAACTTAAAACGAGGATTTGCTCTTCTATTATCCATAACATTACCCACTCTTTTGCTTTCTTAATTAATTATAAGACAATATAGAGCAGATAACAACAGATGTTATTCCTCATCTAATAAAACTTCATCCTCATTAAAACTATCATACATTACATCTTCTATAAGCTCAGCTAATCGCTGATCAGTTTCATCTTCATAAATTAGTCTGCTGTCAAAAAAAAGTTCAGTCCTGAATTCTTCACCTTTAAACTCCATAAAGATCTCCATGGATTCTTTTACTTCGTCATCATCATCTAAATCCTTTACTGTTTCAAGAATATTCTCTTTTAATTGATAGAAGGATTTAAATGGAGCAAAATCTTTTAACTGCATATCATTTTCCTCAGTAGATATAAGTTCCAAAGGTCCCAATATTTTTAGAAAACCCTCTAAAACAATTAAACTATTACTATAACTAGGGGTAAAATAGTAACTGTCATAATCATCCATCCCATCCATAAAAGAGAGTTGTATCTTATGTACAAACTGTTCCCCAATGTAATCTGCAATTTTAGTAGTATCAAATAGCTTCTCTTTAATAAAATTCATTGTAAATGCTGTAGACCACTCATCATCTACCCCAAGTAAAATGTTTATAAAATTATACCCGCCTTCAAATACACCTGTTGTTATCTCGACATCAGTATTGTAAAAAGTTCCATCCCCCAAAATCTCGATTTTCTTTGTTTTATATTTATAAACTGCATTTTTAAAGGTTGTAATACCCAGGTCTTTTATATATTCAATCATTCCTTATCTCCTGAATTCATTATATCAGTTAAATGACAACAACATATACTTAGAAAAAAAATAATTTACATTAGAGCTAAATGTGAGTAGAATGTTTTAAATATGAATAAAAATTTAACAATAAGTAAAGAGATCAACTATAAAAAAATAAACAAAAAGTGGCTAAAACTACATTTTAAAGCTACTGTTTCTCTGGTAATTATTACTTTTATTCTTGAATGCATAATCGGTTTAATACTTTATAAAACAGGGCATATAAATACAACAATACCAAAATATCTTCTTAAATTTCTGATTTTGCCTACATTTATTAACTTTCTATTGGTTATAATTGAGTATAATTGCATCAAGAGCAGGACAATATCATTATTATCTAAAATGTACATTGTTTCACTAATTCTTGTTCTAAACTGTTTTATAATATTTACGGTACACAGTGTTTTTTCCTCACTTTTCTATGTCTTTGCTGTTCCAATACTTTTAACATCAATCTACGGCAGTTATACCCTCTCTGTTATAACAGGGAGTTCAGCGGTTATTATGTTAATAACATCTGAAGTCTGTATACAATGGGATGCGGATAACTTAAATATTTTCCAGGACGGGATAAGATTAAGTAACTTTATAATATCAATAGTAGTATTAATCTTTTTTATAGCTGTAAGTATGATAATTATATATTTTGAAAAAGAGAAGCAGAAGATAGCCATTGAGAAAGAGGTTGAAAAGAATAACCTGCAAAAAAGGCTTCATCTGGATGAACTGACAGGGATTAGTAACAGAATAGCTTTGAACAACTTTTTAGAAGAGATCCAAAAGGATACAGAAAACAGTTATATTTTTGTAATGATAGATATAGATAACTTTAAAATTCTAAATGACACCTATGGCCATTTGGAAGGTGATAAATGTTTGGTTGAGTTTGGAAGAATTTTACACAATAACTCTCCCCATGATAGAGCATTCAGATATGGTGGAGATGAATTCGCATTAATATTTAAAAATACACTTATTGATAACGTAGTTCTAATATGTGATAACATCCGAAGCGATCTTAAACTTTTAAACAACAGGATTAATTCCATTATGCCGGTAACAGCTAGTTTCGGGATATCTGAGTACAATAGAACTATTTCAACATCACAGCTAATAATGAATGCAGACAAAGCAATGTATAAAGCAAAGATAGTAAAAGATTCACTGCATATATTTAATCTGCAGGAAAGTCTTCACGTTTAGTCTCTTGTTGTAAATTCCTTTAATCGATCTATTTGATACTGTAAATCTGCGGAAATTTTTGAAACAACCGATGCTGTTTCAGCGGAATCACTAACTCCGGAAGCGATCTGTTTTATTGTTACAAGTATCTGCTCAAAGCCGGTTATCTGCATTAAGATATTTTTACCAATTACATTGGAGGATTTTACAGTCTCTTCTGAAGCATTTTTAATCTTATAAAAAATATCCTGTGCATCCTTTGATGTACTATAACTGCTCTCTATTAATTCTGTAGCACTGTGAGATGCATCAACTAGCCTGTTGGCACCTTTTTCAATAATATTAATCCTGTTTTTTATTTCAGAGGTAGACGAAACAGTACTGTCAGCCAATCTTCTAATCTCTGTTGCAACAATTTCAAAATTCTTACCTGCCTCGCCTGCAGCTGACGCCTCCAACTCGGCATTAAAAGCTATAATTTTTATTTGATCAGCAATTCCATTAATCATTTTTACAACTTCATTTATCGATTTAATATCACCGCTAAGGGTTTCAACAAAGTCCAAAGTAGTCTCATTGGCATTTTTTACATCTGCATTTTTTTCTAGATTTTTTATTATTACAGAATCTCCCTCAGTTACATATCTGTTAACCTGACCAAATTTCTCAGTAACCTCTTTTGCCAAATCTCCAATCATTTTACTTAATCTGTTTGAATCTTCCATTGTAGCTACTATTTCAGCAGTAGCAGCTGCCTGCTGGTTAGAAACAGAAGAACTCTGACTCGATGTCCCGTTTAGAGACTTTGATGCTTCAGACAAACTATCAACAACTAAACCAATCTCTTCAAATAGGGTTCTAAATGTAAGGAGAATATTATTAACGTATACAGCGAGCTCACCTAATTCATCAAAATTTATTAACTTAATCTGATTAGAAAAATCTTTATTGCTCCCAACAATTTTCTCCATAGACTCCTTGAGAATTTTTATCTGAAAATAGTACTCTTTCTTTCCTAGAAATATTGGTATTATTCCAATAGAGAATAAAATAAGAGATGCAGGCAGAAAGTGTGACAAGAAAGTACCCTTGGTGAATATTATCCCTCTGCTGGCATAATAAAAGGCTACATAGGATAAATTAACAATAAGATAAAAGACACTACCAAAATTTGCAAAATAATCCTTATATCTGGAAAACTGATCATTCTCACCCTTATTAATCTTTGTCATATTTAACATCTGCTTAGGCTCCTGCAGAATTATATTTATTATGAAAACTAGGTATAGGGCAGTAATAATACCTGTTGCCAGCTTACTCATAAGACCAAAGTAAAAGGGTATTCCACTCTCCGGATTCCATCCTTTTAATATGTAGTAGAGAAGTGTCCCTAATGACCAGACTATTATCTGGAAATATATTATAAACCAGGGAATTCTAACTGCTGATTTTCTGGCTAAAGTATACTCCTTGCCAAAATTTAAATAATTAAAAAGAGGTTTCAGATAACTTTTTACCCTAAAGAATACAATAGTAGAAAATAGAAGATACAAAGCCATAACTGTAGGTTTAAATGCATACCTAACCCTACCTAAATAGGATATACCAAGTGCATCCATCTTGGTATTAAAAAAAACATTTAAGTATTCACTTACAATCAGTGTTAAGAACATTGTTGTATATATTGCAATAAAAATTTTTGTTTTAATTACTTTTTCATCTTGTATTGTAAATTTCCTGTCTGTCATCTTTTATCCTTTTTTTATTTAAAATCAAGAGTTATTGCACCAATCCACTCTGCTGGAGGATCAGAAATAAAGCGACTGCACCGATCCAGATATATGGATAAGACTCTATCACCTTTAAAAATAGTATCACACTTTATAAAGTACTCTTTGGCAATAATCCAGTTTCCAAGTTTAAACATCATTAGCCCTTTATTATAATTATCCAGAAAGCAATCAGGATATAGAGATGTATCTTCCAGTGAAAATATTGTTGTAGGTTCATTCTTCCCTTTTACCAGAACTGTATCGATCTCTCTAAATTTACCATTATATTTTTTTAAATAACATCCATCTTTTATCTCACTTGAGACAAGTATATCCCTGTCATAATACTTACATAGAGATTCAAGTCTGGCAGCTAAATTTATAGTATCCCCTATTGCTGTAAAATCAAAGTTATCTTTAGAGCCAATGTTTCCAATTATTGCCTTCCCTATATGAATACCAATACCTATCCTATATCCATTATCTCCAAACCTCAAGGAATAATTTTTTGACTCACTAATAAATTTCAACATATCTATTGCAGCATCACAGGCTCTTGTCTCATTATCATCATAACTTTCCGGAGCACCAAACATGGCAAACACAGCATCGCCAATGAATTTATTTATCTCTCCACCAAAATTTCTTATTCCATTGGATATTCCAGTAAAATGATAATTAAGAAAATCTACAACACTGGTAACACTATTACTATTCTCAATAACAGAAAAATCCTTTATATGACTAAAAAGAACTGCAATCTCCCTGTTCTCACCTGTCATAAGACTGGAAATATCCTCTTTTTTTATAAGGTCAGAAATTACCTTTTTAGGCAGGAAATTCTCAAACAGATTGTTAAGGTTTTTACCAAGAATAATATTATTCTGATACTCCCTGGCACGTTCCAGTAAAAAATTACTTATCTTCTCAAAATAATGATACAGATTTAACTCAAAAGAATCTGAAATATTTTCCTTAGAGTTAAAATGTTCATCATAAAAATTTTCAATCTCTATCTGCAACAAATTATAATTTGTAATCTCCATTGCTATAAAAAGTATTTCACCTAACATATTGGTTTTTACCTGATTATAGAAGGAGATATTTTCAATCTCCATGGCTATCTCTATAACAGAAAGAGCAATGCCGGTGATAATACAATTTTCCAATTCAAGATTATTTACAATTTTTGCAAGTTCTAAAGTAAAACAGCTGTCTTTATATAAAAGAATATCTGCCTGATCAAAAAAAAGCTCTGCAATCTGATCCGTTATAGTAGAATAGAGAATTACAGGTATTTTTGAAAAAACACTATTTGACTTTAAAAAATGCAGTATATCAACACCATTAATATCCCCTAGCACCGGATTCATTATTATAATAGATGGCTGAATTGAATAGAGCTTCTCAAGCCCCTCTAATCCACTTGAGAAAAAATGGAGATTAAAACATTCTTCAGATAATTCTGATTTTATAGCGTCTTTTATATAATTAGATGTTTCAAAACACAAAATATTCTTTTTCATTTTAATCCGTAGATTCCCAGATCCATTTCTCCTATATTTTTATTACCTAACAGAACAGACTCATCTGTGATACTTTTTGCAACATCTCTGCTAAACAGCAGAGTTCTATCGTATTTTTTTGTTAAACTTTCAAGCTCTTCAGCCAGAGTTACAACATCTCCAATTGATGTGTATGACATTTTCTTGTCAGAACCAATATTTCCAACAATAGATTCACCTACGTGTATTCCAATCCCCATGTTAAAACCTGATTCAGGAAGTATTAATCCATCAAGGCAGACCTTACTTAATGATGAAATAATACTTTTTGCTGCATTTATTGCACTTTGTGAGGGATTATCAACTTCATCAGGTGCTCCAAAAATTGCCACTATAGCATCCCCAATAAATTTATCAATAACTCCACCATTAGATTTAATGCAGCCAACCATTATGTTAAAATAGTTATTTAAAAAAGAGACAACAGCATCTGCACTATTTTTTTCTGAAATTGCAGTAAATGCCCTAATATCAGTAAATAGAATAGCAACTTTTTTAAGTTCCCCACCCTTTTCTAATCTGCCTAATTCCAGATGCTTGTCAATAACTCTGTCAGGTACAAATTTAGAGAATATATATCTTACTTCTCTGTTATCCCGTATTACTGAGTTATATTTAATGTTTGCATCTATTATTGATCCGATTAAATAGAAATTTTCCAGTAAATTTCCACGTATAATATCATTATTAAAATAGTTATTGATATAATTCCCCAAATGTATTGTTCCTATAACCTCGCCTTCACTATTATTTAAAGGAGAGAAGAAATAGGAGCTAATCTCCCTTTTATCAAGAATGGAAGTATAAAAATCCGGATTATTACTAATATTTACAATATTTCCTTCACTATTTTCTAAATTGGAAACTGAAATATTCTCATAATGACTGTGGTAACAAAATTTCAGAAAATTATCGTAGTTCTTTTTATGAACTCTTGGAGTTATATGGCTATAAACCCTTGTCTCCCTGGCTACCTTTAGCATAATAACAATAATATCATTTTTGGAAATTAGGGATATGGCATTAAAGAGATAACTTATGCTCTTTTCAATAGTATCAATATTTAATGCAGCCTGGATATAACAACTCTCAATAATTGATCTCTTTTTATTGAAATTCATTATATTTGATTGAATACACTCAATAAAGTTCTGATTTATAGACTCCATCGGCTTTATTTTAGCTTGTACTAATTCATTGTTAAATTCATCAATATAAATACAATCTATATTTAAATTTTGGAACAGATACTTTTTAAACTGGTCTTTAATAGTTAAAACAACCAGCAGTGACCTCTCTTTTAAAAGTCTCCCGGTTTGTACCAGATGTGTCTCATTCCTGTTTATTACTAAAATGATTAAGTCATAATTACTGTTATACAGATCTGTTGTAGAACAGCTACTTAAACATTCTGTTGAATACTCCTCATTTTTTGTTAATTTACCATTAAGAGAACCAGAACTATCTACAACCAAAACCCTTCTCATTAGTAAGTTACACCTAAAAGTTCTTTAATATTTTTTACAAATTGATCCCTGTTAAACTGGGCTCTGATAAAAGAAACTATGCCATTTTCTGATTTAAAACCACCAGACTCACCTTCACCGGAAAGAATTGCAATTACAGGTGTTTTTTTATACTCTGCTTCCTTTCGCAGGTTTTCAACAAAGGTTTTTCCATCCATTCTTGGCATATAAGAATCGGTAATAATCAACTGATAAGAGTCTTCCCTGATTTTCTCCAATGCTTCAATCCCATTACATGCAGTTGAAACTCTGAAATTCTCTCTTATTAGTATTTTTTCAATAATTTCTCTATTTACAGAACTATCATCCACAACAAGTATTTTTTTATATTTCTCTTTTTCCTGGGAGTATCGCTCTTTAAATTCTATATTTCTTATTGCTTTTAATCTGTTTACAATTATAGGTATATATAAAATATTAATTACTTTAAACTCTTCATCAAAGACAACCCCTTGTAACTCCTTCATATTTTCTATACATCCGGGAAGCCTTTTAAATATGGCTGAAGCATGGTATAGAATTTCATCAACTATTATACCTATAGACTCTCCATAAATTTTTATTATTAAAATAAACATTTTCTCCCTCTCTATAGAGGTTCTGTCATCAAGAATTCCCGATAGAGGGTAGATTGGAATAACATCATTTCTAAGTTTTATAGCCTGTTTTGATACAAGATCTATAACATCCGATCTTTTTGCTGTAATTATCTCATTAATAAATGATGAAGGTACAAATAACTTCTCTCCAGCACATCTAATATAATAGCCAAAGATTGTAGTAAGGGATTTTGGTACAGTAATATTTACTTCGACACCATTACTGCTACTTGTAAATATTAATTTTCCTTTTATCTGATTTATTCTTGTGTGTACTTCTGCCAATCCAAAACCCCTGGCACTATCCCCATCGACTAGAGTTACACCTTCCAAAAATAGATATTCATTCAGTTCTTTATCTTCAAGCTCTGAAATTTTACTCTTTTCAAATGGAAATAACTCCATTACTTTCTTCCGAATACGAGAATAATCTACCCCTTGACCATCATCTCCAACAATCAAATTTATTTTACCCTTGTCATAACTGCATTTTATATAAATTGTTCCCGAGCTTTCTATTCCATGTTCAATACTGTTTTTTATTAAATTATAAATAGGGTGTTCGATAGACTGAAGAATAATTTTATCAATTAATATGTTTTCCATATCTATAAAGGCTCTTACATTTTTATTGTTTCTTTTTGCTTCATTGGAAATTAACACTTCTAACTGGTCTTTTATTAAAGATAGTGGAAGCATTCTCATGGATAAAACTTCATCCTGTAGCTTTAAAGCTGTTCCTTCAAACTTAAGTAGTTGGTTATCAATCTCTGTTTCTATTGTTCCAAAATTCCTTAATGCTCTTTCTACTTCCGGAGTAAAACCTGAATCCTGTACAGTTCTTATTATCTCTTTTAATCTGTTTATCTCACTTAATTTTGTTTTTAGTTGATACTGATTAAGAATTAAGTCATTTATCCCTGTAATCATTTTATCAATTCTGCTTATTGGAATCTTTACATCCTCAGAATCATTAAATATTATCTCATTATTAACTCTTTTCTTTATCTTATTTCTAATTATATCCTTTATATAAATATCTTTTATATCTACTGTCAGTTCTGATGCTATATCTTGAAATGCTTTATTTATATTTTCAGTGGAGAAAAACTTTAATTCATCCGGTGTTTTTTCAAGCATCTCTTTTATATACTCATTTGTTATTAGCATTAGAGTTAAGTGTTCCGATGTAAACTCATACCTTTCTGACATTATTCCATCAAAAACTGTTATCAATTGTAAAATTGTATCGCCTACAACTGTATACCCACCAATATTGACTATCCCAATAATTGAAGTATATGTATTTTGTATCTCTTTTAAGCTTATATCCTCTATCTCTGATTTATTAATATTTTCTTCTATACTTTCAATATATTTAGTAACTTCAATTTTTAATTCTTCATTTATCATCATCTTCTCTCGCTATTTTTTTAAAATAAAAACTGTTGTCCCTCTGTACCAATTCAAGTAAAGGATGGTTTATAAAGGCGGTGTTAGCACTGGAAACTATTAAATATCCTCCATAATCCAAAATTTTTGCCGCCTTATCTATAATAATTTCTCTAAGTTCACTATCCATATAGATTAAAACATTGCATAAAAGAATAACCGAAGGTTTAATTAGTAATTTTTCATTATAGCTATCTGTAATAAGATTTATCCTTTTATGTTCTATTAATTTCATAATGTTACTGTTTATTGTACAGCAATTATCATTAATTGTAGAATTCTGATAAATCAGATCATGAAATATCGCACCGTCATTTCTGAAAGAGTTTTTTCCATATCTATTAACCCTTAACCTATCCATTGACAGAACATCTATATCTGTGGCAATTACCGGGTGTTTTTTAAAACTTTCCGAGTAATGCTTATTATAAAGCAGGGCCAAGGAAATGGCTTCCTCCCCGGTTGATGTAGCAGCACTCCACAAAAAAGGATTTATACCACGCTCTTTTAAATCTGGTAAGATCATCTTATCCAGAAGAGTAAAATATTTCTCTTCTCTAAAAAAATAGGTTTCATTTATTGTAACAACCTGTAATAACTTGTTAAATTCATTCTCATCACAATTAATAATATCCAAATACTCATCAAAGCTAAGAGAATCAGACAGCTGTTTTTTTACATATCTTTTAACTGAGTTTACATTAGAATCAATTATCTCAATTTTTGTCCTATTCTTAACTGCTTGGGCTATAGTTTTAAAATCTTCTGGGCTAATCATTTTCATTAACCTTAACTGTAGAGAGAATATATCCGGCAATTTTATCCAGTGGCAAAACAATGGACGCAGCACCTAACTCTACTGCTGCTTTTGGCATACCGTAAACTGCAGAGGTCTCTTCATCCTGAACGATGGTAAATCCTCCATTATTAATAATTTCAAGGCAGCCCTTAGCACCATCTGAACCCATTCCTGTTAGTAACACACCAATCAGATTATCCCCAAAGTATTTTGCTGCTGTTGAGAATTGAAGATCTATAGCCGGTTTCTGAAAATTTATTTTTTCTCCATCAGAGAGATGAAATCTACCACTTTCTACTGTTAAATGTTTATTCTGAATCCCGAGAATTACCTCTCCAGGAAGGGGATTGTCATTATTTACAGCAAGTCTTACATTCAGCTTACAATTATTTTTTAGCCAGGATGCAAGCCCCTCTTCATGGCCCTCTTCAAGATGTTGAACGATTGAAATAGGGACTGGGAAATTTTCAGGCAGGGCACTTAATATTTCTTTTAAAGCATTTGGTCCTCCAGTAGATGAACCTATAACTATATGCTTTACTCTCTTTTTATGTACAAAACGTCGGGTGATAGAGCCTGGGCTTCTGTAACTTCTCTGAATCAAGTCAAGAAAGCCAAGTACAAATTCACTATCATGAATCTGCTCCATTTCCGGTTTATCTATTACAGCTTTAGCTCCAATTTCGATTAAATCTTTTCTTGTTCCTAATACGATTATGGGTATTTCTGAACCAATTCTTTTTATAACTTCATCTTCCCTGCACTCTGATAAGTTCTCCCCCAGTATTATGATATCTACATTAAACTCATTTGTAAATTCCAGAACCTTTTTCCCACTAGAGGTAGAGCCTAAAACATTGTGCCCTCCATCTTTTAGAATATCTGTTAAAATATTTCTTAAAATTAAAGAGTTACTTGCAATAACAATATTCATACAATCACCTCATTCAGTAAATTGTAAGACAGAAGATGATTTAGATCGATAAAATACTCGATTCTACTTTCAATAAAGGATGTAGCCAGTAACCCTTTAGATCTTAAATGGCTGTTTAAAGTCTGGGATAAAAGTCTGAATTTCATTACTGGACTATTTTTTATTTCTGAATTACTTGTTAATGAAAATGCTATATAATCTGTTGCCAGGTTACTATTATAAGTAAAACAGTCTCTGTATAGTTTATCGATTGCAGATTTTTCAAGTATATCTATTCTCGAAATTATGGCTAATTTAGTATCATTTACTGACTCTGTTCTATAGTTATCAGAAAAGTAGTTATCCAGATCAAAAACAATAATATTCTTCTCATTATAAGTTACTGAACTAACAAAATATGAGTATTTATTTGCCAGTTTTTTCTCCCCAATTAGACTTATACTACCTGAAAACTGGCTCCTGTTTATAACAATATTCTGCTCTTTATAGTATATATATAAAAAATCATTAGCTAATATCATTACTTATCTTCTTTAGTATCTGGTATATATTTAATACAGGGACTTCCTGATCATCAAGATCAATACTATCAAGAAAAAAGTCACTTATTTCATTTTCAGATGTTATTCTGCTTACCTGACTCTCTTTAATATTAACGATTTTTGTAATCTCACTTATTATTAGACATATTTTCTCATTTAAATCTCTAATAATTATAAACCTGTTACCATCAAGTTCCTCTTTTTCAAAAAGAACTTTTATATCAACTACAGCGTAGGGGTTTCCGTGTCTGTTAACAAGACCTCTAATATATTTAGGTACAAAGGGGAGGTAATAAATAGGCATATCCAGAACTATTTCCTGGACAATCTCACCGGGAAGGGCGTATGTCTTATTATCAATTTTAAAAATTACAAATTTTAAAATTTTCTCACTTTCTATTCCAGAGAGTTCCGGTGTCAGATTATTCTCAAGGGATTTTATTATTTCATCATTATCTACAAGCTTCATAGTTTATTTTCTTCTCCGGATTCATCCTGAAAATTCTCTTGATCATCTTTTTCAAGTTTGTATGTTAATAAAATGCTCTCGATTGATTCGCTAACCTCAAATAGATTATCCGATACGCTAGCTGTCTCTTTAGCTGCATCAGCAATATTATCAACACCACTGGAAATTTGTTTAATTGCTGTTAATGTCTGTTCAAAGGTTACAACCTGTTGGGCAATTGATTTTGAAATATTTTTTGTAGAGTCAGTAGATATTTCTGCACTGTTTAATATGTTTTCAAACATATTGTTTATACCTTCTGTTAAGAGATTTCCATCTTTAATCTTCTCAGTCCCATCCTCAGATGTTAAAATTAAACGGTCTGATGATTTCTGTATTTCAGAAATTTTCTCTTTAATCTGATCTGTTGAATGTACAGTACTATCTGCCAGCCTTCTAATCTCAGTTGCAACTATCTGAAAATTCTTTCCGGCTTCCCCGGCAGCAGATGCCTCCAATTCAGCATTAAAGGCGATAATCTTTGTCTGATCAGCTATACCATTTATCATATTAACAATATCCCAGATATTGTCGATTCTTTCACTTAATAATTTTATACCGTCAATTGTTGTCTTATTTGCAAGATTTATCTCTTCCATCTTCTTTATGCTTTTTTTAACAATTGAAAAGCCCTCTTTAACTGTTTCCTGGGTATTATCAGAAATCTTGGTTATCTCAATAATTTTCTTCTCAATAGATTTTGTCAGAGAGTCAACATCCTCCATTGTACTTACAATCTCTTTAACTGCTGCAGACTGCTGGCTGGATGTTGCTGATGTTTCCTGGGAAGACGAGGATAATGATTGCATCAGATTTAAAACTCTATCAGTTATTTCCCTGAGATTCAGTAATACTCGTCTGTAATCCCCTATAAAACCGTTAAAAACAAAACCCATTTCATCGATCTCATCCTGGTTTGATTTTTTCTCTTCTGTTTCGTAAACCAGAGTCAAATTTCCAGCTTCTGCATCCTTGAATATTGAATGGAATTTCCATATCTTTCTTGATATTAATTTACCTATAAAATTTGATAAGATTAAGAAAATTGTAACTGCAACGACAAGGCCTGCACCAATTAATATAGATAATGGAGTTAAAGGTCTAAGTAGCTCAGTATATCTGGCACTAATAACTACATACCAGTCCATTGCCTCTATATACCCGTAATAAGCTATCTTACTGAACTCTTTTCTCTCTCCGGTATTTAACCATTTATACTTAACAAATCCACTTTTACTTTCAATTATATTCTGAATAAATTCATACTCTATTAAAGAGTTGTTCTCTTGTTCCGGATGAATTATTAACTTTCCACTGGAATCTAATACAAATCCATAACTATTAAAAATGCTTCCAGCAGAGATAATGTCATCTCTAAAATCTTTTTTATCAATTAATGATGAGAATTCAGATTTATATGCAGATGCCCAAATAACCAAATCAAGTGGCTCAAAATATTTTATGTATCCAACTTTAATTCTTTCCCTGGTTTCATCCGGATTTTTCCAATTGTACTCCAGGTAACCCTCGTGGAATTTACTCTCGATTATTTCTGTAACCTGAGGCCAAAATGATGTGTTTGAAACATTTACACCCTCAGACTTAGGATGAATTAAAAGTAACCCATCTTTTTTTACTACAGCAAAATAGCCTGTTTCACCAACTCTACCATAGGTTTTATCCAGAATTAAACCTCTAATCTGCTCATTCATCTCTTCCTGAGTCAGTTTGCCATTTAAATAGTTATTATAATATAATTCAATTATCTGATATGTTTTTTCAGTTGATGTTTTCAGATTGTTTATTAATGTACTTTCTACTACTGTATTTATATCCCTGGTCAGTGAAATCGATGCAGCTTCCATATTTCGTTCCTGCATAGTTTGAACTGTATATCTTGAAAAAATATAGACAAAAAAACCGACACTAAAAAATATTAGTGTTGCTACTCCACCAAAAATATAGAAAAGTTTTTTATTAATATTCATTATTACCTCAGCTAAACCTATAGTATTAAAATCTATGGACTTATTAGGCAAATGTCAACAAAATAAAATCCCTATACTCTATTTAAAACCGAGTAATTAGTAAATCTGCTAGACTATCCATTTTATAAGATTGTAAAAGCATATCATTATAATTACTGTCAAAACTCCGATAAAAAGTTTGTCTACACCTTTATGAGAGAGCTTCTTGCTTACATGGGAACCTGTAATTCCCCCAATTATTCCACCACATATCATTAGTATTAAAACCTTATAATCAAAAGCAGGAACATTTCCACTAGTAAAAGTAAATATCAGACTGGTTAATTGTGATAAGAAAATAACATAAATTGAGCTTAGTGCTGCAGTTTTGGAATCCATTGAGAAAAAGAAATACAATATTGCCAGATTTATTGGCCCTCCACCAATCCCTAAAAATGCAGCTATAGAACCAAGCATTAATCCGGTAAATAAAGTAATAATTTTACCCTCTTTATGTCGTGGTTTTATTTGATCCTTTTTTATTGTAAAGATTAATACCCCAAGAGTCATAATTATTAAAAGTATCGATTGAGTACTACCTATTATAGCATCATTTTCAAAGCTGTTTTTTACAATATCAAACAGTTTCTTCCCTATAATTCCACCAATAATTCCACCAGTTGCCAGAAGTGTTGAGACGGTTCTGTCTAACACCACTTCTGATTTCCTGCTACGAATAAGAGTTACTGCTGACATAGATAGAACAGTACAACCAGACAAAAAACTGATGGTTGAAACACTAAAGCTTCCAAGACTGTCTAAAACCGGCTTTATTATTATACCTCCACCGATACCACTTATAGCACCCACCAATGAAGCTGCAAGACTAAGAATTAAATAGATAATGACCACAATACTCTCCTGAATATTTTTATATTACATAAAGAGTTTGATAGATTCAACCCTGGATTTTATTAGACAATTACAATGATAATCCATAACCTATTGGGTAAAGGTACTTATCCGATGTTAATCCCTGAACAAATCCCTTGGAGTCAGCAGGCCAGGAGTATGGTAAACGACCTTTAGCCTCTTTCCACCCCATTAGCACATCTGTAATTCCCATGGCTTCTGTCCCGGGAAGCCAGCTAGCCACTATTGCATCAACTTTCTCTTCTGCACCATCTAAAAGAAGAGGTCTTCCACTAATTAATAATAGAAGGGTCTTTTTTCCACTTTTATCTAAAGTATCAATTATTTTCATATCTACCCTGCTTAATGAAGGATAAGGATTATCACCATTCATCTCAGCGTAGGGTTCCTCACCTGTTACATAAATAATTAGATCAAATTCCGAGAGATCAGTTTTATTTAACATTCTGGAATCTTTTAAATAGACAACATTCTGCTTTCCTAATGCCTCATTAACAGCTTTTAGAATAGTAACCCCAGTATTATTGTTATTTCCTAATTTACCCTGCCATGTTGTTGTCCAGCCACCACACTGAGCACCTAGATCGTTGGCAAACTCACCAACAATTAAGACTCTCTGCCCAACATACATTGGTAAAACTTTGTCATTCTTCAAAATTACCAGGGATTGAGCAACTGCTTCTCTTGCAACTTCCCGACTACTATCGCTACCAACTAGGGATTCCAATTCGGGATCTGCTTTTGGATTTTCAAAAAGTCCCATTTTTATCTTTGTTGTTAATATTCTTAGAACTGCATCATTAATTCTTTTCTCCGGGATGCGCCCCTCTTTAACTAGCTCTTTCAAGTTGTTAATAAACTCTTTATATTTGTCAGGAACCATAACCATGTCTATTCCGGCATTTATTGCAGCGGCTATCTGATCCTTGCTGCTTCCAGGAAGAAGAGTTAATGCAGCCCAATCTGAAACCAGTAAACCCTGAAAATTCATATCATTCTTTAATCTTCCTGTTAATAATGATTCATTTTGGTGCATAGGGACACTGTTAATTTTTGAAAAAGAAGCCATAACGGAACCTGCATTAGCTTTAATTCCTTCGTAATATGGATATAAATGAATCTCTTCCAACTCTTTATCACTTATAATTGAATTTCCTCTATCGATACCCTTATTTGTTCCTCCATCTGCAACAAAATGCTTAAGACATGCCAGTACCGAGATATTTGAATTCCAGTTATACTGTAACCCCTTTACTTCTGCAACTCCCAGTCTGGAGACTATTTCCGGGTTAGAGGAGAATCCTTCATAGGTTCTACCCCATCGAATATCCTGTGGGACGGTTATGCATGGATTAAAGTTCCAGTTGACACCTGTTGCTGCACACTCCAATGCAGTTATTTTAGCAATTTCCTCTACTAGTTTTTCATTATTTGCAGCTCCCAAGCCGATATGATGGGGAAAAATTACAGCATTTCTTAGATTTCCGTGTCCATGAACAGCATCACTGCCATACAGTAATGGAATACCAAGTGGAGTTGATAAAGCATAATCCTGCATTTTGGATGTCATTTCTCTCCAGCCTTTAACACTGTTGTTTGGTGGGGCAGACCCACCACCAGAGAGTATTGAACCTAGTCTATATGTTTTAATATCTTCATATGACTCTAAATAATCCCTTGCCACCTGAGTCATCTGACCTACCTTATCATCAATTGTCATTTTTGAAAGGATATAATGTGCCTTGGTAATATCCAGCTCATCTGTAGAGTCTGCCACTGTTTTACTGCTACAGCTCCATACAATAACCATAAATAATATGATAAGAATATTTTTTTTTACTATGCTTTTATTAATCATTAATACACCCATATTAGTTTCCGATAGAAACTAATAAAAGATTAACATGAAAATATTCTCAGATCAACAAAAAAAGGTAATACTAACTAAAATATGCAAGGAATTTGTTTATAGCATTAATTGTCTCAATTGGTTTCTCCTCCTGAGGCATATGTCCACAATTTTTAATATTAATAAGTTGGGAATTTAATAATGCTTTATCCAGGGACTCCCCATATGAGATGGGAATAACTGAATCCATTTCGCCCCAAATAATTAAGGTAGGAAGATCTATTGTTGAATATCTGCTAGTTATCTCTTCTATATTTGATGGAATCATATTCATTGCACACTTTTTTAAAGCATTTTGTGCTTGATTTCCCCTTAAATAGTAGGAGTATGTATCAACCATCTCTTGAGTAATCAAATCATCATTATATAGTAACTCCTTTAGAACAACCTCTGAGTTGATCTCTGTAGGAACAAGTTCCAAAGTTGCTTGATTTACGACAGGAACCCTTAGCATTGAGATGAAATATGGAAGTGGCTGATTATAAGCAGCAGGATCAATTAGAATCATTCTGGTTATTCGATTTTTTGAAAGTTCATCTGCAAAAATATATGATGACAATGCTACACTACCACCAAAGGAGTGACCAACCAGAGTTACATTTGTTAACTCTTTATCTATAATAAATTTCCTGACTAAATCAGCCTGTATTTCTAATGTGTAGTTACTCTCTTCAGGCTTAGCGGAATTTCCAAAACCCTGTAAATCAATACAGATAACCCTGGAGCTCTCTTTATAGTAATTTGCAAGATATCTCCATGTGTATGATGCAGATGCAAAGCCGTGTATAAATATGAAAGTATCCCCCACTCCTTCGTCAGAATACCAGATGTCATCCCCATTATAAGAATAAAAGGTGTTGATCTGGTCTTCATTTCTTTTAAAACAACCACTTTGACAGCTAACACTCCAAAGAAGTGTGCACAATAATAAAAATCCTCTTATTAAATTTTTTTTCATAACTTTTAAATGTATAAAATGGCAGAATCTGTTCCTTTATTTTTTATAATTA
>QKAW01000043.1 GCA_003247135.1 Spirochaetales bacterium | reverse complement strand
AATAATATAGGATAGTAAAGGTTTGGACTCCTCTTCAAAGATATATTTTAAATAGATTGATATATATGGATTTTTATTACCATAAATAGTGTCAAAGGATTTGGAGTTAATATCAAGGTATGGGAGTTTAGTATTTTTCACACTCTTTGAATTGTCTCTGTTTTCAACAGTATCAAGTTTTAGTAAAAAGTGAGATGTAAAGGAAACTTTAAACAGGTCTTTGGTTTTCTTTAGTTTGGAGTAAAGAGTTTCAAAGTTGCTACTTTTAATTACATCAGATATTTTAGGAATATTCTCCGGTGAAATATTCGGATAGATTTCACATGCAGTATTAAGGAATGAATCTCTATCCAAAGTCTCTTTAATTCCTGTAACTTTGCCGGTGTTATCTTTTATCTCCTCTGTAAAGAAAGTCGACAAAAAGAATATTATATTTTTCTTGTAATCTGTTAAGTATGTAACAGGAAAGAGTTCTTTGTAGAATTCTTCTTCATTTACAAAGAAATTTGGTCTCACCTTAGTAGTAATGTTAAATTCTTTGCCATTTTTAGATATTGCCCAAACTTTTAAATCTATTTTTTCAATAGTACAATCAACAGCTATTTGCACCTCTCCATCTATCTGGGAACTTAATAGTGCATTTTCATTAATAGAAATAGAGCCCTCTTTAACTTGGGAGGTCTCTATTCTTTGATTATGGGCGTAACCCCTTACGGGGTCAGGCTATTAAGGACTACGCTCTGCTTCGACCACACTTCGTGTGTTTGGCTTTGCCATCCGACATATCCTTTACGCAAGGTTAAAGCTTCGCTTTTATTATTTTTACCACTGTCTTTTAATTTTGTACAAAGTTACGTTATCTGTTCCGTAGCCCATAAAGTAGATATCTCCTGATGGGGAGACTGCTGGGTAGGTGTTGGATTTATCTTCATCAAATCTGAATAAATTAAGTAACTTACCATTTTTATTAAAAACCATTATTGTTCTGCTAGAGCTCCAGTAACAATTTTCATCATGATCTTTTCCAAGATAGGTGTCCATGCTAAATTTTGCTAAAGTTTCATAATTGTAATTGAATTTTTTTATAGTCCCTGCAATATCTTTTTTATTTTGAAATTGCAGTATATATTTCATATACTGTATAGTCTGCAACTCCCCATCTAAAAACAATCTTTTTTCAGAATCAATTGTTAAACCTTTATATTTACCAGAGTTAATTTCTTCTATTATTTCTTCTTCAGTCATTATGTTTTTCTTGTTCTCATTAATATCAAGGCTTGGATTTCTTATTCCCCATAACTTATAGCTATTGTCTGTTATGAATAGAGTGTTATCTTTGTAGTAAAGATCTTTGTATCCATTAAAAAAAGATATGTTGTCATAAGATAACCAAGATTTTTGAACAAAGTTTTGATCAAAAATATTTACAGTCTCATGGAATCTCATTCCAATAATTACGTTATCATAATGAACAATATTCGCTCTAAAAAAACTATTTACAACTATTTTTTTAAAACTATAATCTTTATTAAGAATAATTGTTCGCATATTCATTCTTGTTTGATCTGATACTATTAGATTCTCATTTTTAAAAAAAATTGCAGGCCCGGATGCATCTTCTCCACCAGGATGTTTATTTATAGCCAAATCATCTACTGAATCTACGCCAAGATGAGATGCTTTGAATACATGCTCTACTTCCATATCATACGTATTGTATTCAATTCCAAATATGTTATTTATTGAAATAATAAGTATTAATAATATAAATATTTTTCTCATTTTTATCCTCTCTATTTTAATCTAACAACAACCCAGTTTTCATCTTTATATTTTAATAAAGTCCTATTTAAACTTACAACTTTTGCTTTTGTATATGTTTGCCCTACTTTATCATACCAACTACTTTCAATAAGTTTAATACTCTCTAAACTCATATACTCAGAATAAGTAACATCCTGTACCATCGCTATATGCCAACCTGATTTATCCGTAGCACTAACTTCCAAATACATCAAATCTCCCGGTTTAATTTTGTTTAAAATTATCTTATCAAAATTATCTTTATTTTTTTTATCAGTAATCTTATCCGAAATAACAATTGCATGTGGTTTTGCTGGAACAAGTTCGTAATATGGGTATTGAACACCAATATACCAATCTTGATAATTTTTTACATCCTGGTTTCTACTTCTAAATACACTATTATAACTACTTCCTGTATATGATGTACTACGAGTAACTAACCCTATGCAGTCAACTCCTGAAGATATTGCATTTACCCAGTTAGGTGGGACAGTATTACCATTTTCCCAATAATACCATAAGGCATACCCTGGCATAAATGGAAATTTTGTTGCTGCACCTATTGTTGAATTCTGATTAACTTGATAATCCTCACTATTACTTAAATTTTGGAAAATATCAGAAGGTCTTAAGTATCCATTATTTTCTGATGGTTTCCATGGTTTTTGTGGGGATTTTGTTTCTGACCATAGTGGGACATTTTGGTTTTGTAATGTACTTAACTTTGTCCCACTGTCACTATAGGTCTCACTCATATACTCTTTTTGTTGTAGTAGTTCATCATTAAATTCAAAAGGACTATCTGAACAACCATAAGAATAAGAAACAACTCCTGTTTCTCCATTACTTGGGCTTGAAATTTTATCATGGTATGTATAACTGTTTATTTTTACTACCTGTTTTCCATTACCTGCACCATTTGAATTTAGTAATGTATTTAAATAATCAGTTTCTCTTGGCTCTATAGTATTCGATAACCTTGTTGTTCCATTATAAGTCACATTCCACTCATTAACCCCATACCACTTATCTTCTGTAGTGTCACTTGTTGTTCCATCAGCTTTAACAAAACCAAACTCACTGTAGTGCCCGGTAACTGTTGTTGCTATCCCTTTGTTATCTCCAGAGAGTGTTTTTGGTGGTGCATTCCATGGGTTATTATCATTCCAGTCATTGCTTTCTTCAATGTACAGGTTAGCTCTCCATAACATTTTTTTATCATATAATGATAATATATCACTGTTTTGTGGGATATTGGTAACTGTATCGTTTATAGCTAAACCAAACATTAGTTTTATATCGTCTCCAGGTTTTATGTTATCATCTATAGGTCTAACAGAGAATGACTTTACCTGTAAACCATCTGTGTTAACAAAAGTCAGGGTATTTGATTCAACCCTTAAGCTGTAACCATCCTTTGCTGATCCATCACTGTTAAATATCTCACTGTTGTAAGAAACTTCGTAGGGACTCTCCCATTTCTTATACTCAATATTACTTTTTAGTGTAAAAGTTGCAAGCAAAATATTATTTTTTTCTCTGGCTGCATAAAACTTGAAACCTTTACCCTTGTTTCTGAAAATATTAGATGCATCGCTGTCTATTGAACCTGTTAGTGGAACTTCATCACAGTATGGGTCTAAAGGTGGTAATATTATTATATCCTTATCTTCATCTGCTAATGGTAGCTCTGTCCCGGAATAGTTCCCTTTTATACCAATAGATTTTATATATAATGGTTCCCCGGTATTTGGGATTAAGTTACTAGCAATGTTATAGGTTATGTTTAACTCTGTAATTACGGTGTTAAACATTTCAAAGGAGCTGTTTACATATTTATTATCATCTTCATTAGGGTTATTTTTTACTAAAACTCTTCTTATATGGTAGGATTTCTCATCCCCAGGGGTTGCAAAACCACCAAAGACTCCCCCATCGTTTAACCAGACTCCTACATTTGCCATTCTAAAACCACTTCGGGTTGAGACTACATAAATCTTTTTCA
>QKAW01000036.1 GCA_003247135.1 Spirochaetales bacterium | reverse complement strand
CTGAAGAAGAAACTGAAGAAGAAACTGAAGAAGAAACTGAAGAAGAAACTGAAGAAGAAACTGAAGAAGAAACTGAAGAAGAAACTGAAGAAGAAACTGAAGAAGAAACTGAAGAAGAAACTGAAGAAGAAACTACAGAAGAAGAAACTACAGAAGAAGAAACTACAGAAGAAGAAACTACAGAAGAAGAAACTACAGAAGACGAAACTACAGAAGACGAAACTACAGAAGACGAAACTACAGAAGACGAAACTACAGAAGACGAAACTACAGAAGACGAAACTACAGAAGACGAAAATCTAACTGATACTGATGATGGAAATAACGGTCATGGTAATGACGATGATGGTGTAGATTCAAGTAATCCAGGAAATGGAAAGAATAATCTTGAGGAAGAGGATTCTGACGATGGAAACAACGGTCATGGAAATGACGATGGTGGTATAGATTCAAGTAACCCAGGCAGTGGAAAAAATAATCTTGAAGATGATGATACTGACGATGAAAACAACGGTCATGGGAATGATGATAGTGGTATAGATTCAAGTAACTCTGGGAATGGAAAAAATAATCTTGAAGATGATGATACTGACGATGGAAACAACGGTCATGGTAATGACGATGATGGTGTAGATTCAAGTAACCCAGGCAATGGAAAGAATAATCTTGAAGATGATGATACTGACGATGGAAACAACGGTCATGGTAATGACGATGATGGTGTAGATTCAAGTAACCCAGGCAATGGAAAGAATAATCTTGAGGATAATGATTCTGACGATGGAAACAACGGTCATGGTAATGACGATGATGGTGTAGATTCAAGTAACCCAGGCAATGGAAAGAATAATCTTGAGGATGATGATACCGATGATGGAAATAACGGGCATGGAAATGACGAAGATGGAATAGATTCTAGTAACCCAGGTAATGGAAAAAATAATCTTGAAGATGATGATACCGATGATGGAAACAACGGTCATGGAAATGATGATAGTGGTATAGATTCAAGTAACCCAGGTAATGGAAAAAATAATCCTGAAGATGATGATACCGATGATGGAAATAACGGTCATGGAAATGACGAAGATGGTATTGATTCAAGTAACCCAGGCAATGGAAAGAATAATCTTGAAGATGATGACGATGGAAACAACGGTCATGGTAATGACGATGATGGTGTAGATTCAAGTAACCCGGGAAATAGCAAAAATGACATTGAAGATGATAATGATGATTTAGATTTTGATAATAACGAAAATCCAGATTTTAATGATGATGACTTAGATTTTGAGAATGAGAATGACTTTGATGAAGATATGGATATATATGGAAGTATTGAAATTGAAAATTCATTAGATAACCCAAATGAAAGCGACACCTGGGAGAATGAAATTGATGACTCAAATGATACATTTGAAGGTTTTGATGGAGGAGAAACAGACTGGGCAGAAGATCTGGATGATATAGATGATACCTTCGATGATGAGATGGAAAATGACAATGACCTTGATGATGAATATGAAGATTACGATGATTTTGATATAGATGATCAAGATTTTGATAGCAATATAGACTACTAAATCTTGAAAATATTTAATTGTTTATCAATTACATTAATATCATTGGAAATATTATTAACAGACTCATTCAAACCAACCATTGCCTCAGTTATATGAGATAACCCCTGGTTTATTTCACTTATTGCACTTACAACCACCAGGGATATATCTTTTAAAGAATCTGATGAACTTTTTATTTCATCAACATTATCACTCATATTATTTGTACTTTTTGAAACCAAGGAAGATATATCCTGTAAAGAAGAAATTGCCCGATTTATTTCTTCAGTACCGGCAGATAATTCTGACATAGCATTAGTGATTTCCGAAAAAGCACTCTCTGTATCAATAGCACTAGTTTCTACGTCGTTAAAAATAAGAAGTGAAGAATTAACTGAATCCTTTAAGTTTTCAATAGATTTAATATTTTCCATTAAAGTAATGTTAATCGAATTAGCATATTTCGCAGCAGACTCAGCAAGTTTACGTATTTCACCAGCAACAACAGCAAAGCCTTTCCCTGCATCCCCTGCATGAGCAGCTTCAATTGAAGCATTCATTGACAGAAGACTTGATTGACTAGAGATATCATTTATCATACCAGTAACTTTCAAGATCTCATTAACACTGTTATTAAGATCACTAACTCTATTCCTGGTTCCTTCTAATTCAATTTTCCCTCTACGTGTAATATCTAACATATTATGAACCAAACCGATTTTCTGAGCTGATTTGTTAGCGACACTATTTATTGAGGCAACCATTTGGACAATAGCAGCACTTGATTGTTCAACTGCTGAAGCCTGATTATCTACTTGATCATCAAGAATAACCAAATTAGAGACAATATTTGAAACGGCATTAATTGATTCATCAACCTTTGAATTTAATATTTTTGCCTGTTTCTCAATAGCAGCAGAGTTTGCACTTATCTCAGTTACAGATGTTGATGTATCCACCGAAGTATCTACAAGTTTTTGACTACTAACTTTTGTAGAATTCATAGATGATTTTATATTAAAAACAATATCTCGAAGTTTAAATAAAAATTTATTAAAGGACTTTGCTAATGTTCCCATTTCATCAACAGTTTTAATTTCAAGTTGTTTAGTTAAATCTCCACCCTCTTCAGAGATACTTTCCAGAGCATTTGAGGTGTTAACTATAGGTTTTGATAGAGCAATACCGATTATCATTGATATAATACCAACAGCAATAAACATTACAATGATCAGTATTCTACTAAAAACTTCAATTTTGAGCATTTTTTTGCTTAATTCAATGCTATGCTCATTAATCTGTACATCTATATCATCAATATAATTACCAGTTCCAACAACCCAGTCACGATTATCAATATAGAGTGAATAACCACGTTTTGGGAGAGGTTCATCGCTACCCGCTTTTGGAAACCAGTAATCAGTAAATCCCCCATTTATTTGTTTACCGTTTTTGATTATATCCTGTATAAAATAATTTCCTTTAAGATCCTGTAGATTGTATCTGTTACTACCTTCACTATCTTTTCCCAATAAAATTACATTTGTTCCATCTGATTTATCAGCCCAGAAATAACCACTATCACCAAATCTTGCATTTCTAACAACATTTTCTGCAACTTGATTAGCTATATCCTTAGTAATTAATCCTGATTTTTCCATCTCATCAATAGAATTAACGATAGATTTTATAGTCTGAACTTCCCAAGTAATACTTCTGTCAAATCCATCACTTAATATATCTTTCATTAAAATTAAAGAGTTACTTTTTAGAGTTTTTGTTGAGTAATAAAGTATAAAACCCATTATTGATGATATAACAAAAGTAATACCAATAGTTAACAGTGAAATTTTGTGCCAAACTCTTTTCATATAAACCTCTTAATATTTTATTCCGGTCTGTAAGTTGATTTTGTATTAATAATATAGTCTTTGTGTAAAATTTCCAATCTAATTGTAAAAAAAAGACCTGCTAGAGCTAAATTTGAATCGATGTTTCTTTTCTTGTAAGATAAAATTTCTTTTCTAAGATTCTCAAAAGGATTTAACAATTTATATAATTTACATCTTGTTCTGCACCACAACCAAATACCCTGGTAATCAAGATTAGAAATCAAATCTTCAATAAATCCAAATTCTTCATCAGTCAAATCCAAATCAACAAGTTCTTCCATAATAGATTCAAATCCATTTTTCTCATTTATATTTAAATCATAAAAGAAATTTTCAAGTGGAGGGTAAAACTTTAGTCTTGTACTCCCAATTACTAGCAGACTTTGGGTGAATCTGTAACTTCCTGAATCTTTAATAAGTCTAAATATAGTTTTCCAATAAGCACCATCATGTTCAATAAGGCTAATTGCAATTACCAGATTTATATATGTTCTAACATCCAGAGTTTCTGATTGTAATAAGATATTTATCTCTTCATGACATGAGAAATCTCCAATCCTAGCTAATGATTTTGCAGCTATTGATCTAATATATGGATATTTTTCTTTAAATATTTTTCTTAATGTTTTCATTGATTGTTCAGAATTGTAGGCTCCAAGAGCAAAAATTGCACTCTGTCGCCACCAGGACTGTCGATCAAGTGCTTCCTTAATCAAATTTTCCTCTAACTCAGGTCTTGGATTTGAAAAAAGGGAGCGGATTACCATCTCTTTATCCTTCAGTGTAGCAAGATTAAATCTTTTTTTTATCTCTTCTGTAGCCAGTTGAGTATCATCCGACTCTATTTCTATAAGGATTTGACTTTTTAGTAACTTATTATTAGTGGAATTTAATCTATCCAGATTTCTTATAGTCTTAATCTGTTTTTTATTAAACAAAGACTTAACTAATTGATTAAGAGATAAACTATTCTCCTCCTTAATAAAATTTGTTAATAGAATATTTACTATACAGAAAAAAGCCATAACTACAAAAGTTAAGGAGTATTCATTGGGAACTGAAATCCCCATATCATTGGTTAGATCTGCTAAAAATCCACCAAATAATCCAATAAACAGTGAAAAAATTGAAAATATTACAGCCATAACCGAAGTAAAATTTACTTTATCTTCAGGAGGTACTGAATTTATTATTAATCTATCCAGCAACAAACGTATTAATCCAATAAAAAACATTGATATAAAACCAATAATAAAAAATAGAGGTTTATAAAATTCGCCTGTAGCACCTGCCCAGATAATTGAAATAATAATCAGCGCTATATTTACAATAAAAAGTAGAGGTCTACTTCCAAAACGATCAAGAAAAGGTTTAATTATTTTACTGCCTAATATGACTCCCAAAAAGTTTATTGTTGTATAAATAAAAATTATATTTGATTGAAAATTTAACTCTTTTTTAAGAAATGGAATTGTAAAATTAAAAAGCACAAAAAGTGACATTCCACAGCAATATAGAACAATTAATATGATTGACTGTTTTTTACTTAAAAGAGATTTAAAAGAAATAAGAGTGTTTTTTACACTGCTTTTTTTTATACTCTCTTTTAATGGCACTTTAGTAATTGTAATTGATGCAAATGTGTTTAAGATTATTCCAAGAAAAATTAATCCAAGAATAGTATACAGTTCATTGAATTTTGAAAAAGTTAGTGCCGAGAAACTTATAAATCTTGATAAAACCATTGAAAGATATAAAAATATAATAACTTTAGCAGAATAAGCTCCTCTTTCAGATGGTTTTGTAATAGCACCTTGAATAACATGATTAAGTGGGTAAGCTATATTTCGTAATATACAGTAGATAGTATAAACAGCAATAATCAGATATAAGGCTAGGTTATTAGGTAAAAAAATTGAAAAACCGTAGAATAGGCTAAAAACTCCTCTTAAAAGCCAAGCAATGAAAAATAGTTTAACTATTTTTATATCAGGAAAGATTGAAGGAACAAAAATAACAACGAGTCCCGTCAAATAAACAGCAGATGATATATACCCCAGCTGAATATTATTAGCTCCGAATTTTAATGCTAAAAGATATATTATAGTTTCAGCCAAGAAACTGTAACTTAGTCCGTTAATAAATGTATACTTTATATACTTTGATTGACCAATTTCCTTCTCCTTTCTTGAGAGAAGAATGTTTTTACTACTCATTAATACCTGCTTAATAATATATTTAGTAATAATAAATAATTATGTCAAAAGTAGAAAGATATTTTAATAAAAATGATAAATAAAATACACTACAAATCGTATTTAATTCAGACTATTTTAAATATAAGCGAAATTTTACGCTGTAAATTATTTCACAACAAACTTTTTTACATTATCCTTAATTTTATCTTATAATTTAATATGTATGAAAATAAAAATTGTTTTAATATATTTTTTATATTCATTTACTCAACTTTTTTCATTAAATATTTCAGGTCCTTTATATGGAAAAAATCTTTATCTTCCCCACCTTTTTAATTACAGTTTCCCAGGTTATTCACCTACAATTGACAATGATGATAGTATATCTTTATCACTCCAATATTACTTAATAAATGAATTTGTCAATTATACAACAGAAAATATTGCTCTGGATTATGAAAGCTCAGTTATTGAATCAAATCTTTCTTACAAAATTAATAATAATATCTTAATAGGTGTAGATTTTAGATACTTTTTTTATTATGGAGGCTTTCTTGACACAATTATAGAAGAGTTTCATTATTTATTTCACTTACCAAATGCCAATAGAGAACTATATAAAAGAGATAGTGTAATTGTTGACATCGATAATAGATATGGGACTGATACACATTTATACAGTAACTCTCACTACTCTGGAGATACTGATTTAACGTTTTTGTATAATTTCTATAAAAGCGATAATATAAATTTATCCATTCTTGCAGCATTAAAATTACCTACTGGAGCATTAAAGAAATTAACCGGAACAAATTTTTTTGATACAGGATTTCAATTTTTAGGAGAATTCAATATCAGTAAAACAATAAGCTTTGGGAATCAACAAGGATTTGTATTACCTATGGATATTCTGTTTGTACCGGACAAAAGTGAAAGATATTCGACATATATTATGTATCAATCACTCTACTATTTAACTTTAAATATTGGAAATAGTACTTCAATAATTACTCAGTTTAGGCTAAACACTTCGCCAATAGAGACTTTTCACTATAAAAATTTATATGGTATAGGATACCAAAGACTGTTTACTCTTCCACAAACTACTCTCTTAGTTGGTATAAAAAAACAGATTGGTGATTTTGTTTTTCAGGCATATATTGAAGAAGACCCAATAACTTTTGAGGGTGCAGATGTTATATTTAATTTAAGAGTAACAAAAAAGATGAGGTAAAAACCTCACCTTTTAAATAACAATAATTCTAAAAAATCTTTTCTTACCGGCTTTAAGAATAATATCTTTATCTTCTGTTATATATGATGAATTAATTACTGTATTAGGATCATTAATTTTTTCATCATTAACTGCTGCACCATTCTGTGTTACAAGTCTTCTTGATTCACTTTTGGATGAACAGAGTTCAGTTTCGGTAAAAAGATCAACAATATTTATCCCTTCGGATAACTGATCAAAAGTGTACTCTTTAGACGGCATTCCGGATTTATCTGCAGAACCACCGGCTGTAAATGCTGCCTTTGCTGCCTCTCTAGCCCGATCAGCCTCTTCTTTTCCATGAATAATTTTTGTAAATTCGTAAGCTAAAATCTCTTTTGCGGCATTAATCTCAGCTCCTTCCAGGGCACCAAGCCTATCACACTCCTCTATTGGAAGGAATGTAAATAATTTAAGGAACTTTCCAACATCTGCGTCATCTACATTTCTCCAATATTGGAAAAGATCATAAACTGAAGTCATCTCTTTATTAAGGAATACAGCTCCTTTCTCAGTTTTACCCATTTTCTTGCCATCTGATCTGGCAACAAGATTAAAAGTTAAACCATAGGACTCTTTTCTCTCTACTCTTCGTATTAATTCCATCCCTGAAACTATATTACCCCACTGATCGTCACCACCTATCTGAAGTGCACAATCATGTTTTCTGTTTAATTCCAGAAAGTCGTAGGATTGCAAAAGTTGATAATTAAACTCAATAAAACTTAAGCCTGTCTCCATACGTTTTTTATAAGCTTCAAATGTAAGCATTCTGTTAACCGAGAAATGTCTACCTATATCACGTAAAAATTCTATATAATTCAAAGGTGCAAGCCAATCAGCATTATCAACTATCATAGCCCCACCCTGTTCGAAATCTATAAAATTACTTAACTGCTTTTTAAATTCTTCAACATTGGATTTAATCTGGTCAATGGTAAGCATTTGCCGCATCTCTGTTTTTCCGGAAGGATCCCCAATTCTTGCAGTACCTCCACCTACTAGGACAACTGGTAAATGTCCAGCCTTCTGCATATGTGCCATTGCAAAAACCGGAACAAGATGACCACAATGAAGTGATGGTCCTGTTGGATCAAAACCTGCATAAAACCTTGTTGGAGATTTAAGTTTTTCCATTAATCCAGCTTCATCAGTACATTGACTAAAAAACCCTCTCTCTTTTAAAACTTTAATTACTTCATTTGTTGCCATTACTATTTCTCAACCCTTTTGTAGTTCTTCATCTCCTGCTTAATTCTTGCAACAAGATCAGTTCTGTTAACTCTTACCTGCTCCATAGAATCCCGGAATCTCAAAGTAACTGAACCATCTTTTAATGAATCATAATCTACTGTTATACAGTAAGGGGTTCCGATCTCATCCATTCTTCTATAACGCTTTCCAATAGCACCTGATTGATCATAGAAAGTGTTATAATCCTCTCGTAACTCTTTCTCGATCTCTTTCGCCAATGAATCAATACCATCTTTTTTAACAAGAGGTAATACAGCAACCTTAACTGGAGCTACATTTGGATGAAAGTGTAAAACTGTTCTTACATCAGGTTTTCCGTCTTTGTCTTCACCAATGGTCTCCTCTTCATAGGCATCGGAAAGTGCAATAAGTACAGATCTTGTTAAACCAGCTGAAGTCTCGATAACATAAGGGATATACCACTCATTGGTTTCAGGATCCATGTAATTTATCTCTTTACCACAGAATTTAGAATGCTGACTTAAATCATAATCTGTTCTTGAGTGAATACCCTCTAACTCTTCCCATCCAAATGGAAATTTATACTCTATATCAAAGGCATCCTTTGCATAAAAAGCTAACTGATCTTCACCATGTCTATGAAATTGAAGATGATCTGCTCTTACACCTAGTTTCTCTGTATAATATGCCTTTCTAGCTTCCATCCAGTATTCAAACCATTTGTCGTCTGTACCAGGTTTTACAAAAAACTGCATCTCCATCTGTTCAAATTCACAGGTTCTGAAAATAAAGTTTTTTGTAGTAATCTCATTCCTAAAAGCTTTACCTACCTGGGCAATACCAAAAGGTATTTTAACACGGGATGTATCAACAACATTCTTAAAGTTTACAAATATACCCTGAGCAGTTTCTGGTCGAAGATATACTTTTAAAGATGAGTCTTCAACTGCTCCCATTTGCGTAGAAAACATAAGATTAAAGTTTCTTGGTTCAGTTAACTCACCACCACACTCAGGACACTCTTTGTTATCAATGTAGTGTTGTTCTAATTTATCCTCTCTGTATCTCATTTTGCATTTTTTACAATCAACTAAAGGATCTGAAAAGTTAGCAACATGCCCAGATGCCTCCCAAGTAGTTGGGTGCATCATAATTGCTGCATCAAGACCAACAATATTATCATGGTTTCTGGTCATCTCTTTCCACCATATTTCCTGAATATTCTTCTTTAATTCAACTCCTAGGGGACCGTAATCCCAGGTAGCAGAGAGACCTCCATAAATTTCGGAAGATGGATATACAAAACCTCTTCTTTTACAAAGAGATACCAGTTTTTCCATTGAAACACCGGATTCATCAGTCATATTATTAGCATTGATTTTTTTATTTTTAGCCATATTATCCTCCTTTATGGCAGGGAAAATTTTATTTTAATATTTCAAGACAGTTTTTTACTCTTTCAACTGCCTTATCTTTACCTAAAAGTAATATAGATTCAAAAAGTGGTGGAGAAGTTTTAGTCCCTGTTACTGCAACTCTTAAAGGCATAAACATTTGGCTAACTTTAAACCCGAGTTCATCACATTTTGCTTTAAAAATCTCTTCGTTCTCTTCAACAGAGTGATTTTCTACATTTTCCAATAGAGGAATAGTAGCTTCTAAAACCTTAAAAACATCTGCTTTTTCCATTTTCTTTGGAATCAGTTCATCAAGATTATAATCCTTAATATCATTAAATAGAAAATTTATACAGTCAACAATATCTGTTGTAAGAGTTAGACGCTCTCTAAAGATAGGCATTGCTTTAATGAATATGTCTCTCTCCTCATCTGTTATAGGATTTGAAACAACATTAGCCCTCTCTAATACCGGAATCAATAACTCCTCAAGTCTTGAATCCTCAAGCTTTCTTAAGTACTGCCCATTAAACCAGTCAAGTTTCTTGTAGTCAAAAATCCCTGGTGATTTACTGATTTTATCAAGAGTAAAGAGTTGTTCAAAATCCTCTTTCGTAAAAAACTCTCTTTTATCATCATAAGACCACCCCACAAGAGTTACATAGTTTATTAAACCTTCAGGAATATAACCTCCCTCTCTGAACTGAACCAAAGAAGTTGAGCCATGTCTTTTAGAAAGTTTTTTTCCATCTTTTCCATTAACATTTGGCAAATGAGCATAGATTGGATGCTCCCACCCAAATGCTTCATATAACATAACATGTACCGGAGCTGACGGTATCCACTCCTGTGCTCTTAAAATATGTGTAATTTCCATTAAATGATCATCTATTACATTAGCAAAGTGATAAGTAGGGAATCCATCAGCCTTCATTAAAATCGGATCGACCATAACATCTCTGTTTCTTCTTGTTATAGTTCCTAAAACCATATCTTCAATTGTTGTTTTTCCCTCAGTTGGAACTTTTAACCTTAGAACCGGTTTAACCCCCTGAGAGATTAGACTCTGCTTCTCCTCTTCAGAGATAGTCTGACATTTTCTATCGTAACCTGGATCAAGTTTATTTGCTTGTTGATACTCTCTCAACTCATTTAATCGTTCTTCAGTACAATAACAATAGTAGGCTTTCCCTGCATCAATTAATTTCTGAGCATACTCTCTGTAAATCTCAGTTCTCTCGGATTGAATATATGGGCCATATTCTCCACCTTTAACCGGACCCTCATCATAATCAATACCAAGCCACTCTAAAGTTGCATAAAGATCCTCTAAAGCACCCTCTGTAGATCTTGTCTGATCTGTATCTTCAACTCTTAGAATAAATTTACCACCGTTGGCTTTTGCAAAAAAATAGTTAAATAACGCTGTTCTTACCGAACCAATATGTTGTAACCCGGTAGGAGATGGTGCGTAACGAACTCTAACACTCATAGTGTACCTCATCCTTGTTTATTGTATAAAAATCTATTATATAAAAAAATTTAAGATTCTAACAAGATGCTGTAATCTCTTGTAATTTTTGAACTCTTAATCTTCTTTTTTCAAGATATCCCTCGATTCTATCCAAAGCCTCTTTCAAAATCTTTATATCTGCTAAAAAAATGATCCGGAAGTGATCAGGTGTTTTTACATTAAATCCGGAACCCTGTACTAGTAGAACTTTAGTCTGTATTAAAAGATCTTTTATAAATTCACAGTCATCATTTATTGCATACATTTTTGTATCAATTTTTGGGAAGCAGTATAGTGCTCCTTTAGGTTTTGTACATGTAACACCAGGAATCTTTATCAATCTCTCATAGCAGTAGTTTAACTGTTCATAAAGTCTGCCGCCTTTTTTAGTAAGTTCATAAATTGACTGGAATCCTCCAAGGGCAGTCTGTATTCCTAACTGTCCAGGAACATTTGCGCAAAGTCTCATGTTAGAGAGCATAGTTATTCCCTCAATATAGTCTTTTGCAATTGCCTTATTACCTGACAATATCATCCAGCCTGCTCTGTAACCCGCAGCTCTATAGGATTTTGACATACCATTAAATGTAACAAAAAATATATCATCAGCAAGACTTGCAATAGAAGTATGTTCACCTTCATATAGAATTTTATCATAGATTTCATCTGAAAAAATGATTAGAGAGTGTTTTCTTGCAAGTTCTACAATTTGTTGAAGTATTTCAACAGGGTATAGACTACCTGTAGGATTGTTAGGATTTATAATAACTATAGCCTTAGTGGTTTTTGTGATTTTTGATTCTATGTCATCAAGATCCGGATACCAGTTATCATCCTCATTACACATATAGTGAATAGCCTTTCCACCAGCTAGAGTTGCTGAAGCTGTCCATAAAGGATAGTCTGGCATAGGGATTAAAATTTCATCACCATCATTCAAAAGTGCCTGCATAGAAATACCAATTAATTCACTTACACCATTACCAATAAATATATCCTCTACATCGACATCCCTAATATTTTTTTTCTGACACTCATGCATAACAGCTTTTCTAGCAGAAAAAAGTCCATTAGAAGTTGTATATCCATCGGCTTCAGAAAAATTTCGTATAATATCTCTACTTATCTCCTCAGGAGTTTCAAAGCCAAAGGGGGCGGGATTTCCAATATTTAACTTTATTAACCTGTAACCATCCTCTTCAAGACGTTTAGCTTCGTCGTAAATTGGACCTCTAATGTCATAACAGACACTTTTAAGCTTATTTGACTTTGTAATATTATACATAATTCTCCCTTCAAAAATTATTTACTGATCTATACTATAAAAAGTTATGAAAATGTGCAAATATATATTAAAGTTATTATAATAATATTCCGTAAAAAAGTTAGGGAGAAATGTATTAAGTGATAAAAACACCTGTTAATCAACTAAAAGTTAACTACTACTACAATGTTGATCTTTATCTTGATAAAAATTTTCTACTATTACCTGTAGATTTACAATACACACAGGATATTGCAGATAATCTTAAAAGATGGAATATTACACACATTTACTCGCATAATGAACTACAGGAAATTGCAGAAGAGGACAGAGTTGCAACACCTTCACTTACATCATCAATAACTGCAGGTGTTGAAGAACAGAAAGGTAAAGAGAATGCTGAAAAGTTCTATAAAAAGTGCCTTGATTATGTTAATACTATTTTTAGAGATTTTAAAAATAATGAAAAGTTAAACCTGAATGTAGTAAGCGATAAAATAAAAGAGATAATAAAAGAGATTAAAACTAATCCTACATATATTTTAAGACTAGCCAGCTTACCGGCCTACGATCATAACTATAATGTTACTCATTCAACAAAAACAACTATTCTATCAATTGCTATTGGTGAAAAAATGAAATTTCCTCAGCATAAACTAGTTGAACTTGGAATTTCCTGTCTTTTCCATGAGATTGGACTGTTAAAACTTCCTGAAAGACTTTATAACGGGTCAGGAGCACAGACAGAAGAAGAGAAAAAATCCTTATCTACCCACACAATATTAAGTTTTAGAATTCTAAAAACTTTAAATGTATCAAGAGATGTTCTTCTGGGAGTTCTTGAACACCATGAACGTGAAGATGCATCCGGATATCCCCAGAAACTTCCTGGACAGAAAATTTCTCAATTTGGAAAAATTATTGCCATAGCTTGTTCATTTGATGCTCAGATATCTGACAGACCTTTCCGAAAAGGAAAAGATGCACACAACAGTTTACTAAATATGATGAAACAGATAGGTAGAACCTACGATGATAAAATTATCAGACAATTAGTAAATTTATTAACTCTATACCCTCTAGGATGTTATGTTCAAATGGAAAATGGTTCTATAGCCCGTTCTATAAACTATAACTCAGACAAACAGACCTATCCTATTATGCAGCAGATTACAACAACATCAAATTCAGTTCTCTCTGAACGACCAATTTTTAGTATAAACGAAGAAAATAGTTCACAAATAAAAAAAGTTCTGTCTTTTTCTGAGGCTGTTGAATTCGAAAAACAGTACGGAATTGTTTAACTCAGATTACTTGTATTACTTTTCATAATTATTTATACTTCGCTGGTTACTATTTAAACCAGTTGATTTGTAGAGGTAGCTTTCTGTATTTTATAAACGATTTATATGAGATTTTTAATAATTTTAATCTGCAAAAATATCAAGAACTCATGAAACATATAATAAAAAACCGTGAAGATGATAATCTTGATGGTTCAATAGTTAAAATTATTGAATTCTCACAAGGAAAAATTCCCTTGGATACTATACAGCAAACACTTGTTAAATCAATGTCTATAAGTGAGGCATCAAGACTTATGGCATTGGGGACAATGAATTTTAATCCTATAAAAAGTCTGGAATATCTTTTTAGTTACGCACTTTTTGAAGAGTTTGAAACATATATAAATAATAAAACCTTTGAAACACTAATAAGTGTGATGCTGGAAATTACCGAAATTTTAATTGATAATAATTTTGAATTTAAGACTGTTGCAGAAATGGATAAATTCAGAAATGCATCTGATCTTTTTATTGATAACCTGGTAGATAAATCTGTATTTAAACCTGTTATACAGGAAAATCCTCTGCAAAAGCTGTTTTCATCACTTAAATCCTATAAAGAGCAAACAGATTATTATGAATTTATACCAAGACAGCATGAACTGTTTCAGCTATGATGATTTTCAATATGAACTTTTGCCAAATCAAGAACCTGAATTAGACAGGGATCTTCCATTTTATAATATACATTTTTACCCTCATGACGACGGGTTACTATATTTTTATCCTTCAAAATTCTTAAGTGATGGCTTATAGCAGGCATACTCATATTTAACAACTCAGATAATTCTAAAACACCAAGTTCATTTGTTGATAAGTAATACATAATTTTAAGCCTTGTAGGGTTCCCCATAACTTCTAAATGGGAGGAAACACTATCTATAGTCTGATCGGAAGGTATTTGTTGTTCAATGCCATCTACCACTTTGCATTAATCCTCTCTACCATAGATTTATAATTTACTTCTTCTGTTCTGGCAATAATAAATTCAGCTATTGATTTACTATCTGTATGACAAAGCTCTTTTAACTCTTTCCTTGTACCATGGGTAAGGAAGCTATTATCCACACCTAATATATATAAAAGCTGATAAGTACTATTTATCAGTAGCCCAAGTTCTTCACCAACACCACCCTTTATTATTCCATCTTCAACTACTATAATTAAACTATACTGACTAAATTTTGATGCAAGATCCATCTTGTTATACAATGTAAGAAATCGCATGGAATAGATATCTACGTCCAAATCTTTTTTAAGTAGAATCTCTTTTGCATCAAATGCCTCCTGTAGCATTTGCCCATAGGTTACAATTAGTATTTTGCTATCCCTTTCCTTAAATAATAGACCATCACCTAATACAACTGGTTTGGAAAATTCAGGCCTCTCAGGTAAAACCGAATCTTTTGGATATCTGATAACTGTAGGGCCCTTATAATTTATTGCAAAATTAAGCATTTGATCCATTTCACTTTTAACTGAAGGTGCCATTATAACAATTCCCGGTACAGATTTTAATAGAGCAATATCAAACAGTCCCTGATGTGCTTCCCCATCAGCAGGTACTATTCCAGCCCTATCCAGAGCAAATATTACCTGAAGTCCCGGAATTGCAATATCATGAATAATCTGATCAATACTCCGCTGTATAAATGTTGAATAAATTGCAACAACAGGTATTAATCCGGATATTGCAAAACCTGAAGCCAAAGTAACTGCATGTTCTTCAGTTATCCCAACATCAAAACTTCTGGAAGGGTATTTGTTAAAAAAAGATGTTAACCCAGTTCCACTCATCATTGCTGCAGTAATAGCTACTATTTTATTATTGCGTTCAGCTAAAGTATTTATTGCACTAGAAAATGCATCTGTATAATTTACAGAATTATCCCCTGACTTTAATATACCATCCTCTGGATTAAAGGGTTTTACTCCATGGTACTTTCCCGGTTCCTTCTCTGCAAATTCATACCCTTTGCCTTTTTTTGTTATTATATGAATAAGAACAGGTTCATCTAAAAGTTTAACCCTGGATAGGACTCTCTCCAGCTCATTTAAATTATGACCATCAATTGGACCTATATATTTTATACCGAGATCTGTAAAAATATTTGATTTATAAAAAAATGTTTTAACAGACTTCTTCCAACGCATAACACCTGCATAGAAACTTTTACCAATAAATGGAATATGAAGCATAGTCCAGTCTGCAAATCTTTTAAATCTCTGATAACTCTTTGTAGTAGTAAGTTTACTTAAATTGGAAGACATAGCTCCTACGCTGGAATCGATAGACATATTGTTATCGTTTAATATAACTATCATCTTTTTTTTAAGATGCCCTAAATGATTCATAGCTTCATAGGCCATCCCGCCAGTTAGTGACGCGTCCCCTATTACAGGAATAATATAGTTAAACTCACCTTGTAACTCTTCACCTAGTAATATCCCCAGGGCAGATGAAATAGATGTAGAAGCGTGGCCTGCATCTACAAAATCATGCTCACTCTCATACCTTCTTGTAAAACCGCTTAATCCGTTAAGCTGTCTGTTTGTTGAAAATCTCTCTTTTCTGCCAGTTAGTATTTTATGGGTATAACATTGATGACCTACATCAAATATAAACTTGTCCTTTGGTGAATTAAAAACTCTGTGTAGAGCAACTGTTAATTCAACAATTCCTAAGTTTGATGCCAGGTGTCCCCCTGTTTTACTTACATGTTCTATTATATACTCTCGGATTTCTTTTGTTAGTAATCTAAGTTCCTTATGAGTTAAACCTTTTAAGTCTTCAGGTTTCTCAATTTTAGATAGTATCTGATAATCAGACAAGGAACTCTCCTTAATTCTGGGATTTTTTTTAATTAAAAATAGACAGCTCTAATTAACGAGCTGTCTTAGTGATTTTGGGCATAAGACTATTTATGCTTATGTCTGTTTTTTCTTAGCTTTTTCTTTCTCTTATGAGTAGCTATTTTTTTTCGCTTTCGCTTTTTACCACAAGGCACTGAAATACTCCCTAGTTTGAACTATTATAAAACTTAAATCATTATGCAAATGATTTAACCTATAGTCAAGAGCTCTTAAAAAGAAACTCTTCTACTAATGCTTTTAATTCTTTTTTACATTCTGGATTAAACCAATGAACGTTGCTAAAAGATTTAAAAAAAGTAATTTGACGTTTAGCATATCGCCTTGAATTACGTCTAATTTCATTTTTTAAATCTTCTCTATTCCAGCAGCCTGAAATCATCATCTGGAAAAATTCACTATATCCAATACCCCTCATCCCGGGAGATTCTGGAGACATATCCCTTTTGTAAAGAGCTTTAAACTCATTTATCATGCCATCGTTAAACATAATATCTACACGTTTATCTATTCTATTATAAAGCTCTTCTCTCTCTCTTTCCAATCCAATTATTAAAAAATTATACTTTTCTCTTGGAATTTCAGGCAGTTTGAAACTTAGAATGGAACGCCCGGTCTGAAGAAATATTTCAAGGGCTCTGGTTACCCTGTAGGTATCACCGGGATTAATTTCCATAGCAGCACTGGAATCCAATTCCTTTAACTGACTATATAAACCATTTATTCCATCTTCCTTTAACATTAACTGTACTTTATCTCTAATTTCCGGACATACTGTTGGTAGTTCCGGCAACCCATATATAAAATTTTTAAAATAGAATGCAGTACCTCCGGAAATTACCGGAATCTTTCCCCTATTATATATTTCAGATACAGCTTTATCAGCTAAACTGACAAAATCAGCGACACTGAACTGCTTTGATGGATCAATTATAGAAATTAGGTGATGGGGTATTTTTTTGACATAATCCAATGTCGGTTTTGCTGATCCAATATCAAGATCCTTGTAGACCTGCATTGAATCAGCATTTATGACTTCCCCTATATCTTTAAAAAGATCTAGTAGTAATTCTGTTTTTCCAACCGCGGTAGGTCCAAAAAGCAGTATTACAGGAATTTTATCTTTCGTATTTATACTTAACCTTTCCAGTTACAATCTCTTTTATAGATACTGATACAATTTTTCCTAAATTATCATCAAGTTCTTTTGAACCTGTTTTTGACAGTTGTCTGGATCTGGAAATTGCAGCATTTGTTAACTCATAAATATTACCTGAATTATTTACAAGATTCTCAATAGGAATGATCATTTTGGATTCGTCCATTATTAACCTCTTTTATAAAAGTATATGAATAGTACAGGAAATTACTATAATTGTAAATCCTATTTAGATATAGCAGCTAAAATTATACTGGCTACCTGATATTGATCAAGTTTATCGGTATTGATAATTATATCACAAAAACCGTAGTCCGAGTTATCTATATTATATAACTTTTTATACCTTGCTGAGTCCCTGCTATCTCTGGCATCAGTTTCTGCCATAATTGTAGCAAGATCTCCACCTTCTCTTTTTTGGATTCTACCGGCTCTTACCTCCGGACTTGCTGTTAAAAAAACCTTTAGATTAGCCTCTTTTAACATCCATATAGCCAATCTTGAACCTAAAACACTGGAACCTTCCATTGCCATTTCAACCTGTTTTTCATCAACATAGTAATCCCATTTTGGATCCTTTTCTGCCATTAAACAGAACTCTTTAAAATCCATATTTTGTTCTTCTGCTATATTATGAAATGTATAATTAACCATTTTACAATTCAGTTTCTCACTTATTATTTTGGATACAGTTGAATTTCCGCAGCCACTTTTACCTGAGATTGCTATTCTTATCTCTTTACTCGACATTTCTTGCCTGCTCCCTTATCTGTTCAAGACTGTTTTTCATATCAATAACCAACTGGCTAATTTCTATAATTGGACTTTTAGAGCCGATGGTATTAATCTCTCTGTTCATCTCCTGAGAGATAAAATCAAGTTTTTTCCCGGAAGGTACTATTATGCTGCTTTTTTTAAAATTATCAATATGAGAATTAAGCCTTACAATCTCTTCATTTATATCATACTTAACAAGTAAAACACCAAGTTCACTTAAAATTCTGTTTTCATCTATATCGTGTCCTAAAACTTCAGAAAATCGCTCTTTAAAACTGTTTTTAATCCTTGCTTCGATCTCCGGAACAAAACTTTCAACTTTTTTTGCGGATTCATGAATAAGATCCAGGGATTTAAAAATATCATCTTTAAGTTGAGATCCTTCACGATCTTTCTCTATTAAAAACTGATTCAGTACATTTTCAAGTTCCCCGTCAATAACAATCCAGAGTTTATCAATGTCTCTTTTTTTATCTGTTTTAACGACACCTTCAAAATTCATTATATCAGAGACTGTAATTTTATTATCAATATCTGAAACTGTAATTACTTCCCGGAGACCATGAACGACTTCCTTTACCATGTTATGATCAATAGTAACAGTTACATCTTCTATCAGCTCTTTTATTCTGATATTTAACTCAACCCTTCCCCTGGTTATCCCTTTATCCTTAACCTTTTCCCTAATTTTAGACTCAATAGGATTTAACCATGTAGGCATATTTAAAGATATATCAAGATATTTATTGTTATAGGCTTTTAAATCTATTGTAACCCTCAACTTTTCATCGCAAAATTCACTGGTACCAAAACCCGTCATACTTCTCATCTATTTTAGCTCCTTAAGAAGGGATTCCCCTATCTGCCAATTATTTCCTGCACCCATAGTAACAAAGATATCACCGGGTTTTAGTATTTCAAGTGCTTTCTTTACAGCATCCTCATATTCAGGACAGTAGTATACTTTAGAGTGCCTTTTTTTTGTCTCTTCAAAAAGTGTTTCACTTGTAACCTGTCCACTATACTCCTCTCTTGCTGAGGAGTAAATTTTATTCAGTATAACTATATCCGCATCTGAGAATGAAGAAGCAAATTCAGTTAGTAATTTTGAAGTTCTGGTATAAGTATGGGACATAAAATCTATTATTATTCTTCTCTCAGGATAAAACTCCCTGTACCCCTTTAAGGTTGTCTCTATTGCTGTAGGATGGTGTCCATAATCATCAATAAAAAGAATACCTCCCTTCTCTCCCACAATTTCAGTTCGCCTTTTGGTTCCTTTAAATGCTAAAAGACCATTCTCTATAAGTTCTAAATAATCAGCAGGATTTCTTCCCTCTCTTTTTAGTAGATTAAATGCAATTGCAATACTCCCTGCAGCATCAAGTACTGTATGAAGACCTGGAACCTTTAGGGTTAGTCTCTTATTAAATCCCTCTAGTTTAAAGCTGTTGGAACCATTAGAACAGTTTATATCAGTAACTTTAAACTCTCCACTGGCATTCTGGCCATAACCTGTTAAGTTTATATCAGGTCTTATGGCTGCTACTCTTTTGCACAACTCTAAACACCCTTTATCATCTGCACAGTAGATCAGATCACCGAATTTAGGTAGTAAACTTATATAGGATAAAAATGAGTCATAAATATCATCCAAATCCTTGAAATAGTCCGGATGATCCATCTCTATTGAAGTAACGAGTATAATACCTGGTTTAAAGGATAAAAAATGTCTCTGGTACTCACAAGTCTCTGCTATAAAATACTTGGAACCATTAACATCAATTGCAGATCCTCCAAAACTTGGTACTCCGGAACCTACAAGGGTTGATGCATTTAAACCAAGTTCCTTAATTAATGTTCCTGTTATAGCTGTTGTAGTTGTTTTACCGTGAATACCGGATATTCCAACAGAAAAAGAGAGGGAGGATAGGTAACCTAAAGCCTCTGTGTAAATCATTGTTGGTAGTCCCAGTTTTTTTGCTTTTATTAACTCAGGATTTGTTTTATCACTATATGCAGAGGAGTGTATAACAACCTCTATATCTTCAGATAAATTATTTTCATCAAAATTATTATAAAATTTAATTCCTGCTCTCTCCAGCATTTCGTCTGTAAAGAATCTTTGAGGAATGTCAGAACCCGTAACATATACTCCCTGCTTGGTTAATAACTCTGCAAGGGCAGCCATACCTGTACCTTTAATTCCAACCATAAAAACACGTTTATAATTCATAATTTAAGAATACAGGAATAGGAATAATTTTTCTAGTTGCCTTAATTACTTAATTTTATTCAATTCTTCTTATCTGTTGTATAACTTTTTTATATTCACGATCGATAGCAGTCAAATCTGTGTTCTTAGATTTAATCTGACTGGTAAGATACCTCTCTTTTGCATCATAATCCTTTACTTTCTCGGAACTGTTATTTGAAATTATTGAATTAACTACTCCAATTAAAATTGAGGCACCTGCACCTGCAGCAAAGCCCAAAGTCATATTTCTTGTTGCCAATGCTTCATCGGTTGTGGTTGCGTTACTATATTTCTGATAACTATCATAGGTGTAATATGAGCTAAAGCCGGCAATTGTATAGAATATAAGACCGGTAAAACCTGTATTTATAGCGGTTTTACTTCGGGAATCCCTTTCGCTTTTAAGACTAAAGTGTAGTTTTTTCTGTTCTTCAAGCTGGCTAATTTCATTAGTCAAAATATCCATGGAATTTTCCAAATCCTGTTTCTGAATAAGTAAAGCATTTAACTCTTCATTATTAACATTTACTGAATGTGTTATAAAACTTATAGGTGTTGTTCTATTGTCCTCAACCTCTACTGTTAAAAACTCACTGTAACTATCTGTAACCAGTTCAAGCTCATATATACCGGGTTTTAATCTTTCAATTTTTCTTATTTCACCGATATCAATAAAAGCAATATGCTTGCTGTTAATATACAGATCCCCCGGAACTTCACTATTAACTGACAAGGAACCTAAAGCTTCACTTTGAATAGTTGTCTCTACAGGCTGATAAAAGTAGACTTTTTCCTTTAATGCGTTAGTCATTGTTGGTTCCTGTTTTCCTCCGGTACTGGTAAAAACATCCTGGGTTACATAGGTCATAACGTCTAATAGAGTTTCATCTCTTCTGTTTAAATTTCTTAAAAAAGCAGCTGTAAATGGGCTGTTTCTTCCATCTCCATCATCTGCGGTATTACCATCTGTAGTTGCGTAGATTATTGCACTGTTTTTTATTTCGGTACCTGATGTTTGTGGAGAACTAACAACAGAGAGCCCTCTGGAACCACTACCCCGTGTACTGTTTTTAAATGGATTATCTCTACAGGAATCAAGTATAACAATATTAGTTCTGCTTAAAGATGACTTTAGTGACCCTATAACCCATTCAACATTAACACTCTTGTACTTTAAGTCATTCTCATTATTTATTATCTCATTTACAGGTATTAAATAGTTAACCTTATCTACCTGGGCTGCATGACCTGCATAATAAAATACGACCATTGAATCCTTTGGCAGATTGTTACTAACCTTTGCTACAGCCTCTTCCATAACCTGTTTATTCCCATCGATTATAGTGGTAACTTTGTATCCCAGGTTCTTAAACCCTTCTGAAACATCCAAAGCATCATTTTTTGTATTAGCCAGTGGTGCTGTAGCATAATTACTATTTCCAATAACCAGTGCAAATCTCTCAATTGAGTATAAATTTGAACAGAATAAAATTAAAATTATTAAAACAACTTTTTTAAAACTCATAACCCCTCTATTTTGTGTCACTATTTTTTTACTACCCTAAAACCAGCATTAATATTTTTATATGTTGGCAAGTATTTCTCCCGCCTATTAATTTGTGTATTTTCAACAGAGCTGTTATATCCACCTCCTAACATTACTTTATAAGATGATGATAAAACTCCTGAGTAGTTATTTCCGGAAACAGGATACTCTCCATACCAGTCATAACACCACTCATACACATTTCCTGACATATCGTAAACATCCAGCTCGTTTGGTGTTTTACTCCCACAATTTTTTGTTTTACTTGAATTTAGAAAGTACCAGGCAACATCATCCGCATTATTACTGCCGGAATAGATATAATTTTTACTAAATTGTCCACCTCTGGCTGCAAACTGCCACTCCCCTTCGGTAGGTAGTCTGTAACCGTTATTATCCCAATAAACAATTGCATTATCACACTCTGTTCCATTTGTGGATCTGGAGTCCATAATCCTTAAACCATTACTATCCCTATAAACAGGTTCTAATCCTTCCATATCAGAATATGCATTACACCAAACTATTGCATCTCTCCAGCTTACATCAGTTACCGGTTCATATCTATCCGAGGATGGAAATCCTGATGAAAAACCATCATGCCCCTCTCTGCCACGATTCTCAAAATTATATCCATTAACTCTCCCCCAGCTATAGACTTCGTACCATAAATCAAAGGTAACTTCATACTTTCCGATTTTATAATCTGAAATTGAATGTAAAAATGAGTTCCCATTAGAGTCTGACTCATTAAAAGTACCTCCGGTAACATTAGCAAAGACTCTGTAAAGAATTGATACAGAGTCATCATCCAGTTTTACCAGGTTAAAAATTACACTTCCAGACCATGAACCCCAACTATCTTTAAAAGCCCGAACTCTAATATAATATTTAGCAGGTTCAAAATCATAATCAATAGTAATAATATTCTTAGTTAAACTATCATTCTCATATTTAATTAAAGTAAAATCCATGTCAGACGCCACTTGAACATGATACTTAGTTGCACCTAAAACATTTGTAGCATAAATGGTTTTTGAAATTATAGAATAGGTGTGAATATTCATAGAGTTAACACTATTTGTAGTTATATAACCCTGAAAAGAACTAGAGCTTGAATCCACAGGGTTATTAAAAATACTGCAACCAGTTAAAATTATTAAGGAAAATAAAACTCTACAATACTTCATGTTAACCCCGCAATTCTACTTAATATCTGTTTTATCAGTAATATTATCTTTTATACTCTTTGTTATTTCTGTATTAATATCTGCAATTATCTGTTTATAATCAGGATTTAACTCAATAAGTGTTTTAAAAGCCTCTTCCTGAAGTTTTCTTGTTTGTTCAAGAATATCATCAGTCATACTTACACATACCCATCCTTTGTAATAATCCTCATTTTTAACCTTCTCAGCATGTTTACCTATTATTTTCATAGATGAGAACTGGGTTGTGGAAATTATTGCTGAGAATCTGTTTACCTGATTAGTAACTTCATTTAAAATTCTTTCTGTACTCCCTTTTTTTACAGAACTGTCATTTACTACCTGTTTAACATAATCGTTAAATTTCACTGATTGGGAAATATTGGTAACTAGTTGAGCAAGATATTGAGAGATCTCAACAGATACTTTCATTGTAGCATCTTCGTAGGAATCTGACTCTGTAGAGTTTGTAGGTTCATCAGATATTCCAATAAAGAGTTTAACCTTGGTCTCCCTTCCTTCAGCTGTGGATCTGTATAAATTCTCCAGCTGATCAATTTCCATTTTCCACCAGTTTTTAGGTAACTCACCTGCAACTCTTGGTGCTTCTGTTGTCATGCATCCAGTAAATAAAGCAGTTAATAAAACTACTGCAATAAAAACATTAACTTTTTTCATCATTTTTCTCCTATTTATTCTGTTATTGTGTAATAACTATTTGCTATTAAACTATTTAGTTTTATATCATTATTTATTTTTCTCTCTATATTTATCCCACGAACCCCGGATATTGCAAACTCTGTTGAGTAATTTACACCCATTAGGTCTTCAAACTGATTGGTAGAAAAAACAGCCTTTAAGCTCTCTGTCCCATAAGGTTTACCTAAATTAAAAGCAAATGGATATGAACTATCCCCTAACCTGTAGTATGTTCCCGCCTCTAATTTGTTATTCTGGTCAAATTTATTTGGGAAAACCAGTGTTAGTTCATTATCTGCAGATATATGATAAATTTTTACATATCCGGTAACCGGAGTTACCAGATTAATTATCATATTCTCACCATCCCTATAGGTTGAACCATTTCCTCTATCAGGCCATATTTCAAAACCATCTTTCTGAACTTTTCCCTTAATACTGGTATCTATAGATAAAATTCTGTCGTAATTCCCGGGTTTAACTTCAATATTAGCAGGGACTGATCTTTCAGGAAAATCAATAGAACCGGAGTAGACAATCTTTCCTGTTTTTACATTATTAATACTTACTTTAAGCTCTATATTACCGTTATTTATCCAGTAAGTTCCATAAAGTGCATTATCAACCAGGGAAGATGCATCAGTACTACCTTTGTAAATTACATTGGGATTTTCATTTTTACTATCTAAAAAGTCAGTTACTGTTTTATAATCAACTAAACTTATTCTGCCAGTAGCTATTAGCTTACTATTAAAAACACCTCGTAGATAGTTTGAAAGAGATGAACTTATATTACTATCTTCTATAGTAAATTCCCCTACAGTAACTTCCAACACACTATCAATCTTTTCAGAAATCTTCTGTGCAAACTCTTCTACTCTTATATCTATCAAGAACTCAACCAGAATATCATTAACAATTTTTTGTGCATTATTATATAAAACCAGATTCTTATCATTAAATATCTCAATCCAGGTAATAGGAGAATCTACTTCTGATAAATCTTTTTTTATATCACTCTTCTCTTCCTGTTTTATATATTTTGATTTAACAGACTGATCATATTTAATCTGCATATCACTTTTAAGTTTTAAACTACCGGTTAGAAGTTCTCTGGACTCTCTAATCTTGTTATCAAATATTTCAATCAATTCAAGGGATTTATCCCTAAGTTCTCTATTATTGAGAGATTCACTATAGGATACCTGCTTAACATTTCTTAGTAACTCTTCGCAATCTTTATTTAAGATCTCTATTTTACTGTTGTTTTCCTTTATCTGTGAAACACCGGAACTGATAAATCGAATATTACTTATTAGTTCTGATTTCTGACTCTCTTCACTATTCTGAAGGTCTACTTCTGCTTTAATATTTATTTTGTTAAATTCATCTGATAAATTTAAAATCTCTTCTGATAATATTTCTATATTAGCTGTTGCCGCTTCTGCTTTAGTTAATTGAGCAAAACTCTCCTGTATAAATAACTCCAGTTCAATTAATTTTAATTTATTATTTATTATATCATTCTTAAGCAGATCACTTTTACCATAAATAACTTTAATCTCGGTAGCCAGGGAGTTTATCTCCTTCTTTATCTCATCAATCTGATAGCTTGAATCAATAGCCCCTTTGCTCTCGTTAATTATTTCTGAATAATTTGTCATTTCTGCTATTTTCTGAAGTGTCATTTCCATTTTTAGCTGAATTTTCTGAATTTCAGCTATTTTTTTATCAATACTTTTATAGAGTTGTTCAGCTTCTTTAGAGTAATCCTCGCCCCTTTTAATTACACTCTCAACTCTTTCATTCTCTATATCCTGTTGAACCTGTTTTTTTATTAGTTTTTCTGAATCTGTATCTATTGAAGCTAAAATACACCATCTGTTTGTAGATTCATCACTCCATACTTCCCTAATCTCAATAGATTCCAGACCTTTTTCTCTGGATTTAACATCAACACTGCTATCTTTACTCTGATTTACTGTTGTTTCTCCATTTATATAGGATACATTTTTTACAAACTTATCTATTGATGATACTTGTAATCCGAAATATTCCGAAATCTCTTTATATAAACCTGCTTTTGCCTTCTCCCTACTGTCTACAGGACCATAGGAGAAGTATATCTCCTTATCATTATTTGCGGGTTTAACCTCGGCCCATGATGGGAGACTTTTCTCTGTAGTTACACAGGAAAACAAAATTAATGTCGATAATAAGAGTAATGTTTTTGAATTTCTCATTTTTTTATCCTAATTTACAATTTAAACAAAATTATAGATAAAAATGTTACTTTTTTAAAGCATTTATTTTAAATAATAGGATATCATGGATGGAGATAGGCAAATATGCCATAAATGTCCGTAATCTATAAAACTAATTTCCCCGCGATTCTCTAAATCCTGTAAATGTCTGGTTACTTTTAAAAAACTTTTATATCTATTCTGTCTTAACCACTTCTGCTCTATATCAACGGTATAACCATACAGATGGGATGAATCGTTTGGTGATATTTTTCCGTTTTTAATTAAAGAATTCTGGAATTCCTGACTTCTTAAAATACAGGTTACAGTTAAAGGGATCTTTAAATCCTGGCATAATCTGTTTAGAAAATTGTACATTGCTTCTGTACTGTATGGGTATTTAAGGCCGGAACAGTACTTTAATGGAGAATTAATTGCTCTTAGAAATATTTTTCTGATAATACTTATTTTACAATCTTTTCTATTACCCTTTAAATATCTAAACTTTATTTTGCTTTTATCCAAATAGATTAATGATTGATCATTATAAATCTCTAATGCATTTTTATAAGTTTTAAAACCAGCATACCAGTAGCTGGAAAGTTGCTGTTGAAGAAGTACTTTAAAAGTAAATTTTAATTGCTCACTGCTCATTTTGTCAGAATAGGGAAATTCAGTTACAAAATTTTTAAAGACCTCATCAAAATTAGAGAAGATTTTTATATCCCTAACTGCACTAAAAAAGGTCGATGAGATTCCATCTTTTATACTAACTTCATAATTTTCGCTTAGTAATTTAGCTACAAGCTCTTTGTACTCTCTTGGTTTGTATTCTATTTTCATAGAGCTAAAATGTAGACTGAGAAAGTAGGAATTGTCAAATTATTTTTTTCGTCTAGGAGATTTTTTTATCTTTTCCACAGCGTAACCGAAGGTTCCAATTTTCTGTCCCAGTTTTCTGTACTCTCTATGTGAATAGCAAATTAGTTCACTTCTGTTTAAATTAAATGAACCATCAGGATCCAGATATTTATCTTCTACAGTTGCAGAGACTACGTTTGCAATAAACATATGGTGGGATCCAAGTTCTTTAATCTCTGTAACCTTACACTCAATACTTAATGGGGACTCTCCAACCATTGGGGCATTAACAATTTCAGATTCAATTTTTGTAAAACCGCACTCTTTGAATTTGTCAAAATCTCTACCGGATTTAACTCCGCACCAATCTGTCGCTCTTGCCATTTCTGCTGTTGTAAGATTAATTACAAACTCCATACTCTCTTTAATAATGTCATAGGAGAATCTCTCAGGTCTTACTGAGATATAGCACATAGGAGGGTTTGTACAGATTGTACCTGTCCACGCAATTGTAATTAAATTATCCCCTAATGTCTTAGAGCGACAACTTACCAGTGCTGCTGGTAGTGGGTATATTAAATTTCCCGGCTTCCAATTAACTTTATTCATGTGGTGTAAATCCCTCTCCGAATACTTCCCGAACTTCTGATAGAAAAACAAAAGCATTACTATCAATACTTTTTACAAGACTTTTTAATCTATGAATATCCCTTTTTCTAATGACACATAAGAGTACAGTTTTATCTGTTCCGGTAAACATTCCCTTTCCATGTAACCCAGTTACACCTCTGTCGAGTTTTTCAAGTATACTTTTAGATATCTCGTCACTCTTATCTGAGACGATATAGACTGCTCTAGCAAAATCAATTCCTAACAAGACAGCATCAATAACCATAGTTGTAATATAGAGGGATATAGCTGCGTATAGACCTATCTCTACACTCTTGAATACTATTATTGCTGATAAAATTACTAAACTGTCAACGATAAGTAGTATCTGCCCCAAACTGATAAATGGAAAAATTTTGTGAAATATTTTAGCAATCAAATCTGTGCCACCGGTTGTTGCATTGTTTTTAATAACAATACCCAAACCAAGACCAACTAGTAGTCCTCCGTAAACTGATGATAAAAATATATCATGAGTAGGTATTGGGAAACATACAAAATAGTCTATTGTAAACCCAAGAAATATTGTGGCAAAAAAAGATTTAAATCCAAATGATGAGCCTAAAACAATTATACATACAACAAATATAGGTATGTTAAGCAGTATACTCATTTTACCTACTGCTAATGGTATAAAATTATTAATAACAACAGCAGCACCGGTTACACCACCACTTGCTATACTGTTTGGAACCAGAAAAAGGCCTAAACCTGCTCCGGATATAATACACCCAAGAATTATACCGATATAGTATTTCCAATCCCTGAGTTCTTTAGTAACTATTTTTTTAAGCACTACAGCCCTTTTTCCTTTTTAATCAGGTTATAAGACTCCTGAATTTTTTTGAATTTATTCTCTGCTGCTTTCATATCACTCTCTGACAGTCCTCTTCCCGCAATTCTGTCTGGGTGATACTGTGCTACCATTTTTCTATATTTTTTCTTTATCTCTTCGTTGCTATCTGTTCTGCTGCAACCGATATCTGCATAGTTACTATCCGAGGCTCCGGTTTGATAATTTCCAAATCCATTGTACCCGTTGTTACCACTATAACCGTGGTTATACCCCTGCTGCTGGTTCTGATAAAACTGTTCGTAAAATTTTCTGTAAGCATCGTTAGCACTGTTACTGGATGACCCTCTTGAACCAAAAAGTAAATTATCTACAGTTTTCCCAACTGATGAACCAATAAAGGCACCAATTAACATACCGGGCAACCAGAAAACTGACCCCATAAAGAAACCTATAACACCGCCTAAAATTCTAAACATTTTAACTCCTAATATAAATATAGCGATTTTATCGATTGTCGTCTATTAATAAATCATTAACTTTTTGTAAGATCTTTCAACTTTTTATAGTAAAGGAAGGACATGCTCTTGGATAAAGACCACTCTATCTTTTGCCTTGAGCATAAAACTTGAAGTAATTGCTACTACTAAATTATTCTTTTCTGAAATATATATAATATTCCCACCATCACCTATAGCTGCGTAAATTCTTTTTTCCTCATCTATTATCCACCATAAATAACCATATTGATGATTATTTATAATACTCTTAACTGTTGTACTTTTATTTATCCACTCTTTAGATACTATCTGATTCCCCGAATAATTTCCCTTATTTATATAAATTGTTCCTATTTTGAGTAAATCCTTAGTTGATAGAGCAAGACCCCAACCAGCTGTATATACTCCTTCTGGATCAACTATCCAACTTTTGGTTTTACAGTTTTTAATAAATTCAAGATGATCTTCTTTTGTATTTAACTCTTTTCCAGTTGGAGGAATAATATCCAAAGGTATAAAAATATTTTCTGTTACAAATTCCAACAGACTTTTATTTGTTGCTTTTGTTAATATTGATGATAATACATGCAACCCAACTGTAGTGTATTTAAAATCTTTATCTCTATTCCTACCACCTAGCAGATCCAAAACTTCTTTCGTCCAGTGGTTACTGGAATAAACCTTTGTATAGGGTTCTGATCTATATTTTAATGGAGTTGTCATTGTTAATAAATTTTTAATTGTTACTTCAGGAAGTCTCTTCTCTCCTCTTTTTAATTGATAATCTGGAAAGAAATCCAATATTTTCTGCTCTTCACTTAATATATACCCCTTATCGATAGCTATACCAGTTATTAGAGATAAAAGACTCTTGGTTACAGATGCAATATTTACAGGAGTATTACAATTACAACCACTAAAAAAATTTTCATATATATTTTCACTCTCTTTTTTAACAATAATTCCAGTAATATTTGAATACTCTTTTTCTATCAATTCCTTAATTTTATCCATCAATTATTTCTCCTTTTCATATTAAGAGAATATTGATAAAATTTTTAACTGTAAAATAAATTTTTAAAATTATTTATATAATTTTTTTTGAAATAGAACTAATATTATAAGTGAGGTTTTAATTATGTTTGAAAAAATGAAAATAGCCCTATTAATCTATTTAGTTATTGTTTCGGTTAATATTTATTCAATTACAACTTTTACATATAGAACTCCTGAAAGTGAAAACGACAAACGTTTCTATTATTACAATGAATTACTAAAACTTGCTTTGGATAAAACAACACAAAGTGATGGTGAATATATTTTAAAACCCAGTCCTGTTATGAATTACAGCAGAGTGCGGGAATATCTTGATAGTGGCAAGCTTGAAAATTTTATTGTTGTTTATTCAGCTACAAATGAGAGATGTGATAGTTTAAATTATATAAATTTTCCAGTTGAATTAGGAATACTTGGGTATAGAGTATTCTTTGTTGCTGATAAAGCATGGGATAGATTTCAAAATGTAAAAACAGTTGATGATCTAAAAAAATTCGAGATAATCCAGGGTACTGGCTGGGCAGATAATGAAATTTTTAGACATGCGGGAATTGAAATTAGAGAGATTGCAAAATATGATCATCTCTTTATTGATATATCAAAAAATAACTCCGATCTCTTCCCAAGAGGTATAAATGAAATTCTTCCAGAGTATGAGTCATTTAAATATTTAGGTAACCTAAGATACAACACAGATGTTATTTTATATTATCCGTACCTAAGATTCTTCTATACCTCTAAAGGTAATGAGAAGGCAATGGAGAGGGTTCAGAGGGGTTTACTTATTGCCTACAATGATGGATCATTTTTAGAGCTGTGGAATAAGTACTATTTTGAAAGTATAGACACAATTAAAGTAAAGAATAGTACAATAATCAGAATAGATAACCCTACTATTTCCAACATAGATAAATCCTATGAGAAATATTTATTGAATTTAGAGAAATAATAATAGAATCCTTAAAACTCTGTTATTTCTCGAATTGTTCCAATATTTCCAGGGCTTTAACAGAATCTATAACATATTTTTTGTCTGATTTAAAACTATCAAATAATTTAATTTGGTTTTCATTCATCTTAGAATTTAATTTCGATTCTATAAGTATATTATCATTAGTTACAAAATCTATTTCATAACCATTCTCATATAAATAGAATAATTCTTTATTATTTCTTAATTTTAAATATATATAATTTTCAAAATAGCTTCCAAAGTCTCTCTCCCCGGTAAACAGATGCTTAATACCAAGATCACAAGAGTATATTTTTTTGGGAGACAATAATTTTTCATTTGTCCTTCCATATCTGGACAATAGATGTATTAAATATGTTTCTTCAAAATAAGTAAGATATCTTCTGGCAGTATCTACTGATATATTTAAAATATTTGCAACTTTATTAATGCTTAACTGCTTACCACTTCTTTCCATTAGTAATGTAAAAAAGTCTCTTACAATTTGATGATTTCTTATAGCGTTAAAAGCAGTTATATCCTTTTGAATTATATCATCAACTAAATTCATTAAATATTCTCTACTCGGATTCAATACATTCTCGGGCATACCTCCATCTTTTAAATAATCTTTAAAATAGGTTTCTAATAAATATTCTTCACTCTTTTTAATTTTAATATTTTTAAACTCAAGATATTCATTAAAATCTAATGGTTTTACTTCAAAAGTTATAGAACGTCCTGTCAGAAAGGCTTTTTTATCTTTTAAAAGAGAACTGGAAGATGATGTTGCAAAGATTTTAACATTTTGACTATCATAAATATTCTTTAATTGTTGATGATAATCCTCTTTGTAAGTTATCTCATCAAAAAAAGCATAAATTTTTTTATCCAAAGATAGTTTATGAATCTTTCGATATTCTGTAAGTATTTCTACTAGCAAATTATTTCTCAAAATATAATCATCTAAACTTATATAAATTATATTTTTGGGTTCTATACCGCTATTTATTAAATGATGAATAAGAATTTTCATAAGAGTTGTCTTTCCAACTCTCCTTAAACCAGTTAGAAATATTATAAATTGATTATCTATGTTTGATTTTAATTTATTAAAATAATTAGCTCTTTTAATTATTCCATCAATTAAATATTCATCTTCCCACCAGGGATTATACTGATATAATAGTTCATCCATAACTATACTATAATACTATACCTAACACATATCAACAATAATATACGTTACTATCGTATATATTATCTAAAATAAATCTAATAACACTAAAAACTCCAAAACGCTCCGTTCTTCGCTTCAATAATCCAGGTCACATGCGCTAGCTGGTGCAGCGCCTAGACTCCCTGTCTTATTTACACTCATCACTCCGCTACTATTCCTGAACTGGGAGAACAACACGAAAGCCAATATTATTGCTGCTATCACCAGGACTGCCGTTGATCCGATCAGCTACCCGTGTATAGCTATCGTCATAGTACCAACCCCCTCCACGCATAACACGGTAGAAGCCTGTAGAACTACCCTCAGGATCACTTGATGGACTACTACTATAATAGATTGAACTATACCAGTCCCAACACCACTCCCATACATTTCCACTCATATCGTATAAATCTAGTTCATTTGCATGTTTTGTTTTAACTTCATGGGTTTTACTTCCTGAATTACTACTATACCATGCAATATCACCTGCAGTATTACTACCAGAGTAGGTATAATTGTTACTTTTACTTCCGCCTCTGGCAGCAAATTCCCACTCCGCTTCTGTAGGAAGCCTATACCCTGTACTTTCTTTCTTCCAATAAATGGAATTTGTTTTAGATGAAACATACTCTGTGGAATAACTACTGTCAGAGTAGTATGCTGGTTCAAGATTATCCAGCTTACTTAGTTTATTACAAAATTCTGCGGCTTCATACCAAGATACATAATAAGCTGGATAATTATCTCCAACTCCGTATGAACTCCAACTTTCGGCATACATTACCTCTTTATACTGTTTTTGGGTAATCTCGGTTTCTGATATTTTATATGGTCTAGTTAATGTTACACTGTGTAACGGAGTTTCATCTGAATACCCGGAAGTGGATCCCATACTAAATGTTGCTGTATTACCAGAATCAAGAACTGTCACAAAATTCATGTTTAATGTGGATTCAGAATATGAGAATTCTTTAGCTATTTTACTTACTACTTCTGATAATCCTGATTCGCCATTTCCATCAAAGGCTGATAATTTATAATAATAGGTATTCCCAGTTGTTAATCCTGTATCGGTATATTCTGTTCCAGTTGTTATATCTGCTCCTATTTGGGTGTAAGGTCCAGTTTCTGTTTCAGATCTGTATACTCTGTAACCTGTTGCTCCTGTAACTGAATCCCAGGTTATTTTTATGCTTGTTGAATCGATATTTTCTGTTGTTATATTAAAGCTAGGTAGTGCTAAACTATATTTTTGCCAACTTGTATAGTTAGTCCATGCTGAATTAATAAATATTCTTGCTTTAACAACATAGGTTATGTTTAGGTTGTGAGGAAGTGATGTAAAACCAGTATTAGTATCAGACTCCTTAGTGTAAAGAATGGTATCCTGGCTACTCTCCATGGCAACAACTACCTGATACTTTGAAGCCCCGGGAACTAAATGTGTGGTTATTGTTGGAGGAAATAATTTATCACTATCCTGATTAATATTAAAATTAAACTCTTCAGGTTTTGAGACATAATTTCCATCATATGCACTAGAATAGACATCTGCAGGGTTATTATAATCCAGTTTAACTATATCGCAGGATATAATTACAATTAAAAGAATAAACAGTAAAGGTTTTATAAATCTCACTTTTGGTGCTCCAGTTTAAAAATTTCAAGTTCTACCTCATCAATATCAGTCCTTATTTTATCCGGATTTGGAAGGTTCCCATTTATTAAACTACCAATTAACAGAGAAATACCTCCAGCTAAGGCAGTAACATTAACTGAAACCCTAAAGTCCTCAGCCTCTTTTCTATATTTAATAGCATCTGTAGTGTAAACAGCATTAGAATAATTTGTATAAGCATCATTCATTTGCATATAGGAGTAACCACCATAGGCAATTGAACCTATACCTCCAAAAATAAGAGCTAAACCAAGCTTTAAGTTTGCAGACCTAGAAACCTGAGCTTTACTATACTTAATTTCCAAAGAGTCTCTATACTGAATCTTTCTATTTATCTGGTATGCCACAGAGTATTCCAGTGATTTAATCTCTTTTTCTACAGAAGTAAATGGCTTAATAACCAGTTTTTCCCTTAAACCAGCTTCAACATCATCCTTAAATCTGTAGGAAACAGTGTATTCCCCAGGTTTAATGTCTACGCTATTAGATGCTCTGGATAGAACACTGAAAGAAGAAACAGACTCTTTTTCCGAAGATATATCAACTATTACATCGTTTAAATTATCATTATAAAAACTATACTCGGAAAAACTCTCGATTACAGGTTTTAATGAGTTATCATCACCCTCATTTACACTAAAAGTCATACTTATTGGTGTTATATAGTTGTTTTTTATATTAATTCTGTAATCACCAACAACAAATTTATCGGGAATTATGTATCTAACACCACTGGAAATATAAGTATTGCTACCATTTTTGCCTATAATCTCAATTTTTGAGTCATCTGGCAGATTCTGAATTTCAATAGAACCCATTTTATACTCAATATCTGAGAGATCCAGGTTTAGAACTTCTCTAGTCCCTGGATTTACCTTAAAATTTTTATTGTAAATAGTTGGATGAACCAGAGTGATATTGTGTAGACCGACAGGAACATAGCTATTAAATGGAACTGTACCAATACTCTCTCCGTCTATAACAACCTCAGCCCCCTCTAGTTGAGTAGATTCAGCAATTAAATTAAAAACCGGATTCTCCTCGTAGGTAGAAGAAACTGAAACAACTTCATCCTGACCAATTAATACTGACCTTTTATCTGAGTAATTAGGATAACGGAATTCCAGAAGATGACGCCCTGCATCCATACTGGCCAATACTGTTATAGAGTCTCTCTCTACATCCTGATAATATACACCATCTATATAGATACTGGCCTTATCGTAAACTGAGAGTTCCAGAGAACCCATTGCTATTGTAGAACCTTCTCTAAAATAGAATTCCTCGGTTAAAGAGATGTTAGTCCATGGAATCTGTTTACCATTAGTCTCATTTAATACCTCGGCCCGAACCTTTGTCATAACTTGCTGAATCTCAAGCCCCGGTTGTTTAATATATTTTAAAAGAGCACCTGTAAATGTACCATTTCTACCATCACCATCTTTAGCCACATCTCCTGGGCTTGTGGCAAAGGCAATTAATGTTCCTGCTGATTTTGGGTCAGGTTTGGCAGCAACAACTGATAAACCTCTTGTTCCTGACCTGCTGGTTGATGAGTATGGGTTATCTCTACATGCATCTAAAAAGATTAAACTCTTGTAAGTTTTAGAATCCTCCATGGTTCTAACAACTCTGTCCAGAGAAACACCTTCGAACTCAATATCAGATTCCCGGGAAATTTCAGCCCTAACCGGTATTAGAAAATTTTCACCTTCAACCTGAACCCCGTGTCCAGCATAATAAAAAAGACCGACAGACTGGTTATCCAGAGAATCACCAAAGTCATTAATTGCTGAGAGAATGTCCCTTCTTGTTCCATCTGTAACAAGATTTACATTAAATCCAATTTCCCCAAGGGTTTTAGCCATATCTATGGCATCGGTAACAGCATTATTTAGAGGGCTACTGGAATAGGAACCATTACCAATAACTAAAGCAATCCTTTTTTCTGAAAAGATTGGTGCAACTGTTAGTAAAACAGTTAATAGAAAGATCAGTTTTTTCATTATTTATTCTCTTTTTTAGTTTAAATTTTTTTAAATATTATTAAAGAATATGTATTAAGTAAAGGCAATGTATAGAGTTATACTAGCATTTGGCTATTTTTTGCTTTTTACTGTTTTTTTTGCTCTTTTCCTTACTTGATGGTGGTAAAATTAATGCCTTATTCCCAAAACCAATAAGGTCAGTTCTGCCTATAGATCTAAGAACCTTTAATACTGTATGGTAGTTCTCAGGCCTGTTAAACTGTAACAGTGCTCTCTGATCCTGTTTATCCTTATGCTCCCTTGCTACAAATATTTTTTTTCCATCTAATGGGTTAATACCGGTGTAATACATTGCTGTAGAAAGAGTCCCGGGTGTGGGATAAAAATCCTGCACCTGATCCGGAGTAAATCCCAATCCCTTTAAGTACTCTGCCAGCTTTAACGCATCCTCCAGGGTAGAACCTGGATGGCTGGATATAAAATATGGGATAAAAAACTGCTTTTTACCTGCCTTACTGTTAAATTCCTGGTATTTTTTTATAAAACTGTCAAAAACAGAGTGTTTTGGTTTACCCATAACCTTTAATACCGAGTCAGATATATGCTCCGGGGCAATTTTTAACTGACCACTTATGTGGTGTTCACACAACTCCTTAAAAAATGTCTCATCCTTATCCTTTAAAAGATAGTCAAATCTGATCCCTGACCTGATAAAAACTTTTTTTATACCAGGAAGATTTCTTAATTTTCGTAATAAACCTAGATAACTGCTGTGACTAACTTCAATGTTGTTGCACATATTGTGACCTAGACAGCTCTTCTCCTTACAGGAACCCTTCTCTCCCTGTTTTTTACAGGATGGACCACTAAAGTTTGCTGTCGGGCCACCAACATCGTGAATATATCCCTTAAAATTCGGCTTCTTAATAAGCTCTTTAGCTTCGTTAATTACAGACTCTTCACTACGGGATGTTACAATTCTTCCCTGATGAAAAGTTAAGGCACAAAAACTACAACTTCCAAAACAACCTCTGTTATTAGTTATTGAAAACTCTACCTCTTTAAGAGCAGGTACACCTCCATCTTTCTCGTAAATTGGGTGATATGTTTTAGTAAATGGCAGAGAGTAAACCTTGTCAAAATCCTCTTTTGTTATAGGAAAAGATGGCTTATTCTGTACAACCCATCTTGTACCGTCTCCCTCTGCTAATATTTTCCCAGTATAAGGATCTGTATTATCGTACTGAATCTTAAAACTTTTAGCAAATGACTCTCTGTTTTTAGTAATCTCATCGAAGGATGGAAGTTCCAGAGCATCCTGTGGTAGCCTGGAAACTGCATAAACAGTCCCTCTAACATCGGTTATCTCTTTTATATTTTTACCCTGCTTTAACTTTTTAGCAATCTCAACTATAGGGTACTCCCCCATTCCATATATTAGAAGATCCGCCTTAGAATCCAGTAAAATTGAGTGTCTAACCTTGTCTGACCAGTAATCATAATGTGCCAGTCTTCTTAAAGAAGCCTCAATTCCACCTATAATTACCGGTATACCCTTGTATGCCTGCTTTATTTTTGAGGTGTAAACAATAGATGTTCTGTCTGGGCGACGCCCCGACTTGCCACCGGGAGAGTAACTATCCTCACTTCTAATCTTTTTATTAACTGTGTAATGATTCACCATACTATCGATATTTCCCGGAGATACTAGAAAAGCATATTTCGGTTCCCCAAGAATTTTAAAGCTGTCAACACTATTCCAGTCGGGTTGGGGTATAATTCCTACTCTAAAGCCTTCATTTTCCAAAACTCTGGATATTATTGCATGACCAAAGGAGGGGTGATCCACATAGGCATCCCCGGTTACAAGGATAAAATCAAGCTCATCCCAGCCCCTTAACTCCATATCTTTTCTGCAAATAGGTAAAAAATCATTCATGGGGGAACTCTACACTTTTTTTATTCCTCTTTCCAGAGTTTTACAGGTCAAATTGGGTTAAATTTATTAACAGTTTTATTTATGCATCATTTTCGGCAACAACAACATTATTTATCCATTTTCTAGATTTGAATCTTCTGTTTACAATAAAAATTTTAACACACTCCTCTATTGATGAGATAGCCAAAATAACAGGTATAGAGTAAGTTGTAAAAATTACAGCAAGAAATGTTAAAGGAAGCCCAATTAACCAGACACTGCAAAGGTCCAGGAGCATACAGAATGTTGTATCCCCTCCACTTCTAAAAACAGCAACAACAGTCATATAGTTATACTGTCTTACCGGGATAAATATGGCCATTACAATTATACAGGTTGCAGCCAATGTTGCTGTATTCCCTGTCAGATTAAAAATATTAACAATTAAACTATTGGTAAATATATAGATAAAACTAACAATTACTGCGACTATAACACCAAGCCGGATAGCCTTTTTTGAAATACTATAGGATTCCTCAAGTTCTCCACGGCCTATTGCATTCCCTATCTGAATAGCACTTGCACCACCAATACCCATAAAGAGAGCCCAGGAAAACTCTATTGCAGTATTTGAAATTTGAACAGCGGCAACCGAGGAAGTACCCAATCTACCATAAGCAACAAAATAAAGAGTTGTTCCAACAACCCAGGATGCCTCATTTAAAACTACAGGAATAACTCTGGGCATAACTTTTTTAAACATTGAAACATCAAAATTAAGAAGTTTATATATTGGCATCTTAATTGGGTGATTTTTTGAAACATATATTATAGTAAAAAGAAATAGGAGTTCAAAAAGCCTTGAAATAAGAGTTGCTATAGCTGCTCCCTTTACTCCCAGTGCAGGAAAGCCAAGATTTCCATTTATTAATAAGAAATTCAGAAATGTATTAATACCAAGGCTAATCGTACTACCAAGCATAGGGGTTAAAGTCTTATGTACATTACGGCTTGCAGTACTCAGGGCAAAGGATATAGACATAGGAATATAACTAATAGAGACTATTTTAAGATACTGGCTCCCCTTTACTATTACTGCATCATCACTAATAAAAAGGGATATTATCTGTCTGGGAATAAGCTGAGCCCCTATTGTAAATATACCGGAAAAAACAGCACCCATAATTATTGCTAATGAAACAAGTTTATGAATACTTTCCATATCATTTATTCCGTAATATTGAGAAAAATAGATCGCCTTACCACTTAAAAGGCCAAAAAGTGTAACAATCATAATAAAAAGTAGCTTATTTGCAATACTTACAGCTGCAATAGCAGTATCACCCTGCTGACTGATCATTATAGTATCAACCATGTTTAGAGATGTACTTATTAATTGCTGCATAACAATTGGTAGCCCAAGGGTTAATAATTTCCTGTAATAACTCATTTTAATGATCATTTCACAAAAAAGATTTTCTGTCATTAGAATTTTAAACATTACATTTTGAAGAGGTAAAAAAATCCTGTGTATTATAAGTAATTGTATGATTTATAAGGATTCCAAAGGTCTTTCCTTATCTTATTGTATATATAATATAGAGTTACATCATTGTTTACAAATATAGAAAAACTAATGTACAATTAAGCATGAAATATGAATTAGAAACAATTCCTGTATGGGATGCATTTAAAAAAGAGTGTGAATGTCCTATCTGTGTTCTAAAGGACAGAGCAAAGGAGACCTACATAAAATTTTATTTAGGTAACTCTGTAATGGTTCCTGAACAGAGAGTTGAAGTTAATAAAACAGGATTCTGTCCAGAGCACTTTCAGAATCTTTTAGAGAAAAGAAGCCCCCACTATCTAGGCTTAATGACTCATACCCACTTTCAAAGTTATAAAAATGAACTTTTTGAAGAGTTTAGTAAAATTGGAAAACAGGCAGAGATTGCAGGTAAAAAGCTAAAAACACCTTTAAAGGATAAAAAACTTATTGAGTCCCTTGCCCAGCTGGAAGAGACAATTAATAAAAAAGAGAAAGAGTGTCTTGTCTGTGATAAAATTGAGTATACATTAAAAAGATATGCTTTTACCGTTGTTTACTTGTGGAAGAAAAATGAGGAATTTAAGGATTTCTTTAATAAGTCCAAGGGTTTCTGTCTGCCACATCAGTCCTTACTTCTAAAAATGGCTGCAGAATACTTCTCAGGTGTCGAATTAGGCCTATTTGTTCAGGATCTTTTTGCTGTTCAAAGTTCTAACTTGGACAGACTGGAGGCAGAAATTCTCTACTTTACCCAAAAATTCAGTCAGGAGAATGATGATAAACCCTGGAATGGAACAAAAGATGCCCATTACAGATTAATACAAAAAATAACCGGAAGAACAACAGAGTATTAGTTTATTGGGGTTACAGATTTTTTAATGTATCCCCTATAATCTTAATCCCCTTCTCCACAACATCCTCATTTTGGGAATAGGTAATTCTTATACACTTATCAGAATGTTCCCATGGTTTCTGTAATCCAAAAAAGAAATAACTTCCCGGAATAATAAGAACTCCTTTACCTTTAAGAATATTATATAACTCTATAGATGAAATTTCCAAATCCGGTAGCCAAATCCAGATAAATAGTGCACCTTCGCTAACATGGGCCCTGTAATTTATACCTTCAAAAAATGAGTCTATCCAACTAAGTGCTTTAAGAGATTTCTCTTCATAAAAGGGTTTAATAATATTCCTGCTTATATTTATAAGGGTATCATCCTTTAATAATGGGTGGGTTATTACCTGGCCAAGAGAGCCTGTGGAGAGGCTGGTAATTGCGTTAACTGAGGACAGAGCTGTAATAATCTCCTCCTTTGCTACAATAATTCCAGTTCTTGTAGATGGAAGCCCAACTTTTGAAAGACTCATGGATAAAATAATATCCTCATCCCAAATTGGCTTAATATCCTGAAAAAGTATTTGAGGGAAAGGCGCTCCATAGGCATTATCAATAATTAAAGAAACCCCTCTTTTTTTACAAAACTGATGGAGATAGTTTATCTCATCATCTGTTAAAACATTTCCTGTAGGGTTTGTTGGTCTTGAAACACAGAGGGCTCCAAGTGGTTCATTAACTTCATCAAGGGCATTATAATCGATTCTGTATTTAAATCTTCTATCTCCAATTAATTCAATAACAGGTCTTAAGGCAAGGAATGCTTCTGGTTCCAGGTGTTGGTCTGCATATCCGATGTACTCAGGAACTATAGGAAACAGGATTTTACGCAATACTCCATCCTGCCCGGTTCCCCCTAGAATATTAAGTAGGTTAAAAATAGCTGTCTGGCTACCATTTGTAACTGCAATGTTTTTTTCTGTAATACCAAATTTAAAGTGTCTGTTTAAAAAATCTGCTAATTCAGAAATAAAAAGTTTATTTCCCTGGGGTGTATCGTAGTTACCCAAAGCATTGTCAACTTCTGTACCATTATCAACCATCTGTGCTAAACGGTCTCTCCATATCTTATTAACTTCAGGTATACTTGCCGGATTACCCCCGCCTAACATTAACATATCATTACCACTCATAGCTTTTCCCAGGTCGTCCATTAATTCCCCGATTCCCGACTTTCCTGCATATCGTTTAGTAAAATTTGTCTTGTGTTTTGGCATATAAAATTTAATCCTTTGATGTTTTTATTAAAATTAGAATTCCTGATACTAAAGTAAAAGGTATTATTAAAAAACTTTTAATAAATAGATAGTAAATTGATGATGATAAAAAGATTACTCCAATAAATTGTAGAAGTTTTTTTCGCCTAAAGCTGGTTATATCTTTAAACAGATAGATAAAAAGAATGAATGGAACACCAATCAGTATTAATTTAGGTGTAGATAGTATTCCATTTTCATCCTTTAAACGAGAGTAGATTGAACCAAATAAAAATACCATATTAAGTATCCATACTGGTGCTAAAAAGTATCTTAATCCGGTTCTTTCCATCTAGCCCTGTAACCCCTTAAGGTGTGCACTCATTTTTTCTACTGCAAATGTAAACTCTTCCAGTTTGCTCTTCTCCTTCTCTATAATTTCAGGATTTGCTCTGGAGACAAAATTCTCATTTGCGAGTTTCTTCTCTGTCTGTTCCTTTAGTTTCTGGTTTTTCTCAATACCTTTTTTAAGTTTTGCAATCTCTGCATCTACATCGATTACATCCTTTATATAAAGTAATGCTTCAAAACCATTCCCAACAGCAGCTATTGCCCCATCTGCAGTATCGGATTCTGAAAAAATCTCCAGATCATTGGAACCAGTTAGGGATGCAATTAAAAGTTTCTCAGAATTAAAAAAGTCAGAACTGTTTTCGCTCTTAACTCTTACTTTTATTTTCTTCCCAGGAGGAATATTAAATTCTCCCCTTACGGCTCTTACTGATTGAACGACCTCTTTTAACTGTTCAAAATTTGCTGAGAGTTCAAAATTCTCTCTTTCAGCTATTACTTCCGGGTATTTTGCAACAATTAATGCTCCATTATTTAGTGGAAGTTTCTGATAAATTTCCTCTGTCAGGAAAGAGAGGAATGGATGGAGTAACCGCAAAGACTCTTCCAAAATATTAATAAGCATTGTTACAGCTTTATCCTTAGTTCTCTCACTGTCAGAGTAGAGTTCAAGTTTTGTACTCTCTACATACCAGTCACAGAAGTCATTCCAGAAGTAGTCATAACATGCATGGGTCATATCATCAAATCTGTAGGCTTCAAAAGCTTTGGTTACACTTTTAACAGTCTCGTTTAATCTGTGAAGTATCCATCTGTCAGCTCCGGTATATTCCGACTCATTTACTTCTATTAAATTTCTTCCCTCTAGGTTCATTAATATATATCTGGAAGCATTCCAGATCTTGTTACAGAATTTACTACCTATCTTACATGTATCCATTCCAAATGGAATATCCTGTCCCTGTGCAGAGAGGTATGCAAGGGTAAATTTAAGTGCATCAGCTCCAAATTCATCAATAACATCCAGTGGGTCTATACCGTTACCAAGGGATTTACTCATTTTTCGTCCCTGGCTATCTCTAATTAATGGTGTTATATAAATATCTCTAAATGGAGCTTTACCTGTAAACTCTTTTGATGCCATTACCATTCTGGCAACCCAGAAAAAGATAATATCATATCCTGTTACAAGAGTTGATGTAGGGAAAAATTTCTTTAGATCATCGCTGTTTTCAGGCCAGCCAAGTGTAGAAAATGGCCATAACCAGGAAGAGAACCATGTATCAAGTACATCCTCATCCTGTTTTATCTCTGTTGAACCACAGGAACAGCATGCATCTGGAGCCTCTTTTTCCACCATCATCTCACCGCAAAGCTGACAATAGTAAACTGGGATTCTATGTCCCCACCATAGTTGTCTGGATATGCACCAGTCTCTTATTCCATTCATCCAATGGGCATAGGTATTTTCCCATTTTTTCGGATAAAAAATTATTTCACTATCATTCCAGGCTTGTAGAGCCTGCTCGGCTAATGGCTGCATTTTAACAAACCACTGTTCTGACATATATGGTTCTACTACGGTTTTACATCTATAGCAGTGACCTACCTGGTGGGGTTTCTCCTCTTCACCAATATATAAATCAGCAGCTTTAAGATCTTCAATTACAATGGATCTTGCATCTTTGCAGGTTAAACCTCTATATTTTTCAGGTACATTATAGTTTAATGTTCCATCACCATTTAGAATATTAATCTTTTCAAGATCGTGTCTACCGCCAATTTCCCAGTCATTAGGGTCATGTGCAGGTGTTACTTTTAAACACCCTGTTCCAAAAGCAATATCAACATAGCTATCCCCAATAATTTTTAGTTTTCTGCCGGTTAGTGGAAGCTCTAACTCCCTACCAATATATCCGGAGAATCTCTCATCTTCCGGGTTTACAGCAACAGCACTATCTCCAAAAAGAGTCTCTGGTCTTGTAGTGGCAATTGTTAAATATTTATCTTCGCCCACAAGTTTATATTTAATCTGATAAAGCTTTCCTGCCTTCTCTTCGTGATCTACTTCATCATCAGCCAAGGCTGTACCACAGGATGGACACCAGTTAACAAGGTATTCTCCTCTATAAATCAGATCTTTCTTGTAAAGATTTATAAAAACATCCTTTACAGCTTCCGAAAGTCCATCATCCATAGTAAACCTCTCTCTGGACCAGTCACAGGATGCCCCAAGTTTTTTTAACTGTTCAGTTATTATCTTATGGTGTTCCTCTTTTACTTCCCAAACCTTATCTACAAATTTCTCCCGTCCTAAATCGTGTCTTCCAAGACCATCTTTTTTTAATCTTCTCTCAACTACATTCTGTGTGGCGATCCCTGCATGGTCGGTACCTGGAACCCAAAGTGTTGGTCTTCCAAGCATTCTGTTATATCTAATTAATATATCTTGTAGTGTATTATTTAAACCATGTCCCATGTGTAGAACACCGGTAACATTTGGTGGAGGAATGACGACAGTAAAAGGCTCTTTATCACTATTTTCGTTTGGTTTAAAAAAACCGTTATCTTCCCAGAATTTGTATAACCTGTCTTCAAAGTCTTTAGGATTATAAACTTTATCCATCTCTATAGCCTTCATACTATCTCCTTGATATCTTTGTAGAGACATAATAACAAATGAAAGCTTTATGGTCTATATTCGCTTTTTTTTAATTCGTTCCATTTTCTTATAATAATTACACTGGGATCTAATTTCAGAGACATCTGAAGAGACAATTTTACCATCTTTTTCTGATATTTTATGATTTTTATAAAGTTCTGTTATAGATTCGTCAATTTTATCCTTTGGGATACCTACAATACTAACAAGTTCATTTATTCCAAAATTAAATTTAACTGTCTCTTTACTGTTTGGAGAGATATTCATCTTTTCAAGTTCTACTGCTAGCCAGTCGTAGAGTCGTCCAACATAATCACTCATATTTGAGTTTTCTATTAATTTAGTTGTACCCCAGATTCTTTCTGCAAGTAATATAGTAAGTTTGGTTACAATCTGTGGTTGTTCCGTAACCATTTTTTTAAAGTTACTTCTACTTATTACCATTAACTCACAGTTTTCATAACTGATTGCAGAAGCTGACCGGGGTTTATCTTCAAGAAGAGCCATTTCACCAAACATATCTCCTGCTTTTAAAATAGCAAGAATAATCTCTTTATTATTAACAATTTTACTTATTTTAACCTGGCCTTTCTGAATTATGTAGAGTTCTGCACCCTTTTGACCTTCTCCAAAGATCATGCAATCCTTTGGGTATTTTCTTACAAAGGATGTATCACCTTCAAGAGCTATCTGAGCTTTGGCATAGGGTGCCAGTTTCGCAAGTCTCTGTTTAGCTTTTAAAACATTAGGAGCTTTGGGATTCTCCAGAATATATTTTTTATAAAGAAAATAGGCTTCATTATATCTTGTGGTCTTTATATAAACTTCTGCCGAATTAAAAAGTGACTCTGGTCCAACCTCTGCTTTACCTGTTCCACTTTTTAATACCAGCTCTTTATTTAAAACCCTGACTCTCTGAGAGAACCCATTAATAATATTCATAGCAACTGCTGTATTATTCTGTATCAGAAACTGAAACTGATCTCTTTTTACAGTAATAATCTTGGAATCTTCCATTGCCTGGGCAGTATCGATATGGGGGTGGTGACTCATAGTTGAAACAACACCAAAAAAATCACCGGGTTTAAGAATTATACTCTTAGATTCCCCCTTTATATCAATTTCTCTTGTAACACGCACAGAACCGGAACGAATTATATAAAAAAAATCCGCTACGTGATCTCCTATTGTTGTTATATAAGCGCCTTTTCTACAAGACATCATTCCTAACTGTGGTGTACTCATTACTAACCTCTATATTTTTAATTATATACTAAAGTTCCGGATATAGTGGAAAAGATTTACAAAGTGTTTCAACTTTTCCTTTAACACTATTAATTACGGACTTATCCCCTTTAGACTTAAGAACATCGACAATATATTCAGCAATAAGTTTCATTTCAGCCTCTTTCATACCTCTGGTTGTAACAGCCGGTGTTCCAACTCTTACCCCAGATGTAATAAATGGACTTCTTTTTTCAAAAGGTATAGTATTTTTGTTTACAGTTATTCCTGCTTCATCTAATAATGCTTCAGCCTCTTTCCCTGTAACACCAAGTGGTGTTAAATCTACTAAAGATAAGTGGTTATCTGTACCACCTGAAACAATTCTTGCACCAAAATCCTGTAGTGACTGGCTTAATACCTTTGAATTTTTTACTACCTGCTCCTGATATAATTTAAAATCCGGTTGTAGTGCTTCCTGAAATGCTACAGCTTTTGCTGCTACAATATGCATAAGGGGACCACCTTGACAACCCGGAAAAATTGCTCCGTCAACAAGTTCAGAAAACATCTTTACCCTTCCTGATTTTGCAGCAATCTGGCCAAGATCATTCTCTCTGTCTTTCCCCATAAGGATCATACCACCCCTTGGTCCTCTTAATGTTTTATGTGTTGTAGTTGTTGTAAAATCAGAATATTGAACAGGACTTGGATGAACTCCTCCCGCAACTAAACCAGCTATATGGGCCATATCTGTCATAAAATATGCTCCGACTTCATCTGCAATCTCTCTGAATTTTTTAAAATCGATAATTCTTGAATAAGCTGAAGCACCTGCAACTATTAGTTTAGGTTTAACCTCTTTTGCCTGTTCTAAAAGAGCATCGTAATCAATAGATTCACTCTCTTGGGAAACTCCATAGCTAACAAAGTTATAGAGTTGACCGGAAAAATTAACCGGAGAACCATGGGTTAAGTGACCACCGTGAGACAAATCCATACCCATTACAGTATCACCTGGTTTTAAAACTGTTAGATACACACCCATATTTGCCTGGCTACCAGAATGAGGTTGAACATTTACATACTCACAATCAAATAGTTTTTTTGCTCTATCCCTTGCTAAATTCTCAGCTACATCAACTTTCTCACATCCACCGTAATATCTTTTTGACGGATAACCTTCAGCATACTTATTTGTTAAAACAGATCCGGCAGCTTCCAAAACAGCTTTAGATACTATGTTTTCTGAAGCAATTAATTCCAGATTACCTCTCTGTCTTGATAGCTCATTAGAAATTGCCTCAAATAATTCAGGATCAGTCCCCTTTAAATTTTCCATTTTTACTCCCGTGTACTAATAATCTCTATATTATGCCATAGTGCATCATAACTTTCTATATTTCCTTCTGCTTTAGTTGTACAATTTTGCACAGCATAGGATATATTTGCTTTTTCTTCAGTATGATAAGGAACTACAGTCTCTCCCTTACTAAAGGCTATTAAATTATTTTTAATTGTTCCCATTATATAGTTAATATCAACTTTTTTCTCTAGCAGATCATAGGGAACCCATCCTCCACCAGGAAGATAGAACTCTAACCATGAATAACTTTTTACCTCATCAGAAACCTTAATTCCAGTAACAACCCTGGAAGGAATCCCCACTGCTCTAAGCATTGATACTGTTATGTTTACCAACCCCTTGGAGGAAGCACTTCTATTGTCAAAAGCTATTGAAGCTATATCTGAAGATTCATCATTAACCTTTATATACCTAATGATCCAGTCAATTATCAATTCCGCCTGATTTAGTCTGTTTTTTGTATTTCTTACAATCCAGATACCAGCTTCTTTTAAACTTTTAAAATCTTTATCAACATCTCTTATTGGTTCAAATCCCTGTATATATGCTGGGGATAATTCATCATATAGTCTCAGATTTCCATCTTTTCTTATTTTTACTTCAAGATCATAAACTTTAACTTTTGTATTCAGTAAAAATTCACCACTCTCTCCAGTACCATTTACCATCATTTCATAATTAAATGTTTTTGATATTTCATTATATTTGCCTGTATTAGAACTGAACTCAATATCTTTCTGATTTAAATCAGAATAAACAGTAGGAAAAAAGATATCTATATAACTGTTTTTTAAGGCTATAATATCTTTTATCTGAACCTTTTGATTTATTTCATAATTTTTTTTATTGTTTACTACATAGACTACAAGTGGAATTTCATTTGAATGGAATGCAAATTCGTTACTAACTCCTGTTCTATTAATAATCTGAATAATAATATTATCCATGTCGAAGGGTAAAAAAAACTCTATACTACCATCACTCCACTTAGAAATATTAGAACTGTCTATAAAAAATTCATTATCTGTCAAACTAACAATTTTTACAGATGATATATCATCATAAGTACCAAACTTTACACCTTCTACACCTATTTTCAGGTCAGATTTTTTTATAAATTGTGCATCATTTATTAAAGGAAGGGTGTTGTTATATAAATTGCTGTTAACTTTAGGTACATCATTATAGCTTGTTATAAGATAAGGTATACTGTCACCAAACATATTGTTTACTACAATCATCCCTGATTTAAAGTCATCTGTTAACTTTATTGTTATCTCTTTATTACTCCAGGACAGAATATAATCCTTAAAAACCATTTTATCGTTTATAAAAACCCGGCCCTTTGATACACCATCTCCCAAATAATTCCCATAAAGTGTTATAGTATCCCCGGGTCTGGCAACACTGCTTGATAAGTTGTGAACTTCCGGCCTCTTCCCGAAGCTATTAAGATTTAAAAGAAGAAAAATAAAAAATACTAAAAATATTGAAATAAGTATGTATATAAATTTTTTGCTAATTTTCAGCATCAACACCGCCAAATTTTGTTATATTTAATATTAAAATTACATTTGGTACATTTTCCAGATTTCCAATTGGATAAAAAACAATTTCCTCATTAAAACCGGATAAGAGATCCTTTTCACTAGCTTTAATTATTGAACCTGTATCCAGATTCTTGACTATTGAAGATGTTTTAAGCAGGAGTAGATCATCGTTTACAACTACAGGATTAAGTGTTGCTATAAGTTCACCATCGAATCCTTTCAGGTTTATACTAACAGATCTCTGGCTAACAGTATATTTTTTAGTAGAAAAACTCCACAACTCTTCTGACTCTTCAGAAATTACTTTAACTACCACATCAACTTTCAGTAAACCTTTAATTCCTTTTTCTTGTCCAAATAGCACTGTAGGAAAAACAAGAAAAATGATAAAGAACTTATTCATAAGTCTCCTGTGCAAAGCTTATTGTTGAGAAAAGTGTAGACTCACCTGCAGAACTTAGAGAAAGTGTTCTAGGTAACTCTATTACAGTTTCCTGGTCGAAACCTTCTGAACTAAGAAATTGTTCCATTACAAAATAGTCAATATCCCGTTTATTCGATTGAGTTTTTCCAGTTATTATATTTTTTATATAAATAGCTGTACATAATGAAGTAAAGAAAAAAAGACACAAAAACATAGAGTATTGATAAAGTGAAGGGCCTCTTTTTTTCTCTCTTAAAGCTCCTTCAATTCTGTTTCTTATCTGCAACTTACTTTCAGAAAAATCAGGTAGTATATCCATTTTCAATCTCCTTTACTTTTTCCTTAAAGATTTTTTTAGCCCTAAAAATTAATATTTTAACATTCGACACTGATGTTTTAATTATTTTTGATATTTCTTCATATGTCAATTGTTCATACTCTTTTAATATTAAGGGTAATCTATACTTATAAGGTATCAATAGAAGTGCTTTTTGTATATCAGAAATTTGTTCTTTTTTTACTAAATCTGATAAACCAGTCTCATTTTCAACTGTTGAGTTTTCATTTCTGTACTGATTAAAAACTCTATGCTCGATTTTCTTTCTTTTTTCATAATTTATAGAAAGATTTTTTATAATTTTAATTAAGAAGTATAGAGCCTCTTTATCATCTTTTTCGTTACCATATTTTTCGAAATATTTAATAAATGTATCCTGACATAGATCCTCCGCTGCTTCTAAATCCCCTGTAAATCTAAAAGCAATTCTGATTACTACTTCAAAATGTTTATCATATATTTCGGTAAAAAGTGACATTATACCCTTTCTAAAGATGATCCTGTAGGTGAATCCTTAATTATCCAACCTTTAGTTAACAGTTGAGCTCTAATCTCATCAGCACTCTTGTAATCCTTGTTTCCCCTAGCTATATTTCTTTTATCAAGGAGAGCAAGAAGTTCAGGGTCTGTGCAAAGCTCTTTTTCAGCAACCAGTAGATCAAGAGAGAGAATTTTATCCATATATTCGATAACTGCTAATTTCTCTCCTGAAGAAACCTCTTTATCTTTTAAAAGATCCCATAGATCCGCCAAGCATCTAGGAGTATTTAAATCATCATTTATATGGTTTTCAAAATCTGTTTTATATTTTGCAGCTTTATCACTTATTTTATTTATATTAAAAACCTCAGATTCTTTCATTAGTGATTGTACACGGCTTCTTATTCCCTTTAAGGCGGATTTCCCTGCATCAAGAGCTTCCCATGAAAATGTTAATTGAGACCGGTAGTGTGCACCTAAAAGGAAATATCTGTAATCAAGTGCTTTATACCCCTTATCAATAAGTGTATTTAAGGTTAAAAAACCATCCTTACTTTTGGACATTTTTCCAGTTTTATTTACTAAAAACTCCCCATGTAACCATCTGTTTACCCATTTTTTACCAGTATATGCTTCTGTTTGGGCTATCTCATTGGTATGGTGGATATTTACATGGTCAACTCCACCACAATGAATATCAAAATGATCACCTAAATATTTTAAACTCATGGCTGAACACTCTAAATGCCAACCGGGATACCCTTTCCCCCAGGGAGAATTCCACTGCATTGCCTGATTTTCAAATTTGCTGTTTGTAAACCATAGAACAAAATCCTGGGGATTTTGTTTAGCTTCATCCAGTTCTGTGCTAGTTCCAAAATTAAGATCCTGTTTATCCAATCCTGCCATTAAACCATAATCTTGAAATTTAGTTGTATTAAAGTAAACATTACCATTGCTTATATATGTAAAACCCTTTTCTTCCAAACCCTTTACAAGCTTAATCATATCTCCAATATGCTTTGTAGCCTGGCATATAATATTCGGTTTTAAAATATTAAGTTTTTGAGTGTCTTCAAAAAACGCTTTTTCAAAGAACTTGGCAATATCATATACATCCATACCTTTTTCCCTGGATGCTTTTATCATTTTATCTTCACCATCATCACCATCATCTGTTAAATGACCGACATCGGTAATATTCATACAGTGTTTAATATTAAAACCGTTTAATTTTAAGGTTTTAACCAGAATATCTTCAAAAAAATAGGTTCGTAAATTACCTATATGAGCAAAATTATATACTGTAGGCCCACAGCAGTAGATAGATACTTTACCATCCTCTATTGGTTTAAACTCTGTTATTTCTCTACCAATTGTGTTATAAAGTTTTAGCATTTCGATAACTCCTGTAGTTGCGCCTAAATGACTCTTACTATAATATAATTATGTGAATAGAGTATTGGATATTATAAATAAAATCAACATAAATGGAACAGTAAGAGAGAATGAAGATATGTCCATCCATACAACATTTAAGTGTGGTGGAAAGGCTGAAATATTTATATCTGTAAAATCAGTCGAAGATATTTTAAAGATTAAATCTTTGGCAAGAGAACATAATATCCCTATATTTATTCTTGGTGGTGGTGCAAATATTCTTGTCTCAGACAAAGGCATTCCGGGAATAACAATTTATCTTGGTGAACTAAATAAGGTTTACAGAGAAGAGAATGTTTTAATAGCTGAATCCGGTATATCTGTAAATTCACTGTGTGAATTTGCCCTTAATAACTCTCTGTCAGGACTTGAATTTATTTATGGAATGCCTGGAACCCTTGGTGGAGCAGTTTGGATGAATGCCAGGTGTTATGGGGATGAAATATCCTCAAGCTTTCTATGGGCTGAATTTATTAATCAAAATGGAGAAGTTAAAAAACAATATTTTGACAGTAAAGATTGGGATTATAAAATATCACCATTTCAATCAAATAATATAATTATAACTAAAATTGCTTTACAACTAAAACCAGGTAATAAGGATGAAATTTACTCTATAATGGAACAGAATAACAGAGACCGTAATAATAAAGGTCATTTCAAGTTTCCATGTGCCGGATCAGTTTTTAAGAATAATCGTGATTTTGGAGAACCTTCTGGTAAAATAATTGAAGATTCAGGTCTAAAAGGTCTGGTAAAAGGTGAGGCACAGATTTCAGAATTTCATGCCAATATTATTGTAAATTTAGGAAAAGCAAAATCTTCAGATATAGATTATCTTATAAATGAAGTTATAAAAACTGTTTATAATAAAAAAGGCTATATCCTTGAGCCAGAAGTGTTAAAAGTAGGATTATGGGAGTAATTTATGCATAACTCAATAAGAAATATTAAAGAGTATCTGGATATTTTTGATGAAGAAGATTTGAACAATGCAATAAAAGAACTAACACTAACTGAAATTCTGGATCAATGGGATGAATTTACCAAGGATGAAATGGTCCGTTTATTTACCCATGTGGATCATCAGTTTAAGATTGATCTAATTTCTGAAATCCCAACTCAGGATCAGGAGATTATAATACAAAAATTGTCATCCCAGGGTATTAATAATGTTTTATCCAAAATGGAGCCGGATGATCTTGTAGACCTTATACAGGAAATATCTCCTGCAGTGAGACAATCTGTATGGGAATCTCTACCTGATAATATAAAAGCAGAAACTGAATTCCTTCTAAAATTTGATGAAGATGATGCAGCGGGTCTAATGACTCCCAGATATGCCGCTATAAGAAGAAATATATCTGTAGCTCAGGCCATACAATTTATTAGGAAAAATTTACAGAAAGTTGAGACAATCTACTACATATATGTTGTTGATGAGTTAAAAAAACTTGTAGGAGTAGTCTCCCTTAAAGAGATACTTATCTCTGATGATAATGTTTTAATAAACGAAATTATGACAAAGCATGTAATATCTACTAGAGAAGAGACGGATCAGGAACATGTTGTAAAAATAATGGAAGACCACGATTTGTTGGCACTCCCGGTTGTTGACAGATTTAATAAACTGTTAGGAATTATTACAATCGACGACGCAATTGATGTAATTCGTGAAGAACAGACTGAGGATGTGTATAAAATGGGTGCTATGGGTGGTGGTACTGACAGTTATCTGGAATCAGGTATAATTCAGCTAATAACCAAAAGAGTTCCCTGGTTAATCATTCTTCTTCTAGCAGGTACAGTTTCTACCAATGTAATAGCCGCATTTTCCGATGTAACTTCAATTGCTTTTGTTATTCTGTTTATGTCAGTTATTACTCAAACCGGAGGAAATTGCGGAACTCAATCCTCAACTTTAATGATTCGAGGACTTGCTACCGGTCAACTGCATTTTAGAGATTTTTTTAAAGTCATAAGAAAAGAACTTGTTGTGGGATTGCTAATAGGAGCAATAACCGGGATAATTATTATTTTAAGAAGCTTCTTTTTAACTCCTGGAATAACTATATTTCAGGCACTTACAATTGGCTTATCTTTAAATCTGGTTGTAATTTTTGCAACATCAATTGGGGCTATAGTTCCTTTAACTCTTCACAAACTTGGGTTTGACCCAACAGTAGCAGCTGGACCATTAATGTCTACAGTAATTGATGTTTGCGGTTATGCAATATATTTTACAACTATACGAATAATTCTTTTAAATTAAAAAGATAATGAACTGTATAAACCAAATGTATTTAAATTGATTTTTGAAAAACTATAACTCTCAGAGGAATAAAAAAGACCTACTTTATAGAAACCAATTTTAATACCGGCTTTTCCCTGTAATTTGTAATTATTTACAATTTGGCCATCATTACTAAAAATAGCACCTGAACCACCAATCCAGATATTATTTAGTATATTATCTTTTAAAATTGATTTTAATATAAAAAGCTCACTATCAAAACCTATATATGGAACATATAAATACTTAGATAGACCAAGATCCTTCATACCTATTTTAACATCAACAAAGCCGTATCCACTTACTGATTCTTTAAATGGCTGGAAACGATAACCAACTCCAAAATCTATATTGTAATAATTAAAATCAAATATTCTGGAAAAAGGGATAGTATCACTATTTATTGTCATTATATTATATTTTATCTGATCTGATACTATTTCAAAATCAAAAAAAGGGACCCCTACTATAAGTTTAATTTTTTGGGACAAATAAGTATATTTATTATCAAAAGTAGAACTAACTAATGTAGTAAATGATAGTGTTTCAAAGGATTCAGACTTTATAACTTCTTCATCTTTACTTACTGAACTATTAAGGTTTTTTACACTGCTTTCCTGTTTCTCAATAGTTGCAGCTTCTACCTCTGTTCCATCGATAGCAGTGTCAGCATTATCAAGTGCTATAACATCTTCAATTGTCTTTTTATATAGTTTAGCTGTACTATTATCCGGTTCTATTGCCAGAACCCCGATTATTAAATCCAGCGCCAAACTATAATTTTTATTGGAAAACTCCTCTAAAGATCTGTCAAGAATTCTCTCAGTCTCATCTGAAGCGTATATTGATATATTTAATAGTAATAAAATTACAGTTATAGAAAACAGTTTTCTTTTCATATCTATATTATACCTTATAATTTGTTAGTAATGGGTTAAAATCCGTAAAATCATTAAAAATTTCACTCCAATTTCCACGGTAAGTGCTTTCTTTAAGAGCTTCATTTAACAAACTATAAAACTCACTTCTGGAAACAGATGCTGCACCCAGACTCATTAGATGGCTTGTCTCCTGCTGGCAATCGATAAAACTGAAATCTTTAGACTCAAGAAACCTTACCAGTTTTATAAATCCATATTTTGAGCTGTTTGGTTCAAGAGAAAACATGCTCTCTCCAGCAAATGTATTACCTATCGAAACACCGTACAGACCACCTACCAGATCACCATTTTTATTCCAGACTTCTACCGAGTGGGCAAAACCTTCATTATGAAGATTTGTATAAGCTTCAACAATCTCATTATTAATCCAGGTTCCATCCTCATGGCTTCTAACAACTCTCTGACAACCTGTAATAACATCCTTAAAGCATCTATCTAAAGTAACTCTATACATATCTTTTTTAAACAATTTTTCCATTGATTTTGTTACTTTTAAATTTTGTGGAATCAATATTAATCTGGGATTTAATGACCACCATAAAATTGGTGGTTCACTATACCAGGGAAATAAACCTTGATAATAGGCAGAGAATAGCATTCCTGGAGATAAATTTCCCCCAGCACCAACAACACTTTCATCATCATCTAATTCAAGAGGGTTAGGAAATGAGAAAAATTCATTAATATCCAGAAATGGAAAATCAGCTGACACAACTATCAACCTTTACGTTTAATTCCCCTTTTTTAACATTTACTGTTACCGAACCACCATTAGTTAATTTTCCAAATAGTATATCGTCTATAAATTTTGATTTTATCTCCTGATCAATAATTCTGGACATGTTTCTGGCACCAAATTCTTCAGAATAACCTAGATCAGAGATTTTATTAACTGCTTCTTTTGAAACCTTTAATGAAACATTTTTAAGATTTAGCATATCCTTTAATATATTCAGTTCCTTATTAACAATAGAATTTATTATTTCTTTAGGAAGTCTGTTAAAAGTTACAATTTTATCAAGTCTGTTTCTGAATTCCGGGGTAAATGCCTTTTCAACAGCTTTTATAATTTCATTACCAGTAACTCTGTTCTCTCCAAAACCAATCATAGTTTTGCCAAGATCCTTTGCTCCTGCATTACTTGTCATTATAATAATTACATTCCTGAAATCAGCCTTCCTACCTAGATTGTCAGTAATTGTAGCATAATCCATTATTTGTAATAAAAGGTTGTAAATATCAGAATGAGCCTTCTCTATCTCATCAAGTAATAAAACGCAATAAGGTGTTTTCTTTATACTGTCAACTAATTGACCACCCTCTTCATACCCTGTATAGCCTGGAGGAGCTCCAATTAGTCTGGCAACAGTATGCTTCTCCTGATATTCACTCATATCAAATCTTACAAATGGAATTGAAAGCTCTAATGCCAACTGCTTTGCAAGTTCAGTTTTACCAACACCGGTACTACCGGCAAAAAGCAACGAAGCAACTGGTTTGTCAGGAGCTCTGAATCCTGCTCTTGATCTTTTTACAGCTTCGACAACCAGTTCTACTGCACTATCTTGGCCAAAAATTTTCTCTTTAATCTTTATTGAGAGATCTTTTAACACAGTATTTTCAGAAGATGAGATTGATTTACTAGGGATTCCGGCTATTGATGATAAAACACTCTCAATATGAGCTTTGGTTATAGTCTGAACTTCCCCATTTCCACTCATTCTAACCCTTGCCCCAGCTTCATCAATTACATCGATAGCTTTATCTGGTAATCTCCTGTCATTCATATATCTGCTTGAAAGCTCAGCTGTTGCAATTATTGCCTCTTTTGTATATTTAACATTATGATGTTTCTCGTATAATTCAATAATTCCCTGAATTATTTTAATTGTATCCTCAATACTTGGTTCACCTACATCAATTTTCTGAAATCTTCTGGTAAATGCATGGGCTTTCCCAAACTGTTTTTTATATTCATCAAAGGTAGTTGAACCTATACACTTTATTTTACCTGTTGTTAGTGCAGGTTTTAATAAATTTGAAGCATCAAAAGAACCACCGGAAACAGCACCGGCACCAATAATGTTATGAATTTCGTCAATAAAAAGAATAGATCGTCCTCTTAACTCAAGCTCTTTTAAAACAGCCTTTAATCTCTCTTCAAAATCTCCTCTATATTTTGAACCAGCAAGTAGGGCTCCAAGATCAAGAGAAAAGATTTCATGATTTTTTAGACCTTCAGGGACATCATTTTTTACGATTTTAATTGCCAAACCTTCAGTTAATACTGTTTTTCCTACCCCTGGATCACCTACATGTATTGGATTATTTTTATTTCTTCTTAATAGAACCTGAATAGTTCTCTCCAGAATATCTTCTCGTCCAACAAGATTATCTAGTTTACCCTTTCTGGCCATTTCTGTTAAATTTAGAGTGTACTGATCCAAAGCACTGGTTTTGCTGCTTTTCCCTGCTTCAACACCCTCAGTATCATTCTGTTCTTTTTTTACAAATTTATGCTTTCCATGGGAGACTACAGAGAGTAGTGTTAAATTATCTATTCCATACTTTTTTAAGTAATAGGATCCGTAGGAATCTTTCTCCTTAAATAGAGAAACTAGAAGATCTCCTTCATCGACAACTTCCTTGCCTGTAGCCTCTAGGTGCATCATTGTTCTCTCAATTACATTTTGCAACCCTACAGATTCAGATGGCTCTTCATCCCCGTCAAGGAGAGGCATATATTTCTGAAAATAATCTTCTAAATCCTTTTTTACCAGATCTGGATCTGCTCCACACTCTTTTAATATCCCAGCAGTTCCATCAAAAAAAAGTGCAGAATAAAGAATATGTTCCGGTGTAAAAAATTCATGTTTCTTTAACTTAGCTTCCCTATATGCAGCATTAATAATATTTTGAACTTCTTCATTTACTTTCATATTCAAACCCTCTCAAGAGTACATAGAAGAGGGAATTTTTCCTGCTTAGCTCTTCTAATAACTTCCTGAACTTTTGTCAAACTAATGTCATAGGGGTAGATACCCGCTACTCCAATCCCTTTCTGGTGTACTTCCAGCATTATTTTTGAAGCTTCAATACTATTTTTTCTAAATATATTCATTAAAACATCAATTACAAATTCCATTGATGTATAATCATCATTATGTAATAAAACGTTAAAGAGTCCTGGCTCTTGCAACTCAGTATCTGTTTCACTTTTATGAGTTATCTCTGTTCTGTCAGCCATCATTTCTCCTTTTCCAAAATCGTAAATTCTTTACATAACCACAACTGCTTGGCAGATATGGGTTAAAAAGAGCTTGATATAAATTAACTTTTTTACAATTTGGATTTTTCTTAAAACGATTATTATAAATAGTGCACTTATTATTGCAATTATCCAGAAATTCACATGGTTTTTCAATATTTATGTACACTATTTCATCAACAAATTCTTTTTCATGGCAACAGAGACCACACCCAGTACAGAGGGATTCCCACCAATTGTTTATTTTATTTATCAATATAATTCCTATTCAACAACTTTTAACGGTATATAAAAACCAGATTCTACACGTCCACTTTTACGTATGTAGTTTAGTTCAACTTCAACGGGAGTGTAGACTTCTCCATTATCAATACTCTTTCCAGAAGTGTATTTAATAACATAGAATCCAGACTTCTTTGTTCTTAAATCACTAACTATTCCGATTGTACCACGACCCTTAAAAAGAGATCTAGAGCTTCCCATACTATGTTTTACAAGATATTCCAATTCTTCATTTCGATCTTCATTAAGATAGAGAACTGTTAATGAAATTCTGTTATTTACCAGAAAATCTTTTATCTCATTAAGAGAGTATGTCAAAAAATCTGAATCCTTGGATAGTCCATTTGTAACTAGAACAATCTCTCTTTTCGACCAGGAAGGAATAAGTGTTGATGCTGCCAGCTTTATGGATTCATCAATTCCTGTTCTCTCAATAAAACTACTATCACTTATTTTACCTATAGCACTTAAAAATTCACTTCCGGAAATGATTCCAATTTCAGGTTTATCAGCAGCTTTTATAAGTGATACTCTATCAGATGGTTGTAATTCATTTTCTATTGTAGTACCAACTTCATAGAAAATCTCATTAAATCCCTTCATACTTAAATCCAGATCAAGTATCAGGCTTAAATTTATATCTGAATTATCATTCCCCTTATATACAACATTACGGGACTCAACTACTCTTCCGGCTTCAGAAATAAGAAAATTACTATTATCCATTCCAATAACCGGATTAAAAAACATATCATTAACCTGAACCTCTATAGAGACTTCTGGGAAATTGTCAGTAATAATTCTGTCAATATTCAGACTCATCCCACTGTAGAGGGTTGTAATATCAGTCAAAGAGTGGAATTCACCTAAATTAAAGTCAGTAGTAATTGTATTTCCATTTACATCTGTAACAGCTTTGGTTATTTTACTTCCCTTACCTTGAAGATCAGATACAGTTCTTAATTGACCTTTTTTAATATTATACTCTTTCAAAGTTGTAGAGTCTGCTATAAAAATAGTATCTTCACTCTTTAAACTTAAACCTTCAGGACTTTCAAGTCCATCTGAGATTACTGTTTTTATAAAATTACCACTTTTATCAAATAGTAAAAGACTCTTTCCAAGAGAATCCGCAATATATATATCATCATTCTTTACCAGGATACCAGAAGGTCTTTTTAAGTTTTTATGAGTTATAGATAAGATGTAATTACCATCCATATCAAATTTACATACTCTTCTGTTACCCCAATCTGAGACATAAAAATAACCATCCTCTGATTTAGCTAAATAACCAGGACCAATTATTGGTGATTTTTCATGATTTATACTTTTGACTTTTAACCCAAGACTATTTATAAAAGTAATTTTATTACTCATAAATTCAGTTACAATAAACCCACCATTATCATCACTTATAATATCAAAGGGTCTATCAAAAGGTTCAATTCCCCCATTAAACCTCTGAATCTCTGCTCCATTTATATTGAAGACATGAATCATATTTTCCATAAAAGATACTACTGCAGAATTCCCGTTAGGCATTGAAAAAACAGATATTGGTCTTGATATTTTTTTTGAAAAAAGAGAGACCCACTCACCACCTTCATATAATTTATCCAGGACACCACGTTTAGATAAAATTATTTCGATTTTACTCTCTAACCATAGAGGGATCTGATCTCTTTCACTTAACAGATTCCACTCTTCCAAAGCCGCCTCTACATCGCCTTTCATAAAATATGCATTTCCTAACCACTGGTGTGTTCTTAAATCCATAGAATCGAAAGATAGAGATCTTTCAAAAGAGAATACTGATTTCTCGTAAAAACCCTGATTATAAAATTTTACTCCCCATTTAAATTCATCAAGAGCGTTAATTCTGTTAAGTTCAACATCCTGAGCATATAGTAAAGATAGTGATAGAATTAGCAGAAGAGATAATCTTTTCATTGAAATTTCCTGTATTTATCAAGCTCTTTTAAATGACTTGTAATTATAGGATTCTCAGGAGAAATTTTTAATGCTCTGTTAAAAAATGAGAGGGAAGCTGGCAACTTACTATTTTTTAAACATACCCACCCCAAAGAGTCCAGATATGCTGGGTTATCAACATCAATGGAAAGGGCTCTTCTGCAGTAAGTTTCAGCCTCTTTAAGATTATCCTTGAAATCAGCCAAAATATAGCCCAAAGAGTTAAGTGCATTAGCATTTTCCGGATCTATACTTATTGCCATTCTATAATACTTGATACTTTTAGCTATCATCTTTTTTTTATAATAGCAGTAACCGATTAATGAAAATAGTTTAGCTGACTCATACCCTGCGTCTGTTAATCTACTTAATTGAACAAGGGCATCTTTATAATCTTCTAACTGAATAGATGCATAGGCCAACAGCATTCTGCCTTGAAAAATTCTAAGAAGATTATCATCCTGATCTATATATTTTTCCAAATTTTCACGACCATTTTCATAATCACCAAGTTTAATATAGGATAGGCCAAGGTAATAAAAAACAATAAAATCCTCTTCTTCATAATCACTTAAAAGTAGAGTAGAGATTACTTTGGAATATTCACTATTATTATACTCTTTAATGGCTTTTGCTAACTGTTCTTCCAACATCATTAAGTATTATATCAACGGTTTTCCTAAAAGTATAGTCAGTTTAACTCATTAAGACTGAGCTCTGAATATTTTACAGACATACCATCTACTGATTCAAAATCCAGGTTTTTAGAATTAAAACCAAATATTTTCTCGTAATCTTCAAGATGAACTTTGAAATTTTCCATCCCTTTATGATCCATTATAAATATAACAATTCCACATGGGATTTCTCCGGAAGCTTTTCCCCCAAAGACTCCATCAGTCTCTATACAACGTTTTATTAGCCAGTCAACTTCAGGACATGTAGATTCAAAGAGATCCCTTAATCCTTCGTGGGATCTGATAAGATATCTTCCTAATAAGTTAAAATCTCCACTTTCAAGGACTCTTTTAATTTCAGTTGTTCTTTTAATCTCTTCAACTATAAAAATAGCCTTCCTTTTTATTCGTTCATTTATATTAAAACAATTTCTTATATCAACAACCCTGTAATTTCTGAGGGAATGACTATTTTTTCCTTTGGAAAGTGATGTTACAAGGTCATATATACCCTCCCTATCTCCAACAAAATCATACTCAATTTCATTATTAACAACACCTGGATCCAGTAATACAAGCTTTGAAAGAATATCAGAACAGGCTATATTTTCAAATTCCAATGTTGATGCATCAAGATAGAAGAGAGAATCTTTTTTACAGAAAAACTGTGTCATAGCATCATCTAAACCACTATAGAGATTCATAAAAACTGTTTTTGAGAACCTTACAGACTCAATAATATTAAGCCATGACAGATCTATTTTAAAAAGATTCTTAATACAACAAGCTGCAGCAAGGCACATTGCAGAGGAAGAACCCAAACCTATTCCTTGAGGAATTTCAGTTACAACAGTTAAATCCATTCCACCTATATTTTCACTTGTCTGAAGAATGGAAACGATAACACCCTTAATATAATTAAACCATTTATCCTCTTTTTTAAATTTAAGATTAGTAATAGAAGATTTCTTTCTCTCATTATAAAAGTCAGAATAGACACGAATAGAATTATCGCTTCTTTTAGAAGCAGATACATGACAAAACAGATTTACTGTTGTAGAAAGTATAACTCCATCATTATACTCAGTATGCTCTCCTGAGATAGTAATTTTCCCGGGACAGGAATAAATAACCTCTGGTGATTGTCCATACTCTTTTTTATGTCTCATTTCTATATCAGTCATTCACTACTCCATTAAGAACCCTACAATTTAATAGTAAATGAAAAATAGAAGTAACACAATAAAAAAAAAGAGACGTGTAAAAAACGTCTCTCTTTAGTATGAAAATGATAACTATTTTTTAACGTTATATCTTTTGTTAAACTTATCAATTCTACCAGCTGTATCAACTAATTTTTGTGTACCAGTAAAAAATGGATGACAAGCTGAACAAATGTCCATTTTAATATCACCAACTGTTGTTCTTGTCTCAATCACATTACCACAAACACATGTACACTTAGCCATCTCATATTTTGGATGAATATCCTTTTTCACAATTCCCTCCTAAGGTTATAAAAGACCACAAATTAACTATTCATAGATCTTAAAAACGCCTCATTATTCTTTGTTTTTTGCATTTTATCAATTATTAACTCAGTTATAGCCAAATCATCCATTGGAGCTATAGCGTTTCTGAGTATAGTCATCTTATTGGATTCTTCAGAAGTAAGCAATAGGTCATCTCTTCTTGTTCCAGATTTTTTTACATTAATTGCAGGAAATAAACGCTTATCTGACAACTTTCTGTCTAAATGGACTTCCATATTACCGGTACCTTTAAATTCCTCAAAAATAACCTCGTCCATTTTACTTCCTGTTTCAATAAGTGCAGTTGAAACAATAGTTAAACTTCCACCACCTTCTATATTTCTTGCTGCTCCAAAAAATCTTTTTGGCTTATGAAGAGCGTTTGAGTCAACACCACCTGATAGAATTTTACCCGATGTTGGCACAGTTTGATTATAAGCTCTAGCTAGTCTTGTTATAGAATCCAATAAAATAACAACATCTTTTTTATGTTCTACTAATCTTTTAGCTTTTGATATTACCATTTCTGCAACCTGAACATGCCTTGATGCTTGCTCGTCAAATGTTGATGCAATAACTTCACCTTTTACATTTCTTTTCATGTCTGTTACTTCTTCAGGCCTCTCATCAACAAGCAGTACCATTAAAACTATTTCCGGGTGATTTTCAGATATAGCATTTGCAATTTTTTGCAAAAATACTGTTTTTCCTGTTCTTGGTGGTGCTACAATAATACCTCTCTGCCCCTTACCTATTGGATAAAAAAGATTTATCATTCTGGTTGATACATCCCCACACAATGTTTCCATATTAATTCTTTCATCTGGAAATAGTGGAGTAAGGCTTTCAAAAGGTATTCTTCTTTGAGCAACTGATGGATCATCATCATTTACTTTTTCAACCCTTAGCATTGCAAAAAATCTTTCACCTTGCTGTGGAGTTCTAATTTGCCCAAAAACGTTATCACCTGTTTTTAGATTAAAAAGTCTAATCTGAGATGGAGAAATATATATATCATCATTACCCGGTAAATAACTATTTCCCGGAGATCTTAAAAAACCATAACCATCAGGCAGAATTTCAAGAGACCCAAAGGCATATACTACACCATTTTTATTATCTATATGATTTTTTATAACTAAAAAAATAACTTCCTGCTTATTTAAAGAAATAATATCATCACAAACAACTCCATCCTCAATGGCAAAATTTCTTAAATCAGGCAATGTCATGTCTGTTAAATTATTTATTAGTAATCTAGGCTGATCAGGAGTAGGCATTGGAGCACTGTTTATATTCTCCCTTCTATTTCTGGAATTAGTATTTCTATTTCGATTGTTAGTATATGAATTTCTGCTACTTCTGTTATTGTTAACTTTGACAGTTCTCTTTGGTTGACTAACTACTGTTGTTTCTTTGCTACCATCACCGTTACTTGAATCCTCATTATCTGCAGTATTCATAGCAACTACTTCTTTTAAACGATTAAGAGGTTCTGAATTATCTTCTACCTCTTTCTTTTTTGTTTCATCAACTTCACTAACAATTTCTAAATTCTCAGTCTCAGGTGGATCAACTTTTTTTCTTCGAACCCTCTTTCTTGGAACAACAACTTTTTTTGCAGTCTCCGAGGTTCCATCATCAGTCTCGGGGACAGCTAAGTCCAACTCTTTCTGAATAATTTTCACCACTTCCGGGTCAGTCTTTTTACTGTCATCTGACATGTTTTCTCCATTATTTTGCTTTTGATTTATATAAAAACGAATAGTTTAGAATTGATTATATTTAATTTTAATACAATGTTTTTTATTTTGTCAATATTATAATTTATGTATATTTTACTAGGAAACAATAGTTACGGTCTTTTTTAACTGGTTAACAGATGTGGAAAAAATATCTACTGTATCTGAGTCTAGAATCATTTGACAACGACCTTCAATTTGAACACCATCTGCTATTCTTATTGTTGGAGCTACAAGATTGCCTTTAATAACAGAATTTGATAAAACATCAATTTTCTCACTGGAAGTTATATCACCAATAACACAACCTGCTACAACAGCGTTTTTTACATTAATATCACCTTCAAAATAGGCACCTTCTTCAATAAAAAGTGTCCCACCAGAGAGAACAGAACCGTAATATTTACCTTTTATTTTTAGCCTTTTATCAAAAGTCAAGTTACCTTTATAAATAGTATTAATACCAAGCTCAGCAAATATCTCTTCATTTTTCAAATTAAGTTCTCCTATGATAGAAAAAGAAATTAGTTATAAAATATTAGACTCTAATTAGATAAACTCCAATTAGAGCCTTGGTCAAAAACTTAGTTTTTAACATTCCAAGTCAATTCTTTTAACTCTTTTCCTGGTCTGAATACGGTAACACCATGACTATCCACTGGAATTATTTCACCGGTTTTTGGATTTCTAGCTTTTTCTCTAGCCTTACGAGTTTTAACTTCAAAAGTACCAAAACCCCGTAATTCAACAATCTTGGAATCTACCAGAGCATCTTTTACTTCTTCAAAAAAGCTATCAATAATAATATGAATATCTTTTTTATTAACATCAACATTTTCATAAATATTATTAACAATTTCTGCTTTAGTAAGTTTCACCAATAAATCCGTAATTTAAGCGTCAATACCAGCTAGTGCTGCGCTCATTCTTGATTTTTTTCTTGCTACTGTATTTTTGTGATAAATACCTTTACCAGCAGCTGAATCTAGCATTTTGATAGAAATCTTTAACTTTTCTATTGCTACTTCTTTGTTTTTCTCTTTTAAAGCAAGTTCAAAAGCTTTAATTGCAGTTCTGCAACTACTTTTCACATTTCTATTTCTCATTCTTCGAGAAACATTTTGTCTTTGTCTCTTTGCTGCATTTAAGTTATTTGGCAAAATAGACCTCCATAATTTTTTTTCTTATTAAAACAAAGCAATTTTATCTAAAATCGCTAGGTTTTCTCTCAACTCTACTACACTTTTCACATTCAGCGTGGTGCTTCATTTTTCCTTCAGCGAAAACTGATTTCATTTTTACTTCACCGCCACATGGACATAAGTGTTTGTGAGTTCCTGATCCAATACGGGCATTTTTACTCGCTTGCGCCATAAAACAACTCCTTATATTTGCAAATGGATATTACATAAAATAGTTAGCAATGTCAATAAACCTTCTATTCTAACTCCATTTTAATTATTTCCCACTTACCTTTACTCTTCTTTATATCGGTAAAAGGGACCTTTACAAAGCTTCTGTCATTTCCTGAAACTGTAATAGATTTGGAAAAGATATTAACATCATCCACATTATAAAGCTCTTTTTTATATCTTATCTTTGAACCCTGATTAGGAAGTTTGGCTTTCTCACTTTCATAAAAATCAAACTCATACTCAAGACAGCATAACAATCGGCCACATGGTCCAGATATTTTCATGGAATTAAGTGATAAGTTCTGTTCTTTAGCCATTTTAATTGAAACAGGTTTTAAACAATCAGTCAATCCATGACAGCATATTACTCGACCACATACACCCATCCCACCTAAAAGCCTGGATTCGTCCCTAACACCTATCTGACGCAACTCAATCCTCATTTTAAATATTGACACCAGGGATTTGACCAACTCTCTAAAATCCACTCTGTTATCAGCAGTAAAATAGAATAGAATTTTAGGTTCATCTAGTAAATAATGTACTCCTGTCAGCTTCATATCAAGATTTAAACCTGATATTTTTTCCTTACATATTTCAAAAGCTTTCTGTTCTTTTATGTTATTCTCTTCCAGTTTTTTTAGGTCTTTATCATTGCAAATTCGAATAATTGAAATTAGATCATCCTCTGTAACATCCTGATGATTTTTTACTATCCCTAAAACTACGCCAAGATCCTTACCATATCTGGAATTTATTACAACTTTATCACCTATATTAATTTCATCACTAATTCTGGCAACTTCTGTCTCACCGGAATAGACCAGTTTTAATTTAAAAAGTGGATCTTTAATAATATCTTCTTTATTTTTTATAATTTTTCTTACAACAACTTCGTCTTCGAGTTCTTTTAACTCTTTATCTATCATTATTTTACCTCAACTAATCATATCAACTATCAAACCATTAATCTCTTCTACAGCCCCTAACAGGTCAAACTGTTTTCGTTGATCACCCAATACACTTTTTGCTATATCATCCATCTTTCTATCTACAACAGAGATTAAAGCATAACATTTTTTTTCAAAGGTTTTGGGATTTAACCTGCCTTCAACTGTCGTAAATCCTAGACTGTTCTTAATTACAAATTTAAAGAAAATAGAAACAGAGTTACGGTATGACCTAAGATTGTTTATAGTAGGATCTTTTACAAGATTCTCCCCGTTAATAAACATCTGATCCATTAAATCTGCGAGTTCTTCATCACCTCTTAATGCTGAATTCTCATTTAAAACATCGGAAGCTTTTTTAAGCTCTCTCTTAAAAAGAGTGTTTTTTGAAGATTTTAACTCTTCCTTCTTCTTGCTTTTAAAACTAGCTTCACTAGCGACACTACTGTATCCATTTAAATTTGTGATATCCAAAATCAGTTATTCTTCTCTTCAAATGGTGAAAAATTTGTAGCTGTAACGGTATCAATTATTCTGTCATTCTCATCAGATTTACTCACTATTGTAAGCTCTCCATTAAATATAACACCCTCTTCCATAATTAATCTTGGAGACCTTATATTTCCTAAAACCATACCTGTAGATAAAACAACTACCCTATCCTCGGCATAGATATCACCTTTTACTACACCACCAACAACAACAGTATTTGCAAATATACTGCACTTAGCTCTACCGGTATGACCAATTAAAACTTTTCCTTCAGCCTTTACGCTACCGGAAAAATCTCCATCAATTTTAAGAAGACCAGATAAATCCAGATCTCCATTAAATACTGTACCAAAACCAATTATCGAATTAATTACATTTAAATTTGTTTTTTCCACTAAACACCTGCACTTCTTTAATATGTGTTACCTATATAATCTGCGGGATTAACGTATGTAGGTCCTATTCTTACTTCATAATGAAGATGAGGTCCTGTGGACCTTCCTGTACTCCCCATAAGACCAATAACATCACCCTGTTTAACATATTGTCCCCTTGTTACAAAAACTTTATCCAAGTGAGCATACCTTGTATTAAAAGACCATTTATGGCTAATAACAATAGAATTACCATACCCGTTTGGCTGATACTCCACTGTTGACACATTACCATTAGCTGTAGCAATAATCTGTGTACCCCTGCTGTATGCAATATCAAGGCCTCTATGAAGATACCACTTCCCTGTAAAGGGTTCCTTCTGAGGACCAAAACTCAGGGTAAAACGCCCCTGAACATTTTTTAATGGCAAAATTGATGGCATATCAAGGAAATGACCACTTTTTTTACTAATCTGATCTGTTATTTCTGCAAGCTGAGGAACAGTATTATTAAGTAAAGCTGTTACACTATCAATTTTTTTAATATCACTGGAGGAATTTACATCTGACTCCTGTATATTAAGAAGATTGTTTAAATCCCCACCTCTACCATTATTTGCATCAATATTATTATTGTTAAGATTAACAGTTTGCAGGGTTCTATTAATTGCCAATTTAAACTGCTCAGCACTTTCATTTAACTTCTCCACAGCTTCGGATGTTTTATACAGATCAGCTTCAGCCTTATCAATTCTGCTATCCCTGTCATCTATAACCCTGAGACTTCCTGAATAACCGGATGATAGTATAAAAAAAGAGAAGAGTAGTACAAAAAAAAGAACAATCACACTAATTATAGAAAACATTGAAACCTGTATATTGAAAACTTTTTTCTCACTATGAGGAATTAACATTAAAGTGATTCTTTTCTTAAAAAAGCCTTTAAACTTACTAAAAAAATCTTCATCAATTGTGGCTGTATAATCAGCACTTGTTTTTTTCATATATATATATTTACCAACCAAATAATCAAATTACTATTGTTAAATGTATCACTACATTTATGTTTAAGGCAAGCATAGAGGGTATTCTCTATTATATTTTTTTTATTTATTGACTACTTAAAGATTAAATGCATATTATATTTTTATGAAATATTTTGATTCTCACGTACATATTGGACTAATAAATAATGATTCTATGGAACAATTATTAGTAATACAGAAAAGTAAACAAAAAAAAATAACCAAAATGCTAAGTATTTGTAACAATTTACTGGATTTTGACAGTGTTTACAATAACCTTATTTCAGAACCCTCAGTATATCATGCTGTAGGTGTCTCTCCTTCTGAAGTACTTCACCCGGGAAAAGACTGGGAAAAGAAAATTGAAGAGAGAGCTTCATTGAAAAATATTGTTGCTATCGGTGAGACAGGATTGGATTATTACAGAAAATTTGGTGACAAAAACTCCCAGATTGATCTATTTATTCGACAATTGGAAATAGCAGACCATCTTGACTTGCCTGTTGTAATTCATAACAGGGATGCTGGTGACGATATTTGTCAAATAATAAAGGATAAGTTACCTAAAAGAGGTGGTGTACTTCATTGCTATTCTGAAGATTGGAAATTTGCCCAAAAAGTATTAGGAGATAATGATAATCTGTATATCTCTTTTGCAGGAAATGTAACATACCGGAACGCTAGAACTCTTCAAGAAACAGCCTATAACATGCCAATTGAGCGAATGGTTGTTGAAACCGAGAGTCCTTTTATGGTTTCTAGTGCTTATAAGGGTAAAAGAAACATGCCTTTCTATCTCCCGGCTACAGTAGATTTTTTAGCAGAATTAAGAGATATCAATGTAGAGGAATTTGCTGCCCAGATTTACAAAAACACACTGGAGCTTTTTAATATAAATGAATAATCTCCTAAAAAAGATTAAAATAAAAGATATGGAGCTAGAAGGAAATATTTTTCTTGCTCCAACTGCCGGTTATTCAGACAAACCATTTAGAGAAATATGTAGTGATTTTGGTTCTTTTCTTAATTTTACCGAGATGGTTTCAACAGAGGCTTTAATAAGAGATAATTTAAAAACAGTAACACTATTACAGAAAGCATCTAATGAAAAAAATTATGCTATTCAGTTATTTACCGGGAACCCTGATTCAGCAGCAAAAGCTGTAGAAAAAATTCTGGATTTTAAACCTTCATTAATTGACATTAATTGTGGGTGCCCTGTACCCAAAATTTTAAAATCCGGTGCTGGTAGTGAATTAATGAAGACACCGAAAAAAATAAGAGATATTGTGAAATCAGTAACAAATTCAACTGATATCCCTGTATCAGTAAAACTAAGATCTGGATTTACATCGGAGAGCATTAATTTTCTAGAGTGTGCAAACTATGCAATTGAGGGAGGAGCTTCAATGATCTCCCTTCATCCCAGAACCAGAAGCCAGGGATATTCAGGAACAGCAGATTGGGAGAATATAAAAACTCTTAAAAATGATGTTTCAGTGCCTGTTATTGGTTCAGGAGATTTGTACTCCCCCTACGACGCTGAAAGAATGTTACGGGAGACTGGATGTGATGGTGTGATGTTTGCGAGAGGGAGTTTTGGAAATCCTTTTATTTTTAAAGAAACCATAGAATTATTAAAATATGGTAAAATTAAATATATTCCAGACGCTGATCAGAAATTCAAAACAGCTTACAGGCACCTTAAATTATCAGTAGAATTTTATGGAGAAAATATAGCTTTAAAAGAGATAAAAAAACATCTCTGTGCATATACTAAGGGTTTATCCGGAGCCAAGGATATTAGAGATAAACTTGTTAGATGCAACACTTTAGACCACTACGAAGAGGTTTTTAAAACTTTACTCTTTTAATAACTTAAACCCTCCAAACAATTGACTTTAACAATTTTTAAATGATATATCTTTATGTGTGAATAATAGTATAGATAAAATTAAACATTACTGTGGAATAGTTGGAATTCATTCATTAACTGAACGGAATATACCACAGGATCTTTTCTTTCCCCTCTTTTCATTACAACATCGGGGACAGGAAGGTGCCGGAATTTCTTATTTGAACAATGGTAACCTTGTAACCTACAAGGATCTAGGAATGGTTTCTGATGTTTTAGGAAGATACCTGGAGGAAGATAGACTTTCAACTGTTGGAATTGGTCATGTTCGATATTCAACAACCGGGGGAAATTTAATCCAGAATGTACAGCCTATTCAAGCTACCTGCAACAAGGGTGATTTATCAATAGCACATAATGGAAACTTTTCAAACTCTGAGCTATTAAAGGAAAAACTTACGGAGAAAGGTGCTATTTTCGGATGTACTTCAGATTCAGAACTTGTACTTCATCTAATTGCCCACTCTATGCAGGATACATTCTATAAAGCTTTAAAAGAGACTTTATGCTACCTTGAAGGTGCATTTAGTATGGTTATGATAAAAGATAATGAACTATATATCATGCGTGATCCTATGGGATTTAGACCACTCTATATTGGTCAAAAAAATGGTTTGACTGTTTGCGCATCAGAGACTTGTGCTTTGGATATTCTTGATATTGAAGATTACAGATCAGTTGAGCCAGGTGAGTTAATAGTAGTTAATGAAAAAGGTATGCATAGTGAAATTTTTGCAAAATCTGAAAGAAAAGCTCAATGTTCTTTTGAGTTAATATATTTTGCTAGACCCGATTCACAGATATTTGATACCTCTGTCTACTCCTCAAGACTGGAAATGGGAAGAGTTTTAGCTAGACAGGATGGTGATTTTTCAAAATATGATCTGGTTATGAGTGTACCTGATTCGGGAAATACTGCTGCCCTAGGTTATGCCAAGGAGTCTGGATTATCCTATGAATTAGGTTTAACAAGAAATCACTATACCGGAAGATCTTTTATTTTACCTACCCAGAAAAAAAGAGAATTAGCAGTAAAAATGAAACTTCATCCAGTTAAAGAAATTGTTAAGGATAAGAGAATCATTTTAGTAGATGACTCCCTTGTTAGAGGAACTACAAGTTCAATTATTGTAAAACTACTAAGAAGTGCAGGAGCAAAGGAAGTTCATGTACGTCTCTCTGCACCTGAGATAAAAGGACCTTGTTATTACGGAATTGATGTTCCAACAAAAGAGGAATTAATTTCAAACACAAAAACCCCGGAAGAAATTGCAGAATTTATTGGAGCTGATAGTGTTAAATTCCTGCCAGTTGACAAACTAAAAACTTGTTATGAGAATTCTGAGAACTTTTGTTATGCATGTTTTAATAATGATTATCCGGTAAAACCAAAAACCGGAAAAAAATAAAGGAGATAATTTATGGGACTAACTTACTCGGAAGCAGGTGTCGATATCGACAAAGGTGATAGATTTGCATCATTTATTGGAAACATTAAATCCAAGGCTGTTTCAAATAGTATAGGTGGTTTTGCAGGTGGTATTGAAATAGATACAGAAAACTACAAAAAACCCGTTCTATTATCATGTACCGATGGTGTTGGAACTAAGCTCTTGGTTGCTCAAAAACTTCAAAAATTTGATACACTTGGGATTGATCTTGTTGCAATGTGTGTTAACGATTTAATTGTATGTGGTGCTTCACCAATGGTTTTCCTTGACTATATTGGATGTGGAAAATTAAATGAAGATATCCTAAAGGAAGTAATTAAAGGTATAGTTGAAGGTTGTGAACAGTCTGATTGTGTTCTAGCAGGTGGTGAAACAGCTGAAATGCCAGATATGTACCCGGAAAATGAATTTGATTTAGCTGGATTCAGTGTAGGTATAGTTGAGAAAAGCAAAATGCTTCCTAAACTCGACTTAATTGAAAAAGGCGATGTTCTATTTGGTCTTTCTTCTACGGGAATTCACTCAAATGGACTTTCTCTGGCAAGAAAAACTATTGACCCAGATGATACAGAAAATATGCTAAAACTTTTAACACCTACAAAAATATATGTAAAGGATATGGTAAAACTTCTTGAATCTGAAATGATTCTTGCTGCTGCACATATTACTGGTGGTGGATTAGTTGGTAACATAGTAAGAGCCTTACCTTCAAACTTAAAGCCTGTTTTAAACTGGAAGTGGAATATTCCTGAAATTTTCAATACAATTCAAAAAAATGGTAATGTTTCAGATGAAGAGATGAAAAAAGTTTTTAATATGGGATTAGGTATGGTTATTGTTGTAAAAAAAGAGAATAAAGATGCCTTTTCAGACTTTGCTAATAAAAATGGTATTGAGATACTTAATGTTGGTGAAGTTCAATAATGGCTAATATAGCTGTTTTGGCTTCAGGAAGTGGATCAAATTTTCAATCTATTACTGAGGCCATTAACAAAACTGAACATAAAGTTGTATGTTTAATTTGTGACAGAAAAGATGCATATGTTTTTGAAAGAGCAAAAGTTCTGGGAATAAAATCCTACTATGTACCTTACTATAAAAGAGAAAAAGAGGATGTAGAAAAAGAAATAGATCAAATTCTTTCAAGTAGTGAGTGTCACTTAGTTGCATTAGCTGGTTTTATGAGAATTTTTTCCTCTTATATAATCGACAGATGGTCAAATAAAATTATTAATATCCACCCTTCTTTATTGCCTAAATATCCTGGAGCCCATGGAATTGAAGAAAGTTATTACTCCGGTGATTTGGAGATGGGTGTTACCATACACTATGTTGATACAGGGATGGACACCGGTCCTGTAATTTATCAGGAATCATTTACTCGAAGAGAAAATGAGACTCTAGAAAGTGCTGAGGAAGAAATTCACAAAATAGAGCATAGAGCGTATCCTGAAATCCTTATTAAAAAACTTGATAGTATAAATAAAACTGTTTAGGAGTAAAAATTGAAAGTTTTAGTTATCGGTTCTGGTGCTAGAGAGCACGCTGCCGCATGGAAATTTAGTACCAGCAGAAGAATATCAGGGTTATATGTTGCTCCTGGAAATGCAGGAACAGAAGAAATAGCAACTAATCTGGATATAGATGTTATGAATAACTCAGCAGTTATAGAAGCTGTAAAAAATTATGGTATAGATTTTGTTTTTATTGGTCCAGAAGTACCACTTGCTAATGGATTGGCAGATAGTTTGAGAACTGCTTCAATAAACTGTTTTGGACCTGGAGGAGAAGCAGCACAACTTGAATCCAGTAAAGCCTTCTCTAAAGCGTTTATGAAAAGAAACAGTATTCCAACTGCGGATTATGAAGAGTTTTCCAATAAAGAAGAGTATACAAAATATATAAAGAATTTAGCCAAGAAAGTGGTTGTAAAAAAAAGTGGTTTAGCTGCAGGAAAAGGTGTTCTGGAATCAGATGATAAAGATGAGATGCTTGCATTTGGTTTAGATGCATTAACTGATGACAAGGTTGTTGTTGAAGAATTCCTCGAAGGATTTGAAGTATCAATTTTTGTACTATCAGATGGTAAAAACTATAAAATTCTTCAACCATGTACAGATCACAAGAAAGCCTATGACAATGATAAAGGTCCTAATACAGGTGGTATGGGTGCTATTACTCCCGTTCCATGGGTCGATGCAGATTTAATGAAAAGAATTGAGGAAGAGACAGTAATTCCAACAATCGAAGGGCTGAATAGAGATAACCTTAACTATAAGGGTGTAATATATATTGGTTTAATGATTTCACAAAATGGACCAAAAGTTCTTGAGTATAATGTAAGATTTGGAGATCCAGAAGCTCAGATAATATTCCCAACAATTGATTCTGACTTTTGCAATTTAATGGATGCTATTACAAATCAAAACCTTGACAGTTACAATATCCAGTTAAGTGATAAATCTGCAGTGTGTATTACTATAGCTGCGGAGGGTTATCCTGGAGCATATAAGAAAGATTTAAAGGCTTCAATAGAGAAGTTAGATCCTGCTACAGGGTATATTTTTCATGCCTCTACCTACAATAGAGGTGGAGATGTATACACAAGTGGTGGACGATGTTTTACTGTAGTTTCCACTGGAAATAATACATTAGAGGCATGTGAAAATAGCTATAAAATAGTTGATAAAGTAAAATTTGAAGGTTCCTGGTATAGAAACGATATAGCAAGAAAATTCTTCAAATAATCTTAAATAATGAGAATAAAGAGATAGGTAGAACCTATTTCTTTATTTTTATAATTTTATCTATAGCAAGAGTTTCAAAAAATTCCAATAGCGTCGGGGATATTTTATCGATATCCAACTCTCCCCCAATAGAATTAATTTTCTTATTAATAAAAAGTATTTTACCTATACCAGAGCTATCAATATATTTGGTCTTTGCCAAATCCAGAGTTATTTTTTTAGCTCCATGATTTATTAAATCCAATGCTTCAAGTTTTAATGTATCCACAGAATTACCAATTAATGAACTCTCCTTAACCGTAATTATAGCTCCATTAGCAGTTTTAGTAACATCAATACCATTATCCATTTTATATCTCCTACTTGTTTTGTTGTCTTTTTACTTCATACATCAATATTCCAGCAGCCACTGAAACATTTAGTGAATCTACATTTCCAGTTGTAGGTATAGAAATAATACCATCACAACTCTCTTTTATTTTCTGATGGATTCCATCTCCCTCTGACCCCATAACAATACCAATTCGTCCCTTTAAATTGATATCATAGGAAGAAGGTCCTCCCATATCTGCACCATAGATCCAGAAACCTTTATCTTTTAATTGCTTAATAACTCTATTTAAATTAGTCACAACTGCAACATCAACATAATTAACAGCTCCAGCAGAAACTCTGGATACAACTGGAGTTTCACTTGCAGACCTTCTGGATGGAATTATTACAAGATCAGCACTAAACTGGTCACAGGATCTTAATATAGCTCCATAATTGTGAGGATCCGTTATACTGTCTAAAATTACAACTAAACCCTGCTCTTTATCAAAATCTTCTAAAAAACTCTCTAAAGTAACTTTTTCTCTTTTATGACGCTCTTTATTGCTTTTTATTTCAAGAACAAAACCTTTATGTTCTTTATCAGCTAATTTATCCATCTCATCAATAGATATATTTTTTATTGTCAGACCTTTAACTTCCGCCATTTTTTTTAGAATCATAGCACGCTTACTATGCTTAGAGAGGTACAGTGTTCCTGCAATATCACCCTTTTTTAAAGCCTCTTCACAACCATGAAAATCTATTATTCTATTTGACATCTTCTTTACTTACCTCAAACTCTTTAACTTTATCAATAACTCCATCAAAATTCAAATCTTTTTCATATTTTGATATTGATTTTCCATTATTTGTTATATACACCCATACATCGATTTTCTGATCGTAATTTGAATCAACTTCTTGTCGGATAACATTTCCACTTTCAAAATAATAGAAATTATCCATGACACCATCTAGATTATAATCTGTTTCTTCATAAATTGATAATTTAAATTCATCTAAAGAGAGTCTTGAGTCAATTTTTCCATCAAAATTTGTATCTGAAGATATTAATAAACACTTATTTTCCAAGTCTTTAACCCAGATATCAATCTTTCCATCATTGTTTGAATCTACTGAGTAATCAGCATATATATTTATACTTAAAGTAACAAGTATTATAATAATTATATTTTTATTTAATAGCATAACAACCTCAATAAATTATCGGCAAAATTTTTTAATAGCTAAAATTATAATTAGTTAATATAATAAAGATATGGATGAAACAATATATAAAAGAAGTAAACAGGCCCAACATGAAAATAGAGAAAGAAAGCATAATCTTCATTTAAAATGGAGTACGAATTCAATTAGTATGTCAAAAAAAATTACAATAGGTAGAGATAGGAGTAATACGGTAGTTTTAAATGATCCTCTAGTATCTAGAAGACATGCAATTATTGAAGAGAAGGATGGGCACTACTATATTCGAGATTTAAATAGTACAAATGCAACTTATGTAGACAGAAACCCTTTAAAACCCGGAGAAGAGAAACTTATTTCACCGGGAGCTGTAATTAATATAGGAAAAAGCGAACTAAAAATTACTTAGGAGTAACCTGATAAACAATATTATAACTTGCTGTTATAGTCTCCATACCGGAAGCGATTGACCCTTTAGCCATGGGCGATGCCATAGCGTACTCGTAATTTCTGTTCTCCGTTGGGTTTAAGCCATATTCAGAAATTGATATTACGCCTGTAATTTTCAAGTTTTCCAGTTCTGCAAGATATTCAGCCTTTGATCGTGCGTTCTCTACTGCTCTTTTTCGAAGTTCTAATTCAAATTGATTCTCGTTTTCATAGGTAAAATAGACTCCATTTATTCTATTTGCCCCTAAACTTATTAAAGTATCAATAATTACATCTACAAGATTCATATTACGAACCTTTATATTTATTGAGTTTGAAACTCTATACTCTTCATTTTCTTTATTGTTTTTATCGTATGGCTTATAAAGATATACGCTGTAATTATTTGTTTGAATATCCTCTTTTATAATTCCCAAATCAGCAAGGCCTTCAAAAATAGTGCTCATAATAGTGCTGTTTTCTTTTAATGCAGCTCCTATTGTTGGATCTGCACTTTCTACACCAGTTGTAATAACAACAGTATCCGGTTTTACGTCTATTTCACCCTTTCCAACAACATTTATTGTTCTTACAATACTATCTGCACTTAAATTAAAAGCAATAATTAACAAAGTTACTAATAATCTCTTTTTCATACTTATTCCTTACAAAAAAAGATCGCACTTGGCGATCTTTTTATAGAGAGTTTAATGCTTTTGGTTCCGGAGATTCATTTTCTCCATGGGCATCAGCAAAATCTTTTAAAATTTTCTTCTCTTTTGTTGAAAGTTTTGTTGGAACTTCAACCATAAGTTTAACATACATATCTCCACGTCTGGTTGAATTAAGATAATATACACCTTCACCCTTAATCCTTAGTAGTTTACCACTCTGTGTTCCAGGATTAACCTTTAGCTTAATTTTCTTTTCATCCAGTGTTTTAACATATATATCACAACCTAAAGCGGCCTGAGTAAAAGTTATAGGAATCAGACAGTATAAGTCCTGACCATCCCGCTCAAAATACTCATGGGGTTCAACACTTATATAAACATACAGATCACCTGGAATACCACCTTTAGGTGCGGCATCTCCCTGATTGCTTAGTCTAATTCTCTTACCATGAGAAATACCAGCAGGAACAGTAACATTTAATTTATGTGGTTTTTCTTCAAAACCTTTACCATTACAATTATTACAAGGATCCTCTATTATAGAACCTTCACCACCGCAGGTAGGACAAGTTTGAGCTACTGAGAAGAAACCACTGTTTCTTCTAACCTGCCCCTGCCCACCACACATAGTACAAGTTTTTTTATTAGATCCGGCCTTTGCTCCTGTTCCACTACAAACTTCACACTGTGTATCTTTTCTATACTTAATTTCTACTTTTGTTCCAAAAACAGAATCATAAAAAGAGACTCTTAAATCGTACCTTAAATCACTGCCCTTTTGTTGTTGTCTGCTGTGTCCACGTCTTTGACCACCACCAAAAAATGAGTCAAATATTGTTTCAAATCCGCCACCGAATATATCTTCAAAACCATGGAATGCATTTGCATTAAATCCTGGTCCTCCCATTCCATCTACACCTGCAAAACCGTAATTATCATAGGCTTGCTTTTTTTGCTCATCAGATAGAACTTCGTATGCCTCAGTTGCTTCTTTAAACATGGCTTCAGCATTAGCATCACCCTGATTTTTATCAGGATGGTACTTTATTGCCAACTTTCTGTATGCCTTCTTTATATCTGCACTGGAAGCAGATTTATCAACTCCCAGTACTTCATAATAATCTCTTTTTGACAAAATAATCTCTCTTAATCTACGACTTCAAAGTCTGCGTCTTCTGCACCCTGTGCTTTTTTTGGTTCACCCTGAGGCTCAGCAGTAGCACCAGCTCCAGCTTCAGGATTACCAGCAGCACCCTGTGATTTATACATCTCTTCAGCTAACTTATGTGCAGCTTGAGATAAAACATCTGATTTTGCTTTAATTTGAGCTATATCATCACCTTTAAGAGCTTCTTTTACATCATCAATAGCTTTCTGAATATTATTTTTTTCTGATCCAGAAACTTTATCACCGAACTCTTTTAAGGATTTTTCAGTTTGAAAAACAAGAGAATCAGCATTATTTCTGGTTTCTACTTTCTCTTTAGCAGCTTTATCAGCTTCAGCATTTGCTTCGGCATCTTTAACCATTTTTTCAATTTCACTGTCACTTAAACCGGATGATGACTCAATTCTGATTTTCTGTTCTTTTCCTGTTCCAAGATCTTTTGCACTAACATGAACAATACCGTTAGCGTCAATATCAAATGTAACTTCAATTTGAGGAACACCTCTTGGAGCTGCAGGAATATCTACTAAATCAAACTTACCTAATAGTCTGTTATCTTTAGCCATCTCTCTCTCACCCTGAAGAACCATGATAGACACAGCTGTCTGGTTGTCAGCAGCAGTGGAGAAAACCTGTGACTTTTTAGTAGGAATTGTAGTATTTCTCTCAATTAACCTTGTCATTACTCCACCTAATGTCTCTAGACCTAAGGATAGAGGAGTTACATCAAGTAAAATAATATCATCAACTTTTCCACCAAGAACACCACCTTGAATTGCTGCACCCATTGCAACAACCTCATCCGGGTTAACACCTTTATTTGGTTCTTTACCAAAAATCTGTTTTACTAAAGCCTGTACAGCTGGAATTCTTGTAGAACCACCTACTAATAAAACTTCATCTATATCTGCGGCAGTTAAACCAGCATCTTTAAGTGCTTTTTCACATGGAATTTTACTTCTTTGAACTAGAGCTTCAGTCATTTGATCAAACTTTGCTCTTGTTAAATTATATTGTAAATGTTTTGGACCTGTTGCATCTGCAGTAATAAATGGAAGATTAATATCTGTAGCCTGAGATGAAGATAACTCTTTTTTAGCCTTTTCTGCTGCTTCTTTTAATCTTTGTAACGCCATTGTATCTTTAGAAAGATCAACACCCTGGTCCTTTTTAAAGCTGTCTACCAACCACTCAATAATTTCATGATCAAAGTTATCTCCACCTAAGTGTGTATCTCCATTTGTTGACTTAACTTCAAATACACCATCAGCTAACTCAAGAATTGAGATATCAAAAGTACCACCACCTAAATCATAAACTGCAACAATCTCCTCTTTATCCTGATTTTTACCAAAACCATAGGATAAAGCAGCAGCTGTTGGCTCGTTTACAATTCTCTTTACATCAAGACCTGCGATTCGACCAGCATCTTTTGTTGCTTGACGTTGAGCATCATTAAAGTATGCAGGAACAGTAACAACTGCTTCAGTAACGGGTTCACCTAAATAATCCTCAGCTGTCTCCTTCATCTTTTGTAAAATTGCTGCTGAAATTTCAGGAGGTGAAATTTCTTTCCCATCTACTTCTATTTTAACTTGATCCCCGCTACCAGATTTAACTGTATATGGAATCATATTTAACTCTTCAGTTACTTCAGAATAAGCTCGTCCCATAAATCTTTTTGCAGAAAATATAGTATTCTTTGGATTTGTAACCATCTGGTTTTTTGCTGGCTGTCCAACTAATCTTTCACCCTTTGTATAACCTACAATTGAAGGAGTTGTTCTTTGACCTTCTGAATTCTGTATTACTACTGGTTTACCAGACTCATCCATTACTGATACACATGAGTTTGTTGTTCCTAAATCAATCCCAATTATTCTACCCATTTTTTTCTCCTTTCTCTCTTTTAAACTTCAGCAGGTTTTGAAACCTTAACTTTTGGGGCTCTTAAAACTTTATCGTGTAGCATATACCCCGATTGAAATTCTTCACTAACTGTTGGAACTTCTACATCTTTGGAGTCTTCCATAAACATTGCTTCATGAATCTGGGGATCAAATTCCTTACCAACAGATTCTATTTTTGACAGCCCCCAATTTGAACTTAGCATCCCTTTGAACTGTTTTTCAATCATCTCAATTCCCTGCTTAAAGGATGCAAAATCTTCACTATCATTTGCAGACTGAAGAGCTCTATCAAAATTATCAATAACTTCAATTAAATCATTAATTAATGATTCATTAGCTAATTTAATTGATTCACTCTTCTCCTTAAGAATTCTTTTTCTAAAATTCTCAAAATCTGCATGTTTTCTTAAATAACTTGCTTTGTGCTCTTCTATTGTTTGTTCCAGCTCAAGTATTCTTGCATCTTTAAATGCAAGTTGATCGGATAAATTATCCTCTTCATCCAGAATTTCTGATTCTTCATCTTGATATTCATCAATTTCAGCATCAATTTCCTTTTTTAATACTTCGTCCAACTCTTTATCATCTTTCATGAAAATAAAATACTAACCGAAAATAAAATCGTCAAGAGTTTGCAATTTTTTTTGTCTATTTTCTTGGAGATAGTTCCAGTATTAACTCAACTTCTCCTCTACTGAGTTTTGTTGTTCTAGCTATATCCTCAGGCTTCCATCCATTATGAGCCAATTTAGTTACCATTTCCCTCATATCTGTATTTGGAGCACTGTTTGTACTACTTCTACTATCTAAATTATTTTTATTTTGAACAAGAGCTCCCATAAGTTTTACCTGCTCCTCTGCTGTCCGTACACTTTCGTTTAATCTTGTTTCAACCCCGGCAATCCACTCTCTTGCCTTATCCATCTTAACAATTTTATTCTCAATATCTTTCATTGAGTCATCTAGTCCTGAAAGAGTTGCTATTGCTTTGTCAATTTTCCCTTCTCTTTTCTCAACTCTTGAAATTTTATCTGATAAAATATCTATCTGATTACTGAAAGGATTAAGAGACTCTTTAAGAAGGTCAAGTTTTCCCTCAATTATCTGTATATGTGCAAAACCACCGTCTATAGCTTTGTTAGTCTCTATCAGTAAACTGTCCTTCTTTTCCAGCCTGTTAAATTCTTGTAAAACACTATCTTCTAAAGATTTCAGTTCTCTAAGCTTTAACTGAATATCTACAATCTTGTCATCGGACTCTTTTATTGAAACCAATTTGCTATCAACACTGTCTGAGAGTTCCAGAACTTTATTAACTCTTTGTTCGAGTGTTTCAATTTTTATTTTTTTACTATCTATACTTTCTATTTGTTGACCAATATCTTTTAGTGTATTTTTTAGATTTAGGAGTTTTTCATTTGTTAAATCAACAAAACCTGATCTCTCTATAACATCCCCAAGTTTATCTTCAAGATTTTTAATATTCATCTCTAATTCTGTTTTCAGTTTATCTGTTTTAACAAAAATTTGTGTCTGATTAATATATTTTTCCTGTTTGTCCCTAATCCTGTTTATACCTTCAGAAATAGAACTCTTCTGATCCCTTATTTCCTGTGCAAAAACATTAAATTCATTATCTATTCGCTGAATATTTTCCTCTACTTTAGACTGAATTCTACTGTTTTTTTCAACCAAAGATTCCTGACTGCTTTTTATTTCCTGAATTAATGATTTTAAATTGCTTTCTGAATCCTCTTTAAATGAGTCATAATCCTTTAATATCTGATCTTTAAAATTATTTATTTTGACAGTTGTTTGTTCCATATTATTAAGTATTGTCGTAAGACTTTTCTCTTTAATGGACTCTACTGAATCGTTTAAACTCTTCTTCCATTTTTCGGTTTCGATTTCTATTAAATCTTCCTTATCCTTAAGTTTACTAAAATACTCATCTTCAAATGCATTAAGTTTGGAGGAAACATTATTATAAGACTCTTCTTTTAATTTTATAATATCTGCTTCTATTCTCTCTTTGTTCTCATTAAACTCTAGAATAAATGTTTTTAAGTTCTCACTCTCTTTTAACAGTGTCGTATTAAAATTACTCTGATAATTTTTAATTCTCTCTTCTATTTCGATTTTCGAATTAGCTATTTTGTTTTCAAGATCATCATTTAGTGAATCAAGGATTCTATCTCTCTCCCCAGAAATATGAGATCTTATTTCCATTTCATTCCTGATTATATCATTCTTAAGGTTCTGTTGATCCTCTTTAATAGAAATTAAACCTTTAATAAACTGCTCTCGCTCCCTTTCAATGTAAGAGATATTATTTTCTGATATATTTTTATACTCATTATTAAGCATTTTAATCTTAACTTCCAACTCATTTTTCTTTATTTCAACAGTTGAGTCTACTTCTGCAATATCATTTTCCAGTTTATTTTTTACTTGACTAAATTGTAAAAGGAGTCCTTTTTTAATTTCCTCTATATCTGAATTTACGGATGTTAAGCCAGAAATTTTTGTATCAACGTCATCTTTATAACTGGAAATAGCTTCTTCCATCTTAGTAAAAGCAACTGTTTTTATTGAATCTTCTCTGTTTCTTAAATCTTTTAGGATCTCATCTGCACTGTTATCTACTCGTAATTTAAGATCACTTATTTCATTACTGATATAACCTTCAATACTGGTAACTTTTTCTACTGTTTCATCTTTGTAATTCTTTATTTCATTATATCTCTCTTGAATATCTGAAACCAGTTTATCACTTTCATTCTTAATATTTTTTATTTCAGATAATGATTTCTCTCTTAGTTCATTAACCATAACATTTATTTCATCACTTACATTTATAATACCTTTTGAATTCATATCTTTTAATAAAAGTAACTGATTATCAATCTGAAGTTTAATATTATCCAACCTTTCCTGGTTCTCTTCCTTAATTTTAACTGCAATAAGTTCTACATTACCCATATCGCTAGAAAGCTTACTTATCTTGGAACTGTTTATCTCTTCTATATCATGTAGTTTCTGATCCAGAATGCTTAATAGATTACTGCTTCTATAACTAATTTTTTCCTTAATATCATTGAAACTCTTCTCTTCTAGACTTTCACCCTCTTTAGTAATATGTACAATATTTTCTCTATGTTTTTCTAATAATTTGTTAAGGTTATCTTTAAATTTATTAAATGTATCATTAGCTTTTGATGCTACTTTATTATCAAGCTCTAAAATCTGATTATTAATTTTATCAAGCTCTATAGATGAACTGTTTAACTGAATTCCAAGAGATTCAATCTCCTTGGTAGTTTTTAATAGAATCTCTTCTTTTAGTCTGTTAATGGAAATATTATTATTTTTTATAAACTCTGAAGCAATATCATCTATACTTTTCTCAATAATTTGAAGTTTCCTGCTACCATCTTTTAACTTTTTATCTAGTGAATCCAGAAACACTGAATCTTTTTTTAATTTACCATATCTTTCATCAAGCTCCTGGGATAAATTTAACATCTTCTCCATGGAAGCGTTATATCCTAAAACTTTTTTATTTAGTTCCTCGATTTTCTCAATTTTTTCTGTTATATGGTCGATTTCACTGGAAATATTATTTAAAATTACTGCTCCGGTTTTCTCCTGAACTTCAAGACCTATCGTTAAATCTTTTAACTGAGTCATTTTTTCTTCAATATATTGATCAAATTCCTCATTTCTTTTTAACGCATATTTTTTTACCTGTTCAAGAGATTTACTGCTTTTATCAGTTTTTCTAAAAATAGTTAAAATTATACCGACAATACCAAGAACAACCAGATTTGTCAGAATGGTAAAGATCTCCATCAATCTCCCTTTATTAAATTATTAAACTTTTCAATAAATTCGTTGTAGTTTTTAAAAGTAAAATCGGCTTTAATATCACCTACTATCTCTTTTTTTGATATATGTGCAGCAAACATTCCTGCACGTTTTGCTCCAATTATATCATAAGGATAGCTATTTCCGACATATAAAATTTCATCAGAATTATACCCGACTTTATCCTTTACATAATTATATGCCTTTGGATGTGGTTTTAAATATCCGCAATCCTCACAAGTATATGCACTATCTAAAAATAAATCATCTAAATTAAAATATTTTAATTTATCCAATATTGGAAAATCTGATAAGCAAGCAGTTTTATACCCTTTTTGCTGGAGAGTCTCAATAACATTTCTTACATTTGCATAGGGTTTCACTTTTTTTAATGAAGCTGTCCACTCTGTATAAATATCACTTTCAATTTTTTCCATTATCAGATCTACAGGTTTTCCAAGCCTGAATGCTGTCATTTCTGCTTGTGTCTTGTAAAAATCTGCAATTTCATTATCGGGCTTTAAACGCAGTTCTTTTCTAACATCTGCAAAAGCTGAAAAAAGACGAATATTTCGTAAAACAACTGGAAATGTCATTAAATTCATTCTCCAGTTTGGATAGAATGTACCATCAATATCAAAAATAACTGCTTTTATGTTCATAATGATAAAGATACCTTAATTTTTTTAAGGTTGCAAGTTTACTTTTATGATATTTCTATCCAATAATAAAAAGGACGGGAATCACAAATATGTTTTTTGTATTCCCATCATCATTTATTTTATTAAAGTTACATAAGTATAATATGCTCCTAGGATGTCACCTTCTTTTGTTTTAAAATAGGTCTGCAAATGGGTTTGTCCTTTGTTTAAATATACATTAAACTTAACACTCTTATCATTTTCAGAAACTTTACACTCTTTATTAATTTCATTAATTGAAATTGACGCTTCAGAAATATTTAATGCTTTTCCACCAGTATAATAATGATATTCGGTTTCATTGATTCCTTCCCTATACCACTCTATATCATCTCCATCAAATCCATCAGTCAATGCTTTTCCGCTTCCCTCTTTTGGCCATCTACATAGTTCGATCTCATAATTTCCTTCTTGAACTACATCAATCTCCCAATAACTGTTTGCAATTCTACCTGCCCTAATCTGAGACTGATTCCAAACTGCATGATCACCATCTCCTCTCCAGTCATGGGATGATAACCTTAATCTATCTGTATTATTTCCAATCGATATAGATATCTCTTCTTCAAACTTTGGCTTTACTAGATTCCACCACTTTTCATACTCTTCCCGCAATTCTTTAACAACTTCTGGGAACTGATGTGAAAGATCATTCATCTGTCCACGGTCTTTATTAATATCATAGAGTTCTTTCCCGTTAATTAATCTCCACTGATCTGTCATGACAGCACTTTTCCGCCATTTTATAGGATTAGTAACTCTCTGTGAGTCTGTAACAACAGCTCTTTGAGGGAATTCACTGTTTCTCTCATATAATAAAGGAGTTATAGACTTTCCATGGAATGTTAAGCTATGTTCTATTGAACATAAATCAAGTAAAGTAGGCATAAAATCTATACTAGCAGTTAATCTGTCTACATCCCTTCCTCCAACAAGGTTACCCTTAGGCCATCTAATAAAGAAAGGGACTCTGTGTCCTCCATCATATTCTGAGTTTTTTACACCTCTTAATCCATTATTCCACCCGTTAACTAATTTTCCATTGCTATCAAAATTCGCACCACAGGATGTTCCGTTATCTGTCATAAATACCAGTATAGTGTTATCTTCCAGCTCTAAATCTTTTAGTGTATCTCGTAAAATTTTAAACTGATCATCAAGATGGGTTATCATACCGTAAAATCTTTCACGATCTTCAGAATTTTCAAGATCCAGTTTACCTCTGTATTTTTCCCTGTAATCTTTCATAATGTTAAATGGACCATGAGGTGCATTAGTTGGAATATAACAGAAGAAAGGTCTATCTTTATTCTCATTAATAAATTTTATGCCCTCTCTAAACCATACATCCGTACAGTAACCATCAAACTTTTTATATTCTCCATTATCCATATATGTGTCATCAAAGTAGTCATTCCCCCAGAAATCAGGTGCTTGACCAATTCCACCGCCACCATGGGTTATTACACGATCAAAACCTCTATCCTGTGGTCTGTAAGGAGCATTATCACCTAAATGCCATTTTCCAAATAGTCCTGTTTTATATCCGGCTTTTTTAAAAGCTGTAGCAATTGTTACTTCATCTTTTCGTAACAGAGATCTTCCTCCTACTGTATGCCAGACACCTGTTGAATTTGCATAGTGACCTGTCATTAAGGTTGATCTTGTAGGTGCACATGTAGGCCCAACATGAAAATTATTCAATCTTACTGAATCTCTAAAGAAAGTGTCTATGTTTGGTGTTTGTAACCAAGGATTTCCTGTACACCCAAGATCTCCATAACCCTGATCGTCTGTTAGTACAAATACTACATTTGGTTTGCTATCTTTCATCATAAATAAAATACTCCTAGTAGGATTTTAAAATGCTTTTTGTAATAGTTGTATATAAATTATTAAAAAAAAAAATGGACATTTTACAAAAAAGTAAAATGTCCATTCTATAAATCCTAACTATTTTTAGTTTTAAATTAAAAATAAAAGTTAATACCAGTTATAATTTCGGTACAAGGGTAGATCCACTTTGGTGGGCCAATTAATACAGCTTCACTAGCTTCTAGGAAAAGACTCATTGATGGATGTAGTTTATATCTGAAGCCAATTTTAAAATTCGGCCCCATTAAAAATCCTTGATTATTAGATTCAAGATTTATTGTTGGAACAAGTCCTGTTCCAGTTAAAAATGTAAAATTATCATTTATTGGAAATAAAAAATTAATATTAAGTCTTACAGGTATATTAAATAGAGGTGTTATTTCTGAATTTACCTCTTGAGTACGCATGTTTAGAGCAGCCTTAATATCTATCTCCATATTATTTTCCAATGGTTTTAATATTGAAAACCCAAAATTCATATAAAATTCATTTAAGAACTCAGTTCCACCTGAGATAGAAAAAGATGTCCTGTTTTCTAATGAAAATAAGTTTAATGATATAAATAAAAGCGATATAACAAGTAATTTTTTCATAAATTAATAAAACAATATTTAAACATAAGAATCAATAACCAATAATAAAAAAATTAATTAAATGTGTATTTAAACCGGCCTTTTACTATTTCATCTGTTGAATTTGAATATGTACTCTGTTTAAAACCATACAATACAGCCTCGTCTATCTCCTTATTTCCACTGGAAGTAATAACCTCAGCACTTTTAATTGCATTTGCCCCATTAGAGTTACCATTTATTTCAAATGCAATAATTACATCCTTTAATTTTGTACCAAGTTTATATTCGGCTTTATTCAGATCATAACCTGCTTTTTCAATTATTGCCCACAAATAAGGTCTATCCTGCAATGGAATCTCTCTTACGAGAACGTAGTTATTAAGATTCTTTGAGTAAAATTTATCAATCAGATTCCTGTTATAATCAGGATCATCAAAACCTGTTATATCACCACTTACAGAGTTATATACTGCATCTGTTAGAATATTGGGAAGGGGCATAAATTGTGCTATTGGAAAATATGCTCTTCGTCCTATTTTGCTTGAATCTGAATCGAAGGTTGTTTCGTGGGAATTTCCACTCTCACGACCACTTTGCACTATCTGCTTTGGTTCTTCTGAAGTTACTTTATTATCAGCTATTTCTGAACTCTTATTTAATGGCTCTTTTTTCTCAGGTACCGTATTCTTTATACTTTCATTTTTAGGTATTGTTGTTGTCTCTTCACTTTTTGGTAGTTCTGGTACAGGTTCCTTAACTGTTTCCTGAGAAACAATTTCCTTAGGTTTAACTACATTGTCAGTAATTTCAGATAAAGGTGATCCAAAAGTTATCTTTACAGGCCCTGAATATTCATTAAAATCCTCAAATTTAAAGAGTCCAAGAATAAACAATAAAAGAAACACTAATGCAGTACTGCCTAATACATACACAGTACTAAGAAGGAGTCGCTCTTTTTCTTTTTTTATTCTGTAATTATTCATTAATTATCCCGATTCACATCAGTTATCATGTTTATCTGATCAAAACCAACTGAACGTAAGATTCCCATAACTTCAACAAACATACCGTAGGATGCATCCTTATCTCCTTTTAAAACAACTTGAGTCGTTTTATCATCAACTGTTGTTTTATAAGAAATTAAAGCATCTTTAAATTTTTCTACAGGAACTGAATTTTTATTTACATAAATTTCTTCACCTTTGGATATTGTAATAACCAGTGGTGTAATTTCCATTGTCTGAGCAGTCTCTCCCTGAGGTAATTCAATATCAATTCCCGGGGCTGTATTAAATACACTTGATATCATAAAAAAAATAACTAATTGGAAAATAATATCAATCATTGGAGTCATATCAGCAACAGATGTTCTTTTTAATCTTCTCCTGATTTTCATTATAAATCCTCGTTTAAAATTTCATCTCTATTTAAAAGAAGAATCATATCATTTACCTGATTTTCCATTCTAATAAGTATAAGATCCACCTTTGATACCAGAAAGTTGTAAAAAATTACTGCGGGTATTGCAACTATTAACCCTGCCGCTGTTGTTAACAATGCCTGGGAAATTCCTGTTGCCAGTAATCCGGGATCGCTAACTGTTACCGATCCACCTAAAAGTCCAAATGACTGTATATTCCCTGTAACTGTACCTAATAAACCTAATAATGGAGATACATGGGATATTGTTCCAAGTGATGACAGGTGTTTCTCCAAAGCAGGGACTTCCTGATTTGCCTTCTCCTGTAAAATCTCTTTCTGAACATGTTTTGGAAAATTTCTATGATTTATTCCCGACTTCATTAAAGAAGATAGTGGGGATTCATTTGAATCACAAATTGAAAGGGCTTCATCATAGTGCTTTTTCTCGATTGCAGATCTTACTCTGGAAAAGAGTTTCTCTTCATCAACCCTGATTTTTTTAAAAAACAGAATTCTCTCAACAATTATTATTGCTGCTAAAAAGAACAAAACTATAATAATCCATAGAACAGGACCACCGTTAACTAAAATTGATATCATTAAATTACTCCTATTTTAATTCTATATTTACTAAATGCATGTATTCGCCACTATACCTACTCTTAAGTGATTCTAAACCCGAAACCGTCTGTCTTTCCATTACTTCTACAACAAATTCTCCGTTTTCTTTAAAATAAGGAAAAAAGACTACTACATGTATATGCTGACGAAGTTTTACGACATCACCAAATGGTGTATTAACTGATCCTAGGTAAAATCTTCCTGGATTTTTTACTGCAGCTAAAAAAAGAACTGCTTCCATTTCCTCTACCTGATAACCAACATTATCCTTATAATCAAAATACCTTACATCATTAATATCCTGACTTAATAAGTCAATTATTTGATTAGGATATAGTGCTTTTTTATAGTAATATGCCAAATTTCGTGTCCAGTCCAAACCGAAAAAGGGATCTCTTGCTTCTTCAGCCCGGTCTGTCCAGCTGTTTCCTCTTAAATTATAGTGTTTCTCTTTTAAAGGCTCAACAGGCAAATTATTACCGGTTATTTTTTTATACTGATTATCAACTACCCATTTGCTAAAACCTGAGCAGTTTAAACCAAAGTTCTCTTCCTGTAATAATAAAGTTTCAATAAAAATATAATTTCCATTTACGTCCATGGCTCCATCTTCTGCATCTCCAAGCTCCGGCAACTGATGTTTTATTTCTTCTGCAAAGTTTTGAACTTTTCTCCACTCTGAATAACTTACATCCGAGAAGAGCTCCTGCCATGGTATTTTATTTTCTGTTAATGAAATAATTGTTGATAGAGGTAATAGAATCAGCTTTTCAAAGGGTATGGCAACCCTGATTCCATCGTAAACTTTTTTGTTAAACAGGTACAAATCAAGTCTTGATCGATTCTGTTCAGGGTAGATTCTGATATAACTCTCTTCATCATTATACAGAAATATTTTTACCTGAAGATAATCTCCGGTTAACAGATCCTTTTTTACAATATAGGAGCCACTACTCCAAACTGGAAATCTATCTTCAAACTGGTTTAAAAACATTAAATAAAATGCATCTGCTGTTTTTCTAACCTCAAAACGAACATTAACTTCGGATTCCATCTGTTGATACACCCTTTTAGGTGAGTCAACAGCTTCAAATGTTTTAGCTTCTAATATTGCCTGGTGTTTTTGTCTTACTTCATAATTTTCGTATACTCCGGATTTATAGAGCATATCCCATATATCTGTTTGGGATGCTGCAAATAAACCGGAACAAAAAGAGAAGAGAAAAAAAAGTACAGACAATATTTTATTCATTAGCTCTCCTTAATATCAAGAGTTATAGGAACATTTTTAAAACCGAATTCCTTTCGTATCTGGTTTAGAATATAACGCTGATAAAACTCTGGAAAATTAGTAGCCTTATTAACAAACATAACAAATTTTAATGGTGCAACCGAAACCTGGGTTAAATATCTGCATTTAATATTTTTCCCACCTACTTTTGGAGGAGGATTAAAGTCCTGCCATTCCACCAGAGCTTCATTTAATTGATTTGTTTCTACTCTCTTTTCCAGTTCTTTATGAATTTCAATAGTGGTTTGAAGTAACTCTCTGAAACCACGCTTCTTTAAAGCTGAAATGTTTAATATTGGAGCAAAGCTTAAAATAGGGAAAAGGAATTGAACCCGATCTTTTACAGCATTAAAATCATTGCCCAACTCCTTCATAAGATCCCACTTATTTAGAACCAGAATTACGCCTTTACCATGCTTTATTATCTGAGAAGCTATTTTTTTATCCTGATCAGTTAATCCCTCTTCTACATCAATTAATAAATAAACTATATCAGAATCTTCTATACTTTTTATTGCCCTGTTAACAGAGTAATACTCTACATCCTCTACAACTTTGCTTTTACGTCTTATACCAGCAGTGTCCAGAATCTGAATTTCATAGTTATCATATTCAAAACGGCCCTGAACAACATCTCTAGTTGTTCCTGCAATTTCAGAAACTATTGAGTTAGCACTTTTAGTTAATGCATTTGAGAGGGTTGATTTACCGGCATTGGGTTTTCCAAGAATGGTAATTTTTATATCCGGATTATCTGGAAGCAGTCTTCCCTCAATGTTTACAAATTCAAGTCTTGAAATTATTGCATCTTCCAACTCATAGATATTTCGATTATGTTCAGCTGAAATTCCTATTACAGATGTAAATCCGTAGGAGTAAATATTCCAGATATCATTCTCTTTCTCAATGGTGTCTACTTTATTGGCAACAACAAGAACTTTCTCTTCATACTTTCTTAAAAGTTCTATAAATGCTTCATCTTCAGGGGTTATCTCATTAACATCCATAAGAAATAGAATCAGATCTGCCTGACCGATCATCTCTATACTCTTTAGAGAGACTAACTCGTCAAATTCATCATCTCTTTCCAGTTTAAAGCCACCGGTATCTATTAAAAGAACCTGTCTGTTACCAATAATACACTGGGATTCTATTGGATCCCTTGTTACTCCAGGAGTCGGATCGGTTATAGCCTTTCTTTCCCGTAAAAATCTATTAAAAAGTGTTGATTTACCAACATTTGGTCTACCAACAACAACTACTTTTGGTAATATCTTATTTGAAAGATTTGATCCCAAATTTTTCCTCCATGTATGTTGTAGTAAATTTATCTACATCTTTGAAGGATTTCATATCCATAATAGTACCTACTAACTCCTGTGCCTCGAGGATAGATACTGATCTAATTATTTTTTTTATTCTTGGAATACCAAATGAACTCATACTAAATTCATCCAATCCCAGACCTAATAAAATAACAGAAGCTAGAGCATCACCTGCCATCTCTCCACACATGCTAACAGGAATACCCTCATTATGGGCATTCTCTATAACCATTTTAACCAATCTTAAAACACCAAGATGAAATGGCTCATACATTTGAGCAACCTTTTCATTACCACGGTCAATAGCAATGGTATACTGGATTAAGTCATTTGTACCTATAGAAAAGAAATCCACTCTCTTTGCCAAGATGTCTGATGTCAACGCTGCAGATGGTACCTCTATCATGATACCAACAGGTACATCATCTTTATATGCAATACCCTCTGCTGTTAACTCTTCCTTAACCTCTTTTAGAATTTGAAGTACAGCATCCAGTTCTTCAATTCCCGAAATCATAGGAAACATGATCCTTAATGTACCAAAAATTGATGATCTAAGCAAAGCTCTTAATTGTGCTTTTAGTAATATTTTTTCATGTAAACCAAATCTTATAGCTCGCCAGCCAAGTAATGGGTTTTTCTCTTCATACCCCCCGGTAACCGTTGGTATAAGTTTATCTCCCCCAACATCAAGGGTCCTGATAGTAACAGATTTCCCTTCCATCATCTCTATTATTTGACTATAGGTTTTGAACTGTTCCTCTTCTGAAGGAATATCTCCTGATTTAAAAAAGAGGAATTCACTTCTAAATAGTCCAATTCCGTCAGCCCCATGTGACAGAACCGATTCAACCTCTTCCTTTACCTCAATATTAGCCTTTAAATGAATAAGTTTCCCATCTTTTGTTTCAGCAGGTAGCTGATTCATTGTAAGAAGTTCACTCTCCATTTTCTGGAATTCACGTTTCTTTATTTGATATAAATCTATTGTTTTAGTATCAGGATCGATTATTACCTCTCCGGAGTAACCATCAACTATTATTATTTTACCATCCAGAGTATTATTTGTTACTGTTCCAAGGGCAAGTACTGCAGGAATACCAAAACTTCTTGCCAATATGGCTGTATGAGAAGTTCTACCACCACCATTTAATGCTATACCTTTAATATGTACCTTATCCATTATAAGAGCATCAGATGGTAAAAGGTTGTTTGTTACAAGAATTACATCTTCTTTTAAATTTTCTAGAGACCTTCTCTCCTTATACATTAAATGGGATAAAAGCCTTCTTGCAACATCCTGTATATCCAGAGCTCTCTCTTTAAGATAGCTGTCTGCAGAATCATTCATCTGATTTATAATATTATTACTTACTTTAAGCAGTGCAGATTCAACATTTAAAAGTTTTGCCTCAACTTCACGATGGACTTTATCATGTAAACCCACATCGGTAAGCATAAGAAGATGAGCATCAAGAAAACTACCGTCATCAGCTCGAACAATTCCATCGGCTTTTGTTTTTATCTCAACCAATTCATTTACAGCTCTGTCTACAGCAGTCTCAAGTCTCTTTTTTTCAGCTTCTATTTCATGAGTTTCTATTTTATATGAAGGAACAGCTTCTCTTTCGGTCTCATCAAAATAGAGAAAAACCTTACCAATTGAGATTCCAGGTGAAGCTGATATACCTTTTAACGTTATCATTACAATCCTTTTATGTTGTATATTTATACTTTACTCATATTTTATAAAAAAAACAACTTTTTTTATAAACTAGACACAGTTTAATTTATTATCTAAACTTTATTTATGAAAAAATTTCTAGAAAAACTTCCTACAGAAGGATTATTAATTATTTCTATTTTGTTATTACTTGGGATAGGTGTAGTTTACTTAACAAAGATCCAGAATGTTGTGGAATCCCATAATAAAATAATTATAACAAATATTAATCAGGATAGTAAGAATAATGCAGTTTTTGCCAGTGAGTCTGATAATATTGAAAATCAGATAATTTTGGAAAAACCTAAACAAATTACAGAAGCTGTTAGTTCTGAAACCAAGAAAAAGGTTAGAATTTTTTTCGTAAAAGTAAATAATGATGGAGAAATAGATTTAAAGAGTGAATTAAAATCTGTTTATGTAGGGAAAACACCTCTGTCAAAATCTCTGGAAGCACTGTTAGCCGGCCCTGATACCCAGGATATAAATAGAGGTTTATTAACACTAATTCCTGAAGGGGCACAACTACTCTCAACAACAATCAAAGATGGGGTTGCATATTTAAATTTTAATGAGATGTTTCGATTTAACCCCTTGGGGGTTGAGGGATATATAGCTCAGATTAAACAGATAGTATACACAGCGACAGAGTTTGAATCTGTTGACAGCGTACAGTTCAGTATTGATGGAGTAAGACAGGAATACCTTGGACCAGAAGGAGTCTACATAGGTAGACCAATCTCCAGAAAAGATCTGGAGATGTAACCTAAACCTTTATCTCCATACTCTGGATAATTTTTTTTACATACTCATCTGTAATTTTATAGATTCTTTTATTTCCATCAACTTGTGAATCAACAATCTGTGCATCTTTAAGAATTGCAAGATGTTGGGAAATTGATGGCTGTGATGAGTCCAAACATTGCCATAAATCACCAACGCAGGATGATTTACCTTCAATTAAAACTAATATCTTTAATCTTAACGGGTGCCCTATAACTTTAAGTTTTTTTGCATACTCATTAACTTGTTCTTCGTTTTTACATTTGTCCATGAATTCATTATAGATAAAAAATTATTTATCCGCAACTGTTTTCATATATTTGATATATAATATATAATATTTTTTATTATTTTTTTAAAACCGAGTCTCTGGGGATGATTGAGGATGGTACGACTATTTTTTTTGAAATTACCCTGCCTGCAATCTGCTCAAGAAGAAGTTCAGCAGCACACTCACCCATAAATTCTGTCTCAATTTTTATTGTAGATAGTGGAGGGGATGTATATTTTGCAGCAGGAATATCATTAAAACCAAAGATGGATATATCATCCGGAACACGGATTTCAGCTTTATACAAGCTGCTTAATGCTCCTACAGCTATTGAGTCACTTGCTGTCAAAACAACTTCTGGTAGTTCTCCCTTTTTAATTATTTTATACATTAACCGTGTTCCATTTTCGGGCTTAAAACCACCAATCTCTATCCACTTTTCATAAACCTCCAGATGGGAAGACTTCATAGAATTAATAAACATTTCTTTTCTTTCAATGTCTCCACCAATAAAGCCAATGTTTTTAAAACCCAAAGTTTTAAAATATTTAATACACTTCTCTATTGCTTTTGAAATATCTGCAACTACTGAATCCAGTCTCTCTTCATTAGGGGATGTGTCCACAAATACAATATTACTGTTAAATGAAACAATTTTATCGATATCTGACTCCGAAAAGTTTCCAATTGCCACAACTCCATCAAATTGAGTAAAATCGACACCCTCGAAATTATTATCCTTGAAATAATTTTTTACAATACTGATATCATTCTCTATACAAAACTTTTCAAATCCCAATCTTATAGAAATAAAATATGGATCTTCAATCTCTTCTTCAATTGTAAGGAAGTGCAGTAGTCCAAATACTTTTGTTTGTCTCCTTTTACCCCTTGTCTTTTTTCGGTTTTTAGGAATTTTATACTCAAGCTCTTCTGCTATTTCTAAAATAAGCTTACGGTTCTCAGTTGTTACTGATAGAGTTTTGTCATAATTTAATACCCTTGAAACAGTAGACATAGATAAACCAGTTCTATCAGCAATGTCTTTTATTGTAGCCACGTAAACTCCTAAGTAAATTTTTAAATTATTTTACTAAAAATTTTAATTGTAGCCAATGATATTGCAATAGAAATAATAAATGGTAACAAACTGGTGAGAGTCCCTGCTGATATATAAATTTTAGCTAACCAGAACTGGGGAAGAAAACCAAGAAAATAAAGTGTTTTTGTTTTTAACAAAAGTGGTACCACTCCAGCAATAAGAGTTAGAGAGAGTAGTTTACCTCTAGTTAGAGCCTCAATCTTATTTTTAGAAAAGCGATATATCGTCAATGCAAAGTAAGGCACTAGAAGGGAACATGAGAGTAACAGCAGTATATTTTTAAATGAAATTATATCTCCTAGAAGAATTAAAAGTAATAGATTGGCAAAAAAACCTGTAACTCCACCAGCAATAGATTTTAATAAAATATAGTTCTTTAGTTTAAATGGAGTAATTGAAATGTATGTTAACACATCCAGATCCTTTTCATCTATTAATAATAGACCTAAAACCATTCCAAGTAATGATGGAGTCATAAGGTATATACAAAACAGTATTAAGCTATAATAATTATAAATATCAACATAATTAGAGATAAGTATTGCTAAGGGAGGCAGTCCTAATTTTACTGCTAGTATTAATATAAAAGGGACAGATAGTAATACTATTGAGATTGGTTCTCTAAAAACAGACTTATTTACTCCAGATAAAATTTTAAATATTTTCATAGTTTAATCCTCTCAACCCTTTTTAAAATATAGTAAAGGAGAATATTAAATAACAACAAGTAAAGAGTTTCTCCCACTGTTTTAATCCAACTTAAATGACCATGAATACCCATACTTATAAGATCGAGAGTGGCATATGTTGGGATTAATTTGATAACAAAAAGATCTGTTAATCTAAAATAGCTAAGAAATGGAATAGACAGAGGGGTTAATATTATTCCACCAATTATTACATAATTTACTACAGATTTAATGTAATAGGTAATTATCATGCCTGATAAAATAAAGAGAGTTGATGTTAACGCAACCCCTAAAAACAGAATTAACCAGTTAATAAAAATTCCGTAAACAGAGATTACGATTAATGATACAACAAAAAGAGATATAAGTGTTAATGATATACACTTAGAAGCGATATATTGTGACCTTTTAAGGGGTATAATTGATAAAACATCTAGAATCCCCTGCTCTTTTTCAAAATATATTATTGAACCTATAAATATAAAACCCAGAATTGTTGGATCAGAAAAAATTATAACTGGTGCTAAAACATTCCTTGCACCTGATGTAATTAACCTAAGTAATAAAATGTATAAAATAGAAATTACTCCATAAATGAAGTAGAAACCCTGCCTATATTGAAATTTAATATCCTGAACTAGCATTGTAGTGAATTTATTCATAATAAACTCCTTCCAGTAACTTCAATAAAAACTTCATCAAGGGTGGCCTCTTTGGTATGCATTGTCTTTATTTTTTTACTTTGCACAATTTTAATAAATTCACCACTCTCTGCCAGGGTATCTACATTAAAATTTTTTTTGACTATTTTATCACTGTCCCAAAACTCAACTTCCAACTCCTTCTTACCGTATCTGTACATAAGGTTTTTTGGAGACTCTATAATTTTTATCTCTCCATCTACAATAAATGCAACCCTGTCACAAAGTTCAGCAGCAACTTGCATATTATGTGTTGTAATAAACAGTGTCGCTCCTTTATCCCTCTTCTCTTTAATAATATTTTTTAAAAGTTGTGAATTTACTGGATCTAAACCACTTGTTGGTTCGTCAAGAAATACAAGTTTTGGGTTATTGATAAAAGCTCTTACGAAATTCAGTCTCATTTTCATTCCTTTTGAGTAATTTCCAACTTTTTTTCCTGATTCCTCCAGCAGACCTACACTCTCTAGAAGGTTGTCTATATTTGCACACTCTTTATTATAAAATGATGCAAAAAAATCTAGATTTTCTTTTGCCGTAAACTGGGTATACAAATTTGGAAATTCAAATGATACCCCTGTTTCTTCATAGTATTTTGAGCCAATATTTTTAATCTCATTCCCATTAACAGTTACAAGACCGTTATAACCTCTGTTTAATCCAGTTAAAACCCTTTGAGTTGTACTTTTACCCGCACCAGATGGGCCTAGGAAACCAAAGATCTCCCCTTTTTTTACAGAAAAATTTATATTTTTTATTGCATCTACCTTACTGTTTTTATATCTGAAACTTAAATTTTTAACTTCTATCATTATCTATCTCCCATAATAGTTGCTACTTAATTCACCCAGCAAATCAACTACTTCCTGATGATTTCCATTAAAAAAACCAGGATTTAGAGTAATTAAAACTGAGACCCATAGTATTGATGTTATTGATTTTATACTTTCATTATCAAATTCCCCTCTTCCAATTATATTTCCGAGAAAAAGGGTATCAGAGTCAAAATTTTTCTGATGAAGTTCTGGATCAATTTTTAAAAAAAGTGTTTGAAGTGATTTTTGATCAAGGAATATATTAAGTAAAGGGTGTTTTTTAATAACTTCTGGAATTATAGTTACAATTTTTTTTATCTTGTCACTTTTATTCATACTTGAATTTTTAAACTCCATTGATATGGTTTCCTGAATATCCTCTTCTAATTTCATGAGAGTTGCATAGCATAACTCCTCTTTATTCCTATAAAATTTATAGAATGAGCCTTTGGATATACCTACCTCATTAATAATTTGATCTATAGTTACCCCTAACCCAAATTTTGAAAATAAATCCGTTCCGACCTCTAACAGTTTATTGTTATAGAATAGCATCTGACTCTCTGTAAAACCTCTTGGCATAACCTCTCCCGTATAAACAATATGACTAATATAACACAAATAGTCATATAGATATATAAAAATTACTTTTTTTTGTTACAAAATAGAAAAATAATATTATATTAAGAACAAATAGTATAAAAGGGAGTTTATTTATGGGTTGGTTTGGAAAAATTGCAGGTGGAACAATAGGTTTTATTATTGGTGGACCATTAGGTGCAGCCGGTGGAGCTTATCTTGGACACAAGTTTTTAGATAATGGGCAAAAACTTACTTCCCATGAGGAAATACAGGCTAATTACTTTGTTGCACTATTTTCAATGCTTGGAAAAATAGCTAAATCCGATGGAGTTGTATCACAGAGTGAAATTAATGCAATTGATGAATTAATAAAAACTAGACTGAAATTAAATAGAGAACAGAGAGAGTTTGCCATTAAAATATTTAATGAGTCTAAAAACAGTAGTTATAGCTTTAATGATTTTGCAGAGAATTTCTACAGAATTAATTCAAATGAACCTAATATGCTAATTTTTATGCTAAACACTCTATTTGAAGTAGCAAAAGCTGATGGAATTCTTCATGAAAATGAGGAGAGTTTGTTAATAAATGCAAAAAATATTTTCCGTATTTCAGATTATGATTATGATAATATTAAACAGCAACACTTCCCTGAAATTAAATCAAACAGATATTATTCAGTATTAAATTCTAAAGCTTCTGACAGTAATGACACTATTAAGTCAAACTATAGAAAACTTGTACAGGATTTTCACCCGGATAAAATAGCGAACAAAGGTCTACCTGAAGAACTCCAAGAGTACTCTAAAAGAAAGTTTCAAGAGATTCAGGATGCTTATGATTACATAAAACAGGAGAGAAATTTTTGATATAAATCTAGCAATGAATGTAAGGAAAAAACTACTGTTTTTATACATAATTAAGTTTAGAAGTAGTCAATTTATTTGAGGTTCTTTTTTTTTATCAAGTACAAATATGTACATTCAATATTTTTTTCTTTAAGATACTCTGAAGGAGTAAATTATGTCATTTATGGAACAGATTAAAAAGAGATGGATTAGTAACAACACTCTTTTATGCGTTGGGTTAGACCCGGATTTAGATAAGATTCCCTCAAGATTTAGAGAGATGGAATTCCCACTTTATGAGTTTAATAAATATATAATTGATGCTACATATCAATATGTCTGCTGTTACAAACCACAAATTGCATACTATAACGGCGTAGGTAAAGAGAGGGATTTAGAGTTAACAATTGATTATATTCACTCAACATATCCTGGGATTCCTGTAATACTTGACGCAAAAAGGGGTGATATTGGTTCCACTGCGGAAATGTATGTAAAAGAGGCATTCTCTCGATATAAAGCTGACTCTGTAACAGTTAATCCATATATGGGTGGTGATACTCTCCAACCTTTTTTAGACCAGAAAGATAAAGCAACAATTCTACTTTGCAGAACTTCAAATCCTGGTGCTGTTGATTTACAAAATCTTTTAATTGAAGGAAAACCATTATATCTACATGTTGCACAAAAGGCTGCAAATGAGTGGAATAAAAATAATAATATAATCCTTGTTGTTGGTGCAACTTACCCGGATGAACTAAAAGAGATTAGAGAAGTTATTGGAGATATGCCGTTTTTAACACCGGGAATTGGTGCCCAGGGTGGAGATGTAGAAAAAGCTGTAAAAGCTGGAACAACTCCTGATGGTAACGGAATGATTATAAACTCCTCACGAGGAATCATTTATGCTTCAAACCCAGGTGAAGCTGCAAAATCTTTAAGAGATGAAATAAACCTTTATAGATAATTTTTAAGACTCCGAGATATAAATTTCGGAGTTAACTTTTAATTGTAGGTTTTTTTATCATCATATCCTGAACTTCAGCAGCCATTTTCGGTTCCATAAACAGGATCCATGTTGCGGAATTCGATACTCTGTTATTTTGTTGTGCTAATTCATCCTCTTTTCTTAATGTATCAACTATTTTTAATATTGGATAATTATTTAGTATTGCTACAACTGATTGTGGAGGGAGTTCTCCAAGATACTTAACGGTTGTTTCAAGATTTTTTTGTTCATCATTATATCTGCTAAGTGCTTCATTCAGGGATTTTTCTTTATCTATAATTGAATTTTCTTTCTCTTTAAGCTCTTCCTGAATCTGCTTGTTTTTTGCTTCCTCAAGAGTAATTGCCTCTTCACGGGATTTAAGAACAACCTCCATCTGTTCGATAGCTTCTCTCTCCTTAATGATTCTTACTGCATCAAGTAAATATATATTCTCTGTTTCATCCTTTATAGGCTCTGATTTTGCTATTCCCAATCTTGTTGTAATAAAATCCAGAGTATTTCCCCTGTCTATAACTCCCAGAAAATCGAACCATATAATTCCCCCAATAACCAGAGCAACTATTAGTAAAAGCAAAAGAACTGATTTTCCTATTATACTCGGTATAGAATTTCCTGCCATTATACTGTTCCTCCTAAAATTGCTTCCCTAATTTTTGTTGAATTATTCATTTCGTCTATTGTGAGATTTTCATCTTTAATTAACTCTTTTTTATATTTACTTAAGGACTTATCCTTTAATTTATCAATTATCTTTCTATCAATAGATTTTTCAAGATATGTCTCTTTTATTTCATCTCTCTCTTTCTCTTTAAGAGCTAAAAGATTTCTCTCTTTAGTTATTTCATACTTTAATCTCTCTTCATACTGAAGTTTAACCTGTAGAGTATGAACATTTATTTCCCCTGATTTTGATTCATCCAGCTTCTTATTTAAGAGATCAATTCTGTTTTGAACTATCTGGCATTCACTATTTGCTCTTCCCAGTTTAGCTTCCCAGAGTTTTTCCAGGTTGCTTCTAACTGATAAAACTGTTTCCAGATTAAAATTGTACTTTTTCATTAAGCTTCACCATCAAAATTATGACCAGAAATGGAACCCTGCTCATTAAGTGTCTCATTTATTGAGACTCCCTCATCTATATCCTGTCTGAGAAAGTTATTTATATATGGAATTTTTTCTATTGCTTCATCTATTTCCGGGTTCGATCCTTTTATATAGGCTCCGATATTTATTAAATCCTCTTTATCTTTATATAGGGCTAGCATTTTTCTGATATACCCTATATTTTGTTGCAGAGGTTTACTGGCTATTTTATTTGTTAGTCGAGACACAGACTGTAATACATCTATGGCCGGATAGTGAAATTTATGGGCTAAATCCCTGCTTAGTACAATATGACCGTCCAAAATACCTCTAACAGCATCTGCTATTGGCTCATCCATATCATCACCTTCAACAAGTATAGTATAAAAACCGGTTATTGATCCTTTATCACTTGTTCCTGCTCTTTCAAGAAGTTTTGGAAGCATTGTAAAAACTGAAGGAGTATAACCCCTTGTAGCTGGAGGTTCACCTGTTGATAAACCAATTTCTCTTTGAGCCATTGCAAATCGAGTAACTGAATCGAATAGTAACATTACATTTTTTCCCTGATCTCTAAAGAATTCAGCGACAGCTGTTGCAACAAAGGCTCCTTTTAATCTGGCTAAAGGGGGAGAATCTCCAGTTGCAACAATTATTACAGACCTTTTTAACCCTTCTTCTCCAAGATCATTTTCAAGGAATTCACGAACTTCCCGTCCTCTTTCACCTATTAAAGCAATAACATTAATATCTGCATCAGTATTTCTTGCGATCATTCCCATTAATGTAGATTTTCCAACTCCTGAGCCTGCAAAAATACCAACCCTCTGCCCCTTTCCAATTGGAATAAGACCGTCAATAGATTTAACCCCAGTTACGACTCTGTCTTCAATTCTTTTTCTTGTCATAGCATCAGGAGGTCTATTCATAGCCGGATATCTATGGGTGGAGACAATTGCACCTTTACCATCTGCTGGTCTACCCAATCCGTCAAGAACCCGGCCTAACATATCATTTGATACATTAACATGGAGAGTCTCTCCACTGGCAGTTACAAGAGAACCGATTTTTACTCCATCCATCTCCCCAAAAGGCATTAGTTGAACTTTTGTACCCTTTAAAGCAACAACTTCACACCACAATCTGTCGGCTTGATCCAGAGACTGCTGATCACCTAAAGTTATGTAACACAGTTCACCTATTACAGCCTGAGGCCCGTTACTCTCAATAAGAATTCCATGTATACCAATTACACTACCTGTAAATTTAACTGGTTCGAGTCTATTAAGTGTTGAAAAGTATTTATCAAATATTTCCAAATTCCCCTAACCTCTTTTTCTCTAAATCAGCTTTTATAGGCATAAGATCCCTGATTCTATCTTCAATTTCTCTTAACTGACTTGATATACGTGCATCAATTCTTCCAAGATTGGTTTCAATTATACATCCACCCTTCTCAATAGTTGAGTCTTCCAATACTGTGATTGCAGAGACACTTTCGATCATCTCCATAAAATCTTTTATATGTTCAGTGGTTAAAGCAACATCAGATAGGTTTACCTTAATTTCAACCTCTCCTCGACTTTTCATCTTTCTTAATGCTTGTACAACATTACTGAGAACAACATTTTTTTGTTCTTCTGATATAACTTTTACAACTTTTTTGGAGATTAACAATACAAGCTCTACCATCTGGTTTTCAGCTTCCATAATAATCTCTCTACGTTTATCTATGGCTGCATTTAGAATTTTGTGAATTCTGGCTACAAGTCTCTCAACTTCATCTTTACCACTTTCGTAACCTTCTTCATGCCCCTGTCTAACACCTTCCTGATAGGCCTCAGATTTTATTCTCTCTCTTTCAGCCTTGGCATCTTCTATAATCCTTTCTGCTTCATCTCTTGCTTCATTTAATGTTCTTGTAGCTTCATCGGTTAATTTATTTGCCTCAATCTGAGCATTCTCCACTGTTATTTGTGCCATTCTTGCACTGGATTCCTGTGCTCTCTCTTTTATCTGGTTTGCTTCATTTTCGCTTTGAGATATTAAGAAATTCTTCTCTTCCTCCCACTGCATTTTAAACTCTTCAGCTTCCCTTCTCAAATCATCGGCTGTTGGCCCAGTGTACTCTTCCACATCATCAAAATCGTCTAATTCTTCAACTTCCTCGATTACTTCAAATACAGGAGCCGCAATTTCGACTTTCTTAACGATGTTTGTAATTTCCATTGGTCTAAAGACATTTTTTGCCATTAATTAACTCCCCTAAACAAGAATATCTTCTTCGCCGCTTCTAGCAATAATAACTTCACCCTGCTCTTCAAGTTTTCTAATAATAGAAACTATTTTTTGCTGAGCATCTTCAACATCTTTTCTTCTTGTTGGCCCCATATATTCCATATCTTCTTTTAGAAGAGCAGCAGCTCTTTTACTCATATTTCTATATATTTTATCCTGTACATCACCATCAACACCTTTAAGGGCCTTGGATAATTCCGATGTATCAACTTCACGCATGATTTTCTGAATAGATTTGTCATCAAGCATAACAATATCCTCGAATACAAACATTCTCTTCTTAATCTCTTCTGCAAGTTCCGGATCGTCTTCCTCAAGGACTTCAATAATTGACTTCTCTGTAGTTCTATCAACAAGGTTAAGAATTTCAACAATACTTTCAACTCCACCTGCAGAGGTATAGTCTTCCTGGGATACTGATGAGAGTTTTTTCTCCAGAACCCTCTCAACTTCTCTTAATATTTCTGGAGATGTCCGTTGCATTGTCGCAATTCTTCTAGCAACATCCGACTGTTTCTCCGCAGGAAGCTGACTTAATATAACAGAAGCTTTTGCCGGTTCAAGATATGCTAAGATTAAAGCTATTGTTTGTGGATGCTCCTGCTGTATAAAGTTTAATAAATGTGCAGGGTCAGTTCTTCTAATAAAATCAAAAGGTCTGGTTTGTAATGATGATGTTAGTCTGTTAATAATATCAACAGCTTTCTGATTACCAAGGGACTTTTCCAGTAACTCTCTCGCGTAATCGATACCACCATTAGAAATAAAGTCCTGGGCTATCATTAGTTCCTGAAATTCTGCAAGAACTTCATCCCTTTGTTCAGAATCTATATTTTCCAGACGAGCTATTTCAAATGTTAATATTTCAATTTCATCTTCCCTAAGATGCTTAAAAATTTCTGAAGAGATTTCAGAACCTAGAGTAACAAGGAAAATTGCAGCTTTTTGTCTTCCGGTTAAATCCTCTTTGTGGGTCTGTTTTTTCTTTGCCATCTATTCTCTACTCCTCTGATAACCAGGTTCTAATTAATTGTGCAACATCTTCAGGGTGTTCCCGAGCTATATTTAAAGCATGTTCCTGCATTTCCAGTCGAGCTCTGTCCTCTACAGACATTTCAACTTCCATACCGTCTTCTTCAGCACTTCTTAATGCTGCTTCCCTCATAGCCTGATGTTGTCGTGCCATCTCTTCTTCTTTTAATCGACGTCTTCTTTCAAGCTCTTTAGAAACCATCCTCATAATAATGAAAATTACAAAGATCATTACAAAACCAATTGCAGAGAACAAGATTATTTTCTTTTTGTTTTGCAGGTCTCTCTCAACTTTATCTTCAGCTTCAAACTCTTTAGTTCTATCAAACTGTATTGCCTGAACTGTTACCGAGTCACCATTCTGAATGTCATAATTTATAGCATGTTTTATTAGTGCTTCTGCTGCTAAAATATCCTCTTTACTTAATGGAATAAATTTTCTTACTATCTGACCATTTTCCATTAAAACATTTCCATCTTTATCGTACTGTTTTTCCCAACGACCATCAATATTTACAGCAACCGAAGTTCTCTCTTTCTTCCATTGACTCTTAATTTGTCTTGTATTAACTGTGTTTATCTCTTTATTAATTATTTCATTAGTCTGATTATATGTCCCTGCCATTGTATCAAGTTCCTGATACTGTGGAGGAGTCTGCCCCTCAGCTCCAGCTGGGCCCTCAGGAGTAAATCCTGATCCCTGAAATTCAGTTTTATTAATCTGTCTGGAAACCTCAATAGACTCCTGGTTAACCTCCTCAGAGTAACCGGTTGCCGGGTTATCCTTTACCATTATAATTGGAGTATGTTCTTCTTTGGCTATTTCTACTATATCTGTATTTAAAGTAACATCCAGATTAATTAAAGCAACCCTGTTTTTTGAAAAAACCTCTGATAAACCAGTAATAATTGCTTCTTTATATTTCTGCTCGAATTTAGCTTTCTGATCCATCTCTTTATTTCCAAGAGCTAATCTATCGAATTCAGCCATGTCTTCATCGGATACATTGAGAATTTTTCCAGTTGATCTATCAACTATTGTAATGTTCTCTTTCTTTAAATTAACAACTGAGGTCATGATTAATCTTTCAACACCCTCAATCTGCTTACGATCAGTTGTAAATGTTGAACCATGTTTTGCTCTAATTGATACTGATACTGTATTAGGTTTCTGATTCTCTTTAAATAACTCTTCTGGAGGTATAACTATTGTAACTGATGCATCGTCAATACTATCTAGTGTTTCAATATGATATTCCAGTTGTTTAGTAACTGCCTGTCTTAATTTCTGTTCCTTATCCCATTGTGTCTCTGTAAAGCTGGGTGTTCCCAACATATCAAATCCGGAAACTCCTCCTGGAACGGAATTTGTAGCTACTAACTGGGTCCTGATTTTTTTAGCAATATAATCGTTTTCAACCATAACGCTTCCATCAGATGACTGGGAGAAGGGTTGATTCATGCTACGGAGAGTAAATTTTAACTCTTCTGATTGCTCTTCAGTTAAACCTGGATATAAAACTATTGCAGATGGTCCGGAATTTACACTTACTACTGCTGAAAAAGCGAAAATAACCACTAAAATGATCGCTATAAGAATAATTTTTTGAACTAAAGACCACTTACTCCAAAGACCCGTGACCTTGGATAATATCTGTTTTATAAAATCCATTGTTACTCCCCTCCCAAAAAGAAACTTTTTTAATTTTTTATCTTAAAGATGTTATCTCTTTATATGCTTTTACAGCTCTATCTATAACTGCCTTTGTTACATTAAGAGACATATCCGCCTTTGCCATTGCTATTGTTAAATCATGAGTGTCCACTGAATCTGGATCAGTTACCATCTGTTCCATTAAAGATGTAGACTCCATCTGATCACTGTTAACTCCCTTAATTGCTTCCATTAGCATCTCTTCAAAACTAATTCCTTTACTTTTATCAAGGGGTGCCTTTTCCCCATTTAAACCGATATGTAAAGGATTTGTTCTTTTAACTTCAACCTGGTTGCCTGTTACCTGATTGCTGCTTAATGTATCCAATATACTCATATTTTATCTACCTCCCAATTTCTAGGGCTTTTGTAAACATAGCTTTTGTCCCTTCAATTACTGAAACATTTGCTTCGTAAGCTCTTGATGCAGAGATCATATCAACCATCTCGGTAACTGTGTTTACATTGGGATACTCTACATAACCCTTTTGTGGACCAACTTTTATAGCATCTGGATGTGTTGGATCCCAAACAAGTCGAAGTTCTGAATCCATATCTTTTTCAATTTTCTCAACTTTTACACCTTTTCCCACACCATTATCAAGGTCAGCTGGCTGAAATGGACTATTCCAGTAAGGTTGGTCTACTTTTCCCTTTAAAACAACTCTACTTCTTCTATATGGTCCACCATCTGCAGTTCTTGTTGTATCTGCATTAGCAATATTATCTGAAATTACATCCAGTCTTAATCGTTGAGCTGTTAAACCTGAAGCAGCAGTATTTATTGAACTAAACATTCCCATTTTTTACTCCTTAACTAATCACTTTATTAATAGTCTGAAATTCTTTACTAACTGACTGTGTTAAAAGTTGATATCTCATCTGATTCTTAACAACATCCATCATCTCTTTCTCTATGTCCACATTATTACCGTTACTATCTGCCTGTGTAGTGTAATCTAAAACTCTTCTTGGCATTATGGTTTTGTAATCAACTGGTTTATCGTTGGTAATATGTTTATCTCTTGTAAGCTTCATCTCAAAAGGTTTACCTTTTTCACTATTTAATGCCTTTGTTAATGATGCTTCAAAAGTAACATCTGTTCGTTTAAAATTTGGAGTCTCCGCATTTGCAATATTATTAGCAATTACCTCTCTTCTTAATAAAGAAACATCCATAGTTCTTTTTAATATATCCAGACTCTTTCCAAATGATGTATTTTCAAACATATAACCTCCGGTATTTACCAATATTTTCGGTAGTATTAACTTTTTTATTAGATATTATTATAAAATATATCTACTTAAATCCCTGTCTTCAGAGAGATCTTTTAATCTTTCATCTACAAATTCAACTGTAATTTCTATTTTATCACCTTTTTTATCAGGAGCATTAAAAGAAATATCCTCCAGAAGATGTTCCATTATTGTATGTAGACGTCTTGCACCAATATTCTCTGTTTTATTATTTACATCTTCTGCTATTTTAGCAATTCTTTTTATTGCATCATCAGTAAATGACAATTCAACATCCTCTGTTTTTAATAACTCTTTATACTGAGTGATTAAAGCAGCTTTTGGTTTTGTTAAAATTGCTTCAAATGCCTTTGCATCTAAATCTTGCAGTTCTACTCTCAAAGGGAATCGACCCTGAAGTTCCGGTATTAAGTCTGATGGTTTACTCATTGTAAATGCACCCGCTGCAATAAAGAGAATATGAGTTGTGTCTACGATACCATGTTTAGTATTTACTTTTGATCCTTCAACTATAGGTAGAATATCTCTCTGAACACCTTGTCGGGAAACATCATGGCCACCACCCATACTATTTTTTGACGCAATCTTATCAATTTCATCAATAAATATAATACCCATATCCTGAACTCTATTTCGAGCAATATCTACAGCGTTATCTGTATCAATCAATTTATCCTTTTGTTCTGCTAAAATAATTTCTCTAGCTTGTTTAACTGTAACAATTCTCTTTTTTTTGTTACCCCCTGGAGAAAGCATTCCTGTAATTGCACCAATATTCATCTCCATATTTTGAAATTCACCACCACCAAGAATTTCGAAGGTAGAAGATTTTGTTACTGCTATTTCAATCTCCTTCTCTTCCAACCGACCCTCTCGCAGCATTTGCCTGAATTTTTCCCTTGTTGAACTTTGGGAAGCATGACCCTCATTATCAACAACTATTATTTTATCATCAGGAGAGGTTTGTTTATCTTTTTTGCTGTCACTTAATCCCGGTAAAAGATAATCAAGCAGAATTTCCTCTGTTCTGTTTTGTGCATCCTCTTCTATTCCTTCCTGCATCTCATTTTTTACCATAGAGACAGCAGAAGCCATTAAATCTCTAACCATAGACTCAACATCCCGACCTACATAACCTACCTCTGTAAATTTCGTAGCTTCAACCTTAATAAAAGGTGCCTTGGCCAGCTTTGATAATCTTCTGGCAATCTCTGTTTTTCCAACCCCTGTAGGCCCAATCATTATTATATTTTTAGGTGCAACTTCATTTCTAATATCTTCATTAAGCAAGGCTCTTCTCATTCTGTTTCTAAGCGCTATTGCTACTATTTTTTTTGCTCTATCTTGACCAACAATATATTTATCAAGTTCATTAACTATAGATTTTGGAGTACTATCTTCCATGCTTAACTTCATTTAAACTTCCTCTAGTATTATATTTTTATTTGTATAAATACAAATATCACCAGCAATTAACAGAGATCTTCGTGCTATCTCCCCTGCTGTTAAATCTGAATCATCCAGGTATGCCAAAGCTGCTGCATAGGCGAAATTTCCTCCACTTCCTATTGCAATTGCCCCTTTTTCCGGTTCTATAACATCTCCATTTCCACTAAGAAGATAGATTTTTTCTTTATCCGCCACTAAAAGCATAGCCTCCAGTTTTCTTAGGGACTGATTAGTACGCCACTCTTTTGCAAGTTCAACCGCAGCTCTGGTTATGTCTCCATTATACTGATTTAAACGATCCTCAAAAAGTTCTTCCAGAGTAAATGCATCTGCAGTTGCTCCTGCAAAACCCACAACGACCTTACCATTATATATTCTTCTTACTTTTCTGGCATTACCTTTCATTGTTGCATTTCCAAGGGTCACCTGACCGTCGCCAGCCATAGCAATTACACCATCTTTTTTTACTGCAAGTATTGTAGTTCCTCTAATATCCATAAACTCTCCCTAATTCTTTTTTCCGTGAGGGTGTGCCCCTCTATAAACTTGTCTTAATTTTTCAATACCAGTATGTGTATATATCTGAGTAGTTGAAATGCTTTTATGCCCTAGTAGCTCCTGTACGACCCTTATATCTGCACCTTCATTTAATAAATGAGTTGCGAATGTATGCCTAAAAGTATGTGGACTTACACTTTTATCTACTCCAGCTTCTTTTATTCTCTTGTCAATTAAATAAAAAACACCTCTCGTAGTTAAACTTTCACCTTTATAATCCAAAAAAAGTGAATTTGTCACTATGTTATTATGAAATGTCTTTTTCCTTAATGGTATATATATTTTTATTAATTCTATAACATCAGGAGTAAAGTACAAAAACCTATCTTTATCACCCTTTCCTGTAACACAGACTCTTTTTTCAGAATTACAAACCTGTTCTAATCTAATACTAACAAGTTCAGAGACCCTGCAACCGGTACTATAAAGGGTTTTGAATATTAATTTATCACGTATTGTAAAAAAATCATCACCCTCTTTACTAAAAATTTTCTCTAAATCCTTAAAAAACAGATAATTGGGAAGTTTTTTCTCTGCTTTAAGGGATTTTATCTGATTCATGGGATTATCATCCCTAACTCCATTAAGAATCTCGTAACTATAATAACTTCTTATTGCACTTAAATTTCTATTAACAGATGATGGCTTCAATCCTTTTTTTTGCAAAAATACAAGATAACTTCTAATAATATTTCTAGTAACATTACTGTTACCATCAAGAAATTTTTCCCATGACTTTATATCCCGATAATAACCTTTTACTGTATTCTGACTTATACCTTTAACATCAGTAAGATATTTTATAAATCCATCTATCATCATTTTATAAAATATCCTCCTTTGTATTTAACAATTGCCCCTGATAATTCCAGTTTTGTAAGTTCTCCCTGGGTAAAATCTTCTTGATTGAAATTTTTAATCTCCATATCCTTATTCATTTTTTTTAGAATTTTATATGCTGAGTCTATTTTTACAGCTCCATCTTTATAATAGGTATCACTACCTAAAAATTTTGAGTCACCTATTCCAACTGTATGAACATAAATTTCACTGCCATTTTGTAGGCCATACTCACCGGTTATTAAAGAGCCTGATTTTTTTGGTGCTTGAATAATTACCAGGTCTCTAGTAATTCCTGCAATAATTCTATTTCTTTTAGGAAAATTATACTTTTTAGGATTCTCTCCTGGTGTAAATTCACTTATAATTAGTCCACTATTTTCAATAATACTTCCTGCCAAAGCCCTATTCTCTTTAGGATAAACAGTATCGATTCCAGAACCTAAAACAGCAACAGATTTTCCATTGGTTTGAATATTTCCTAAATGAGCAGCAGCATCAATTCCAATCGCCAATCCGGAGACTACTCCCACATCTGCTCTACCCAATTCCAATCCAAGCTTAAAGGATTCATGTAAACCTCGAAGAGTTGCCTTTCTTGTTCCTACAACAGAGACAAGCTGAGTTTTTAAAGCTTTTTTATCTCCTTTTAAGTAAAGAAGGTATGGAGGATCGTAAATATTTCTTAAGTTGTCTGGATAAGCATCATCCTTTACAGTAATTATTTCTATAGCTTTATTTTCGATATACTTAAAGATTTCTAATCTATTAACAAAGTTGTACCCGGGATCGAGACCAAACTCCTCTTTTAAACTTCTGGTTTTGCATAAAGACTCTAATTGATTTAAATTTAGTCCCTGACTTTCTAGTAAGAGTTTACTTTCAAGGCTTCCTTTTAACAGTGATATTATTACTCTATTCATTTGCTATCCTAGACATAATTTTATCTCTGTTAGTCTCAGCAATTACAATATTCTTATCATTTTTAGACTGCTCTAGAACCCTGTTATAAAGTTCGAGGGCTTCATTTAATTCACCATCATCCTCATAGAGAAGAGCTCTTAAAAGCATTGCATCAAACTCTCTAGTAGAAACTTCCATTAATTTATCTAAGAGAGGTTTTGCGTCAGCTGGTCTGTTAAATTCATATACATATAAAATTGACAAAGCATATAAACCTTTAACAAAGCCTGGATTTAACTCGATAGAGTACTCATAGCTATATTTTGCCTTTTCTAAAAACTCATTTCTTCTATTAATATCATCCTGGCTTAAGGCATACTGACCTGCAGCTACACCTTTATAATAGTGTAGCATTTCACTATTTGGATAAAATTCTATAGCTTTATTAAAATGTTCATAAGCTTTATAAAACATTTTATAGTGAATCATTTTTATTCCAAGAGCTCTATGGTAATTTCCCAGCTTCTGATAAATATTTAAGACAGCCTCAAGATCCTTTTCCATTTTCTTTATATCTGCCGTTAACTCTTTTACCCGTTTATCCTCATTAAAATCTTTATTAACCTCAGTTTCATATGTCTGACTTACAAGATCTTTTGTTTTTTTATCACTACATCCGGAAAGGATATAAATTATTAATATTAAAATTACTGTTTTTTTCATTCTCCCTCCGGATGATATTTATTAAATGCCTTTTCAAGTTCGTTACTACTTAAGTGAGTATATATTTGCGTAGTTCCAATATCACTATGGCCTAACAGTTCCTGTACAGAACGGAGATCTGCACCACCGACCAGAAGATGTGTGGCAAAAGAGTGTCTTAATGTATGTAACTTTCCTTCTACATGTGCAAAAGAACAGTGCTTCTTAAAATTTTTCCACATACCTTTTCTGGTTAATTTTTCACCTCTGCTATTTAAGAAGAGACTATTTCCAGGATATACAGAAGCCAATAATGGTCTTGATTTATCAAGATACTCTTTTAACCAGTAAATAGCCAAATCACCTAAAGGAACAAGTCTCTCCTTCTCACCTTTTCCATGAACAATTACAACACCTTCAGAAATAAAAATATTGTTAAGTTCAAGTTCCACAGCTTCGCTAACACGAAGGCCGCAGGAATAAATTAATTCATAAAGTGCTCTATCCCTTAAACCTGCAGGGGTTGCAATATCTATTACAGAGAGGAGACGATCTACCTCCTCCACTGATAAAACCTGAGGAAAGTGCCTTTTAAACCTGGGAGTATCAATTTTATCTAAGGGATTATCCTTTCGGATCCCCTCTATTACTAAAAAATTGTAATATGATTTTATTGCTGTATGGCACTTTGCCAGGGTTCTTGCTGTTAATAGAGACTCTCTTCTCTTAATTAAAAAATCAATAACCTGGTCTACTGTTAGTTCTTCTGGCTTAAAAAGCATCTCATTACAGTAATTATAGAGTTCATTAATTTCATACATATAAGTCTTTATTGAACTCTCTTGAAGACGAATCTCAACTGTAAGATATGCTCTAAAATCCTCCATATCTAGTTACGAAATCCTTGCCTGTCTCTTAAAATTGTTGGAATATCAAAATCCTGACTTATTGCAAAATTCTGAGTTAAAATACTTTTTTTAGAACTGCTCTCTTTTTTTGCAACAGGATTTTTCTTGTGCTGAGTAATTTCAATAATTTCATCTTTTACAGAATATTTTTTATTAAAACCTGTAGCTACTACAGTAACAACAATTTTTCCATCCATAGAAGGATCCATAACTGTTCCAGATTTCACTTCAACTCTGTCATCAACATCTGAAGTAATTATTTCATTTATCTCTTTAAACTCGGTTATAGTTAAAGTATCATCACATCTAATATTAATAAGTAAACCTGTAGCTCCATTTATGGAAGCTTCATTTTCAAGTAGTGGATTTTTAATTGCGTTTGTTGCAGCATCAATGGCTCTGTTATCTCCACTCCCTTCACCAATTCCCATAAGAGCATCACCTTTACCCTTCATAGTACTTTCTACATCGGCAAAATCTATATTTATTATACCAGGTATTGTAATTAAGTCTGAAATTCCCTGAACTCCCATTCTTAATACATCGTCAGCTAACAAAAAAGCGTCTTTTATTGATGCGTTTTTATCAACGACATTAAATAGATTTTCATTAGGAATTGTAATAACTGTATCAACAATGCTTTTTAAATTATTAATTCCATTTTCAGCATAGGCTAATTTTCTCTCTCTTTCAAAGGTGAATGGTTTTGTAACAACTGCAACAGTTAATATATCAAGCTCTTTTGCAATTGATGCAATAACTGGTGCTGCACCAGTTCCTGTCCCACCACCCATACCGGCTGTGATAAAAACCATTTTAGAGCCTCGTAACATATTTACAATATTTTCTCTATCCTCTTCAGCCGCAGCTCGTCCTACTTCAGGCTTTCCTCCAGCCCCAAGGCCACCAGTAAGTTTGGCTCCTATCGGAAGCTTTATTGGTGCTAAAGATAAATTCAGTGCTTGTTGATCTGTATTAACAGCAATGAAATCAACCCCTTGCACACCTTCAGAAATCATACGGTTAACAGCATTACTTCCACCACCACCAACACCTATAACCTTTATTATAGTTTTTGCCTTTATAGATTCATTATGTACATATTCAATATCCATTTATTCCTCCCAAGATTTAAATGAAATGTTTAAAAACTCTTTTTAAAAGCGATTCTCCACTTTTTTTCTCTTTCTCTTTTCCTTTTTTCCCTCTGTTATTTAAGTGTCCATTTTTTATTCCAGTATAAGAGACTAAACCAACGGCAGTTGAAAAACCAGGATGCCTTAATTCCTCAGTTAGTCCAGCAACACCCTGGGGTCTGCCTATTCTAGTTTGTACATGAAGTATTTCAGTTGCTAGGTCTGCAATACCAAGCATTAGAGAAGAACCACCTGTTAGAACTACACCTCCAGGAAACTTATTTGAATACCCCTTCTGTTTTAATTCGTTTGCTATTAGGTTGAACATCTCACATGCTCTTGCTTCAATTATTTCAGCCAAATATCTTTTTGTAATATGCTTATGCTTTCGTCCTGCGATACCGGGAATAACAATTTCAGTTTCAGGATCTATATAGCTAGCAACACAGCACCCTTCAATAACCTTTATATTCTCAGCTGATATTAAAGGTGTGTTTAGAACTTTTGAAATATCACTGGTAAAAATATCTCCACCCATAGGTACGACATTAGTATAATATGGAGCACCTCCATAATGCAGAAGTACATCGGTTGTGCCTCCACCAATATCAATTAGTAACACACCTAACTCTTTCTCATCCTTGGTTAGTACAGATTCACTAACAGCTAAAGACTCTAAAACTATTTCATTAACAAAATAGTTTCCACGATTAACACATTTTACTATATTATCTGTAGAAGTCAGGGAACATGTTATAATGTGAACTTCAGCTTCCAATCTTACTCCAATCATATTAATTGGATCAGTAATTCCACGTTGTCCATCAATTGTATATTCCTGGGGTATTACATGCAAAATTTGCCTATCTAATGGAATAACAATGGCTCTTGCTGCTTCTAAAACCCTATCAACATCTTTTTGAGTTATCTCTCGTCCACTATTCTCAACAGCAACAACACCTCTGGAATTATAACACTCTATACTTCCACCTGCTATACCTGTATAAATATGGGTTACTGTTCTCCCGGCCATCTGTTCAGCAGCATTTACTGCTTCTGAAACAGCGGATATAGCATCCTCCATGTTAGTAATTACACCTACACGAACTCCTTTAGAAGGAGCACTACCCCATCCGACAATCTGAAGCTTGCCTGAGGAATCATATTCTGCAATAACAACTCTTATAGTAGTTGATCCAATATCTAAACTAACAACTAAATCATCCACCAAACTACTCCTTTTCACGGTAAACAATTTCATCTTCCCGGAAATCAACCAATTCCACAGAAACTCCCTCTTTCTCAAGAAGTGAAATTACCACAATTATATTTTTTATTTCATCAACTGTTATTAAATCTCTCACCAAAGCTTTTATTGGTGAAAATGTAAAGTTAAGAACCAGATCAAATGTCATGTCACCCCGTTTTGTAACAACAACTTCACTGATAGATGTATAATAGCCTGGCATTTCTCCACGAACTTCTTTTAATGATTTTAATAAAGGGACTAACACTCTTGGGAGTTCTCCACCCATTGTAACTTTATTAAAATCGACATCACCACTAAGAACAGGAAGATTAACATCGGAAATTTCATCTCCAATTTGAAAAACAACACCGTTCTCATCAAAACATAGTGGAACAGAAAACCCCTGTTTCTCTACATAAGCAATCGCTATAGCTTTTCTTCCCAAAACTGTTATTTTTAAAGTATCCGGAAATGATTTCTCTACCGAAACATTTCTAACTAAAGGTTGATGAAGAATTCTCTCCTCAATTTCCTTTGTATCTACAAATAAGAAAGAGCTGTATTTATCAAGCCCTGCAATTTTCTCAATACTTGAAGTGAAAGAGAGTGAAGAGTCCAGCTTTATCTCTTTTATAGAAAAAAAAGGAAGAATCAGGAAACCTAACAGTGAGATAACTATTAACAAGATAGAAAGAAAATAGATGCACTTTATTATATAGCTATTCATCAAGAACCTCATCTTTTACTGTTGTTCTTGATAAATTTAGTAAGAAACCAATCATAATCATAGTAACCAGAATAGAAGTTCCACCCTGAGAAAAGAATGGTAAGGGTATACCTGTAGGAGGCAATAAACCCGAGACAACTCCCATGTTCAACATAGCCTGAAAAAAGATTGTACATGAGAATCCACCAGCAATAAATGCTTTAAAATCTGAATCCTGCTTCTTTGCAATTGAAAGACCTTTTAGAAAAAAAACAATAAATAGAACTATTACAAAAAATACACCAAATAAGCCACTTTCCTCTCCAACTACTGTAAAGACAAAATCTGAATGAGCCTGGGGTAATGGACCTAACTTCATATCACTTGCCCCAATTCCCTTTCCGGCAAAACCCCCTTGATACAGAGCTTTTAATGAAGTAAGAACCTGATATCCACCAGCTAAAGGATCTTTTGAAGGATTTATCCATGAAATAATCCTTTTAATCCTGTATGGTTGAAGCATTATTACAAAACCCGCTATTAGTAGACAGAATCCAGTTATGGCTCCAATAAATCTTTTTTTTATTCCGGATAAAAACAATAGTATTATTGATAATACAAAAACAAAAAAACTGGTCGAAAAGTCATTTTGTACAACTATAATCCATGATGCTATAAAAACAACAATTAAAGCAGGAATTATTGTACGTTTAAAATCGTTTATCATTCCCTTTTTTTTATCAAACATTTTAGCAAGATAGAGGACAAGTGTAATTTTAATCAATTCAGAGGGTTGAAATTTGACACCAGCTATTTCAAACCATCTGGTCCCTCCTGAAATAGTTCTACCTAAAGCAGGAACAAAAACCAGCAAATTTAAAATAAGAGAAACAAGTAAAAATATTGAAGCAAATTTCTCAAAAATCTCCATTCGAACAAAGGTAAGAATAATAGCAAGAACTACGCCAACCCCAAGAAACTGCAGGTGCCTGAAAAAAAAGTAGTAAGGTCCCTTATCAACCTTCATACTAAAATACCATGAAGCTGAAAATAGAGATACTGCTCCTATCCCTGCAAGTATTATCACTATCATAATAAGTTGAAGGTCAACATACTGCTTTTCTGAGTTACTTTCAAATGTAAATTGATTTTTTAAACTACTAATCATAATTTTTTATTGGGTTTTTAACATTGAAAGACCTAAAATCGCCAACATTCCCCCAATTATCCAAAATCTATTTATTACCTTACTTTCAGCCCAACCTTTTAACTCAAAATGATGATGAATCGGAGCCATTTTAAAAACTCTTTTACCTGTTTTTTTAAACCAGTATACTTGAATTATTACAGATAGGGTTTCCATAACAAAAACACCACCAATAACCAGAAAAAGAATCTCTTTTTTTAAAATAATTGAAATAACACCCAAAACTCCACCCAGAGCAAGACTGCCAGTATCCCCCATAAAAACCTGGGCAGGATAACAGTTAAACCATAAAAACCCAATACAAGCACCTACAAGAGCCAAGCAAAAAACAGTTAACTCACCTCCACCCTGAACAAATGGAATATTAAGATACTCCGCAAAATCCGGACGACCTGAAAGATAAGTAATAATTGAAAGAGCAATTGTTGCAAATAAAACTAGACCTGTTGCTAAACCATCAAGACCATCAGTTAAATTTACAGCATTTGAAATCCCTACAATATAAAAAACAATTACAGGGATCATAAAAAAGCCCAAATCAAGGATATGATTCTTAACAAAAGGGATGTAGAGTTTTGTAAATTCATCACTTCCGTGAAAATATAGAAGAATAGCTACTGTAGAAGCTATTAATATCTGACCTATTAACTTAAATCGGCTTCTTAAACCTTCAGAACTCTTTCTGGAGATCTTAAGATAATCATCCAAAAAACCCAAAAATCCAAAGGCTAAAAATGCACCGATAACTAACCAAGAATAAAAACTCTTTATATCTTGCCACAAAAATACAGAACTAATAACAGAAATTATAATTAGAAAACCACCCATTGTTGGTGTTCCTGATTTCTTTAAATGGGATTGAGGACCATCAACTCTAATTTCCTGACCCATCTTTATCTTTGTAAGAAAGGCTATAATTTTAGGCCCAAAAATAAATGATATTATAATAGCTGTAACCGCTGCATAAGCAGATCGAAAACTTATATACTGAAAAATATTAAGGAATGATATATAATCTCTTAATGGATAAAATATTGCTTTAAACAAGTTCCCCTCCCATGAACACTTATATTATTATTTTATTAAATCTTCGGTAAATTTCTCTAACCGAACACCTCTTGACCCTTTTAAAAGTATAAGAGAATCAGGTTTAACAACCCTGGATATAATATTTTTTATCTCAGTCTCCTCCGTAGAAAAATAGATGCCTGGTCTGTTTTTCAAAGAGGAAAATGCACTTTTATACTCTTTTCCATAAAATATAACTTTAGAAAATCTGCTAGCTGCTTCATTAGCAATTCGAAGGTGCTCTGCCTCTGAACACTCTCCTAACTCCAGCATACTTCCAAGGACAGGAACCTTTTCCCCATCCCATGCAGTCTTTTCTAAAAGCAATAGAGAATTTAAAGTTGAATCCGGGTTTGCATTATAGCAATCCCTAATAACCCTGTTTTTACCATCAATAATCTCTCCTCTACCAAAAATTACTGGTAGGTTCTCCAAGCCATCAACAATCAATCTATCAGGAATGCCTAATTCCCTGGCACAAGAGATTGCTAATTGAGCATTTAAAAAATTATATTTTCCTAGGTACGGAAATTTTACATTCTGCCCATTATAGCAAAATTCCCATCCCTTAAAACCTAAATCAACAATATTTGTTAAATATTCAGGTCTATCACTTACAATAACACTCTTCCCTGGTACATCCGATGTCAAAAATTCAGAATATCGGTCCCACCCGGGAATAATACTTACATTTTTTGCTGTAAAATTACTAAATGAATCCTTTTTTTCACTTGCTATACCATCAATAGAGTCAAAAAAGCCAATATGAGCTCTCCCTATATTTGTAATAATTCCAATATCCGGATTAACTATATCAACTAAAGCCTTTATCTCCCCTGGTTTACTCATACCCATCTCAAATAGAGCTATTTTATGTTCACTATTTAACTTAAAAACAGTTAAAGGCAGCCCAGTTTCTGAATTTAGATTACCCTCAGTAACTAAAGATGGTTTATATCTTTTTAATATAGACCCCAAAATTTCCTTTGTTGTAGTTTTGCCACAACTTCCTGTAACTGTAATGACAGTTAAATCTGTAAATTTTTCCTTGTAAAATTTGGCAATATTATGCAATGCTTTTAGTGTATTTTCAACTATAAATAGCACAGCATTATATTTTTCCGATAGATGGACTACCTCTTCCATATGGTTAATATAATAATCCCTGGTTACTAAAGAAGTAGCACAACCTTTTATCAAGGCATTTTCAATAAATGTATTTCCATTCTGCTTCTCTCCTACGAGAGGAACAAATAGAGACTCATTAGTAACATTTCTTGAATCCAGACAAATATCTGTAATTAAAATATTTTCATTAACACCAATTTTTTTAGCATTTAAAAGGTTTTGTAATTCTGAATGTGAGATTATTTCATTTTTCAACATCAACAACCTCTATTCTTATAATCTCTCCCCCACCTATCTTCTCAATCAAACCTTCTGAATCTAATAGATCAACAACTCTTTTAGGAGATTCTAGTTCAGCGACTCTATTAATAAGTTTCTTATTTTCCTGAACTATCAATTCCTGCTTTGAAATTAAACCCTTCACCTCAAAATAATTAATCATATATTTCTGAGATTGAAGAACATTAACAAAAAGCAGCAATGGAACAGACAGAGATGCTACAACTCCTAAAAAATATTTTTTCAAACCAAAACACTCCTTGTCTCGGAAAGCTTCTCAATAACTCTAAGTTTTGCACTTCTTGATGGAGGATTAATTTTAACTTCCTCTTCTGTTGGTCCAACAGGTTTCTTTGTCAGCCTTTTTACTTCTGGTTCACCACCACACTTACATTGTGGATAGTTATCAGGACATATACACTTCTGTGCCTTAGCCTGAAAGAATTTCTTAACAGCTCTGTCTTCAAGGGAATGAAAGGTTATAATTCCAAACCGTCCACCAACCTTTAATATTTTAAGAGCATCTTCTAAAACCTTATCCAGTCGATCCAACTCTGAATTAACAGCTATCCTGAGAGCTTGAAAAGTTCTAGTTGCCGGGTCAGTTTTACCATGTCTTTTATCAGGAGGAAAACAACCACGTATTATATATGCAAGCTGATCTGTTGTCTCAATAGAATTTTTATCTCTTTCCAGACATATTTTTTTTGCAATTTTCCTAGATAGCTTTTCATCGCTATACTCATAGATAAGATTAGCTAAATCAACCTCTGAATATGTATTTACTATATCTTTTGCACTAATCAATGTTGAAGGATTAAGTCTCATATCTAATGGTTCATCTTTTTGAAAAGTAAAACCACGACCACTTTTTTCGTAATGAAAAACAGAAATCCCCAAGTCAAGTAATATCCGATCAGGTCTTTCATAATTGTACATATCAAAATTTTCAAAAAACTCATTAAACCAGCAGTTTTCAAAAGAAACCCTAGAGCCAAAACCCTCCAGTCTTTTCATTGCTACCTGCTGTATTACAGAATCTGCATCTAGACCTAAAACCCTTACATCCTGAAATCTGGTAAGAAACATATTAGAGTGGCCACCTTCACCCATAGTGCCATCGATAAAAAATTCATCTCCCCTAATAGGTTTTAAATATTCGCAGACCTCTTCCATTAAAACCGAGTAATGTACAATATCCATCAGAAATTCAATCCTTCAAGAGCTTCATTTAACTCTTCTTCCGTCGCTTTTTGATACTCTTCATAAGTCTCAACATCCCAAACCTCAATATGGTCATCCAACCCAAGAATTACACAGTCTCTTACAACATCCACTGATTTCATAATTGAAGCAGAAAGTTTTATTCTACCTGCACTATCAATATTCACTTCATGAGCCGGGGCTATAAGTCTTCTTTGAATTAAACGAGATTGTGAACTGGTTAATGAACTGTTTTCTCTAATTTGTGATTCCAGTTTATTCCAAGGTTCTAATGGAAAAAGCCAAATGCATCGATCTACACTTCGTGTTTGAACCAATACATCCTCCGGCAGTGACGCCCTGATTTTACCGGGAAGAAGCAATCTTCCTTTCTCATCAATAGTTCCGTTAAATTGACCTTTAATACCATATTCCATTTAATTACACAATTTACTACAAATTCCCACTTTTTACCACATCATTACCTAATAATGACATTAAGAATTTCAATTGTCAACGAAGAAAAAAAAATATGAATTTAAATTAAAAATGCAGCGAAGAAAGAACTACACAAAAGTTAAGTATTAAATATTTAAGTTGGAAGAGTAAAAAAAAAGAGCGAATTGTCAACCAATTCGCTCTCATAATATGGAAAATAATTATTATATTTTTTGAAAAACCAGATAATTTATATCTTTAAAAAGATTATTCTTCTTTTCCAGCTTAGTAAGCCACTCAGTTTTAACCAGATTTTCACACAATGAATCATAAATTTTGTGAAAATTCAGAATATGGGTCTTAACTCTTTTTATAGCATAAGGAACTGTTGTCCCAGATTTCATAATTAATGGCCAGTCTGAAGCCAGGGCCAATAGAACCTCCCGGGCTGCCTGATCAAGTGCTCTTCGTTTTAATCCTGTCACATCTGGATATCGTTCTGTTAACTCAATCATCATCTCTATTATTTTAAATAGGTGTCTATAGATCCAATCATTTGAGCCATCTAACCATACTTGTCCATAGCCCTCATCACCCCAGCTGGAGTAGTTTAGATTAACACTCTGGTTCTCAGGAAAGGTATTAATATAATCCATAGGTGTACAAAAGGTAATATTTTCACTTTTATCAACAGCAACTAGTAGCTTTTCGATAAATTTTGGACCTTCAAACCACCAGTGACCAAATAGTTCTGCATCATATGGACATGTAAAAAGTACTGGTCTATCTGTAAATATAGTCTCAACTTTTTTTATCATATTTTCTCTGTTATATAAAAAATTACCTACATGTTCATCTATCTTTTTTTCTGCTGTCTTAGGTTTATAATAATTCTTCTCTTCACTACCAGAAATCGCATAGTATTTAAAACCAGTATTTACTCGGACATCATCCGGTTGAATATATGGTCTTACATATTCAATAGGAAGATCAAAACCAATATCCCTATAAAATTCTCTATATACAATATCACCTGGGTACCCATCAACAGGAGACCAGATATCTTTACAAGACTCCTTCTCTCTAGGGAAAACTGTAACACCATTTTTACACTGAACTGGTGCAAAAACACCTTTTTCCGGAATATCATCTGCATACATAACACCGTGGGCAGAGGATATAAAAAATTTAAGGTCAGCCTCTTTTAAGAAAGATTCCAAACCGGGGAAATATCCACACTCTGGCAACCAGATTCCTTCAGGTCTTATTGAAAATACACGTCTGAATGAATCAACTGCTGTAATAATCTGTGCTCGTATAACTTCAGGATAATTGGAAAAATGAGGTAAAAATGCATGGGTTGCTGCACTGGTAATAAGTAGTAAATTACCCTTGTTGAAATAATATTTAAAACCCTGGGTTATATCCTTGTTATATATCTCTGTATAATCTTCGTAATTAGTCTTATATAAATCATGATATAGAGTAGCCATAACAAACTCTTCAGGACTATCCTTTGTTCTAATAAGCTCTTTTTCTGAAAGCTCTATTAATGATTTCAAATGATCCAGATATCTGTCCTGCAAGAAGGGATCTACAAGCATTTCTGTTAATGTTGGAGAAAAAGATATTGTTAATTTAAAATCTATGCCATCATTTTCTAATTTCTTAAATGTACGTAACAGAGGCAGGTAAGTCTCACTTATAGCCTCAAAGAGCCATTTTTCCTCGAGGAATTTTTCATATTCCGGATGTCTAACAAATGGTAAATGTGCATGTAATATAAATGATAAAAGACCTTTTGAATCCTGTATAGCTTTCATTATTCATCCTCACCTATAGTATCAAAAGGGAGAATCCTATTAAAATTTCTCCCTCTTCTTTTTGATAAATCTTTAAATTCAAAACCACTTAACTCAACAATTGATTTTATTTTTCCATTATCATTTAAAGCATAATTTACATGATCTCGGGAAGTTTTAACCACATTACTTCTATTAATAGTTATCTCTTTAAATTCTGTAGATAATATAACTTCTACAAAATAGTAGGACTCTTCGTGAGGTAAGTTAACATATCGTCTTCTCTCTTTTTTTTCTACCTCAATATCAAAAAAGTCAATAATAGATTCTTTACTGAATATACCATTTTTTAACTCATTAACTCTTAATATTATATTCAATTCCCCAAATTGATTAACATAATTCTGATACTGAGCATCATTTATATCCCATAGAATAAATCCCCAGGTATTATCTCTTAGGAGGAATTTAACCATATTCTCATTGTATCTATCAGGAAGAACCATCTCTTCATCAAAGTCGTAGGAAAGATCCAACTCCTCATCAATAGTTACAGCATATTTTTTTGATTCAATTGATACAGCCAGATTCAGAAGGGACTCTTTCTCTTCCCTGTCTTCATCCATAACATCTATAATTGAATTAATAATTTGGCATCTATCCCAATCGAGTTTAATTCTAACCCCTACTTTCTTAGCGAGACTTTTAATTACATCATCACTTAACAATTCTAAACGTTCTTTAGTCATATACCGTCCTAATTAAGGAAACAATTTTTTTTGATACTTTTAAGGTATGTTATGAAATAGCTGTAACAGTGTCAAGTTAGTTTTAGTGTGGTTTTACTGCTTTAATTATTACTACATCACCAAAGCCAAGGGGTTTTGCTAATTTGTCAAGTATTTTTTTTAAAAAAACCGGGTAACCACTATTGGCACATAACCCTCCCCAGGTTTTATATTTAATAACTTTAAAGTTTGAATTCTTAAACAGCATTTTTAGAGTTTTAACAGAGTAGAGAACCAAATGATCAGGAATTGCTGATCTCCATTTTTGTTTAAAAAGTCTGGCTTGAAATCCGGATATATTTGGAGTTACACAATAAACAACACCTCCAGGCTTTAATAAATTATAAACGTTTTCAAGAAACAACAGTGGATCATTAATGTGTTCAATTACATGAGAAAAATGAATAATGTCAAAACTGTTATGAGGTACTGATAAGTTTTCAAGAAAACCTTTATATATATTCAAATTCCTATTTATTATACCATAATCAGCTGCAGATTCACAAATTTCAACACCATATGCATCCCAGCCATTCTTCTTCATAAATTCCAGGAATAATCCAGTTGCACAACCAATATCCAGTATTTTCCTGGTTCCAGTTTGTATGTTTGCTGGAATAAAACCAACGTCCTTTAATCCTAACAAAATTAAATTAAGAAATATATTCTCATTAGTAATTTCATAATTAAAATAGCTATTATCATAACGTAATGCAACATCTTCAGCTATGGGTTGGGGATTTTGATAAATTAAAGAACATTTTGAGCACTTAACAAAAGAAGAATCATTTATCTTCCAATGATTACTATAAATTTTGTTGCCACATAAAGGACAAATTATTATTCTTGTTTTTTCTCCAGGGTTTGGCACTTTTGAAAATGTTTTCATTACTCAACCAACAGTGAAAAGGATTTTGAAGTCTCATTACCATTAATATCTTTCACTACAACCTCTATAAGACTTCGACCATTAGTAAGAAAAACTTTGCCACCAAATAAATAAGAAGGTATAGACAAAAAATTCTTTAATGGAACATCACTAAAACCTGAGAGATATATGTCATCTTCTATCTCTTTTAGTGAACTAAAAGAGATATTATACCTTTCAAATCCATCTACAAAAACATTAACACTAAAAGGAACAAATCTTGAATATTTTCCTTTAATATAAATCACATCCCAGGAATCTATGTACAATATAGACTCCCCACCTAGAACTCTTTTGTTCATGTAAAGTGGCTCTAAAACATCATTATTCATAATATATACATTGTTAATTACTGGAGTAGTACCATCTTCCAGAAAAGGTAAAATCTGTTGAGGGTTAATATATGAATCATTTTTATTATCATAAACTGAAAAAATAAATTCATCCCAGCTATTACCGGAAATACCTATAATATCTGTTTTATTTATATTTATTTGGGTATTTAGATTATCTGATAAAATAAAATTTCTATATATAGAATTAAATTCTCCTATATGTTTTAAAACAAGTAAATTTCCCTCTTCTCCTTTATAATCCAGATCCCCAAATTCAAAAGAGTCTTGATAAAATATAACTTCACCATCAGTTAAAGGATAGATTGATTGATTATCACTTGAAAATTTAATTCCATCAACAATTCTCAAATTTTCATTCGCTCCAAATAGCTTTGATAAAAAATCTTTACTTGAAGGCCATTGATAAGAATAAGTAGAAAATGTGGTTAATAATATAAAGTAATACAAAAAGACTCTTTTCACTATAGAATTTCCTTAATATCCAATTTAAGAACTCTTCCATCTATAACAATATAAATTGAGTTATCCAAAGAATTTACAGAAACATTCTCTCCATTAAAACTCTTATTCAATAATACATGATTGTCCTTTGTTAATAATTTAATGTTGTTATAATTGGTTGCTGCAGTGTGTATCAAATATATGTCATGATTTTTTATATATTCAACGCTCTTTAGACTACTTTCTGTTTTAATTAGTTTACTTGACCGGTTTATTATGTCTATCATATAAAACCCCAAATTATCCTCTACAAAAATATTTTTATTATCTGAGGAGATATACATATTATGTCGTCTTCTAATCTGGTCTTCAATATTGAATGCATATACTGGTTTATACTCAACTACTTTTTTCTCATACAGTGTAAATCTTTGAGGATCAAGGCCACTTACTACTCCAACATAGTTACTATCCGATGATATTAATACACTATAAACAACAGGAACTCGACTACCACCAGGCTCATAACTATAGGTTACTTCACCATCACTATCCAATACTGAGTAAAAACCCTTCACAAAACCTAAAACAATTTTATCACCATTCCCATCAATTGATGTTATTATATGATTAAATTCCTTTACCCATTTTATCTGCTTATCAACAATTTCTGATATACTTTTTCTATCCCTACTTACTATAAACAATCGATTTGAAATACTAAAAGGATAACCATTATTTACAATTGAAAAGTCTATATTTCCTTCCATATTAATAAAATCAAATGAATCATTTTCACGATTCAGATTAATAAATCCATTATCCATGAGAGTTATACCATCATTAACATTTATACTCCATGAAGACTTAAGGTCTTTAGAAAAAAAACCAGCTGTTTTTTTGTAAATAAATGGAATTTTCTCCCCGGTAATACTTTTTAAATCACCCTCCAGAATTGCAGAGTCACCAGGGATGTAGCTTATACCGGGTTTTAAATTTATAGGAAATAATAAGAAAAAAAGTAAAAAAACTATTATACTTATTATTATATTTCTTCTATCAGACATAACTCTCACTTTTAAGATATATTTAGTATACTCTACACTAGGGATTATTCTGTGTCAAATAATATATATTAACGGAGTTTATTCTCTCTCGCCTGTTTCTCCTGCAATATTTTGTCCGCTTCTAATTTGGTTTTCCAAACATCAATTCGTTTCTGAACTTCTTCCATCTCTCTCTTTTTACCAATATAGGAATAAAGTCTTCGTAGAGTTGCTAATAGAAGAATTGCCCTTTTAAAGTCATCAAGCTTAGAAGTTGTCAATTCATATTTAAGACGGTATTCATTTGCAGAATCATTTAATGCTCGAACTGTCATCTCAATGAAACTGAGATGCATGCTGAATAATTCCCTCTCTCTTGGATCCAGCTCTTTTACGATCTGTTTAAAATCAATGGAGTTATTTGATATAACTGCATGTCGCCCTTCAAGATCAGTAAAAGAAGTTTTCCATTTTGAATTTTCACCAAAAGCTGTTTTAACCATTGTAATACAAAAACCAAGCTTTTTTAAAAGGTTATACTTTGATTCAATTGGATATGTTGAAAATTCAGCGAAATTATCTTTATAATCAGCAAAAGCTGCATTAATTTTATCACTAAAAACAGCTTCAAGTAATATTATAGACTCATAACATGCCTTTCTAGCTTCATTTATAAAAAATTCATTTTTAATCCCAAGAAATTCAACAGAGAGTCTGTTCATTAAACAGTAAAGAGATACTAATGACATTGTTTCATCAGCAATAAGAATTCTTTTATAAGATGCACCGCTACTGTCTCTTTGTAAGATTAACTTCATCTGATTAACTTTTTTAGTAGTCTCTTCTAAAGTTTTTTTGTACTCAGAAACCTTTTCGGAATATAATTGTTTTGCTTCTTTACTTACTTTTGCCATAACATTCTAGCTTATACCAAGGAGTTCTTTAGCATGATTCATTGATGCTTCATTACAATCCCCTGATAACATTCGTGCTATCTCCCTTACTCGTTCTTCTCCATTTAATTTTATAACTTCTGTTACAGTTTTGCTACCATTATTACTCTTTTTTACTTTAAGATGATTAACACCGCAACTAGCTATACTTGCTAAGTGAGTTATACTTAAAATTTGCTTATTTTTAGATAACTCTTTTAAATGTTCACCTATACTTAAAGCAACCTCCCCACCTATACCTGAATCAATTTCATCAAAAATCAGGCATCCAACACTATCAACATCAGCTAATACACTTTTTAAAGCAAGCATTATCCTTGAAATTTCTCCTCCAGAAGCAATTTGCTTTACAGGCTTTAAAGGTTCTCCGGGATTCATTGACATTAGAAATTCAATTTCATCCATTCCCCATGGTCCACAGGTTGTCTTCCCAGTTTTATCCTTCCTTGGATTAATATCTACTACAAAACGTACATTTGGAAGACTAAGCTGTTTAAGCTGAGAAATAACCCTCTCTTCCAACTCTCTGGCGAACATCTCTCTTTTTTGGGACAGTTCACGAGCCATATCTAATATGTTATCTTGCTCAACTTTAATCCTGGCTTTCATCTCAGAGATATTCGAGTCTATACTATTAATATTCTCTAATGTTTTTTTTGCCTCTATACTATAATTTAAAACATCTTTTATAGTTGCGCCATACTTCTTTTCAATTTTGTAAATTTCCGACAATCTTTCTTCTTTAAATTGTAAAATTTCCGGCGAAAAGTCAATATTTCTTTTATATTCAGCTAAAGATTCTGAGATATCATCTAATTCATAATAACTGTCTTTTACTCTTTTTAATATACCTTCAAATATATTATCAAACTCAATAAGTGGCTCCAGGCTTAAAGTTAGATTTTTTAGATAAGCAACTATCCCCTTTCCACCTGATGTATAATTTAGAGATTCATCTAACAATGAGTAAATTTTATCTGTATTTCTTAAAAGCTTCAGCTCCCTGTCAAGTTCTTCCTCTTCTCCATCTTCAAATTTTAAACTATCAATTTCATCGATTGCTTTTTCAAAATGTTGAATTTTAAGCTCTAAACCACCCTCTTCAGTCTCCATAACTGATAACTCATTTTTTAGTTGTAAAATTTCCTGAAATTTATTATAGAGTTTTACAACACTATCGTTTAATCTACCGTATTTATCAAGTAATTTTCTGTGGTTAACAGTTGCAAATAGAGATTGATGTTCATGTTGACCATGCATATCAAATAATAGGGATGCAAAATCCTCCAGCTGTTCTCTCAAAACAGCTTGACCTTGTATATACTGGCTCCCTCTACCTGAATTTTTTATTGTTCTTTTTATTATTATTAAATCGTCATCAAATTTTATCTGATTATCTAAAAGCCATTGCTTTGCTTCGCTATTATCACTAACATCGACAAGAGCTGTAACTGTTGCTTCATCCTGCCCCTGCCTAACAAAGCTGGGGCTGCCTTTTTTTCCAAAAATTAGGCCTAAAGCCCCGACAAGTAGAGATTTTCCAGCACCTGTCTCACCAGTTAGTATATTTAATCCTTTATTAAAAGTTACCTGTATATCATCAATAAGCGCATAGTTATTTACACTTAATTCCTCAAGCACGTGGTCCTCCAGTCCATTTAAACTTTGTTCTAACAACATCAAAAAATGATCTTTTATCTGACATTATAAATTGTGCAAAACTCTTGTATTCCTTAAAAAAAACAGAATCCCCCTCTTTCAATTCAAAAGTTTCCTGTCCATCAACTGTTAACTGAACCATTGCCCTTTGGTTATAATTTATTTTTATCTCAACAACTTCATCACCCTTTGTTACCATAGGCCTGTTTGACAAAGAGTAGGGGCAAATTGGGGTGAAAATTAAAGCGTTCATTTCTGGGTTAATTATTGGTCCTCCTGCAGCTAAAGAATAAGCTGTTGATCCTGTTGGAGTTGAAATAATAACACCATCTCCATGAATCTCACCTATCTCTATATCAGAAAAATATACTTTTAATTCAATTATTGCTTTAATATTACTTGAAGTTACAATACCGTCATTAACTCCAATTGTTTTAAAAACTAAATCTCCATCTCTTTTTACCTGTACATCAAGTAGGGTTCTATTACTAACACGCAACTCTCCACAAATATATTTATCCAGAGACTCTTCCCACTCATCTTTATTTATCTCGGTTATAAATCCAACTGTTCCCAGATTTATTCCAAGTATTGGTATTTGACACTCTTTTATTCTTCTTAGAGCGTGTAATACAGTTCCATCCCCTCCTAAAGTTACAACAAGATCGAACCCTGATATTTCTGAATGATCATTTTTATCTGCAAACACAACACTACATGATATACCGTACTTTATGAAATATTGACATATATCATATTTTAGTTGATCTGAACAACTCTTTGCTCCATTTATATATAAAAGAACAGACTTAATATTAATCATAGGTTATTTTATGGCGATTTTATGGCAATGTCGAGAGTATCTTGGAAATTAGTTTTATTGTTTCATTGTTAAAAGATAGAGAAATCGGTATTAAGAGTGTTCGAGATGATAAATATTTTGCATTTTTACATTTAAGATTTTGTTTAAGAGTTATAATACTGTTTTCATATGCTTTCTTGCTTTCCAATCCATTTCTTTTACAGTATTGCTGAACATCTTTTAATCCCTTCTTTAATATAAGAGGGAAATAACTTGAAGAATAATACCCGGTATCCTGATACGTATGATATTCAGATTTTATTACAGAATTTCTATATATAGTTTGAATCTTTTTTAGCTTATCAAAAAGTATTATATAATCTGATAATAAAGTGATTCCAAATGAAGCATTTAAGTCAGATAAAGAATAATCAGGTAATTTAGACTCCATATTTATATCAAGTTTGGCACTACTATTTATGACTAGAGAGCCACCATATGTGCTTACAATATTCTCAGAATTTAATGAATATATTTGAAAATCAGAAGGACTTTTAAATATTGAATTCTCGGAATCAGCTGCAATCCCTGTCATATAGATGTCAATAATTTTTAAATCCAATTCATAAAATCTATCATCTAGAGGAACTGTAATATAATCCTGGTAATTAAAAAAACCGTAGGTATTTCCATTACATTTACTGGCAACATTTTCGTATGTAGGTATTCCTGTTTCAAGAGATACGTCTACAGCAACTGGTGTAAAACCAGCCAAGTATATAATATTATACAGATTAAAAGGTAAAAGAGCAGAAACTATAATCTCTTTTTTTACAGAATCCTTTATCTGCTGAAGATATAATCTAATTGGTATCTCTACATTTTTAAATAGAAATATACTCTCATGATTAAAATAGTTTTTAAAAGACTTCTGTAACTCACTAACTGCATCCCGGCTACCTTCAACCATGAAAGTGAGAACAGAATCCATCTCTTTTCTGCGAATATAATTATTTTTTAATGATATCAAATCTTTCCTAGATTGTAATTTTTTAACTCTCCACGACTAAATAGCCTTCTTGTATCCAATATTACAAGATATCCATCTTTTTCATTTACAACTCCATGAATATATTCACTACCAATACCTGATACAATTTGAGGAGGAGGTTGAATGTCCCTTTTATCTACAGTCACTACTTTTAAGATTTTATCAATTATTATACCTATATCCATATTATTTATATTTATAATAATAAATCCACTAAGTAGTTTTTCCTCTTCAGTCAATATACTTTTTTCAAAATGAAAACGTTTCTGAAGATTAATTACCGGTATTATTGCCCCCCTAAGATTAAACAGACCTTCTACATATATCGGTGCATTGGGTATTGGACGAACATCTTCAATTCCGTTAATCTGTTTAACATCCATTATATCGATACCATATCTCTCTTTCCCAAGTTGGAAAGTCACCAGCTGTAGGGTATGATCTTCTACAACTTCTTTTTTTCTTTGACCTAATATCACAACTAATCTCCTACTTATAACATTTTAATAAAAAATTTTTATTTTTCAAGATATTATTTTTATTATATACCTATACATAGATTTTTAACATAATTATATAATTTTTTACATAAAACAATTCTATTAGCTTTAAAATCTATATCAGTATTTTCATTACAACTATCTGTTACACCTCTTATTGAAATAAATGGAATTTTTAATTTAGAGCATACATAAAAGATTGATGAAGTCTCCCATGTAACAACTGATGTTTCCTGTTTAATTAACTTGTTTACTATATTTATATTATTAACCTTATCTTCTAAAGTGGCTATGGTTATATCATCAAATATTATTTTGGGTAAAATTTTTTTTACATCTTCTAAACAATTATTAACTATTTTACTCCCTGTTATTTCAGGAGAGAAGAATTCTATTGCATTGCCTGAGACTACAATTTCCATTGTTTTTATTTTTTCCGATAAACTACCACAAGTTCCTGTATCTATAACTAGATCCGGGTTGTTATTTAAAAGATAACTATACAAATTAACAGAGGAATTAACTTTACCCGGGCCTGTACAAAGTAAATCTATATTTCCAGATGAAGCAATCCTTGGCAGATCTTTTTTAGTAGTTAACTCTTTAAGTTTTAGCTGATTTCTAGCTTCATTAAATTCTAAAGGTAAAGCACAGCAAATTAAAATTTTCATCTACTCAATTCTAACATCAATCCTAAATTCATTACATAGAGTGTCCAGCTTATTCTTTATTTTGTTTATTTGATCTGTTGTAAGTTCACCTACAATTGAACAATTAAATTTTTGTAGATCCAGTTCAAAATTTAATCCTAATTCTGAATTTATCATAGAGATAAAGGCTGGTTCAAAATCATTATTATCTACATAATCTACAAGAATTTTTTTTCCATTACCTCTAACAAAAAGAGCAACAGCATTAATAGAATTTATTTCAAGACTTTCATCATCTTCAAAATAATACTTAATATCACCACAATTTTCCATAAAATCATCAGAATGTTCAACGACAACAGCATCCTGATCCAAAAGTCTGGATTCAACTTTAATAACTTTTTTCTTGCTGTTTTTTAATAAATAATCATGAACTTCCTGCTTTGTTGTAAAATCACTAAACTTAACTTTCATAATATACCTCTTATAATTAATTATATATTTAAATTTTTAAAAGTTCAAAGAAGTAAGGTTTATTTATAAAAAGTCCAAATCCCTTGAGATTTGGACGTAATTAGTTCAATAAATTTTGAATAAGTCGAATCTTCAGTGTTTGTAACGTCAGTTTTTTAAAAAATCCCCTCTACCATCTAGAACCATAAAAGTACCACCAAACAAGAACATCGAACAATCAATGTGAATAATACCATAAACCTTATATGTACCTATTACTTGTTAAATTTGATGCTAAATATGCATACTGAGTTCATGTCATTGGATCAAACGAGCTTGGATAATCAATTTCTATTTTTTCAGAAACGTCTTAATTTTATTATATATCCCATTGAGTTACCTGATGTGAAATCTTAACAATTTATCCAAATCTATAATTTCATACAATGCTATTTTCAGTATTTACATAATTTAGCATGTTGTGTAAATAAAGCACTAATTTTACTCTTTTTATCATAAGTGCAATAAATAATATTTAGCTATCCTTTTACTCCTGAAAGTGCAATCCCCTCTATAAAATATTTTTGTGCTGCTAAATAAACAGCAATAATAGGTATTAATGCTAGTGTAGAACCTGCCATTTGAGCGGCATAATTAGAAGCATATTCAGCTTTAAAAGTTGAAATACCTACACTTAAAACCTGTTTATTAATTTCTGAAATATAAATTAGAGGTCCAAAATAGAAATTCCAACCCCATGTAAATGATAAGACAGTTAATGCAACTAAAGATGGTTTTGTTAGTGGCATAACTATTTGGAAAAAGGTTCTGTAATCAGAGCTTCCATCCAATTTTGCGGCTTCAATCAGTTCATCTGGGATAGATATAAAAAATTGTCTCATAAGAAATATGGAAAAACCATTGTATGCCCAAGGTAATACGACTGCAGCATGTGTATTAATCATTCCCCAAGCTTTAAACATCATAAACTGTGGTATTACTCTCACCTGTGTCGGTATCATAAGAGTCGAAACAAAAAGCATAAAGATAATGTCTCGTCCTTTAAAATGTAATTTTGCAAATGCATATCCTGATAAACTGCTAAAAACTAAAGTTAATGCAACAACCATTATTGTTACACTTTCAGTATTTTAATACCACCTAAAATATGGAAATCTTGTTACAGCAATCACATAGTTTTGTAAATTTACTCTCTTTGGAATCCACTGCATTGGCATTGTAAAAACATCACTTTCAAATTTAAATGAAGAGGAAATCATCCATAAAATTGGTAGTATCATTGCAATCCCAATAATACCTAAAATCAAGGTTATAATTATTTTTCCAAAATCAAACTTTACTCTACTTGATAAAACACTATTAGACATAATTCACCCACTTTTTTTGACCAACCCACTGAATAGCAGTTATGGCAATAACAATAATAAAGAAAACCCAGGAAACAGCTGAGGCATATCCCATATCAAAAAACCTAAATGCTTTATCAAATATGTGATATACAATAGTTACAGTAGAAGTTCCTGGACCACCTTTTGTCATAACATTTATCTCAGCGAATACCTGAAATGATGAAATAACAGATGTAATCGTCAAGAAAAAAGTTGTAGGTGATACTAATGGCATTGTAATGTGTATAAACTGACTAAACTTACCGGCACCATCAATTGATGCAGCTTCATAGTATGTTGAAGAGATTCCTTGCAATCCTGCAAGAAAAATTACTATACAATATCCAATATTTTTCCAAATCCAGAAAAGAGCTACTGTCGGAAGAGCCCATTTTATGCTCGCTGTCCATTTAGGAGGATCCGTAAAACCTATCATTCTTAAAACACCATTTATAGGTCCGAACTCTGGATGAAATAGTGCTGAAAAAACAACGGCTGCTGCTGTAATGGTTGCTACGTATGGCATAAAATACATAGCACGAAGAGCTAATCTTCCAAAAATATTCATATTTAAAAAATTGGCTATAACTAACGAAAGTATTATCAATAATGGAACTGCCATTATTACAAACTTGAAATTATTTAATAATCCAGCTCTAAAATACTCATTGTCAAAAACATCAAAGTAGTTTTTTAAACCAATAAATTTAGAAGCAGATAGCCCTTTCATCATATTCCACTTCATAAAACTCAAAAAGAATGAGTTAAAAATTGGATACACCATAAATAACAAGAACCCTATTAATGACGGCAAAATAAATGAATAACCAATCTTATTTTGACCTGCACAATATGAGTGTTTTTTCTTCATTGAAATAATCTCCTATATTTAATTTGGGTAATTATAGGTAATTATTTTTTGTGGGGTAAATAAAGAAAACAACGAATTACTATCTAAAAATACTATAGTTATTTACTAATACTAAACTTTTTTATGATTAATTACACTTTTGTAAATTGTCAATAATTTTATTTAGATAATACTTCTCTCCGGTAAATGTCAACATAGTTGTCGCCTCTTTTAAGCCACATCTTTATTGAGTATAACACTATTCTCAATTATCCAATTCTTTGTTTTCCTAGAACCCCATCTTGCAGGATTTTTCAACTTTGCTGTTAGTAATGTATTATTCCTCTTATTATAAATTTCAGTATGTTTTCCAGTTCTTTTCTGATGTGGAGTTACGTATCCTATTGAAGAGTGAAGATGATAATTATTATACCAATCCATAAAGTCAGCCATCCATAGCCTGGAATCTTCTATAGATTTAAAGTGGCTAGGATAACCTGGAGAATATTTTAAGGTTCTAAAAAATGATTC
>QKAW01000015.1 GCA_003247135.1 Spirochaetales bacterium | reverse complement strand
GTTATACAGTTAAATGATACCCACCCTGTTGTTGCAATACCGGAACTGATGAGAATTCTAATTGATGAAGAGTATTTAGAGTGGGATGATGCATGGCAAGTGTGTTGTAAAACTTTTGCATATACAAACCATACTATACTTGCTGAAGCACTTGAGAAATGGCCAATTGAGATAATGAGAAATCTTCTTCCAAGAATATATCAGATTATAGAAGAGATAAATAGAAGATTTCTTGTGTTTGTTAACACGGCCTATCCTGGAGACTGGGACAGAGCACAGAGAATGTCAATAATTGCAAACGGTGTTGTAAAAATGGCGTGGTTAGCGATTGCAGGTTCCTTCTCAGTAAATGGAGTAGCTGCTCTTCATACTGAAATTCTTAAAAACCACGAGCTTAAAGACTGGTATGAGCTTTTCCCTAAAAAGTTTAACAATAAAACAAACGGAATAACCCAGAGAAGATGGTTATTAAAATCCAATCCTGAATTATCCTCATTTATTACCAAGCATATTGGAGACAGTTGGATAACCAACTTCTCTGAAATAAGTAAATTGGAACCATTAAAAGATAACAAGGGTGCCTTAAATGAACTTATGCAGATAAAATACAATAAAAAAGTACAGTTAGCAAAATATATTAAAGAGCATAATGGTATTGATGTAGACCCAGATTCACTTTTTGATATTCAGATAAAACGACTGCATGAGTATAAGAGACAATTACTTAATGTTTTCCATATTATGTATCTGTATAATAGACTAAAAGATGATCCGGATTTCGATATTGTACCAAGGACTTTCATTTTTGGAGCTAAAGCTGCATCGGGTTATGCAAGAGCTAAACAGATAATAAAACTAATAACTACAGTAGGTTCAATAATAAATAATGATCCAGCAATCAAAAACAAAATAAAAGTAGTTTTTATTGAAAACTACAATGTATCTATAGCTGAAAAACTCTTCCCTGCATGTGATCTATCTGAACAGATATCCACAGCAGGAAAAGAGGCATCTGGTACTGGAAATATGAAATTTATGGTTAATGGGGCAATAACAATAGGAACTCTGGATGGAGCTAATGTAGAGATTGTGGAAGAAGCTGGTTACGAGAATGCCTTTATTTTTGGTTTAAAAGCAGATCAGGTACAGGAATTAAACTGTTCACACTGTTACAATCCATCTGCTGAGTTAACTCTAAATAAAGATTTAAAACTGATCCTTGATCAGTTAACTAATGGATTCTTTGGAACCGACTGTATTAATGATTTTAAACCTATTGCAGACTCTCTTCTTTATGGTGTAGATGGAAATATTCCGGATCCATACTATGTCATTAAAGACTTCTCGGAGTATTGTGTTGCACAGGATAGAGCTTCTAGAGCATTCAGAAATAAGGATGAATGGGCAAAAATGTCACTAGCAAATATTGCATCTTCAGGGAAATTCTCCTCTGACAGAACTATAGCAGAGTATGCTAATGAGATATGGAAAATTGATTAATTCAGCAAATTAAATTTACAAAGTCACCGTTAATATTTCAGATTATTATTGACGGTGGCTTTTTGACATGGTAATATAAAATTAATAAACTATAAAAATTTAATTATTTAAGTAAAAATGGAGAATATCATGAGTGAAAGTGAAAGAATATACTGTGCTAATTGTATGCGTTGCAAGTTAGTTCAGACTGAAGCTGATAATGGTCATGTCTTAAGAGTTAGATGTACCGCAGGTCTCTGGAAAAAGAAATTAGGTGAAGAAAAACTATATAAATACTTTACTATTGCCAGAAGAACTCCAGATGAGTGTGAGTTCTATGAACCAATGGGTGATCTGAAGGAATTTCTTAAAGAGTTAAAAAGAAGCTTACCTGTAAGAGACGAAGTAATAACACATCAGAAAGTAATATAGCAACTAAAAAAAGCATCTTAAAAGATGCTTTTTCTATTTTGTTTCAGAGCTACTTCTTTTATCATCCTTTAAGAGTATTGGGAATATAGCAATATTTTTCTCTCTGGACATATCATAAACCATCTTGCTTGTAATATCCCCTCTAGGTTCTGGATGTGGAGGTGCATCCCCAACTTGAACTATTAGCTTTTCACTATTTTTCCAGTCCATTGTTGTCTGGGCATCATACAAAGCTTCAAAAACAGCTTCAGGAATATCTCTCCCTCCAGCAACTTTAATTGAATCCAGAATCATTTGAACCTTGTCAAAATTATCAACAAAATCAAATTTTCTTGTTAAATATGCCTCTTTATAATCTCTGTATAGAAGAACTCCAATTCTAACAGACTTAAAACCCGCAATTTTATCTTTAACCAGTGGGATTAATTTTTGTCGAATAAATTCAACATCATCCTTCATACTAATTGTTGAATCGATGACAAGTGCCAGATCCACATCTTTGCCAAGATAACGATCCAGGATCTCACCAATTTTTTTTACTGCTCCATCACCATCGAACTCCTCAGAGTAATCTCCATCAGTCTCCCTGGCTATCTCTTCAAATATAGTCTCATCTACTGGAGGAGCAATTTCCGGCTCTATAATCTCTTCATATAATTGAATAGTAAAGGGATTATCCTGAAATCCCTCATCGTAATTACCATACTCAAGTGGAAATGTAATAATATTAATCCATGATCCAACACCAATATCTATCTGCCCTTCTCGGGACCAGGGATAACCATAGGATACACCTTTAGGAATGTAGATATGAAATGCCTCACCAAGTATCTCATTTTCCTCGGCGGTTGAATCGATAAGAAAATTATATTTGGAATCAAGTTTGACACCATTTAGAAGTCGTATTTCATCTTTTACAGTAGGATTTTCATCAAAATCCCTTAAAGCAAAAACGCTTCTTTCATTAGCAGGATCATCCGTTGACTCTGCCAATAAAATTGACTTTATATCACCCTTTTTCTTAACAAAAAGATGAAGTCCACCCTCCCCTTCTCTCGATTCTATATATGTGTCTTCCGGTTGAAGTATAAGATCATAAGTTTGAGAGAAAACAGGAATTCCTAAAATAATAAATAAAAAAGCGATATAAAATTTACTCATAATTATAATATCGGTGATTTTTAAATAAAAGAAAGCAGAATTTTTGTAAAAAAATTAGCTAAGTATAATCTAGAGGTTTATATGAATTACAAATTAGTAATACCACTATGTTTAGTGTTGAGTTGCACAAATTATGAAGATATCTCAAAAAAAATTCTTGATATAACACCACCAAAAATTGAATGTATTGAGACTACAAGTGAAAATACCCTGTCTATAGTCTGTAATGAGCCTGTATCCCTGGATATTAATAATACTATTCCAGAGGATACTAATATTGGTATTAAGGAATTTGAATCTCAAGAAAATAGTATATTAATTAAGTTTACCAGAGACCTTAAACCTGGTGTTGAATATATAGGAGAATTTAAAATTGCAGATTCTAATGGAAATTCTCTGACTTTCATCTCTAAATATTACGGTTTCAATAGAGAACTACCAGAAATATTAATTAATGAATTTATAGTAAAGGGAAGCAATACAAACCCTAACAAGATTGAACTGCTAGTAACAAAAAGTGGAAATATGGCAGGAATAACACTTTTTAATGGAACAAAAAACAGTTTTGATTACTTTTTTACCTTTCCTGAATTCTATGTGAACAAGGGAGAATATATTGTTGTTAGGACAATTAGTGATAAATACAGCAAACCATTTATAGAAATTGATGATTTAAATATAAATAACGACTCTAAGTTTATTGATAATGTCAGAGATCTGAGAATAAACAACTTTAAATTATCATCCACCAATGGTGTAATTTCTATTTATAATAACCCATTTGGACAGATTATTGATTGTGTAGTATATACACAAAATAGTAATGATGAAACAAAAAACAATAGAAATTTTGGGCTAAATAAAACAGTTATTAGAATAGACGAGGTAGGAGAGTCAAAAAGTTGGATTAGTGAAAATGGACTTATATTTCCGTCAGATGCAATAAATACCAGTGATTCAACAACTACAAGATCCTTAAATAGAAT
>QKAW01000042.1 GCA_003247135.1 Spirochaetales bacterium | reverse complement strand
AATATAACTAATATAAGTTGTAAAGGAAAAATAATTGAAACAGAATATACTTTTAGTAATGGCTGATCAGTTAAGAGCTGATTATCTTGGATGCTATGGTGCAAATTTTGTAAAAACACCAAATATAGATAAATTAAGAAATGACGGTGTATTATTTGATAGAGCTATAAGTCCTTCTCCACTCTGTGTTCCTGCTAGAGCATCTATGCTAACAGGTGCAAATGCTGTTGTTAACGGTGTTCTTGATAATCAACGGTGGCTTAGACCAGATAGAAAAGCATGTGGAGTTAAAACATGGCCAGAAATTTTAGTGGAAACAGGTTACAATACAGCAGCTTTTGGTAAGATGCATTTTTACCCATGGGATATAAATGAAGGTTTTCAGGAAAGGAAGATAGCCGAGGATAAAAGACATATTTTATTAAAAGATGATTATTACGACTATCTGGCAACTTTTGGATTAGAAAAAAAGCATGCAAGTCATCTAAATGGTTATTATGAAAATAAGGGTGCAGTAATAGGGCAATTCCCGGAAGAGCATCAGGTTGATAGATGGGTCGCATCAAGAACATGTGAATATATTGATAATTATAAATCTGATAAGCCTTTTGCTGTAATGGTTGGTTTTCCTGGTCCTCACTGTCCTTATGATCCTCCGCAAAAATATCTAGATGAGATTGATGAAGATCTATTACCGGATACAATTCCAGGGACTAAAGATAGTGATAAGTTTAGGGATTATTTTATTATGGCCAACAAACTTCCCTGGAATGGTGTTGATTATACTGATTTTGAAGAAAGCCATAAGAAGAAACTTAAAAAACATTATTGTGCTTTAATAAATCAAATAGATTTCGAATTTGGACGGATTATTGAATCTTTAAAAAGAAAGAATCTTTATGAGTCTACTACAATAATCTTTACTGCTGATCATGGCGAATTAATGGGTGATTATAACTTGATGGGTAAACACTATAATTTTGAACCAAGTATCAGAGTTCCGCTTTTAATTAAGAATAGCAGAATGGAAAAAGATGGTTTAAGAGAGGGAACAGTTTCGTTAACTGATTTGTTCAGTACAATTCTGGATGTAGCCGGAGTGGAATCCTATGCAGATCCTGATGATTCAAAATCCCTATTCTCTCCAGAATCCAGATCCTCAGTTTTCGGAGCAACTGATCTTGGTTATATGATTACTGATGATAATTGGAAGTTGTGCCGTCATACAAATGGTGCTCAAATGTTATTTGATCTTAAAAATGATCCTACTGAGCAGAATAATCTTTTTAATGATGCTCAATTTAATGACAAAAAGAACGATTTAGATAAAATTCTTATTTCCCGACTTACAAAATCAATTATGAGATCTAATGATGAAAAACTTGTAAATGATCTAGGAGCAATAGGAGATGGTGGTTTTGAAGAGAGGGGTTGGCAAAGAACATATCCCAAAAAAATATTTTGAAACTGTTTTACTTAATGTTATTAGGTAGATAGAAATAAAAGGTTAAATCTTTTTAATTTAACAAAGAAAAGGAGAAAATTATGAAGAAGATAATCGTTATGATTATGAGTCTGACACTGTTTTCTGGTGTACTATTTGCAAAAAATGACCAGGAAAAACCAAAAACTGGAAATGAAGTTATTGAAATTTCAATGATGGATATCTGGGTAGAAGTTGAGGCTTTGTATAAGCCGTTAAACGATGCTATTGCTAGATTTGAAGCAGCTAATCCTAATGTAAAAATTATTAGAGAGACTGTTCCATCACAAGCTTACCTTGTTCAGGCGCCAGCTTTAGGTGCTGCTAATGAATTACCAGATCTAGTTGCGTCTAATGGTTCTATGACTAGACAATTTGCTTCAACAGGTGCAATTTTATCTTTGCAAGATGCAATCAATAAAGATGCTAACTGGAAAAAAAGAGTATATTCATCAGCATGGGTAGAACATACTTATGAGAAAGAGGCTTATGCACAACCTTTAGCTGAAGGTAACTATGGTTATATAGTATATAACTCTGCGATTTTTGAAGAAGTGGGAGTTAAAGAATTTCCTAAGACTTTAGATGAATTTATGGTTGTTTGTGAGAAAATCAAAAAAGCTGGATATATTCCTATTGCTTTAGGTGATGCACAATTATGGCCTGCAGACTCAATCAACTTTTCTTCATTTGTAAACAACTTTGTTGGAAATGCATGGACAGAGTCTATTTTAAATAAAGATGGTAAAGCTAAATTTACAGATAAAGAGTTTGTTGCTGCTTTAGCTGCATTCCAGGAACTTGCTACAAAAGGTTATATGAATGAGAATATGATTAGTATTACACATTCTGAGTCTCTAGGTCTTTATATGAGTGGTAAAGCTGCTATTAGAGGTTGGGGAGATTGGGAAGAGCCAGTATTAGTTGAAACTGCACCGGAAATTGCAGCTGTATCTAAAGTAGCTGCATGGCCAGGTCCAGCAAAAAATGCTAAAGCTACAGGTTCATATGAAGCTTCAAGTGCCTGGGGTTTCTCTATTGGTTCACAAATATCTAAAGAAGCACTTCCATATGCGATAGATTTCCTTGCTAACTATGTTGTTTCTGATGAATTTGCTAAATACATGATTGAGGAAAAATATCAATTTGTTCCTTGGACTATGCCTAAATTTGATGAAAGTAAATTACCACAAATTACTTTAGATAGAATAGCATTTAAAGCACAGCCTGACTCAACAGCATGTATGAACTACGATGCTGTACTTGATGCAGCTGTTAAGGATGTTTATCAAAGAGGTCTACAGTCTCTATTAATTGGAGCTGTAACTCCTGAACAACTTGCAAAAGATATACAGGCAGAATTCGAGATGTCTCTATAATTAACAATGGGATTGCAATTTATGCAATCCCTGCAACTTTTTTATAAATTAATAGGATTAACTATGTCAAAAAAATCACTGCAACTAAGTACAGGGAAGATATATGCCTTTGTTTTACCGGGCTTTATACTTTTTATATTTTCACTAATGCTGCCATTGCTGATAAGCCTTTTTATAAGTTTTACAAACTGGAAAGGTCAACCGAATATGAGTTTTGTCGGTTTAAAAAATTATGCTATTCTTATGAAGGATGTTAAATTCTGGCTCTCCTTTGTGAATAATTTAAAATTTATGGGTATTCTGCTTGTAACTCAGATAGGCCTTGCATTTATTTTTGCCATCTTTATACAGAGCAAGTCTATATATTACCGAGAAGCTCATAGAAGAATTATATTTTTACCTGCTGTTTTAGCACCTATTGTTGTGGGTATGATCTGGCAGATTGTATATAATAATGATTATGGTATGATAGCTTCAGTAATGCGATTTATAGGATTTGAAAATTTTAAGGTTTTATGGCTGGATTCTCCTAAAATGGTTATTTTTTCAATATCAATAGCACTAACCTGGCAATATGTAGGTCAGTTTACAATAATTATAATGGCTGGAATGCAGAATATAAATAGCTCTATACTTGAAGCTGCTGTAATTGATGGTGCTGGTATAATTCGTCGTTCTGTATCAATAGTTCTTCCTCTACTAAAAAATACAATCTCAGTTTGTGTTTTAATGGTTATTTCCGGGGTTATGAAAATGTTTGACCTTGTTTTTTCCATTTCTGGAGGTGGTCCGGGTAGAGCCTCTCAAATAACAGCACTTTATGCATTTGATCAGGCATTTAAAGTAAATAAACTTGATTATGCATCAGCTGTAGCTGTTGTAATGGTTATACTAAGTCTTCTTTTAATTGCAATTTTTAGATTGTTTATGTCTCGATTAGGAGGAGCAGATGAATAATAAAATAAAACAGAATACACCTGGAAGCATTATTGCAAAAATTGTTATGAATATTATTGCTATAAGTATATCTATAAGCTGTATATATCCTATAATCTGGCTCATATATTCCTCTTTTAAAACTAAGGGTGAATTTATGACAAATACATTGGCACTACCTACTATTCTTCATTTTGAGAACTATGCTAGAGCATTTCATCTTGGTAATCTAGTTACTTCAACATTTAACAGTACATTTTATGTTATTACTAATGTTGTATTGGTAACAATTGTAGCTACTATTTCAGGATATTTTTTAGCCAGATATGATTTTAAAGGAAAAAAATTCATTTATTATTCATATTTAATTGGTTTTTTAGTACCTATTTATGCATTATTAGTTCCAGTTTTCCTACAATTCAGACTTTTAGGTTTAATTAATACAAGAATATCATTGATCTTTCCATATTTTGCTATGCAAGTAACTCTTTCAACATTTCTAGTGGAAAGTTTTATACGTGGAATTCCAAGATCCCTGGATGAAGCTGCAGCAATAGAAGGGTGTTCTGTTGGTCAAACATTACTCAAAATAATTTTCCCTCTATCATCACCGGCTATTGCCACAATTGTAATTCTTATCTCACTTCAGACATGGAATGAGTTTGGATTCTCTGCTGTTTTAATTAGAGATGTTTCTTTAAGAACAGTATCTGTTGCAATCCAGTCCTTTAGAGCTGGTCTCCAACTGGAATATACTTATATGATGGCAGCCCTTGTGTCAGTTTCAATACCAATAATTACCCTTTATCTGGTTTTTAGTAAATACATTATAAGTGGTATTACTAGTACTGGAATTAAAGAATAACATAACAATACAGCCTCTATTTCTAGAGGTTGTATCTATTTGCACACAATAATATTTTAGGATAAAATAAATCAGGAGTTTTATTATGTGTGCATTTCCATATTTTATACCGGATAGTTATGATGATCCGAATCAAAGTCTTGCTTTAAAAAGGCTGTACAATAAGCATTGGGCCCTTAGACCCGATGATAATCCACTGTTTTCATCCTTCAAATATACTCGTTTAGAGGGTTTTGATTATAATGGAGGAGATGGAACAATTTCCCGTCGAGATCCATCAAAGATTATAAAAATAAATAATAAATACTATGTTTGGTATACAAAAAGAGATACAAAAACAATTCCAATGGGTTCCGACAAAGCTACAGATGAGATACCTTCTGTGGATTGGGATCTTTCAGAAATATGGTATGCAACCAGTTCAGATGGTTTCACTTGGAAAGAGATTGGTTGTGCTGTCCCTAGACCACCAAAACCTCTTCCTGGCTGGAGGTCTGTATCAACACCAGATATTCTTGTGTGGGAAGGAAAATACTACCTATACTATCAGGGGTTTTTGAATGTTTCAGGTAAAGATGGGGATGATTGTCCTGTTGCAGCATCAGTTGCTGATTCTCCAGATGGTCCTTGGAAACCTCTTAATAAAATTGTAGTACCTAATGGTGGGCCTAATGATTGGGATGGAAAATCTATTCATGATCCATACCCATTAGTACATAATGGAAAAGTTTATCTCTATTTTAAATCTGATTTTAATGGAAAAAATATACTAAGAGCAGAGGGTGTTGCCATCGCTGATCACCCAGAGGGTCCATTTGTTAAACATCCGGGAAATCCAGTAATAAATTCCGGACATGAAACCTGTTTATTCCCTTTTAAAAATGGTTTGGCAGCAATGTGTATACATAATGGTAACGAAGTAAATACTATTCAGTATGCTGAGGACTGGGTTAACTTTGAACCAGTATCCAATATTGATATGGGACCTATTGCAGCGGGGCCATATATTCCGGATAGTTTTAATGACGATGGAAATGGAAGAGGAATTAACTGGGGACTATCTCATTTTACAAATGCCGGTACTGGGCCTGAAAACAGACACAGTATTCTTGCAAGATTCGATTGTAGTCTAAGTCTGGACAATATTTATCCTGAGTTAAAAAGAACAGAAGTTTATCATAATATCGATGTATGGTTTTCTCAAGGGTTAAGTGACGAACAGAAAAAAATGATCAAAGAACGTGATCAATTAAATAAATAATCCATTTCAATAGGTGTTATATTAAGTGGCACCTATTAAAGTACTAAAATAGATCATTTACCAACCCCCTTGATTTTTAACTAGTTTTTCACAATAATATGATAAAATAATATTGAATTAAAAATCACAAAAATTAAGTCATTTTATAAATCAGAAAGTATCATATTATTTTTAGGAAGGAAAAATGAATCTATGTCCTGTAATTCAGGTAGATAATGACAAGTGTGTAAATTGTCATCAATGTATTAGTGTTTGTCCAATTAAATTTTGCATGAACGGTAGTGGTGATGTTATTGAACTTAATCACGAACTCTGTATTGCTTGTGGTAAGTGCATAGATGCATGTACCCATGATGCCAGATTACGGATGGATGATTTTCCAGAATTCTTAAAAGATGTGAAAAAGAAAAAAATGGTAGCAATAATAGCACCGGCTGTAGTTGCAACTTTTGGTAACGATGCTTTAAGAGTTAATGGTTTTTTAAACTCTTTAGGAGTTGAAGCCTGTTTTGATGTAAGTTTTGGAGCTGAGTTAACAGTTAAAAGTTATATAGAACACATTAAATCAGATAACCCTAAATTAATTATATCTCAGCCTTGTCCAGCTATTGTTAATTATATTGAGTTGTATCAACCTGGACTTATTAAATATCTGGCACCGGCTGACAGTCCAATGCTTCATACAATTAAAATGATTAAAGAGTATTATAAAGAGTACAGTAATCATCGTATTGCCGTTATATCCCCATGTCTGGCAAAAAAAAGAGAGTTTGAAGCAACAGGTCTAGGGGATTATAATATTACTCTTGATGGAATACAAAAATACTTAGAAGAAAACAGACTTTCAATAGAATCTTTTGATGAAGTTGATTTCTCAAGCCCAGACCCTGAGAGAGCAGTTCTGTTTTCTACACCCGGGGGACTGTTAGAAACATTAAAAAGAGAGGCCCCTGAAGAGGCAAAACTAACAAGAAAGATAGAAGGAACTGACATTGTTTATGAATATCTTAGTGAACTTCCTAAGTCCCTAAAATCAGGTATTCAACCATTGTTGGTAGATTGCTTAAATTGTGAAAAGGGTTGTAATGGAGGAACAGGTACTAGGAATATAGAGCTTTCTATTGATGAAATGGAGTTTCATGTTGCAAAAAGAGCTAATAATTTAATAAAAACAAATAGCAAAAAAATTAAAAAGGCATTAAAGAAATATTGGTCCAAGGAGTTATATAAAAGAGATTATATAGACAGATCTTCTATAACAAGAATTAAAATTCCAAATGAAACCAGAGTAAAGGAAATATATGCTGATATGCATAAGTATACAGATGATGACATTAAAAATTGTGCATCATGTGGGTATAATAACTGTAGGGAAATGGCAAAAGCAATTGATAATGGCTTAAATAAGCCTGAAAATTGTCACTATTTTCAGCAAGATATAATCAATAAAGCAAAAGATCAAACAGTTGAAATTACAAGGAAGCTGAATGAAAAAATTTCTGAATCAACTAAGGAATTCATTAATGTAAACAATATGGTCGCAAAACTTTTAGAAAGTACCCTTAATCAAAGTACATCAATAGAAGAGACAAGTGCCGCAGTTCAGCAGATGGTTGCTTCTATATACAGTGTAGACGATCAATTAAAAGATCGTAAAGAGAGAATAAATGTTATAAAAGATGAGGCTCAAAGTAAAATTTCCGGTTTAAAATTCATGGTGGAATCAATAAATGAAGTTGTTGAAAGTGTGGATAAGGTACAGGGATTTAACCAGACAATAAATGGTATAGCACGTAATACCAACTTATTAGCAATGAATGCTGCAATCGAAGCGGCTCATGCAGGTAATCATGGAAAAGGATTTAGTGTTGTTGCAACTGAAATTAGAAAACTTGCCGAGGAATCCGGGAGTAATGCACATCATATTGCCAAAGATCTAAAAAAAATTACTGCAGATATTGAGAAATCTAAAACAGTCTCTATGGAAAATAGTGATGAGATGGAAAAAGTTATCAATGAATTTACTCAAATTGCAGATAGTTTAACTGAGCTATCCAGAAATATGGATGAAATGAGTGTGGGTACTACTCAGATTAAGAGTGCTTTAAATGAAATGGTTGAAAATAGCTCTATTGTTAATAAATTTGGTAATGATATGAATCAAGTAGTAGAACATATGACTATTATATTTCATGAATTAAAAGAATTAAGTGAAAATAGCAAGGAAATATTGAACTAAAATAAAAGTTTAGACTGCATTCTTATATATCTTAATAATGCAGTCAATTAGTTAATTTATCTTATTTCCCCAGTCATCATTAACATTTGTTGTGTAACTAATGTTAAACTGTTCAACAAGAAATGCAACAATATCATCATTAAAGAATTGAGCCTGTCTTGGACCAATTTTAATATTCTTAATCCCCAAACTAAATAGACCCAAAAGAATAATTACAGCTTTCTGTTCCATCCACATTAACTGAATATTTATTGGTAGATCATTAACAGGTGTTTTTAAAACATCACTAAGAGCCAGAGCAATTTCAACAGCCCCATAACTATCATTACATTGACCAAGATCAAGGTAACGAGGTATTTCCGTTCCTTCAATATTACCAAAATCAATATCATTAAACCTGAATTTCCCACAGCTAGAGGTCAGTAGAACTGTTGTTTTTGGCAACCTGGAAGCTAACTCTCTAAAGTATTCTCCATCACTTCCTGGAGCATCACAACCTGCAATAACAAAAAATTCTTTGATCTTTCCACTGCTTACAGCGTCAATAATTTGAGGTGCAAGGGATAGAATTGTCTTAAAACTGTGACCTGTTGTTATTATTTCATCCGAGTCAAAACCTTCTGCATCAGGTAGCGATAGAGTTTGTTCAATAACTTCACTAAAGTCATCATCTTTAATATACTTAATTCCTTCTACACCAGGAATTGAATAGCCATAAAACCTCTCTATGTAAGATGATGATTTAGGCGGTGTTTGGATACAGTTTGTATTCATTATTATTGTACCATTCCACTTTTCAAAAAGTTTCTTCTGATCATGCCATGCTTTTCCTATATTACCTTTCAAGTGGGGGAATTTATGAAGTTCCGGATATCCATGTGCCGGTAGCATCTCTGAGTGGGTATAAATGTTTATTCCCTTTCCCTCTGTCGCAATAAGCAGTTTTTTTAACATAGATAAATTGTGTCCTGAGACTAGAATACACTTTCCCTCAGCCTTGTTTTCTGTTACTTTTACAGGAACTGGAATTCCAAACGCATCATGATGAGCATCACCCAGAGTTCTCATACTCTGGACTCCTGCTCTACCAATTTCCATTAGCATTTCTATATGGTCATTAAAATTAAAATTAGCGTTTGTTATACCAAAATAGAGGGCTTTATTTGTAACATCATCCAAATCCTTAACATTTGCACCAAGCTCATTAGCATGATACCTGTAAGCAGCCATTCCTTTTAAACCAAAAATCATTGTATCCTGTAGTCTGGATAGAACTTCGTCCTTTCCGCAGGTACCCATCTTTTGCCCTTTTGAACCACACCCGTCTGGTGTTGACATTTCACATTGATAACAAAACATTTTGTCTCCTTTTATATATATGTATTAATTATAGTTCTAATAAAAACGTAATGCAATAACTTTAAAATAAATATTAAATTTGAAAAAATGGTAAGAATGTCATAGTATAATGTAAGAGGTTTAAGATGAAAAAAATAATTATTGTGTTATTTACTCTCCTTTTGTGTATGTCGTGTGCTTCACTGTTCCCGGGTAAAAGTTACAACAAAATAAAATTAAAAAAGGTAAATTACTCTTCGGTTGAGGGGGAAGCTTCATATAAGTTACCAGCTGCAGAATTTACAGAGTAGTTGACCAGATTATATGAAGAATGAGCTGGACGATTTTATTGATATTTTTGGTAATTTTCTTAAGAGTGTAAATCTGTTTTCTAATAGTATGGTATCATTTGAGGTTCTAATAAATCCTTCAGCTGGAAGTATTATTAATTCAAAGAAATTGAAAGCAATAAACAAAGAGATTAAAAACTTTAAAACAGAGAATACTATAAACAGCAAATTTAGTCCAAATGTTCAAATGCATATAACAAGGAGCTTGAGTCATGCTCAGATAAAAGCACTTGAAATTGTAGATAATTTTGTCCAGGATAAACTTTCAACATATAAAATACTTATTTTAGCAGGAGGAGATGGATTTCATAAGGATATATGCAGTTCATTGATCAAGGGAAATTTAATTAATAAAGAAGAGTTAATTATATTTAGACTCCCAATGGGTACTGGAAATGATAATTGTGACTGCGATAACTTTTATGAAGTATGCAGGATTTTAAGTTCTCCAGGGAATATTCAAAAGAGTAATCTTCTTGTAATTAAACCCAAAGGTTTGGAAACAGATTATTCCTTTAATATTACCAGTTTTGGCATGGATGCTTATGTCTGTCAGCTAACTGAAAAATGGAAAAGAAAAATTCCCGGGGATATTTATAAAGTAATGGTTGATCTGTCTCTTTTATTTTATGATTTAATATATCCAATAAAAGAGAGTTGTGTGCTTATTAAATACCGGAATAAAGAGTACAAAAGTATTGGCAAAAAGCTTCTTCTACTAATAGGGGCAAAGGGCTATTCCACATATGGTGGTAAAAAGAAGATTTTGCCGGATGAAAATAATTTTCTATTTGTAGATTTCATATCCTTATTTAAACGATTATTGGTAAAAGGTAAGTTTCTGAAGGGGTCACATATAAATCTGCCAATTTCTCACTTTGATATAGTTGATGAAATAACTGTAGAATATTCTGATTCCCTATTAATGGAGCTTGATGGAGAAGTGACATCTCTTAAACCGGAAAATTTCCCGGTAACAATTGAAGTTTTAAAAGAATCATTCAAGGTTCTTGGATAATAAAATTTCGATTTTTTCTGTTAAAATACTAAAATCCATAACTGGTTTAAATAAGAGGTTGTTTTGGTTAATTCCTAATGCTAAAAGATTATCAGGTATAATGTAGGTATTATCTCCAGTGTATATTATAACTTTAATATTTGGGTTTATATCATTTATCCTTTTTATTAGGGTTGAACCCTCCATATCAGGAATATGTATATCAACAATAGCAAGTTTAATTTCCATCTCTTCTAATAATTTAATACTTTCTGTAGCATTACTTGAGCTGTAAACTGTGTATCCATCATCCTCAAGAATTGTCTCAAGGGTTAATCGAATAATCTCATTATCATCAATGATCAAAATATTTGACATTAAATAAACCTCTTGGAATATTATACATAATATAATCCTGTTTGTAACTCATTAAATTTGACAATTAATTACGCAATGATAATAATTAAAATGATTATGGACACAAATTATTCAAAAGAGTTACTTTATCTTGCTAATAAATTAATACAGGCTGAATGTAGTGACACAGCAAAGATGCTATTTATAAAGGGATTAAATAGTGTATTTAAAAATTGTGATTTTATCTGGTCTATTACTGAAAAAAAAACTAGAGAGCACAGCATCTGTATTAAGTCAACCTCAACAGAATTTGGATATTTATTATACAATTGTTCTGAATTGAGTGGTGATGAGAATCAACTTATTTCTACCTTTACTAATATTTTTTCTGGTATTATGGATAAGTTGATTTTGCAAGAAAACAGTAGCATTAAATCAAAATTTGAAAATGGAATAGACAATGAGTTAAAATACAAAAATATTATAGAAACTACCACCGATATGATATGGGAAATAGATTTAAAAGGGGTTTTTAAATATGTAAGTCCAAGATCCTTTGACATTCTGGGATATACTCCAGATGAATTAATAGGTAGAAATGCTTTTGATTTAATGGATACAGATGAAGCAAAACGGGTAGATAAAGAATTCTCAAAATATGTAATAAATAAAGAAGCATTTACAGGGATGATTAACATAAATATCCACAAAGATGGCCATAAAGTAGTTATGGAATCCTCTGGAGTTCCTGTTTTGGGAAATGATGGAGAAATAACAGGATTTAACGGGATTGATAGGGATATTACTGAGAGAAAAAAGTTTGAAGAAGCTTTAAAAGAGAGTGAGTTAACCTTTAGAGCACTTTTTGAAAAAGGTCCAATTGGTGTGGCATATCATGAGATGATCTATGATATTAATGGCAACCCGATAAACTACCGGATTCTGGATGCCAATAATAGTTTTAAAAAATTTACTGGAGTTGATCCCGTTGGGAAACTTGTTACAGAAGCATTTCCCGGAATTGAAAAAAGCTCATTTGATTGGATAAAAACATATGGTGACGTTGCAAAATATGGTAAGGACATAAGGTTTCAGCAGTATTTTGAAATTACTAAAAAATATTATGATTGTGTTGCCTATCAGTATAAACCGAATCACTTTGTTGTAACTTTCCTGGATATAACAGAACAGGAAGAAGCAAAAATAATTATTATGAACGAAAGGGATAGAGCCCAGAGATATCTTGATACGGTAGAAGCAATAATTTTAGCATTAGATAGAAATGGAAATATAAGTTTAATAAACAGAAAGGGCTGCGAATTAATTGGTCTTCCAGAAAGTGAATTAATTGGAAAATCCTGGTTTAATAATTTTCTTCCTCAACCTGAAGGTTCAGAAGTTGTTTATCCTGAGTTTTTAAAAATGATAAACCATGAATCCCATAACATAGAGTATTTTGAGAATGCTGTATTAACATCAAATGGTGATTTAAAAAATATTGCATGGCATAACAGTATATTAAAGGATGAAAATAACAATATTTTAGGTACTTTAAGTGCCGGTGAAGATATAACAGAGTTGAAAGAAAGCAAGGCTGCACTAAAAAGAAGTGAGGAGCAACTTTTGCAGAGCCAGAAACTTGAAGCAATAGGCAAATTATCCGGTGGAATAGCTCATGACTTTAACAATATGCTTGGTGGAATAATGGGAGCAACTTTACTTTTAAAAAAGAGCATACAGTCTAGTGAAAAAAGTGATAAATATCTCTCTATCATTACAGACTCTGTTCAACGAGCATCAGAATTAACAAATAAGCTATTAACCTTCTCCAGAATGAGACCAAATAATATGGAAGTCTATGATCTTCATAAATCCCTACTTGAAGCTGTCTCCTTATTGGAAAATACTATTGATAAAAGAATTGAGATAAGGTTAAACCTTAATTCTGATTACAACTATATTATGGGTGAAATATCTCAAATGCAGAGTGTATTTCTAAACCTTGGCATAAATGCTTCCCATGCAATGGAACATGGTGGAATAATTTCAATAAAAACAGAACATGTATATCTGACAAAATCATATTGTGATAGCTGTTCATTTAATTTGAAACCCGGAGAGTATATTGAGATAGAGTTTACTGATACCGGTCTTGGAATAAAAAAAGAGGATTTAAAGCATATTTTTGATCCATTTTTTACTACTAAAGAGCAGGGTAAAGGAACTGGTTTAGGGTTATCAGTTGTTTATGGTTCAATAATTCAACATAATGGAGCTATAACAGTATCAAGTAATCCAGGTGTAGGAACAACATTTAATATACTACTGCCATTAACAGATGAAATACCTTCTTTAACAATTAATGATAAAAAAATCTACAAAGGTTCTGGAACAGTTTTACTAGTAGATGATGAGAAAGTTATGCAGGAGACTGGAGAGGATTTACTTAAAAGTTTTGGTTATAATGTTATTCTTGCAAATAATGGAGAAGAAGCAATAGGCATATATATAGAGAACAAGAATAAAATAGATCTTGTAATTCTTGATATGATTATGCCTGTTATGAATGGACTTGACTGTTTTGAGAAATTAAGGGAGATAAATGGCAAATTACCAATAATTTTATCATCAGGTTTCACTAATAATAAGGAGTTAAAATACTTACTGAGTAATGGGTGTAATGGATTTATAAAAAAACCTTATAACGAACTCGAGTTTAATAGAATAATAACCAAGGTTTTGGATAATAAATAGTTTTTAGGCAAAAAATTATTTACTTTAATTATTCTGTTATATAACTTTGAAAATCCAGAATTGCCATAAATATATATTTAGTAGATACTGGTATAATGAAGAAGAAAATTTTAATAAATAGTATTATAGCTCTAATCTTTTATCTAATTATTGCTTCTGTAGTTGTTTCTGCTATTTATCAGCATGATTATGTAGATCGTAAAGATTACCTAAGAACAAAACTTTTAAATATAACTTCCCAGCTTGAATACTCAATTAACAGCAGTTTTTTAATTGTATACAGTGTTGCTACAAATTTCTCTCTAAGAGAAGATCTAACAGCTGTTGAATTCAACGAACTGGCATCCCAACTATTTACTCGATATCATAACTTAAGAAATGTAGCTCTAGCGAAGAACTATACAATAATGTACGCCTATCCAGTAGAAGGTAATGAAGCAATTATTGGTTTAGATTATAAAACAATCCCTGAACAGTTTGCACAGGTTTCGAAAGCTCGAACTGAAAAAAAAATGATTTTAGATGGACCGTTAAATCTAGTGCAGGGTGGGAAGGGGCTTATTGCCCGGGTTCCTGTTTTTAATGAATCAGATGAATTTCTTGGGATTGTATCTTCAGTTCTTAATTTCGAGACAATACTGGAACCAATAAATAGTGTTGCAAATGAGAATGATCTAAAATTTTCAATATTAGATAAATCACTTGGTAAAGATTCACTTCTTGCTGGGGATCCTAATCTTTTTACTAATAAAAATTTTGTTGAGCAGGATATAGTATTACCTGATAGAGTATGGACTATAAATGTCTCATTTATAGATAACAGGATTTTTAGTATTTTTAAAAGAGTTTCTATTATATTAATTTTACTAATTATATATTTGATAATTGAACTTATTATAATTAATAACATAAGAAACAAGTTTTTACTAAATAAACACACTAAAAGATTTGAAGATTTTTCCAAGACATCAACAAACTGGATTTGGGAGATAGATGAAAACTATAATTTTATATATTCCGAGGGGGAATTAAGTAAGGAGTGCTGGCTTGAAAGGAATTTTATATTAAACAGGAATTTTCTTGATATTTTCATGAGTCCTGATTATACAAAAATCTCTGAAAGTATTGAAAATATATTAAATTCCCACAAAAGAATAATTTCCAAAGAGTGGTGGATTATAAATCGAAAAAATGAACAACTATGCTTTACAATAAATGCTTTACCTATTTTTGAGGAAGAAAAATTTATTGGATACAGAGGTGTATCAACAGATGTTACTGAAAAAAGAAAATCTGAACAGGAGCTTATGAACTATCTTGAACTGGTTGATACCTATATTCCCATAACTCAGACTGATTTAGATGGAAATATTACAAAAGTAAACAGTGCCTACTGTAAACTCTCTGGCTATAATGAAGAGGAACTAATAGGTCATAATCATAGAATTATGAAGCATCCAGCGACCCCTCCCCATATTTTTAAGGATTTATGGCAGACAATAAAGGATGGAAAAACCTGGAAGGGTGAGTATCAGAATATTAAAAAGGATGGAGGAGCCTACTGGTGTTCATCCCATATAAAGCCTATTCAGGATATTTTTAAGGTTCACTATGGCTATATGGCTGTAAGACAGGATATAACAGCAGAGAAAGAGTTAAAAAGAATTTCAGAGACTGATCAATTAACTAGAATATATAATAGAAGAAAGCTGGATGAAACTTTAAGTAAAGAGTTAAATGTACATTTGAGAACAAAACACCCCTTATCATTAATAATGCTGGATATTGACCATTTTAAAAAGTGCAATGATGTTTACGGGCATTTAATTGGTGATGAAGTTTTAAAATCAGTTTCGGAAATTATGTCAAGCAACATCAGAATAACTGATATTGTTGGTCGTTGGGGTGGAGAAGAGTTTATAATAATTTGTCCTGATACAAATGGAGAAGGTGCAGTTAAACTGGCTGAATCATTAAGGATTAAAATAGAGGATAAAAATTTCTCTGAAGTTGGTAGATTAACATGCAGTTTTGGAGTTGCATCAACTTCTGATAATATAGATATTAATAATATTACTGGTTTTGCCGATGAAGCACTTTATTTGGCGAAAGAATCAGGAAGGAATTGTGTAAAAAGGTATGAAAAAAATATTACTCATTAATTCCAGCCTTAGAAAGAAGTCAACTTATAAATTATTGACTGAGATAGAAGGATTGCTAACAGATTATTCTACAGAAATAGTAAATTTAGGGGATTTTGATATTAAGCCCTGTGTTGGTTGTGAGAATTGTATAGTTAGGGACAAATGCCCGATAAAGGATGACTCCTCTATAATAATGAATAAGATGATAGAAGCAGATGGGATAATAATAGGCTCCCCGGTATATTTAAGAAATATATCTGGATTGTTAAAAGTTTTTATTGATAGAGGTTGTTCCTGGTATCACCGATCACCACTTATCGGTAAGCCAGTTTTTTTTGTAACTACAACAGCTTCTTCAGGTAGTAAGCAGACAATAAATTATCTTAAGGATTTATCCCTGCAGTGGGGAACTATTTACTCTGGTTATATAAGTAGAAATGCAGTAAATATTGATAAAAAAAAGATACATATTAAAGAGTTTAAAAAATTTATAAATTTTATGAATAGAGATAAATTAGCTAGTTACATACCATCCTTTAAGGAAATAATAGAGTTTAATACCCAAAAGATCCTAGCTACAAAAATAATACCCAAAGATTTTGAATACTGGCAAAATATGGGATATATGGATAGTAAATTCTTTTTTAAATGTAAAATTAACCCTTTTAAGAAATTGATTGGTTTTATTTACTATAAATTATTAATGAGTGTTATTCCTGACAGAAAAAGTAATTTTTTATAGAATCCATTATTCAATCTTTATGAAATTCATGGTTGTATGGTTAAGTAAAAAAAATTATTATGAAGTATGGAAATTATAAACATTGATGAAGCCTCACATCTTTTAGGTATTTCAAAAGCCAGTCTTAAAAATTGGGAAAAGCATGGTTATATTCAAAATTATGATAAAGGGTATAATAAATCCGAAGCACTGGTTTTAAAAGATAAAATAGAAAAAGGTGAAATTTCCAGGTTGTATGCCAGAGCTAATAAAACCAAATCTCAACTTAAATTTATACCAGACGAATATATAGATAATAAGGACTCTATTGGTAAAATAATTGAAATAGTAAATTTTATTAATAAACATAATATTAAAACTGAGCAAGCCATTTTTTTACTAGCTTTTAATCTGATGGTTAAAAATGGTGATATTGATATTAAAAATATGTACAATGCTTTAAATTTTGATAGTTTATCACTCTTTAAAAGAGAGAGTGTATATCATGAGTTTAAGGATTGGTTTTCTTTTATAAGTAACAGAAGAATTACAGAAGATAATGAATTCTGCAGATTTTTGCTCTTTGCAGAATTGCCAAATGAAAAAGATATACTGGGAATTATTTATCAATCAATAATAAATGAAGGTTTAAAGTCTACTTTAGGATCATACTATACTCCAGAGAGAGTTGTTAACTCAATGATTGAAGAGAATTATACTGCAGGTAAAATTCTTGATCCTTGCTGTGGAACAGGACAATTTTTACTAGCTGCTGCTAATTATGTAACGGAACCACACCACTTATGGGGTTTTGACATAGATTCTGTTGCAGTAAGAATAGCTAGGGTAAATCTTTTTTTAAAGTATATAGAAACAGATTTTAAACCAAATATTTTTGTAAATAACTCACTACTTGAGCTAAAAGAGTATAATTTTTCAATGGTAGCAACGAATCCTCCCTGGGGTGCTAAGTTTTCAAAGGATATTCTTAAAAAATTGAGGGATAAATATCCGGAAATATCCTCCTCAGAGAGTTTCTCATACTTCCTTAATTTAGGTATACAACATTTAGAACAGGGGGGTGTATTTACATATCTTCTACCGGAATCTGTTTTATACATAAAAAATCACTCTGATATTAGATCATATATTCTAAATAACTGCTCTTTGCAACTAATCCAGAGTTTCGGAAGGCTTTTTAAAAATGTTTTTTCATCAGTAGTTAGAATAGATGGAAAAAAAGAGTCAATGGATGGTGCTAAACTGCTACAAGTTAAAAATTTTGAGTCAATTTACGAAATAAATGTTCGCAGATTTATTAATAATGAGAATAAAATAATCAATATTTATTGCAATAATCGAGATCAGGATATTATCGATAATATTTATTCATTTAATCATATAACTCTTCGTAATAATGCTAAGTGGGCACTTGGAATTGTTACAGGAAATAATAAAGAGTTAATAAAAAGTGAAATTTATGAGAATCTTGAACCTCTTTATAAGGGCAGAGATATTCTCCCCCTTAAATTAAAGAAAACTAACAGTTATATCGAATTTAACCAAGGCAAATTTCAGCAAGCTGCTCCGGAAGAGCTTTATCGTGTAAATGAAAAATTAATTTATAAGTTTATATCAGATGATTTAACAGTGGCTTTTGATGATAAAAAGCAGTTAACACTAAATAGCGCAAATATAATTATTCCTGAACTAGAGAGTCACTCTGTTAAAGAGGTTGGAGCAATATTAAATAGTTCAGTAATAAGATTTATTTTTAAAAAGAAGTTTAATGCTTTAAAAGTATTAAGAAGCGATTTGGAAACCCTTCCTTTTCCACTCTTTAGTACCGATCAACATAGTGAGTTTTGTTCTCTTATTGATATCTACCTGAATACAGAATCCTCATTTGAACCCATTGACAATTACTTATTTGATTTTTTTAAGATTACGAAAGAAAATATGGAGTATATAAAAACTTTTTTAAATTCTTAACTTGATATATTCAAATAGTAGTACTAAAATTATTTTTATAATTTAAAAATGACGGGTTTATTAATGTTAAAAAAAGAAAAAAATATTGTAGTAATTTCTTCTGCAATTTTATTGGGGCTGGTGCTTTACTTTAATAAAAGTGGTTCATATGTCCATCAGATGTATTTGTTATCTCTACCTCTTTATTTTATTGCAGTTTATTATATAAATAAATTCTGGGAAGGTAATGAACGTATAAAACTTGCTGTTGAAACATGTATTGATGAGTCTGAATTTAATATCATGAGTAATATAGAGCATCTTCATTCATATTTTTACAATACAAATGATGTTATTAATTTTCTATCAATGGTTGATCCCCGGGTTTTAATATTTGTTTTTGATCCCAAGAATCTTAAATTAAAAAATAATGAATATCTAAAGGGAGCTTTAGAATGTCTCTCTTTTTTTAAGGATTACAACGGGCATTTTTCTTTTTCTGTGAAATGCTGTGAGTTAGAAGATAGTGTAAAAATTTCAACTATGCTTAAAACCCTCTACTATGTTTCAAAAGAGATGAGTTTAGGAAATCCTAATATTCATATATCCTGTAAGAAGATGGATGGTTTATTTGATTTAAATGTATCTAACAATAGAGGAGAAAATGATGCTGCTGACTTATCACTAAATAGTGATAATGTTTTAATGAAAAGTGTTATATAGAGTAAATTGTTTCTATTGATTCTTTCAAAATTTTTAATCCGGCTTCAATATTTTCCAATGGTATACTCTTTATATTAAGCATAAAGTAATTTGAGTACTCTTTTCCCATAGTTTCTCCCGGGATTATTTCTACACCCATTTTTTTGGTTAATTCATTTAGAGTTTTACCACTTCCTTTTTGAAGTTTTATCCAGAATATATGGGATTGACTTGAATCAATAAAAGTTACTATATTTTTAAAATCCCCAAGTAATATATCTCTTGTTTTTTCTCTTTTCTTCCTAATGTTTAAAGATGTTAATTGATAGTACTCTTTCCATCTATTTTTGTTTAAGTAGTGTGTAAATCCTCTCTGTATTAATCCTGGTGTCGCAATATCCGTAGTCTCTTTTATGTTCTGGATTTTTAAAAAAAGAGATTCTGGTGGTATTATGCAACCTAATCTTAAACCAGGCATAAACAGAGGAGAGAAACTTTTTATGTAAATAACTCTATCATTATCATCAAGGCTTTTTAATGTTTCAGAATTTTCTCCTAATGATAATTCTGAACCCAAATCGTCCTCAATAATATAAAAATTGTATTTAGATGCAAGCTTAAGTAAATTAATCTTTTTGTTTCTGGAGTAGGTGATTCCTGTTGGTTTCTGATTAAAGGGCATTATATATAAAAAACTTGGTTTTCTTACCTGTATTTTGGTTTCAAGTTCCCATAAGTCAATGCCATCCTGTTCCAGACTAATATTTACTATTCTGGCTTCACGACTTGTAAAACTGTTAATAGCACCTTGATAAGTTGGGGTTTCTGTTATAACAGTATCTCCAAAATCTATAAGTGCTTTTGATATAATATCCAGAGCTTGTTGTCCTCCTGATACTATTTGAATATACTCTTTTCTGGTTTCTATGTTGTAGTAGTCAAAATAGTTAACCAGAGAGTTCTGTAGTCCAGAAAACCCTTGAGATTCTTCATATTTAAATGTATCAAGCCCATCGTTTTTTAGTGTCTGCATAATAGAGTCATTTATTTCTTCCAGTGGAAAAGAGTCAATGTTTGAATCTCTACCAGTAAAGTCCATCTTTGTGATCTCTTTTCTTAAATTCCTGCACTTTACATATGAACCACTTCCTATTTTTTTTTCCAGAAGACCTTCTCTTTCCAGGAGTTTATAAGCATTTATTACAGTTATATTATTAATTTTTAGAGTTTTTGAAAGTTCTCTAATAGGTGGTAATTTTGTTCCCTCCAATAGTTCATTCATTAAAATTGACTGTCTCAAACTATTAAATAGTTGAATATAGATAGGCTCACTGCCTTTCGTAATAGTTATTGAGTTAAAATCCATTACTGCTCCTAAATGTTACGATACAATAATACATTTAAAATGAATAATAGTCAATTTTTATAATTATCACCTGATTGTATTGACTCAATTGATTCAATAATATTTAATTTCAGATACAATTGTAGTTTGTTTGTAATTTAAAACGAATCAATTTTGAAATTGTAGCGAAACATTATGGAGGGAGTATGGAAGATAGAGTAAGAATAAATATGGATTTGGCGAGAATGCTAAAAGGTGGAGTTATAATGGATGTTATTGATGCAGAGCAGGCCAAAATAGCCCAAGAAGCAGGAGCAGTTGCTGTTATGGCATTAGAGAGAGTCCCATCAGATATCAGAAAAGCTGGAGGTGTATCAAGAATGTCAGATCCAAAGATGATACAGGAAATACAGAAAGCTGTAACAATACCGGTTATGGCTAAAGTCAGAATTGGTCATTTTGTCGAAGCACAAATTTTAGAAGCATTAGATATTGATTTTATAGATGAGAGTGAAGTTTTAACATGTGCTGATGATCAGTATCATATAAACAAAGGGGAATTTAAGGCTCCATTTGTCTGCGGAGCAAGAAATTTAGGTGAAGCTTTACGAAGAATAGGTGAAGGGGCCTCAATGATTCGAACAAAAGGTGAGGCAGGAACAGGAGATGTTATTGAAGCTGTTAGACACATGCGACAGATGACCGCTGACATAAAAAGAGTAATCATGGCTTCAGATGAAGAGATAATGACAATTGCAAGGGATTTAAAAGCACCTTTTGAACTAGTAAAAAAAGTTAAAGAATTAAAAGGTCTACCTGTAGTAAATTTTGCAGCAGGGGGAATAGCAACACCAGCCGATGCAGCTTTAATGATGCAGCTTGGCTGTGATGGAGTTTTTGTTGGTTCAGGAATTTTTAAGTCTGATAATCCCGCAAAAAGAGCGAAAGCAATTGTTGAGGCAGTTGCATATTTTAATGACCCTGTATTGTTAGCCAAGGTATCAACAGGGTTAGGGGAGTGTATGGAATCAATCTCAGTTTCCGAAGTTAAGGTGGAATTTGCACAAAGGGGAGTTTAGAATGATAATCGGAGTTCTTGATCTTCAGGGTGCTGTACATGAGCATATAAGCATTATCGAATCCTGTAATGATATTGCAGTTAGAGTTAAAGAAAATAAAGATCTTGAAAACCTAGATGGTTTAATAATTCCTGGGGGAGAGAGTACTGTTTTATCCAGATTGTTAAAAATAAAAGGTTTAAACAGCGGAATAGTAAAGAAATACCGACAAGGATTAAAAATATGGGGAACTTGTGCCGGTTTGATTATCCTTGCCAAAAAAATAGAGGGTGAATCTATGGAGACCCTTGGTTTACTTGATATTGAAGTTAAGAGAAATGGTTATGGGAGGCAATTGGATAGTTTTACTAAAGATGTTGAATTTAATAATAATGTATCTACAGTCCGGTTTATTAGAGCTCCCAGAATTATAAAAACAGGAGTTGAAATTACCCCCTTACTAAAGATTGATAATGAAATTGTTGCTGCCAGAACTAAAAATACCATGTTTACAACATTTCATCCCGAAGTTACAGGGGATACTAGTTTTTATAATTACTTTAAAGAGAGTATAATTAAAACCCAAGTGCTTTAAGAACTTTTAAACCCAGCCTTCTGTTTTCACCCTTAAATGGATAACAGTGAATATGAATTGCTGGGTTAAAATTTAATTCAATAATTGTAGAGTTTTCATCACTACGTTTTGTATTAATATCCTGAATCATCATATCTACCCCGGTAATATTTGCTCCCACAGCTTTTGCAGCTCTTTCTGCTTCAATTTTGTAACTACTGTCAATGAGATCTGTAAAATCTATACTGTCTCCACCGGTGCTAATATTTGAATTTTCACGAAGATATACTGTTTCACCCTCTTTTGGAATATAGTCTTCTGTTTTTCCCCTCATTTTTAAATAGAATATCTCTTCTGGGCCAAGTTTTATAATTTCCAGTGGCTTTTTATAACCTTTTCCTCTAAGTGGATTTCTGTTTTTATTCTCTACTAATTGAGAAATTGATAACTTTCCATCTCCAATAACATTGGCAGGAACTCTTCTTAGAATACCCGCAACTTTACCTCCAATTATTGTAAATCTATATTCATCACCCTTAAAAAAAAGTTCAATTAATACAGTTCCATCATTTTCAAAAGCTAAATCTAATCCTTTAGTAAACTCATCCAAACTAAATCCTGAATCAAGTATAGTTATCCCTATTCCAAAATTTGTGTTATTAGGTTTAATTACAATTTTTTTATCCTTAAACCTGAAATAGGAATTTAAAGCATCTTGCTTGTTTGTAAAAATATCTCCAGGAGGGACACTGATACTGTTTTCAAGTAGTACTTTTTTTGTTATTGCTTTATTTTCCATAACTAAAGCGGTTGAATAACTATCAAGGGATGTTTTTGTTGCCTGTTTTATATATTCAATCTTATCACCTTTTTTTATACTAATAAAATTCTCTTTTATATCAAGTATTTCAACTTTTAGACCAAGAAGTAGGGCCTCTTTAATAAGAATCTGAGTTGATAATTCTAAATCTTCATATCCTTTAAGTGAAAATGAACTAGATAATATATTTTTTTTATTCTGTTTTGCGATAGAAAGATGGTAATTTATATAACCGTCTTTATAAACATCTTGATAAACCCTTTGTGAGTACAATCTGCTACTATTTTTAAGTTTCTCTATTGCTGCATTTATTATTTGTTTGTATTTGTCATTATTTACTAATAGTTTATCTAGCAACTCATTTAACTTATTAAAAAAGGTAACTCCTTCCTCTCTAAGATTTTCAGGCAGTTTATGGCCAGTGAAACTCACAATATTCTGATTTTCAATTGCTTCTGCCTGATCCTGCTGATTATAACTACTACAAGGCTTGAGCAAACTAGCTAGAATAATTAAATGAACAAGATAGAGATCTTCTCTAAAAATTCCTGTTTGTGATAAAGGGTTTAAATCAATCATTCTAAGTTCAATATACTCTATTCCATCATGTTCTATTGCTGTTAGACTATTATCATCTTTACTATTTTTTATTCTTACAGGGCTATAATACTCTTTAACTCCTTTAAGGAAACCTTCACTTATCAATTTGTTTAAATCATCAATATACTCTCTTAAAGAGTCAAAAGAGACTCTGAAATCCTCTTTGTTTCTGTATCCGCATATACTGTTCCGATAGGAGCAAGCGTCTTTAAATATACAATCTTCATTTCTATCTTCTCTATGCTTATCACAGCAGTGTTTGTATGAAGAATGAGTTGCAACATTTGCTCCTAATAGATAGGTTAAAAGCCATTGATGCTTAAGTAAATTTCTGGAAACAGTTAGATATATGCTGTTTTTAAAATCATAAAATGACATTTCTGAATAGCAAGTCTTGTGTAGTTTTTCCAGAAAATCACTATTAAATGAGAAATTATAATGTATACCGCAGATTAGTTGCTTATGTTTTCCATACTTTTCAGCTATATACTCTCTATATTCCATTTTTTCTATAGCTTTTGGAGAAGTACCATAATTTGCTATAGGAATTTTATCATGGGTCGGTATAATTGATGGCATACTACTAGGCCATAAAAACTCATTATCATGAATATTTTCTGTAACTATATCATTTAAATTAACTAGCATATTATAAGCATCATCAATTGATTTAGATGGAGGAGTTATTATTTCGATTTGACTTTCGGAAAAATCAGTCGTTATATATGGGTGGGAAATTTTATCTCCGAGGTTTTCAGGGTGACTTGTTAAGGCTAAATTACCCTTATCGTCAACTCTTAAATTCTCTTTTTCAAGACCCCATGTCCCTTGTAAAAGTTCAAAACCCAAATTGTTTTCTATTATGGCATCTAGTATATATTTCATTGTAAAAAGATAATATTGTTGTCTTCATAAGTCAATGGAGCATTTAGTAATAAAAAAGTAATGAAACTTGGTTTGTAAAATGATATAATATGTTATTTAATTAAGAGATTGGGAGTTTTTTATGAATAATAAATATATTGTGCCTGGAATTTTAAGAAATCCAATAACTTTGTTAATATCTATGGGTGTAGCTGTTTATTTTGGATTATATATACCAATTATTCCATCTTCCTTAAAGAATGTTGGGGATGAGCTGCTTAATTTAGTAAAATATGTTTCAATACCATTGACGTATACATATATAATTTACAGCACTGCTGTTTTGGTAAAAAACTCTACTATTAAAGTAAAATTTCCACTGTTTCTATTAGCAGGTTTTTCTTTAATTATATTTTCAGGTCTTATTGGAACTTTGGCAGGATTTGTTGGTGAAAAATTTATTTTTAATAAAGGTTTACTTGGTGGGAATATAAACGAACAATTAGTTGAAGGTTTCCATGTAAAACCCCACAATTCTACTGATATATTTTCATATTATTATTCAAATATTCTGTTATTGTTTTTTTCAGTATTAATTGGTGCTGCTATTGGAATGATCAGAAAAAGGAATAGAGAATTTCTTCTTGATTTTTTTGATAGCATTAATATGACTTTAAATAACATACTATCCTGGATTACAACATTACTTCCATTTATTATAATTTTTATTTCTTGGTTTAATATTAATAGTATCAATAGAGATTTACTTAATTCAGCATTAAGCTATCTATCGGTTTTATCTATGCTGGTTGTAATTTTACTATTTGCTGGAATACTTATTATTTGGAAAAATAGTAAACAACCATTTGGTTCAATTTTTAAAAGTATTTTTAATTCAGTTATTATTGGTTTTACAACTGGAGATAGTATTATTGCAATTCCATATTCTGTAAATACAATGAGCCATAATTTAAAATTTGATAAAAATCACATATCTCATAATTTACCTCTACTCCAAATAGTAGGTAATTTTGGTAATATTATATTATTCTCATCAATAACACTTTTCTTTACCAGTTTTTATTCACTCCATTTATCAATATCAGGCTATTTAATTGTTTTTATAACTTCAATAATAGCTGGAGTTTTATCTGCAGGAAGAGTAGGGGTTTTAACATATCCGTTATTGGCCATTTCAATGAAAGTTTTAAATTTACCCCTTGAATTCCCAATCATTTTTCTTGTTTTAATTGATTTTTTTGTTAGACCATTTGTAGTTATATTAAATATTTTTCTTTCTATGGTTGGTGTTTCTTTTGTCTCTAAGGCTGATTCATTTGGGTTAGAGGATATATCTTTTGGTGTTTTACTCCAGAATGTTTCTGAAAAGACTAACTTAAGACAGTTTTTTAAGGATTACTCAAAAGAGCTCCCTGTAATTGATCAGAAAAAGAGTGAGTTTTTATTCTCTGTTTTTCCAAATGCAAAGTTTAAGTTTTATAAAAGTTTCGATGAGATTGAGACAATATGGAATAGTTATGATATTGAAATAATTGTAGGTGATAAGGATTATATAAAAGATTTAGTAGATAGTGACTTTTCAGACTGTAGATATGTAGTATTAAATCAAAAAAACAATTAAGGGTTATAGTAGTACCCTGGCAGAAATTACAAATTTTTCCAGTTGTTCTTTATCACCTATTCCCTGCCATAATGGACTTTTTCCACCACCTTTTCCATTAATAATTTTTAAACTCTCTTTAAAAGCTTCATAGTTTATTTTATTAACTGGATCCAGAAGATACCAGTTAATCTTTTCACTTATATTAAGTATAAGGCAGGGACTTGAAACTTTCTTTAATAGACTACTTGTAAGTTTATTATAAAGTTCTCCTGGTATATTATCTATTTTAATTACTGAATCATTTTTTAAACTATGTATTATTGACTCTTCCAATATTACTGATAATTTTATAAGAAGATCTTTTTTATCAAGTTTTAAATCAGATATATTCTGCTTTAATAAATTAATTCCTTCTATAATCTCCTTTGTTGTTGTTGATAATTCTTTATTACACTTTTTGATTATATTTGAATTTAATTGAAACTCTTTATAGGCATTAAATCCAATCAAGAGTATTAATCTTATATTACCTCTAATTTTCTCCCAGCCTGTAATCTTTACCAGACCGATTTCATATAAATTTTTAAGATGTACCCCCCCACAGGGAACAAAATCGTAATCCTCAATTTCAACAATTCTTATATATCCATTAAATTTGGAATCTCGACGTATTGGGAAATTCTTAATACCAGCGTCATCTGTTTCATGATAAATTACTTTTTTTCCGCTGGTTATTAATTTATATGAGACTTCTTCAATTAATTCTATTTCATAATTATTAATTGAATCTCTGTCTATCTCAATTGTTGTTAAATCCTTTCCTAAATGGACACTAAGTGTATCTATGTTTAATTCATGTTTTAAAATTGCGGATATCAGATGCTGTCCGGTGTGCTGAATCATAAAATGATCCCTATGTTCTTTGTCAATTGAACATTCAGCTTTGCATAGAGTTAAAGATTCCTCTGATATATGAAAAATCTTATCATCTTCCTTTATTGTATTTATAATCTTAATATTATTTATGTAGCCTATATCACCTGGCTGTCCACCGCCTTCAGGATAGAAGTAGGTTTCATCAAGCTCAATAGAATATAAACCTTCGCTATTTATTGTAATCGAGGTGATGTTTGCCTGAAATTCATAAATTCTGTTATTATTATAATATCCCTTAATCATTTAATTATATTAATAAAGGGGTATAGATTAAGTCAAGGAGTGAAAAATAATAGAATAATGTTTCTCTTCGGTATAAAATAGAAAAAAAGTTATTGGAGTACGAATGTGTGGAAAAGAATTTTAGTTTTACTATTACAATTAGCAGTTTTGCAAAATATATTTTCAGCGAGTAATACAGAGCCAGCAGAAAAACCCAAGCTTGTAGTATTGGGGTATGGAGATATTAATAAATTATCCGGAAAGACATTTATAGAGAATATTGAGACTTACAGAGCACAAAATAGTAATGTAGAAATAGTCTGGGATATTAAATATGGTGATGAGTATGAGCAGGAACTAATATCTACATTGGAATCTGGTCGCCAACTGGATATTATCTATGTGGAAAATGACAGTTTAAGAACAAGAATTATAACTCAACGTGGTGAAGATATAGATCAGTTTCAGTTTATAAATAGTGATTCATTTACAATAAATTCAAAAAACAGGAACTATATACCCTATGGTAAATATGCTGATACAGTAATTTATTCTAATAATGATCTTTTAAATAAATTGGGACTTAATCCTGCAACGACTTACCAGGAATTAGTAGAGCAGTGTACTGTTGCTGAATCCAGTAATAAAACAGGTGTTCTTTTTCCTGGAAAAGTTAAATGGGCGTATACATCCTTATTATATTCAATGATTCTGGGGCGTTTTATTAATTCAGATTATGAAATTACCAATATTGAGACAACTACCGCTGTTTTAAATTTTATTAATCAGATGAAAGAGGATGGTGTATTAACCAGTAAACTAATAAATTTGGACTATTCAGATGTAATTGATGAATTTAATAGTGGGAATGCCTTGTATCTTATTGATGGTCCATGGAGATCTGAAGAAATTAAAATAACAAATTTGGGTTGGAATAAATTTGTTTCCATACCAGATGAACTCTATAGTAACACTATGAATGGTGGTTATACAGGAGGTTATGCAATTTTAAAGAATTCTGTTGATGATCCAATAAGAAAAGGTGAATCAATAAAGCTATTAAACTACCTCCTAGGGAAAGAAGCATCCTTATTAAGAGCTTTAAACATTGGTGTAGTTCCTACATTGTTAATTGATGAAGCAGTTAGTTACAGTTCTATTAATTTGGACAAGGCAAGATATGTGGAATCTATTGGAAACTTAACACCAACTCTATCAGACTATATGATTTCGGAAAATATAGAGAAATTAAACAGAGGTATTTTTGAAATATTAAGTGGGGATAAAACTACTGAAGAATTTATTTTGGAAATAACAGAGAATCAGATAGAAAATTGATCTGTTTTTTTATGACATTATCTTGAAAACAGTATGAAATAACAGTAAAGTAACTGTAGTATAAATTAAGGAGGAGTATATATGGATTATACAAAGTATAAGCAGTATCCACCAGTTGGTTTGGATAGTAGAGAATGGCCATCAAAAATTTTGGAAAAAGCTCCTCTCTGGTGTAGTGTAGACTTGAGGGATGGGAATCAAGCACTTCCAATACCTATGAGTATAAACGAAAAAGTAGAATTTTTTAAACTTTTAGTCAAAATGGGATTTAAAGAGATAGAAGTTGGTTTTCCATCGGCATCAGAGACAGAGTTCAGATTTTTAAGAAAACTTGTCGAGGAAAATCTCATCCCGGATGATGTTCATATACAAATTTTAACACAGTCAAGGGCTCATTTAATAGAGAGATCCTTCGAGGCAATTCAGGGCGTAAAAAATGCAATTGTGCATTTTTATAACTCAACATCTACTCTTCAGCGAAAAGTTGTTTTTAAAATGGGTAGAGAAGAAATTAAAAAGATTGCTGTAGATGGTGCTGTATTAATTAAAAATATGGCAAAAGACTTTAAAGGGAATATACGTTATGAATATTCTCCAGAGAGTTTTACAGGGACTGAGCTTGACTATGCACTGGAAATCTGTGAAGCAGTTATGGATGTAATAGAACCTACTAAAGAAAATAAGTTAATCTTAAATCTTCCAGGAACTGTAGAGATGTCTACCGCCAATGTTCATGCAGATCAGATAGAGTGGTTTTGCAAAAATATAAAAAACAGGGATACTGTTCTTATTAGCTTACATGCCCACAATGATAGGGGAACTGCTACTGCTGCAACAGAACTGGCCTTATTGGCTGGTGCTGACAGAGTAGAGGGCACACTTTTTGGAAATGGTGAAAGAACTGGAAATGTGGATTTAGTTAATCTAGGAATGAATTTCTATACACAGGGAATAGATCCTTTACTTGATTTTTCAAACATTGACGATATTATTGAAATCTATACAAGATGTACACGGATGACAGTTGGTCCAAGACATCCATGGGCTGGTAATCTGGTATATACTGCATTCTCTGGATCCCATCAGGATGCAATAAAAAAAGGTCTTGAAGCTCATAAAGAGGGTGGAAGTCATATTTGGGAAGTACCATACTTACCTATAGATCCATCTGACTTGAACAGAGTTTATGAGGAGATCATCAGAATAAACTCTCAATCAGGAAAGGGTGGAGTTGCTTTTGTTCTTGAAAATAGTTATGGATACAAGTTACCAAAATTAATGCATCCTGAATTTAGTAAAATTATTCAGAAAATTACTGATGACACAGGCCGGGAACTATCTCCTGATTACATTTTCTCAACTTTTAACAATGTGTACTTGGAAATAGACAAACCCTTTAAATTGGTTGACTACGATATAGTAACAAATTCAAAAATTACTAAAATAAATGCAGAAATTCTGGATGGAGATAAAATTGTTCATATAAGCGGAGAGGGTAATGGACCTATCGATGCATTCTTTCATGGAGTAAAATCTTTAATTGATGATAAAATAAAATTTCATGATTATTCAGAGCACTCTTTGTCAGAAGGAGCTGATTCCAAGGCTGTAGCATATATTGGGGTCGAAATAAACAAAAGTATAATATATGGGGTTGGTATCGATTCAAGTATCAATACAGCTTCAATAAAAGCACTTTTATGTGCATTAAATAGAGTAAAGAATGGAGAGTAAAATGGCATACAATATTGCAGTATTACCAGGGGATGGAATTGGTCCTGAAGTTATGGCACAAGCTTTAAAAGTTTTAAAGGTTGTTGAAGAGAAGTTTAATTTTAAATGTAATTTAACAGAGGGGTTAATTGGTGGTATAGCTTATGATGCCGCAGGGCACCCCCTTCCAGAGGAGACAAAAGAACTTTGTTTAAAATCTGATGCAATCTTTTTAGGTAGTATTGGAGGTCCTAAATGGGATAATTTACCACCTGAACTTACACCTGAACTTGGTGGGCTTTTAGCTATTAGAAAACTGTTAAAATTATATGCAAACATCAGACCTGCTGTAATATACGAAGAGCTTAAAGAGATGTCGCCTCTTTCTGCAAGAGTTTTAAACAAAAAGGTGGACTTTGTTACAGTAAGAGAACTGGCTCACGGGGTGTATTTTGGACAGCCTAAGGGGTTAACTGAGGATGAAGGCTTTGATACAATGATCTACAGAAGAGAGAATGTTGAGCAGATTGCCAAAGCTGCATTTGATCTTGCAATGAAAAGAGACAAAAGAGTAACTTCTGTTGATAAAGCTAATGTTCTATCCAGTTCTAAACTTTGGAGAAAAGTTGTTGAAGAGGTAGCAAAAGATTACCCTGAAGTTACATTAAATCACCAGTATGTTGATAATGCAGCTATGCAATTAATGTTGAATCCTCTTCAGTACGATGTTATTTTAACAACAAATCTTTTCGGAGATATTCTTTCTGATGAGTCAGCAGCTATCTGCGGATCCCTTGGTATGTTACCGTCTGCATCTTATGGTGAAAAAATTAGTCTATATGAGCCATCAGGTGGTTCTGCTCCGGATATTGCTGGAAAAGATATTGCAAACCCTATTGCTCAAATATTATCACTGGCTATGATGCTAGAATCATCATTTAGTGAGGATGAGGCGGCACAGGAAATAAGAAATGCTGTTGATAAAGCTGTTAAAAGCGGAAAAAGAACAGGAGATATTGCGTGTGGTGGACCTTCAATTAAGTGTTCCGAGATGGGTGATGTAATCTGTAATTTTATTAAGGAAGCATAGTTTATCTGATAAAAATCCCTGGTAACAGGGATTTTTCATGCTTCTTCAAATTCGTAGTTCTTTTCAAATAGTTCTGTTAATGTGCTTAACATTAACTCTTCATCTGGTCCATCTACACTTATTGTAATTTTATCATTCTGCATAAGCCCTAAAGTTAATATGGATATAATATCGCTAATAACTGTCTCAAACCCTTTTTTTGCAACAACAATTTTACCTGTATATCCCATTATTGCTTTAAAAATTAAACCGGAGGGTCTAACATGTATACCTTTTTTGTTGTGAATAGTTGCTGTAGATTTTACCATAAAATCATTATATAAAAAAAAATGCAAAACTGCAAAATAAATTGATCTTTTTTTAATTTTAACTTTTTGATATTATAAAACAGGAGTAAATATGTTTCAGAAAAGAGTTGTTGTATGTTTAGATGTACGGGATGGAAAAACTACTAAAGGAATTAAATTCAAGGGAAATGTTGATATAGGTGATCCTGTATTAATGGCTGAAGAGTATTATAAACAGGGAGTTGATGAACTTGTTTTTTATGATATAACAGCATCTAGCGATAAACGTGGAATAATGATAGATGTGGTTAAGGAAGTTGCAAAAAAAATATTTATTCCATTTACAGTTGGTGGGGGAATAAATACCCTGGAGGATATCAGGGCAGTTATTGATGCTGGAGCAGAAAAGGTAAGCCTGAACTCTGGAGCTGTAAAGAATCCTCAAATTATTCGGGAAGGGGCAGAAGTTTTTGGTTCACAATGTATAGTTTTAGCAATGGATGCAAAAGCTGATCCAACATGTCCATCGGGATACAGAATCGTAACCAGCGGTGGGCGTAATGAAACTGAATGGGATGCACTTGAATGGGCTCTTGAAGGTGTAAAACTTGGCGCCGGTGAAATTGTTCTTAATTCTATTGATGCTGATGGTATGAAAAGTGGGTATGAGATGAACCTAACCAGAATGATCAGTGAAGCTGTTCCTGTCCCAGTTGTTGCCTCTGGTGGTGCAGGAATTCCATCCCACCTTAGGGATGTTTTAACTGAAGGAAAAGCGGATGCAGCTTTAATTGCAAGTATGGTTCACTATGGTGAATATACTCTGCCAGAGATAAAAAAAGAACTAGCAAAAGATGGTGTTTCGGTTCGGATAGTGTAAGCAGTCATAGACTGCTTACATTTATATACTAATTATTTCAGCTTTATTAGCTGTTTCATAAAGTAGTTCTTCAATATTTAAACTATTAAAAATTTCAGTGGTTTTCTCAAAATCCGGTCTGGTTTCCGGGTGTAATGGTGCAAACATAGCACAGCAATCATCGAAGGGTTTTATTGATGTTTCATAACAGTTTATTCTCTTTGAGATTATTATTATTTCATCTTTATCCATTCCTACAAGAGGTCTAAAAACCGGCAATTGACTGTTAGAACCAGTAAAATGCAGACTCTGTATAGTTTGGCTTGCAACTTGTCCAACAGCTTCACCTGTAACCAGACAGATAGCATTTCTTTTTTCAGCAATTATATTGGAAATTCTCATCATACATGCTCTTCCCATTAATGTAGCATAGGGAGCAGGAACCTCTTTGTTTATTTTTAGCTGTATTTCTGTGAAGGGTACAGAGATTAGGTTTAAACCTCCACACCAGGGAGAAATAATTTTTGAAAGGTCAACTACTTTATTGAATGACTCTTCAGAGGTATAAGGTGGTGTATGAAAGTAAATAGCATCAAGTTTAATTCCTCTCTTTGCCATCATTATTCCGGCAACAGGTGAGTCTATTCCTCCTGATAATAATAGGATTCCTTTACCAGCAGTACCAACCGGTAACCCACAGGGTCCTTTTCCACCAAATCCATATATATAAGCACTCTCTCTTAGTTCCAGATTAATAATAAAATCAGGGTTTCGTACATTAACTTCAACACTATCACCGAATTTATCGAGAATTAATCCTCCTAAAGTTGCAGAGTATTGATAGGAATCCATAGAAAGTGATTTATCCGTTCTTCTTGTATCTACTTTAAAAGTTCTACCCCTTCCATTATTAAGGTTCTGTTGAACAAGGTCAAAAACCTTTTCCTTAATATCTTCAAAATCCTTGGATGTTTTATGAGCTTTGTAAAACCCTACAATTCCGTATATTTTTGAAAGTCTTGTATGAACAATCTCTTCAGGACAATTAGAAACTGTTAAATAAAATCTACCACTTTTTATTATTACAGTTGTTTTAAAATCCTTTAAAGCTCTTTTTATATTGTCTTTAAGTTGTTTTTCAAATATCTTTCTATTGCCTTTTTTAAGGGTTATTTCACCAATTTTTATTAAGTATAATTCTTCCATAATTTATCCAGTATTCCTTTCTTTACTATTCTAACTCATTATATTTTAAGGAGTTATATTTTATCAATAAAACTCATTATATTCTCTTACCTCATTAGGCATCAATATTTGATATCAGGGTTTTAATTCTGCAATTGTCTCTTTAAGTACCTGTATAAATGAGATAATCTCCTCTTTAGTTGTTTTTTCGCCAATAGAGACTCTAAAGGATGAAAATCCTTCATCTTTAGTAATACCCATTGATAGAATACCCTTTGTATCACTCTTTTTATTACTGGAACATGCACTTCCTGTAGATATCATATACCCTTTCTGATTTAAAACCCGTGCAAGAACTTCTCCGGGAATTGGTGGAGCTGTTAGAGATACAATATTTGGTACAAATCTGATGTCAGATAATTTACGGTCTTTTGGTATTGTACTTACATCAAATTTTCTTACTTCTTCAATGATTAAATCCATTAATATTGTAAGTTTTTCCTGATTGCTACTAATTTTATTTACACAGTTTTCAAGGCAGTTAGAAAGTGCATCAATAGAAAAAAGATTCTCTGTACCGGGTCTAATTCCTCTCTCTTGTCCTCCACCTTTAATAATTACATCTTTCTCATTCTTGAGGTATAACAGTCCAACACCTTTTGGAGCACCAAATTTATGTCCGGATATTGACAGAGAGTCAATATCCATTTTTGAAATATCAAGATCAATTTTACCAATAGCTTGTACCCCATCTATATGAATAAATATCTTTTTATTAAGTAGTACTTCTTTCTCTCTAACTATTTTTATAATATCATTTATGGGTTGTATTACACCTGTTTCATTATGAACATAAATAATTGAAATTACTTTTGTCTTTTCATTTATCATTTTTTCCAGTTTACTTAATGATATTTCCCCAGTATCTGTTGGATTTATCTCTCTATTTTTCCAGCCAAATTTAACTAGGATCTTTATTGGTTCCAATACAGAAGGATGTTCAATTGAGGTGGAAATTATTTCTCCACTTGTGTTTTTATTTACAAATGAGAGTAAAACTATATTATTACTCTCTGTAGCACCACTGGTAAAATAGAGTTTGTCAGGAGAACAGTTTAGGCTTTCTCCACACTTTATTCTGGAATTATTTAGTTCATCTTTTGCTGATGTTCCAAATATATGCTGAGAAGATGGATTACCGTAAATTTTTAAACTTTTCTCCAAACTCTCTTTTATAATCAATTCATTGGGTACAGACGTAGCAGCCCAATCTAAATAGGTCATCAATATTTAATCCTGTAAAAAACTTATCTAACTTATATTACTTAAAATAGAGTTATTTTCAAGCTATTAACTCAGCTCTTCACGGTTTATATTCGTAATTCAGATAAGAGTTTACTTAATTCGGAATCTCTAAAAGGTTTTTGCATATGACCTAATAATCCGTCATTTTTAAGTTGATTCAAATTCTCATCCTTGGTAAACCCTGAGGATATTATTACTTTACAATCTGGATTAATCTTTTTCATTTCATAAAAAGCCTCAGAACCATTCATTTCTGGCATTATCATATCCATAATTACCAAATCGATATCCGTGTAAATATTCTTATACATATCCACTGCCTCAGCACCATTTTTTGCAGTTACAACAGTGTATCCAAGCTCTTCAAGAGTAAACTTTCCAGTTTTTAGAATTAGATCTTCATCATCAACAAGAAGAACTTTTCCTGTTCCATGTATTAAAGGTTCATCTTTTTTTACACTCTCAACTGCCTGTGTGCTACAAGGAATATATAGATGAAAAACTGTACCTGTTCCTAACTCACTATAAACATTGATACTACCTTTATGATCCTGAACTGTCCCATAAACTGATGCTAATCCCAAACCGGATCCTACCCCTTGTTCTTTTGTTGTAAAGAATGGTTCAAATATTTTATTTATATTTTCCTGAGGTATTCCGCATCCTGTGTCTCTTACCGCAACTTCAAGATAATGTCCTTCACTAATATCAAACTGGGATAATTCACAATAATTTTTATTTAAATATACATTTCTTGACTCTAAAGTTAAACTTCCACCCTTGGGCATAGAGTATGAGGCATTAATTCCAAGATTTAATAATGCATTTAAAATAGCAGTTTTATCCCCGATTATAGTTGGTGAATCAGCTTGCTTAATGATAATAATTTTTATACGTTTGTCTATTGTTCTGCTAAGTAGAGATACAGTTTCATCTATAACATGGTGAATATCTACAGTTGAACTTGAGACTTTTCCCTTTCTACCAAAGGCAAGTAATTTTGAAACAAGATCCGCCGACTGTTTTGAAGCATCCAAAATCATATTTACAAATTGTAGGCCTTTCTCATCCAGATTTCTTTTAGGATTTTGCAAAATCTGAGCAGCAGCCATAATTGCAGCAAGCATATTGTTAAAATCATGTGCTATACCACCAGCTAATTGGCCTATTGCATCCATTTTTCTACTCTGGTTTAATTGTTGTTCAATTTCAAATTCCTTGGTTATATTATCTACACGAATAACTGCTCCAACTTCCCCATTGATAACTAAAGGATAAATTGTTAAATCCTCGTATACAGATTTTCCATCTACATCATGTTTGAGTTTTGGATTAAATATTTTTTCTCTTGTTTCAATTGCTTTTTCTATTTGCTTCATATGAGGGCTTAATCTTGGTATTATCTGATCCAGTTTTTTACCTATTGTCTCTTCTGTAGTATAACCGGTTATTTTGGCAGCTTCCAGATTCCATTGAGTTATTACTCCATTAGCATCAACACCAATTAGCATCGATGGCATTGAATCTATAATATTTGTTAAATAATTTCTTAGATGCATAAGTTTTTCAGTAGTAACTTTATGCTCCTTTATCTCTGTTTTTAGTTCGGAAAGCTGTCTTTTTATAGATTCCCTCATAATAGAAAATGAGTGTGCTAATATTCCCAGTTCATCTTTACTGTTAATATCAATTGGATAATCTAGATTCCCTTCTGCAATTTCTGATGAAGAATCGGTTAGATTTTTTATGGATCTAAGGGTTTTTCTACTCAGTAAAATTGCTAAAGCAAAGGAGATAATGATTGATATAAATGAAATAATTGCTATGGTCTGTAAAATCTTTTTTATCTGTCTATTCTCAAGCTCCTTGGAGATATTAACAGAAATAATTCCAAGCATCTGATAGTTTATATCTGTAAGATAACGTATCCCTTGATAATACTCATGGTTATTTACTGTAATAGAGGTAATTTCTGTAACCTGATTACTGGAATTTATTGTGTTTTCCATCTCATTATATGAATCTTTTTGCCATAGACTAAAATCGTTATGGGATTTTAAAGTTCCAAAATAAAATCTATCATTAATAAAAAAATTAACCTCTGATTGGCTTAAATTTGCATAATCTTCCGCCATACTTTGTCTATAATAGGTTTCTGTAACAATAGCACCAACTTTTTGCCCATTATTATATATTGGTGCAGTAATTCGTAACCCAAGTTTATTACTTTCAACGTAATGTTCACTTTTTACTTCATCAGGTATTAATACTATCAAGTGGCTTGGAATATCTCTATCTAGAGGATTAACTGGTAATTCAGAACGTCTTATTAACAACCTGCTATAATCATCAATGGACAGAAATGTGTCTTCATTTTCACTGTTTTTTGCATAAGTATTAACATGCTCTTTTCCATCAGCACCTTTTACATAGGAGACTAGAAGTCTTCTGTCTTTTGTATAAAGAAAAATTCTATCAGCAGAAATAAAATTACTTAATTGAGTAAATTCCTGACCAATAGTAGTAATATATGAAGAGTAAGTTGCATTATTAAAGAATGCTGCTTTGTCATCACTCTCATTATACCAAGTAAGTTCCCATCTGATTGCTGAAATCTGTTTAAGTAGCTCCTGAATTCTGTAGGTTTTATCTTTTATAAAATCATCTAAATCTTTTTTTATTATATCAAATGCTATACCCATTCTAATTTGAGAATCTGAAATTTTATCCTGTTTCGTAATAAAGTAGAATGGGATAGAAATACTTATTGAAGTAATAAGTACTAAAACTATACATAGTGAGAACAATTTATTCTTAATATTATTTTTAATAGTAAATAACAACTATTTTCCTCTTCTTATTGTTTGTGGACCATATTCTAACTTACCATTTTTTGCAAGTTCCAGAGCATCTTCAACAAAGTAGACTTTTATATCCCGGGGAAAACCATTTTTTAAACAAATGCTATATGTCTCTTTTGTTAAAACCAGTGGGGTAAAAAAATTATATATTTTCTCAATAGGAATATTATTTGCTAATTTATATGCTAATTGAACAAAATTCCAACCTTCTCTGTTTGCACTTAAAAGAATATCTGCCTTAACTATTTGATCTGTTTTCATACTATTCAGAATATCAATATCACCATCATATCCAAAAAAAAGTAAATCATCTCTACCAAACTCTTTAGCTAACTGTTTGCTTGGATAAATATAGGTATCGGTTACTGTGGATATTGCATCAAGTTCTGGAAATCTATTTAGCCATTTTTCTGCAATGTTTAATGCCAGGGAAGAATTCCAGTCAGCAGGTTCCTGAGCTATAACCTCAATATTAGGATATTTTGCAAAGGCTTTTAGAATTCCTTGAACTCTCTCTTCCCCGGATATAGTACCACGTCTTCCCTGCATTATTGCAACTTTTGCATTACCGTTAAAATATGTTGCAAGAGCTAAACCCTGATTATATCCATTCTCTAAATCTCCAAGTAAAAAGTTGTAGTCAGCTTCTTTCATATAATTATGTACAGATACCCAGATTATTCCCTTTTCTTTGGCTTTTTTTATTAATGGAATAAAATTCCCTAATTCAATGGGGTTAACAAATAAAATATCCACTCCTTTTTCTATCTCTTCATTAACCTGTTCTAGCTGAATTTCAAGATTGAAAGCACTTCTCCAATATCCATTAATTCCACCCAGCTCTTTATTATAAAGCTGAAGAGCGTCTTCAAAACCTGCAAGCCATTCAACATGATATGGATTAGTATGCCCATCATTACAAAAAACAACCGTAGTATCTTTGGCAGACAATTGTGATAGAATTAAAAAGAAAAATATTGAACAAAATAGTAATAATTTATTATTTCCATAATTTAGCATAATTAACCCCAATAAATTAATTATACATTTTAAAATTTATTTTTTCCAATTATAATACTTAAAAATAGGCAGTTATTTGTAAATACTCTTTTGATTACTTAATTAGATTTATGTTGGTAATAATTTAAATGAAGTATACTTATATAAAAAATTATGGGAGGATTTATTTATGTTTTTCCACAAAATCGTTAGTTACGTATTTATTACTATGTTTTTATTAAGTTGTTCATTATTTAATTCAAATGTAAACAAAAATCAGAGTGGAAGGGTCTTTTCATCATCCTTTGAGAGTTCTGATGATTTTAATGGGTTTTACTCAGTTCCAAATGGAGAGTATGACAGTTCTCAGGAATTTTCAAAAGAAAAAGTAAAAACCGGCTTATACTCCCATAAAGCTTGGATTCTAAAGGCAAGAGATATAAATAACGATGGCTTTTTTTATAAACCACATAGATCTTACCCGACAATTCAACTACATAAAATGAGTGATGGAAGTTTTGTTACCCCCTGTCATATTTCAATATGGACTTATCTGGATATTAATTTGGAAGATAAACCGAAGGGTTATATAGATGACTGGTTTAGTTTTATTACATTAAGTGCAGATAACAGTAATAACTGGAGTAGAACTGTTTTGGTTAATATAACCCCCGATGGATATATTAGACTTGTCCATGTTCCAAACCAAGGTGAACAGAAGTATCTTTTTCAGGTTGATTCTGTTATGGATCCAAATGGTTCTTTAAAATATCCATACAGAGAGTGGGTGAAGATTGATGTATACCTGGATTTTTCTAAATTAAATGGTTACGCAAAGGTTTGGCAAAATGGTGTTTTAATATCCCATGCTGATGTAAAGGGTGGTCATGGTTTATTAGAGCAGGCTCATTTTGGTTTATATGCAGCTGCATCAATTTCTAAGGGAGTAATTTATAACGATGATTTAATAATTCAAGAAGTTGAAAATGAAAATATAGCTATGGAAAAAATAATTTATAAAAAAAATGAATAAAATACTCTCAGCAATTGTATATAATTGTAGGAGTATGAAAGTGAAGAGCAAAGTTAAGCAAAATGATATTTTTAATTGGCTTGTAAAAAATTACTACGATAGAGTTCTAAGAACAGCTATATATTACTTACGTAATAGGAGCGATGCTGAAGATATAACTCAGGATGTATTTTTAAAAGCCTTTGAAAAAATTGATTTTTCTAAAACAGATGAAAGTAAATTTCCAATACTGTTTATAATGGCAAAAAATTTGTCATTAAATAAAATAAAAAGTAAAGGCAGACAGGAAGAGACTCTGCCTGATTGGGAAATACTGTCAAACTGTTATAATCCTGAATCTGATTTTGATAAAAAACAGAATATTAATGAGATTAATTTAATATTAAAGGAGTTAAAAGATCAGGATAGAGAGATTATTTTACTTAAACACTATCAGGATTGTTCTTATCAGGAAATCTCGGAAATACTTAATATTCCTATTGGAACTGTAATGTCCAGGTTGTACAGTGCCAGAAAAAAGTTGCAAACCATGTTAAAAGGAGTAAATTATGGAGAGTAAATGCGATGATTTTAAATTAAAGATTCAAGGGTTGGCAGATGGTGAACTAGATTTAACAGATGAAAGTTCATCAGACTTATTTCTGCATCTATCCAGCTGCCGAGAGTGTAGGGAAGAGTATCATTCTTTAATGAATGTTAAAAACCGGATAAAGATTGAAGGAAGCAAACAGCCTTCTAAAGAACTTTTTATAGAATTTGAAAAGAGAAGAAGTAGTAGTGTAATAAGAAAGATAGGATATCTTCTAATACTTGTTCCATATATTATAATAGTTGGTATTGGTATGTATGAACTTTTTAGAGATGGATCCGAAGGATTACTAATAAAGAGTTCATTTCTTGCAATAATTACAGGAATTATAATTTTATTGATATATACTATAAAGGGAAGAATTAAAGAATCTAAAAATGACAAATATAAGGAGATAATAAGATGATAATTGTAACAAGTGATGAGATTCCAGGAAAAAAAATTGCAGAAGTAAAAGGTCTTGTTAAGGGAAACACTATTAGAGCTAGAAATATTGGTAGAGATATTTTAGCAGGTTTAAAGAATCTGGTAGGTGGAGAAGTTACTGATTATACAAAAATGATGGCGGAATCCCGAGAACAAGCTCTGGATAGAATGGTTGAAGAAGCTGAAAAGCTTGGGGCAAATGCAATTGTTGCATTAAGATTTGTTACAACCCATGTTATGGATGGTGCTGCAGAACTTTTAGCATACGGAACTGCTGTTGTTATAGAGTAGTAAGAAACCCATGTTGAAGTGTGAAAATTCCCTATTTAAATTGAGTAATATCAATTATTTTCAACTTCAATTTACAGTGTTATTATTTTTATATAATTTAACGTTAATTATACAAAGTTTATTAAAAAAATTGCTAAAAAAACAACTTATTTAAAAATGTTTAGGTGAAAATGAAAATAGAGTTTGCAACGGTGCAAACTCTTATTTTTTATAAATAACTTTGTTTTTTAGAGAGTTCCATTGTTTTCTATAGAAAAAATTAAGAATGTACATATATATACAAATCTCAACACTGGAGAATTTTTCAATAATGTTGTTGTTATAGAGGAGAGTGAAGGCTTAACAATTATTGATTCTTTTATAAAAAAGGAGACAATGGCAGAATTTTTGGAATTAATTAAAAAATATAAAAAAAGAATATTAAGAGTTATATTTTCCCATTGGCATATCGATCACACTCTGGGTGCATGGTTTTTACGAGATTATAATATATATTCTAACAGAGAGTGCAGAGATTATCTGATAAATTTTCTAGAAAATCATTTAGATGACAAAATAAACAAGGGAGTAATTGAAAATGGTTTATCAGTACCTATTCCAAACATAGTTTTTGAGAAGAATCTTATAATTCCAATGGAGGATGGAAAAGAGTTGCTTCTGGAATCTTTACCTGGTCACTCCTATGATAGTATTTTAATTTATTATGATGATTTTTTAATAGTTGGTGATAATTTAGTTGGTAAAGAAGTAGATATCATAATTCCTCCAGCAATACCTCCTGATAGAGAAAAATCAAAACCAGAACACCTCTACAATATGTTGAAATACTTAGAAAAAAAGGATTCAAAATATCTAATTTATGGTCATGGTAAAAGACTTGAGCCTAATGATATAATACTGGATAACAAAAAAAGGGTGAATATTTTGCATAATAGGGAAATTTTATGAAAGAGTATTTTGACAATAAAGCCAAGGATTGGGATAAGGAAAATTACAGAGTTGAAAGAGCAAAGGACGTTGCAACACAGATAAAGAAAGTTATTAATATAACAAAAGATATGTCCGTAATGGATTTTGGCTGTGGTACAGGTTTGTTGGGTTTTAATTTTGCTGATATTGCCAGGGACGTATATTTTATAGATGAGTCTGTAGGGATGCTAAAAGAGGTAAATAACAAAGCCCAAGCTAAAAAATTATCCAATGCATTTACTTTTTCGATGGAACAGTTAGATAAAAATAGAAAATTTGATCTTATAGTTAATTTAATGGTATTTCATCATATAAGTAACTATGAAGCTATTTTTTCTGATCTTATAGCAAAACTAAAAGAGTCTGGGTATATAATTTTTTGCGATTTAGTTTCTGAAGATGGCTCTTTTCATGCTCCTGAAATTGTTCCACATAATGGTTTTGATATTAAGACAATTAAAGAATTATTTCATAAAAACAGATTGGAAGTTCTCTATTCTGAAATTTTATACAGCAATAAAAAAATAATTAATGGAGTCGAAAGAGAATTCCCTGTATTTCTGGTAGTTGGTAAAAGAGAATAGAAACCGGGAATCTCCCGGTACCAGATTAACAATCATCAGTTTTTAACTTCTTCTTTTTAGGTCTTTTTATCTTGATTGGTTTAATTGGGGGAGAACTTTTTAAAGGTTCAGACATCTCAAAACCTTCAATTACTCTTCTGGCTATATGTGCCTGAATCTTGCTTTCAATTTTTACCAGATCATCAAATTCATCATCCGAGGCAAATGATATTGCCAAACCACTCATACCGGCACGCCCAGTTCTACCTATTCTATGTACATAATTTTCTGAAACCTGTGGTAAATCATAATTAATTACTGCTGGTAGCCCACTTATATCAATACCTCTTGAAGCTAGATCTGTAGCAACCAAAACCCTGATCTTACCCTGCTTTAATTTTTCTAGACTGTTTGTCCGTGCAAACTGAGTCTTTTTTCCATGAATTACATCTGCTTCAATACTATTATTCTCTAAAAATCTTAATAACCTGTCTGCCCTGTTTTGACTTTTTACAAACACAAGAAGTCTGTCCCAACTATTTTCCTTTAAAAGTTTAAGAAGAAGCTGGTTTTTTCTACCTTTATCTACCGGGTAAAGCCACTCTTCTATTGTGGTGGCTGTAATCTCTTCATCAATTTTAATATCAATTGGATTATTGAGAAATTTCTGGCTTAAAAGTCTTACCTCATCTGAAAATGTTGCGGAAAACAGGAGAGTCTCTCTTTTACTGGGTAGCAACTTAAAAATATCTTCTAATTCATCTTTAAAGCCAAGATCAAGAAGTTTATCAGCCTCGTCTAAAATTAAAAATTCCAGATTATTCAGTTTTAAAGCATTTTTACTATACAGATCCAGTAGCCTACCGGGGGTTGCAATTAATATATCAGCGCCACCTTTTAGTTTTACCATTTGAGGGTTAATATTAACTCCACCTAAAACAGTAACAGATTTAATATTTAGATATTTACCATAGACTGTTGCACTATTACCTACCTGAACCGCCAGCTCTCTTGTTGGTACTAAAATTAGGGCTCTTATGCCACCTTTTCTCAATCTTCTATCTTCAATTAATCTATTTAGTAATGGCAGTGTGAAACTTGCTGTTTTTCCTGTCCCGGTTTGGGAAATAGCAATTATATCTTTTTTATTAAAAACCTGGGGTATAACCTGTTGTTGTATTGGGGTTGGTTCCGTGTAACCCTTATCAGCTATAGATTTGAGTATTTCAGGTAACAAATTTAATTCCTGGAATGTTTTATAATTATTCATTATTGTATTATACATTATTAAAAAATATTTAAGAGGTAGTTTTGATTAATATTAAGTATATTTTTTCTGTTATTCCACTAATTATACTAAGTTGCTCATCTCCGGCAGTTTTTCCGACAACGGATCTTAAAATTATAAGTGCAAATATATTAATTGATAATAGCAGAACAAAGAGAGAGATTGCAGAAGAGTTTATTAATTGGGATGCCGATGTATATCTTTTCCACGAAGCATCAGAAAAAGTAAATATAGACAGAGATTTTTTTGAGAGTCGTGGATACAAAGTTTATAGCCATGAAAGATCAAATATAAATTCTTTTAATGGTGTATTAGTAAGCCGAGTTGAGGGGCAATTTACATCTATCGATCTTGATTACAGCTACAGTGCCAATTTTGATCCGATAATATTCTCTCCATTCTACTCTATAAGGGTTACAATAAATTCCAAACCATTAACAATAATAGGTGCACATATTCCCCCTGAAATTTTAATGCCCGAATCAATAATTCCTGTAAGAGAGAGATCATTTAAGGATATTAAAAGTTATATACAGGAAAAATTATCAAAAGGAGAGAGTGTAATAATAGGTGGAGATTTTAATACATTCCCTTCCGACAGACTGATGAGTTACATTATAGACAGCGGTTTGGAGGATTCCGCATTACACAATAAAGACAGATATGATTTTACATGGGCTCCAGGAAGCTTAAACCTGAATTTGGCTAGAATAGACTATATGTTCTATTCTAAAGGGATTGAGGTAGTCTATAGCGATGTTTTAAATATTACTGGTTCTGATCACGATTTAATAGTGATGGGGGTAAATATAAAATGAGAAGAGTATCTATTATTTATCTTTTTATAATGATGATGATGAATTTAAACGCAGAAACACTCTTTACGCCATTTCCCTCACCTATTAATTTAAATAGTAGTTTGGAATTATCAAAACTTCTGTTTAAGAACCTACAATTTCAGTTAAGTAGTGATACTGGGTTACAACTGGAAAATCCATTATTCCCTGCTAGTCTAACTTTAGGGGGTAGAGTATATAGTGGAATATCAATCTCAAAATATAGCAGTATAGGCCTATTTGTCAGGGAGAGTAGTCTTTTATCAGTATTAATTAACCCTGTTTTATATAAAAACACTGTATATAGTATAGACTATTTGGCTAATTTAAATTTTGAAGTAGTTGCAGGTTATAGTATAAAATTTAATGTTTATCGGCTGGAACCATACATTGGGGGAAGAGTTTCTATTTTCTCATCAGTATTAGATTACTCAGGTATAAAGGTTTATCCATCTATGGTTTTAGGAATTAAATACGTGATTGATTTACAGTAAGAGATAACTTTTTCACTCTTGAAGAATTTTTAGACTAATTTGTACTCCTTGGCGTGCTCAAAAATAAACAAAAAAAGATTAGTAAAAAAATGAAAAGAATTCAAATCAAAACAGGTAAATAGCTTAATACACAAGAGCTTTCATAAGTATTTAAAACTGATCGGAATAGATAGAGAGGAAGGAATCTGCCACTCAATAAGAGATTTTTCAGCTTTCCATTTATTGGATCGAGGAGCGGATATATTATATGTAAAGACTCTATTGTGCCATGAATCTATTAATCCAGAGTTTTTTATACACATCTGTTATATGACAATATAAAGAAGTTATATAAATTGTATCATCCAAGAGAAAATTAGACTGCTACTAAGACAGATTCTGATTACTTAAATGAATTAGAAGAGTTCGAGAATGATATTAGAGAGTACCTTACAGACCTTGGTTACAAGAAGAGAACAAAAGATACCAAGATGTCTGTTCTTAAGATCTTTGTAAACTATGTCGCTGATCACTTTGACCATAACGACTTAAGAAATATTACAACTGATAATATCAGAGAGTTTTTAAAACATATAGAAACAGCCAATGGAGAGAGGACCGGAGAACCATACTCCAAGAGGTTTAAATTTATGATATTCAGAGTAGTTCAGCAGTTCTTTAAAGCCTTGTATGTTAAAGAGAAGATCCTTGTTGATCCTTCAACCAGTATTCATTATCTACCTTTAGGAGAGACCCATGAGAAGGTAATATTAACTGTGGATGAAATGAAAATATTCCTGGACTCCATTGAGTGCAAAACCTATATCCAGAGAAGGGATAGAGCTCTGTTTGAGTTAATGTACTCTTCTGGTTTAAGAGTTGGTGAGATTGTTAATATAAGAAAATCAGATATTAACTTTAATGACTCTACTGTATTTATCAGGCTTGGAAAGTTTAGTAAGGACAGAGTAGTTCCTATCTGTGATACAGCCCTGTACTTCCTAGATAAGTTCTGCAGGAGAAATAGAAATAATTCATATCTATTTGTCTGCACTAACGGAACTAACAAGCTTAATCCTGCTTCTATAAATAAAAGGTTACATAAGTATTTAAAACTGGTCGGAATAGATAAAGAGGGAGTAACCTGTCACTCAATAAGGCACTCTACAGCTTCCCATTTACTGGATAGAGGAGCAGATATTAGATATGTACAGACTTTATTAGGGCATGAATCTATTGAGACAACAGTTGTTTATACACACCTTCTAACTGACAGAATAAAGAAGATATATAAGTCTTATCATCCAAGGGAAAACCAAGCTTTTACTGAGACAGATTCTGATTATTTAAATGAATTAGAAGAGCTAGAGAATGATATAGTAATACAAAAAAATAATAAGAAAAGGATATAATTTTGACTAACCATTTTTATTCTGATAATATTAAATTAAAAGAGGTCTGTATGGTAATTTCAAAAGATGAATTATATAAAGAAGCCGTTAACTTATCGCCACTAGATAAGGCTCAATTAGTAGATATTCTTTTATCTAGTTTCAACTTTAAAGGTAGAGCAGAAATAGACTCTAAATGGGCTATTGAAGCTGAAGACCGGTTAGAAGCTTCAAAGAATGGATTGATCGAAAAAGTATCAATGGAAGATGTTTTTGCATCGTTAGATATGTAAGATGAAAGTTAACTTTTTAAGAACTGCTGAAATAGAATTACAAGAAGCTGTTGATTACTTAAATGAGCAGAGTGAAGGCTTGGGTTATGAGCTTGCTAATGAAGTTAAGAGAACGATTAAGAGAGTTTTAGATTTTCCAGATGCTTGGACAAGTTTATCTATAAATACTAGAAGAGCTAGAACTAATAAGTTCCCATATGGAGTGTTATATTCTCATACTGATGACGAGTTATTAATTCTTGGTATCATGCATTTGCATAGAGACCCTGAATACTGGAAAGATAGAATATAGTATTTGGAGTTAATTATGACTAGCGACGTAAAATCAACATTTGATGAGCTTATGGAAGATCCAGAGCAGAAAATCTTATTTGAAAAAGAATATAATTATTTTCTTTTGAATGAATCACTTTTTGAAGAAGCAGAGTAAGATAATAAAAATTAATTGATATCATAAAAGCTTTGTGGTAATCTGTATCTAAATTTAGAGAGAAGGGGAATGGTTTTTATTTCGTTGATATAGAGGTTATTCATTGTTGTATTTGTATTTATAGAGCCCGGGCCTATATTACTACAATGCAAGATGGTATGATCCAAATCTAGGTAGATTTATTACTGAAGACCCTATTAAAGATGGCCAAAACTGGTATATTTATGCTGCTAATAACCCTCTTAAATTTATTGATCCGACTGGTTTAGAACAAACTGAAGCACAAAAACAATTAGCAGAGTTGTATAGTAAAATGTACGAGAATGGAACCCCCTTAGCAAAGAAATTCATTCAAAAAAATACAAAAATTGAAATAACAAGAGATGTATATCAAGGTATTGAAACATTTACAGATGATGGTGTTTCTACTGGGATTTATTTTAAAGATAAATTGTCAGTAACAATTTTTGGACAAGAATTAAATGAAATTCCAGTGCAGTCTCTACCTGATGCTGAAAGAAAATTTCCTTTAAGTGAAGGAGATCATACTGGAGAGGTAGGTGTTGATGGAGCTACTTCTCCTTACATAAAAGATGGGATACAGATAGATGGTGGTGAAAAGTTTATTCACGCTAACTGGAAAGATGGTAAAAAACTATATAGTGAAGGGTGTCCTATGACTTACAATGAGGCTGATATGCAAGAAGTAAGAGATATAATCTATGATGATTTAGGTTATGAAAAAACAGATAAAATTGATATCTCTGTTGAGAATTCTGAATCAGAATAAAGATTTTATTAGAGTATAAGGTACACTATGAAAAAGCTACTTATTTTATTTTTATTACTTGGGAATTTAATGATATATTCAAATGATCTTATAAATAAAGTGTATTATTCACATTTTCTAACTATTCGTTTTACTGAAAATACATTTAATCTAAAAGGAATGGATTTAGAAAAAGAAAAAAGAATTGATATTGAATATAATTACAAATTAATAAGTGAAGAAAATTCTGTTTTTATGTTATTTGGGGATAATTATAAAAATAAATGGTTATTACTTTATAATAATGAAATTTTCATTGCATTTGATAAAAATAAAGTTACTCCTACTTTTTTGGGGTATTTTGAAGATGCTGCAGCACCTCCATTTATATCGATAGGATCGGATGAAAATATGATTCATTCTACTTCGCATTTAGAAGAAGGTTCTATTCGTTATATAGCAGATAATTTAAGGTCTTTAAAAGTTGATACTCCATGGGTTGAAGGTGTTGAAAAATTTGGAATTGGTGAGAAAATATTTCTTCCGAAAAGTAGTATTTCAAATTTAGTAATAATCAATGGATTTATTTCTTTTAGAAATCCCTGGCTCTATATAAAAAATTCTAGGGTTAAAAAGGTTAAAATTACTGATTCTATAAATAATATAGAAAAGATTTTTGAACTTAAAGATACAATGAATCCTCAAGTTTTAAGTATAGGGGACTATAAGTATAGAGAAATAATTATTGAAATATTAGAAATATATAAAGGGTCTAGATATGATGATACATGTATAGCAGGACTTTTTAGTTTAATAAAAACTCCATAATATAATAAATAAGTTGGAGCAGTTCCGGTTTCACCGGACAGCTCAACTAGATAAATTATGGTTATTTTAGGTTAACAGAAGCTCTTTACGGTTACCGTAGAGGGCTTTTTTATTTATAAATTACTTATGACCCCAGTAAAAAAGGTAGACCGAGGTAGAGGCCACTGAAAAAGTCATAAATTGACTAATGAGGACATGATTTACAAAAATATTTGTAGTCGTGTCCTTTTTTTATGATAGAATTCTAAAAAGTATTATTAGGAGCTATCAATTGATTAGTAAGCAGAAAGAATTAAATT
>QKAW01000025.1 GCA_003247135.1 Spirochaetales bacterium | reverse complement strand
AGGAATAATACATTACTAACAGCAAAGTTGAAAAATCCTGCAAGATGGGGTTCTAGAAAAACAAAGAATTGGATAATTGAGAATAGTGTTATACTCAATAAAGATGTGGCTTAAAAGAGGCGACAACTATGTTGACATTTACCGGATATGCCAGCTATTACAATACAAATGGGGTAACTTGGTCTAACAGTTACATATTCATTAAAATTTTCATCAAAAGTATTTCCCATAAAACCTCATCACTAAAAGTTGGATCTATTTTGGTGAAGGACGTACCAAAAACCTATGTCTAAGCCGGAATTGTTATTACACCTAACGTTCAAACGATAAACGACGTATATTGTTTGTTATATAAAGTTATAAAGTATTACTCAGCTAATGATGCTAAAATTTTATCTTTAACAGATCCATTCCAGTTTCTTATTAATGATCCAAGAAATACACCACCAAAAGGGGCAGAAATAATTACCCGTAAAGGTATTGATTTAACAATATCATTTCCAATTAAATAAATGATATAGCAATATAACTTAAGATACAAATAAGTAAAAAAACTTTGTATTTTGACCAGTTTTTTAATCTTATTTTTGCTGTTGTAATAACTTTTATTTCTTCATCATTGTAACTTCCACTCATATTAGGCCTTAATACTTTATTAAAAAACGGAATATTATAATTGTAAGTAAACTAACCGGTTTAATTTTAACAGTCTTAGCTGCCCAAATTGTTTTTACAGGAATCAGAAATTTTCTATTTTAATAAAAACCATTTATATTGATAGTTTTTTATATATATAATTTTGTCAAATCTAGAAACATCTCATAATTTTTTCTAAAACTGAAACAATACGGTTTATTTAAGTAAAAATAGGATATTATACAGTATTTAATTTTTTTTGCTAGACAAATAACAATACCGGGATTACTCTATTTTTGTATACAAAATAATGTAGTCAATCGGAGGTTTAACATGTCAAGAGATGTCATCATGGATAGTGACAACAGAAGTCATTATGAATATTTGGAAAAAACTAAAGATCAAGTCGACCAGTTCATTGATATTATTCTAAACTATCGTCAAAGTGGCCACCCGGGGGGGTCCCGTTCAAAGGTTCAGGCACTTTTATCACTACTTTTATCCGGGGCAATGAGATGGGACATAAGAGACCCTTCAAAGGTATTTGCTGACAGGTTTATATTAGGAGCTGGACATACCATACCCCTTGTATACTCAACTTTAGCAGTACTAAATGAGATTATGCGTACAGCATATAAAATAACAGGAGATAAAAAGTATGAAAGCACCCTGGATCGGGAATATATTTTATATCCGGAGGATCTATTAGGTTTTAGAAAAAGAGGAGGTTTATCAGGACATGCTGAATTTCAGGGAAAAACCCTATTTCTAAAATTTAATACAGGTCCATCAGGCCATGGTACTCCAGCTGCAGCAGGTATGGCCCTTGCTCTAAAGCGTGCTGGTGTTTCAGATGTTAAAGTCTTTTTATTAGAAGGTGAAGGTGGTTTAACACCTGGAGCAACCCACGAAACCCTTAACTCTGCCTGGGGTATGGAGCTTAATAATCTTCACTTTATTATAGATTGGAATGACTTTGGTATTGATAGCAGACCTTTTAGCGATATTGTTTATGGAACACCTGAGGATTGGTTTACCAGCCACGGATGGGATATTGTTAATGGTGGATCAGGAGAGGATTTCCAATCTCTTTCAGCTGGTTTTAACAATCTTGTAAACAATAACAGAGTTCCTAGTGCCCTATACTTTAAAAGCAGAAAAGGTCGTGGCTATCTGAAATATGACAACGATAGCCATGGATCACCTCATCCTAAAAACAGCGAACTATTCTGGCAAACCAAAAAGGATTATCAGATTAAGTATGAAACTTCATTTATAAACTATATGGGTGCTGCACCTTCAGACAAGGATGCTGAAAAGAAAGAGTTTAGCGACAACCTTAATGTAGTAGCTGAAGTAATAAGAAAAGATAAGGATTTTATTCTTTATATAGCAAATAGACTTGTTGAAATTGCAGAGTCAGTACCAGATAACAGTAGCAGATCTATAATCAAGGATATAAATCCATTTAACGATCCGATAATTTACGATGTTAAATCATATCCAAAGGGACTTTTTAAAGAACCGGGACAGAAGGATGCTAATAGGTCAGCACTAAAATCCTGGGGTGCATGGATAAATGCCTATGGTAAAAAAAACTATGGTCGACCACTTTTTATTGCAAGTTCTGCAGACCTCTCCGGTTCTACAAACATCTCGGGATTTAGCGAAGATTTTGGTGAAGATAAAGGCTTTGGCTGGAGTGGAAAGTCAGGTTCAGAAGATGGTTCACTTTTGCCCCAGGGAATTACTGAGTTTGCCAATTGTGGAATAATGACAGGACTCTCTTCAGTTAACTTTTCAAATAAACCCCTAGAGGAGTTTAATGGCTTCTGGGGAATAACATCAACCTATGGTAGTTTTTCATACCTTATGTATGGAATGTTAAGACTCTATAGTCAAATGAGTCAGGATAGTGATTATATACTTGGGAAGGTTATCTATGTCGCTGGTCACTCCGGGCCTGAGACTGCTGATGACTCAAGAACACACTTTGGAATATACTCACCAGGAGTAACCCAACTATTTCCAAAGGGTACTGTTATTAACCTGCACCCATGGGAGTATAATGAAGTACCAGTATTATTATCTGCTGCGTTAAAACAAAAAGAGTCTATAATTGCATTACACCTGACCAGGCCTCCGGTTGAAATTCCAGATAGAGAAGCACTGGGCATGGATTCCCACTTTGAAGCGGCAAAGGGAGCTTATATAATAAGGGATTACAGGGAAGGCCAGGAAAAGCTTGGAACCTTCTATGTACAGGGAACAAGTGCTGTTGCTAATATTGTAAAATTATTACCTACCATAAAAGAGCGAGATTTAAATATTAAGCTGGTATGCATAACAAGTTATGAGTTATTTGAAAAACAGAGTATGGAGTATAAAGAGAGGATTATCAGCAAAGGAGACAGATCAAACTCTACTGTTATTACAACCCAGGCTAAATCTTTAATGGGTCCATGGCTATTAAATAGTTTAAGTCTAAACTATGCAATATCTGCAGACTGGGATGACCAATGGAGAACCGGGGGAACACTAGATGAGATCCTGGATGAAGCTCACCTAACTCCGGAACACCTGCTTAATGGTATTGAGTCATTTATAGAATCTAAGGAAAAACGAATATCCATATTAAAAATGGATTTAGAATAACTATACAAAGGGGCTGTTGCAAAAGTAACAGTCCTTTTTCATTTATAATCTAATAAAAAAAAGGAGCGACCAAAGTAACTCCAATGTGTGTTAAAATTTGTTTGCTTAAGACAAAAAAGGAACACACAATGAATATTTAGACCTAAACATATCAATCCCATTTGAAGTAACTGATCATAGTACATTTGATAGGTTTGTTCATCAATATGAAGACGCTATAAATGATTTATTTTTTCAGACTGATAAACATCTTGGTTATTTAAAAAAAGATGTTGTATACCAGGATGAAACTAAAATAGAATCTAAAGCAGGCAAATATACATTAACTTGGGAAAAAGTTACTCAGAAAAACCTTGAAAAATTTAAAAAGCATATTAAAGAACTTAAATCTGATACATTAGAAACTTCATTGGAAGAAATAATATTAATGCTATCCAACTTATGCGAACCTTTAACTCCTGAAATTATTATTTTAACTAGAATGAAGGGGCTAAGTGTTTTTACAGCTATAGCAATAATTTCAGATATTATATCTATTAAAAGATTCCTAAACTCTAAGAAATTTGCCTGTTATTTAAGAAGTACTCCTAAAGTCTCTAGTTCCAATGAAAAAACTATTATCCAAAGTACAAATAAAATGGGTAGAAAGCTATCATTAACATTATTAAGTCAGTCCTTAAACCATTTCAGAAACTCTAGCCCAAAGCTTAGTTCCTGGTATTACAGATTAACAGAATATAAAAAGCCTGGATTAGTGAGAATGGGACTATGTAGGAGAGTTATTACAGAGATATATCAAATGTTAAAAAAGGAGGAGTATCATTATTGTAGAAATGTAGAGAACCATACTAAAAAGATGAAAGAATATTGTGATTTATTAGAGAAAAATGAGGTAAA
>QKAW01000001.1 GCA_003247135.1 Spirochaetales bacterium | reverse complement strand
ATGCGACTGGTAGCTGCTAATCGTTAGTACGGGATCACTTAGTGTCCCAGTCCCGCGGCAGCTACTGGCACTTCTCCAACCGGAAAAGCTATGCCTTAATTATACCACCAGTCGCTTTACTTTATTATCATAGGATCGTTATATAAAATATATTATTAAATAGAGGTAATAGATGAAAAAAGTTATTATTATTTTAGCAGTATTCTTTATTTTAAGTTGCTCAGAAACATATTATGGAACTGTTGAAGGATATGTTTTTGATTCAGAAACGAAGGAAGCTATTGAGGGAGCTATTATTGATGATAGTTATATTTCTGATGATAGTGGATATTTTAGTTTTACATACGGTGGCTCAATAACTGGAATTTACTTCAATGATCCCAAAACTATAAATGTAAAAGTAACAAAAGAGGGTTATATTTCACAAAATACATATGTTAATATGTATAAAATTCACAATATTTACTTAAAGCATGAATAATATACTTTATATAACAGACAATATGTGCTGCGCTGCGCTTCGGCCTATGGCAAATCTACCAGCTTCGCGGTAGACTTCAAATTTCGTCGAAACGTTATAGGAAATTGAAATAATTTGACTTTTAACCAACAAATAATTATCATATAATTATGATTTTTTTTTGAGAGGGACAAGAAAAAAGCTGAAATTAACTACGATAAACATGGTGTGTCTTTTGAAGAAGCACAATCATTTTTTTATGATGAAAATGCTAAAGAGTTTTTCGATAGCTCACATTCCCATGATGAAGATAGATTCATAATGCTTGGATTTAGTAATCAACTAAGACTATTAATTGTATGTCACTGTGTAAGAAAACGTGGTTCTAAGATTAGGATCATATCTGCTAGAAAGGCAACTAAAAATGAATCAAAACATTATAAGGGGTAATGATATGAAAGATGAGTATGACTTTTCAACAATGAAATCAAGAAAGAATCCATATGCAAAAAAACTCAAAAAACAAATAACAATTAGATTAGCAGCAGAAACCATAGATTACTTCAAGGAATTATCACAAGAATCAGGACTTCCTTACCAAAACCTGATTGATTTATACCTTGAGGATTGTGCTAGAAATCATAAAAAGATGGAAATTCAATGGAGTTAGAAATTATTTAAACTTCCTATAACAGACAATATATGCTCCGCTTCGCTACTGTCTTCGACAAATCTACCACTGCGTGTTAGACTTCATATATTGTCTGAACGTTATACAACATTATAAATTACAGTGTCAGTTGCAGAATTAATGTTATTACTATATAATTACATTAGGAGGCGATTATGCAAGTATCAGTTATTCCTATTGGAAACTCTAAAGGTATAAGAATACCCAGAAATATACTACAACAGCTCCATATTGAAGATTCTGTAGAACTTGAAGTACAAAATCAAGAAATACTAATAAAACCTATACATAAAAATGTTAGAGAGGGGTGGTCAGCAGCATTTCAAGATATGGCAATGAATAATGATGATGAATTGTTTATTAATGATCAGTTTGATAATGAGGACTCTGATTGGGAATGGTAATTAATCAGTATGATATTCTTTTAGTTAATTTAGATCCCACTGTTGGATATGAAATACAAAAAACACGCCCTTGTGTTATAATTTCTCCAAATGAAATGAATCATGCAATTAAAACTGTTATCATTGCCCCAATGACAACAAAGTCTCATAATTACCCAACAAGGATTCCATTAACATTTGAAAAAAAAGATGGATGGATTGTTTTAGATCAAATTAGAACAATAGATAAAAAAAGGGTAATTAAAAAACTAGGAAAACTAAGAGCTAGTGATATTAAAAATATCAAAAATATATTAAATGAAATGCTCATAGAGTAATTTAAAACGTTGTATAACAGACAATATATGCCCGCTTCGCTACGGTCTTCGACAAATCTACCACTGCGTGCTAGACTTCATATATCGTCGGGACGTCTATGAAATATCAAATATTGATTTTATCTAAAAAGTACAATATAATGTACTTATGAATGCAATTAATTTTACGGATTTACGCCAAAATTTAAAATCTCACATGGATAGTGTTTATCAAGATCATGAACCTCTTATTGTCACTAGAAAAGATAACCAGAATGTTGTTTTAATTTCTCTAGAAGATTATAACAGCTTAACTGAAACTCAATATTTATTATCATCCCAAAACAACGCAAATAGGTTGTTAAGATCATTATCAGATGCTAGAAGTGGAAAAACTTTTACAAAAGAACTTATCGAAGAATGAACATAACCTTTACTTCTGATTCTTGGGATGATTATCTATACTGGCAAAAGAATGATAAGAAAATAATAAAAAGGATTAATGAATTAATTAAAGATATTAAAAGAAGTCCTTTTGAGGGGATAGGAAAACCAGAACCCTTGAAGTTTCAATTACAGGGGTGTTGGTCAAGAAGAATTGATCAGGAGCAAAGGATTGTTTATGAAGTTGCTGATGAATCGATTTTAATAATTGGTTGCAGGTTTCACTACTAATCAATATTGATACATCATCTAATAGACAATATATGCCCCGCTTTGCAGCGGTCTTCGGAAAATCTACCTCTGGGTGGTAGACTTTATATATCGTTTATGAAATGTATTTAAAAAAAGGTCATATGAAAACAGTAGATAGAATAGTATTTATAATAATGATTGTAAGTTTTTTGGGAGATACTGGTATAAGTTTTTTTCAAGGGTTAAATGATGGTTTGATGGATATAGAAAGAAATTTTATTCCAAATGTTTTATTACATACTATATGGAGTATTTCAACTTTACTTCATTTAATTATTAAGGGAATAAAGTATAAGTTTAAATAATAAACATTTAACAGACAATAGAAACATCGTATATCGTCGAAGCACTAAACGCAATGCTGAACCAGAAATTTTAAAAAAGAGGTGATTGTGAAAATAATTGGGAAAATGAAGGAAAAGGCAAAAAAACTTGAGGGAGAAATTACTGCCATTTATTATGCATATCAAAATCCAAAAGTGAAGTTGTTACCCAAAATAATTATCATCTTTACTGTAGGTTATACCCTAAGCCCAATTGATCTTATTCCTGATTTCATTCCAATCTTAGGCTACCTTGATGATCTTATAATTATTCCTGCATTAATTGCCTTATCAATAAAATTAATTCCAAAACATATAATGGATGAATCGAGAAAAAAGGCATTAAATGAGCCTTTACAATTAAAGAAAAATTGGATATTTGCTTTGTTTTTCATACTGATATGGATTACTTTAATAACGGTTATTGTATTATCAATAATAATGCGTTTTACACAATAGGCTCAGCAATTCCCACAAAAGCGAGTAACCGGCTCCGCTTCGCTATGCCTAAATTGGCTACCGCTGGTCGCAAACTACGGGTACTTTCTAAACTTTATGTCTTATGTCTTATGTCTATTCTATGAGAATTGTAGCCTTCGGCTATCCTAGGTCTCAGATTTTGAAAGAGAGAGGAAACTGAATGCCTTTACCAAAGGTACATCTTGCTGATGCAAATCAAGTTCAAATGAAATTATGGATAAAATAAAGAATAAATTAAAGAAAAGCAACCCTGAGTTTTATGAGTATATTTTACCTATTATGTCTGATGAGATTCTTAAACAGATTAAGGGTAAAAAAGAACATTTATCATAGAACAAGATGAGTATGAGAATATATTAACAGAGCTGTCAGCTTATATTAAACATGAAGATGATTATTCTGATGCTACTGTTAAAGATGTAGGGAAGGCAGTCGATGACTTTACATGTAGATGGTCCTATGTTTTTGAGAATACTGAAGAGTATTGAATTGATATTACATAAAATATACATATCGTTTGTTTCAGGATAATGGGACCAGTATCTTGGAAAGAATTATTTGTAGAAAAAAATCCAGAAAAAATGCTGGATAAAATGAGGATTCTATAAGTTAATATACAGTGTAACAATTCAAAAAAAAGAAGGATAATAGAATGAAAACATACAGGATTAATGCAGTAATGACTGGAGCACTTTACTTCCTTGGAACACTCTTTGGAATTTTAAGTGCGGTTTTTGGTGGGGAAGTATTAACTTCAATAACTGGAAATAAGTCAATTGAAGGAGTAGAAATACTTAGTTTAGCAGCAACTAATAGTAATCAGCTTACTGTAGGAGCTTTTTTTATTATTCTTATGGGACTCTCTTTAGCTGGAATGACAGTTTTTCTATATCCAGTAATTAAAAAAGATAGTAGAGAACTTGCAACAGGAATGCTGCTTTTTAGAGGAGCATTTGAAGGTACAGGTTATATTCTATCAACACTATCAATATTAGCCTTAGTAATACTTGGCAATGAGTATACTTCTATGAAGGTTCATTTACCTGAAATGCAATCTATTGGGAATGTATTGTACAAGTTTATCGATACTATTAGCCCTATTACTTCTTTAATGTTCCTTATTGGAGCTACATGTTTATATGTATCTTTTTATCGTACTAAACTGATTCCTGTATGGCTCTCATTATGGGGGTTAATTGGAGTTGTACCATACTTTATCTATGCAATTTTGCACTTCTTTCATCTTGATTCCGGATTTGGGTTATACTTACAAATGATTTTAGCACCTCAGGAAATAATAATGGGTGGTTGGTTAGTTATTAAGGGCTTTAATAATAATGAATTACAAAAGCTAATTGCTGATAATAACAACTCTTGTTAAATTGATAGATATAAAATACATGAAAACTATGATATAGAGCTGGGATGGCCCAGTAATGATATTAAATGTCTATTAAACAAGAAATTATAAATAAAATATGTTACACAGAACTTGTCTATGCCAGGATTAATAAAAAACTAAAACAGAACCTTGGGAAAAAAGAAATAGAGGAATTAGTTGTTCAATTGTTATCAGAATCAGACGAGAGTTTTTATGTTAAAACAGGCAAAAATTATTATGTAACAAATTTTAAAAAGAAAATAAGAGTAACAATAAACTCATATACCTTTAGAATTATAACCGTGGATAAAATTATTTAAGCATTTATCTGAATTAAAAATTTATTTAAAAAACAATAAATGTCTTATAATTTACCTGTAAAGATTATAATGGAGGACATATTATGAGAAAAATAATTGTTTTATCTTTTATCACTCTTGATGGTGTTATGCAGTCACCTGGAGGTCCTGAGGAGGATAAAGAGAACTCTTTTAAATACGGTGGCTGGTCAGTTCCATATTGGGATGATGAAATGGAAGCAGAAATGGGTGAGGAGATGGGTCATCAGTTTGATCTACTTTTAGGAAGAAAAACCTATGATGTTTTTATGGAAAGCTGGCCGATAATTGATCCCCAGAGTACTATTAACAGTACAACAAAATATGTTGTTACTCAAAACACTATACCAGAGAACAGTGAAATCTGGAAAAACTCAGTAAAAATTAATGGAGATATTGTTACTAAAATAAAAGAATTAAAAAAAGAGGATGGTCATGAATTGCAAGTTCATGGTAGTTATTCTCTGGTTCAATTACTTTTAAAAGAAGATTTGGTTGATGAATTGTGGCTAAAAATTTATCCTGTATTAATTGGAACAGGTAAAAGATTATTCTCTAATGGAACAATGCCGGCATCTTTAAAGCTGATTCAGAGTAAAGCTACATCAAAAGGGGTTATTATTGCCAAGTATCGCCGTGAAGGAAATTTTGAGACTGGAACATTCTGATAAACTCAGGTTTGGAGTTACGCAATGTGTAGAGATTGTAGCTGGAGTCACTCATTTAATTAGTCATGAAGATGGTATAAAAAATAAGACAATATTTAAGTGTGTTGATGCCCATGCATTGCAGCATCCTGAAATTCATGGAAGATGAAATAACCATTTTCATCTAACCAGACTTGAACTAATAATAAAGAATAAAGAGGAAATATGGAAGAATTAACAATAGGTAGTTTTAGAATTGGTGATGAAAATGAAATATCCTTAATGGTGGATAGAGTTTTTGATGAATTTATTGGAATTAATTATACCTATGAGGGACAGCAAACATTCAAAAATTTTATTAAAAGTGAAGAATTATTAAAACGATATAAAAGTGGTAATAAAATTTTAACTTGTAGAATAAGGAATCAAATAGCAGGCATGATTGAAGTAAGAGATAAAAACCATATATCTCTGTTTTTTGTTGATTCAAAGTATCATAATTTGGGAATTGGAAAAAAGTTATTAAATGAAGTTTTGCGTAATGATTTAAGTGAAATTGATTTTATCACAGTAAATTCATCAATATATTCTGAAAACATCTACAAAAAATTAGGATTTAAAACTGTTGATGCTTTACAAGAAAAAGATGGAATTAAGTTTATACCAATGAAAAAATATTGCAAAGAAGTGGAAGTAACAATTTAGCTGTTCATTTATACTGGAATTATATTTAAACAGGGGAGATATATGTCAAATAAAATAAGTAATGCATTTTTAACTTTTAACAAAGAAGCACCAGACCATGCTAAAGCCTGGGCAGAAATGGTAAGTAGCATATCAAAAGCTAATGTATTGGATCCTAAAACAACAGCTTTAATCTATATAAGTGTATTAGCAGTATTGGGTTCTGAGAATGGAATTCCATACCATGTTAAACTGGCAAAGGATGCCGGTGCAACGAAAGAAGAAATTATACATTCTGTATTAATAGCTTTACCTCCTGCAGGCCACAAAGTTACCCAGGTTCTTCCATTAATAGTTGAGTCATACGACGGAGAATAGAAATAATTATCGCCCTGATTTTTACAGGGCATATGTTGCAAAGTTTTGTATAAAAGTATGCTAAATATCTAAATCTATGGGTTTATCAATTTGATCAGATACATATTTACCACTCTTTTTTCTCTGTTTTACACACTCTGTTAGTAAATACTCAATCTGTCCATTAATTGACCTGAAATCATCTTCTGCCCATTTTGATAGTTCGCTATATAGTTTTTCTGATACTCTTAAAGGAATCTGTTTCTTCAAAATTTCACTCGATTATTTGCCATATAAAATTGCATTAATATAATGACCCTGAATTAACTATTGGTTGTGCATCCTTGTTACCACATAAAACAACTAAAAGGTTGGAAACCATAGCTGCTTTTCTCTCTTCGTCTAATTTAACAGAGTTGGATTTTTCAAGAAGTTCCAGTGCCATATCAACCATTCCTACAGCACCTTCAACAATCATTTTTCTTGCATCAATAATTGCTGAGGCCTGCTGTCTTTGAAGCATTGCTACTGCTATTTCAGGAGCATAGGCTAAATATATAATTTTTGCCTCTACAATTTCCAGACCTGCATCAGCAACTTTTGCTTGTATTTCTTCTTTAATTTTTTGGGCAACGGTTTCACTTGAACCACGTAAACTTCCCTCATCCGGAATTCCATCCCCTGTAGTATCAATATTATTAGCCAAATCATAAGGGTAGGTTCTAACTATACTTCTTAATGCAGAATCGCACTGTAGTGATAGATACTCTTTATAGTTATCAACATTAAAAACAGCTTTTGCAGTATCTATAACTTTCCAGGTAACAGCTATTGATATTTCAATTGGATTCCCCAAACAGTCATTTATCTTCTGTTTATTATTACTTAAAGTCATAATTTTTAATGAAATTTTCTTATTTAACATTTCATTTGAACCATTAAGGTTTATCCCATAACCACTTAAGGATACATTTGAACTCTTTCCGGTTTCAATATCTCCACTCTGTTTAAGTCTTGTTTTTGCTGCTGGATTTACACTCCCACTAAATGGATTTATATAGTAGAATCCATCACCCTTTAATGTCCCAACATATTTTCCAAAAAGTGTAACAACAAGTGCTTCCTGAGGTTTTAGTATTCTGAGACCAAAATATGGAAACCACCCCAGGCTTATCCATATAATACTAATAACCAGTAGAAAAGTATTCATTCCTATTGCACTAAAAATACAAAGAACAATTGATCCTATGTATGCCAGAGTAATTGCAAGAAGTGCAAACATTCCATTCTTGTTTTTGTTTAAAATTTTTTCATCCATTTATTTCTCCTAATACTTTTATTTACATTGATATCATTTTGATATCATATTGATTATTTTAGATAGAGAAATTACAAAAGTCAAATACAAATTTCTCGAAAAATTGAAATATTCTGATTTTTGACTTAAGATAGTTTATTGAGGTTTAAAAATGCAATTTTTTTTTAATGAGTTTTTATTTACTGATGATAAAAATTTAATAAAAATTGATGATGTAGAAGATTTAATCAGATCATCCTATTGGGCTGAAGATAGATCATTGGAAGTTATAAAATCTAGCATACAAAACTCCATTTGCTATGGGGTATATACAGAAAACAGGCAAGTTGGATTTGCCAGGGTTGTAACCGATCTCTCTACAATGTACTGGCTATGTGATGTAATTATACATAAAGAGTATAAAAATCAGGGTCTTGGGAAAAAATTGGTTGATATAATTGTATCTGATAGTAAATTTTCTAAATTATTGGGGATTTTAGCTACCAGGGATGCCCATAATTTATATGAAAAATATGGATTTCAAAGAGACCATGACCGATTTATGAGGAAACCCAGAGCTTTAAATAGTTAAGATAAAAACCTGATATAATTATGGAATAAAAAAATAAAGACCAATACAACAATTTATGTTAAAATTTAATAAATAATAAAATCAGGATTTTTAGCAGTGATAAAACATATACATATTTTTGGAGCTTCAGGCTCCGGGACAACAACTTTAGGTAAACGTATATCAGCAGAGTTGGGGTTTAATCATCTTGATACAGACAACTATTATTGGGAGCCTACTAATCCACCTTATCAGATAATAAGAGCTTTAGACAAAAGAAAAGAGCTTTTGGATAGGGATTTAAAATTGCATGACAGATGGGTTTTATCAGGCTCATTATGCGGATGGGGAGATTATCTAATTAATGATTTTGACCTTGCAATCTTTCTGTATATACCGAAGAAGGTAAGAATGAAAAGACTGGAAGAGAGAGAGAAAAAGCTTTACGGTGATAAAATCCTTAAAGGTCATGAACAGCATGAGATTTATTTAAAATTAATGAAGTGGGCTGCAGAATATGATGAAGGCGGACTGGATATAAGAAGCAAAGCACTTCACTACCAGTGGATGGAAAAGCTTAAATGCAAAACCCTCAGAATTGAAGAGGTTATTTCTATGGAAGAAAAAATGAAGCTTGTTAAAGATATCATTGGAGATATCTCATGAATAAAAAAATTGGTTTTTACAGTTCTGTAACTAATTCTGTAGCAACGGCAATGTTTCTACTATTTTTACTGCTAGGTAATGACTATGGTGGGTTTATGTCATCAATATTTATAGCATTTAGCTTTATTCCAATGATATGTGCAAATTGTTTTTATAGCTCAGGTGATGGAAAAGTTGCAGGGTATACAGGTGCTGTTTTCTCCGGAATCTATGCAGTATTTATATTGATAGTATATTATGCTCAAATTACATCTGTGATTTATCACAATTATAACGAACAAGCAATGCAAATTATTGATTACTCAAAATTTGGACTGTTTTTTAATTATGATTTATTAGGATATGGAATTATGGGGTTATCAACTTTTTTTTCAGGACTAACTATTAATAAAGAGACAAAAAATAATATTTGGCTTCGGAGGCTAATGGTTTTTCATGGTTTATTTTTTATAAGCAGTTTTACTATTCCTTTATTTGGCCTTTTTAAACCGGGTGCTAGTGACAATGACTGGATTGGGACCTCAGTCCTATGTTTTTGGTGTTTATATTTTATACCAATTGGAATTCTCTCAGCCATAAATTTTAGCAGAAAATGACAATTATATATTTATGTTCTTAAAATCTTCTCCATCTTTTTTCCCTTAGCCAACTCGTCAATCAGTTTATCCAGATAACGAATCTGCTTCATAAGTGGATCTTCAATGTTTTCGACTCTTATGCCACAGACAACACCCGTTATTTTCTCCCTTAAAGGATTAAGTTGTGGAGCATCATTCAGGAAGTCTTTAAAGTTTGTTTCATCCTCCAGAATTTTTGCCAGAGTACTGCTGTTATATCCAAACAACCAGAAGATAATCTGATTAACTTCTTCCTTTGTTCGACCTTTTCTTTCTGCCTTGTTTATATATAGTTTATAAACACTGCCAAAACTCATTGTAAAAATTCGTTGATTTTCCATTAATAATTCTTTCCTAATTTAAAAAGCTATAAATAACGCCAATTCCAATATACATAATAGCCCTGTAACCACCATCTATTAAAAATACAACAGGCTTTGTCATTCTAAATGCACCATTATTTATATCTGAAGCAGTAATAATTCCAATACTTACTAAAAGTGAGAATCCGCAGATTTTTAACCATCCATCCAGATTAAGAAAACCCAGAACAAAACAGAAGGCAATAACGGAAATTGCATTTGCAATAACTCCAAGTATCATGCTTTTTCCAGGATTTCCCTCTTGCATCATTTCGTCGGTAATACCCTGGGCATACTGCCATTTTTTGAAAAAAACTTTTGGGCTATACCAAAACATACCCAAAGCTATAGACCAAATAACTCCTAAAAGTGCTGTTACCCAATTAAACATAATGAACCTCTCTACCTATATTTTAATTACAATACATCCTTTTATCAAACTGTAATTTAAAGATTATTATAATTGGAAAGCTTCTTACATATAGATTTAAACTTATAAAATACTGAGTTTTAGAGGTTCTCGGGCTGAATTGGTAAAAAATTGTAAAAAAAATTACAAGAATAGAATTTATTATTGAATTTATTATTTATAAAAATGATAATAATTTTATTAAAAAATATAAAATTAGAGGTAAAAAATGAAAAAAGTTTTAATGGTATTATTGTTGTCATCAATTTTTTTAAACTGTTCCGGAATTTATTATGTATCGGTAAAGTTCACCGTTGTCGATTTAGAGACAAAAGAACCAATATCGGAAGTTTCATTTAGAAGTATTAATCATGATATATTGTCAAATGATAGTAAAGTAGAAGGGTTCACAGGGGAATCTGGAGAGAGTCATTTCGGATATAGTGGAGAAACCTTAGGCTTGAGTAACTCTATAGAGAGAAAAGAGATAGAGCTGGAGTTTTCTAAAGAGGGGTATAAAAATACTACCCAGGTATTTAACACCTCAGATGTTTATACAATATATATGAGTAAAGAGAGTAACTAGGAAATAATTTAATACCTAAGTACAGTTTTATACTAAATTATAACTAAAAAGTGGGTAATAATGGAATTATTAAAAATAGATGGAATACCCGATTATAAAGAAATTATTGAACTGATTAATGCAGAGTGGCCTATTGAGTTCGGGAATATTGATGACTCCGAGAAAATAGTAGAGATGACTAAAAGCCACAATGTTGAAACAGATACAGTAAAGTATTTAATAGATAATAATGAAATTATTGGTTTCTATCGCTACTCTCTATGGCCAAGGGATAATATAGAGAGTAATTCTGCACATACATTTGATATTGCAATTAAACCGGATAGGCAAAAACAGGGCTTAGGAAGTTTAATAATGAAGGATATGATAGAGGATTGCAGAATTAATGGAGTAAAAAAGCTTCTAAGCAGAAGTTTTAAAAGCAATAACCAATCAATAAATCTGCATAAATCCCTGGGTTTTTCTCTTCATCTAGAGACTGATGACTCATATGTATGGGAGATTCTTATATAATGAAGTTACTAAAATACAGTGAAATTGATGAATTACACTACTCTGAATATATTGATGAGTGGGAAAAAAGTGGAGAGTTAATAGTTCCAGCAGCTTCAAAAAGAGGAAATAAGTCATTTCCTGAACTTGTGGAGAAATGGAAATGGGATGAGTCCGAAACCGTCTATGAATCGGGTTTTGTTCCCTCAACCCTCTATTTTTATGCAGATAATAGAAGCAAAATAGTAGGTTCAATACATTTAAGGCACGAGTTAAATGATAGACTTCTTATAAATGGGGGGCACATTGGTTATGGAGTTAAACCTTCAGAGAGGGGAAGTGGAGTTGCAACCTCTATGCTTAGAGAGATGTTAAAGAATTTGTGGGATAATGAGTATGATAAAATATTAATAACCTGTGACGACAGTAATTTGGCATCTTCTAAAACAATAGAAAATTGTGGAGGAGTTCTTTTAGATAAACCTGTTTTTGAAGGGGTTTTAACTAGAAGATACTGGATATATAAACCTGAAAATTATTTATTTTAACTTCTTACTGTACCTTATCTCCTTTACACCCCAGGATTCTATAGTTTTTTCTGAACCATCCTGAGTATAACCATTCTTCTCGTAAAATTTTCTGGCTTTTAAATTCTCTTCCAAAACCCATATACTTATTTTACTTAAGTTTGACTTTATACAGCTCTCTTCTGCATTTTTTAGAAGTTGCTTACCAATACCATTATTTATAAAAGCTGGCTCTACATATATAGCTTTAACTTCATAGCTATTATCACAATCGGAATCCCGTGAGTTATCATGAATAACAAATCCTTTTACTATTCCATCATTGTAAATATCAAGATTCTCTTTCTCTTCATTTATTATTTTACTGAAAATAGATTTTGATCTCTCAACATTGATGTTTTTAAACAACTCTTCATCACTTATTATGTTCTTGTAAGCATGACGCCAGCCATAAACATGTATCTCTGATAATCTAGTAATATCGTTTCTATTTGCTTTAGTTATCATTTTTTTCCTACTTTTATATAAAAAATTTTTTCAATATTGATATTTTAATAAAAAAAAATACAAAAATCCAGAAGATTAATTTTTTATTAATTATTTGTGTTTTTTGGTACTTTTTTTTAATGTCGGTAAAATGCGGAGCTTGTATTACTTAATTATATCAAAAAAGTATCAGTTTATGATATAAGAAGTGGAGTTTTTTTTTCTGTAGCATCTATTATTAAATCATGATTGCGAATGAAAGCAATTTAGGGGGATAAATAAGATGGAGAGTTTATTAACATACAAAAATTTACCTGCAGAGGGTATAGCTAACAGTATAATTGAAAAAGTAATTCCTAGATTGGCAAAACCTGGAAAATCAAGAATTGTTGTGGTTGGATGTGGGGTAAAAGCTCACTTTCCATGGAATGAAACATGTAAAAGATATGATAAGGCAGTTGAAAAAATTGAGAATAGTACAGATTCCGAACTGTTTGAAATTGTCAGATCACCTGAACCATTTGAAAATGCAGATAAACTAAGCCAGTTTCTTAATTCCAATCTGGATAAGGGAATAGATGGAGTTATAATCTTTCATGCATCATTTACTGATGGTGAGGTTGGAGCTGTTTTAGGTCGTTTTCTATCCCTGACAAAAATTCCTGTATTAAGCTGGTCATTTCCAGAAGAGAGAGGGGAGAGACTTAGTGCAAACAGTATGTGCTGCCAGAACTTTATTCTGGGGATTTTTAATACATTAAATGTAAAATATGTGTGGTTCCAAAAATCTGTAGACAGTGAACTACATCCCTATGTTTCATCATTTTTAAATAGTACAAGAGCACTTTTTCATTTTAAAAATGCCAAAGTATTAAATCTTGGAGGTTCAAGGGTTCCAGGGTTTTATGATTGCGAAATAGATGAACTTAAAGTTTTAAAAAGATTTGGTTTAAGGGTAGACAGAACTGATATTGAAGTTGTTTTTAGAAGAGCAGAGAAGTTTGATGATAAATTTCTTAAAGAGTTAAGAGATGCAATTATTGAGTCTCCAAAGTGTGGCTTTAATAATGTTCCGGATGAGCAGATTTTTATGACACTGAGATTAGCTCTGGGAATTCTGGATCTTTCAGTAGAGAAGGGGTATGTTGGTTGCGCAGTTAAAAGCTGGCCTGAAATGTTTGACGTTTATGGTTGTGCTTCCGATGGAGCAGTTGCACTCTTAAATGATTTTGGTTTAATTACAACAGAAGAGGGTGATATGAACGGTTTAATATCCTCCCTTGCTTTAGGTTTTATCTCAGAAGGAAAATCAATTCCTGCAATGCTCGATATATCTATAGCTGATATAGAGAAAAACAGACTTGGATTGTGGCACTGTGGGTCAACTGCTACAAGATTAATGAAAAATGGAACAAAATTTGAAGCACATACCCACTCAATACTGGAGAATGATGATCCGGAAACTGCAGTAGGATTAATGATTGAGTTCTTAATGGAGCTTGGAGAAGTTACTATGGTTCGATATCAGTACCCGGAATCTGGCAAGATGTATGGTTGGCAGGGAACTATGAGGGATTGTGAAGCAGCATTTAGAGGGACTTATGGGGAGTTGGAGCCGGAAGCACCACTTACTGTAGATACAATAATGGGAACAATCTTAAGTAACGGGTTGGACCACCACTGGTCTTTAGGTTATGGACACTGGTTACGGGATTTAAAAATGATGAATCACTTTTTGGGAGTTGAGAATATAGAGCACTCGGAAAGCAGAAATATGAGTGGATACAGTATTAATTAGGGGGATTTTAATGGCAGATCAGTTTGATGTTGTAGTAGTTGGTTTAAATGTTGTAGATATTCTATTTGAACTTCCTCCCAATGCTGTTTACGGAGAGAAGCATGAGATAAACAGGCTGGTTGTCCAGGGGGGGGCTCCTGCTGGAAATGCAGCAAGCGGTTTGGCTAACCTTGGTTGGAAAACGGGGTTTTTAGGAAAAAAAGGACAAAACCTTTTAAGTACAATCTCGGTTGCAGAGTTAAAAGCGAATGGTGTTTCTGACAGACTCCTAATTGAGTGTAAAGACGCCCAGCCAGCAGTTGCTGTTGTGGCAATTGATCCAAAAAATGGGGAGAGAACTGTATATTACAGCACAAATAATTATAACTATCTAAAGGAGTCCGAAGTTTCTGAGGATGTTATTAAAGAGAGTAAAATTATCCTTGTTGATGGATATGAGAGTGAAGCTTCAATTAAAGCTCTTGAATATGCAAAAAAATATGGTAAAAGATCGGTTCTGGATATAGAAACTGGAGATAAGGGATTAATGCAAAGGGCAATGTCCCTGGGAACAGATACAATTCTCCCCCTAACTGGTGCTAAAGAGTTAACCGGATTAATGGAAATTGAGGATATTTTAAAAGAGCTTTCTTCCTGGACCGAAGGAATAGTAATTGTAACAGATGGTATAAACGGAAGCTGGGGTATAGAAAATGGTGTAATTTCACACCAAAGTGCATTTAAGGTTAAGGCTGTGGACACTACAGGTTGCGGAGATGCCTTCCATGCAGGTTATGCCTCTGCACTCCTTGATAACCTCCCTTTAGGTTTAAGGATGGAGTTTGCAGCATATTTTGCTTCAAGAGTTGCACTGCAGTTTGGTGGAAGAACAAACCTTCCTACCAGAAAGTTTTTAAAGAATCAGGATCTAAGTGGTCTATCAACAAAATTACAGAGCTATATAGGAGGTATGTAATGTCATTAGTTACTTTACAGGAGATGTTTGATAAAAATATTAATGGTGGTTATGCTGTTGGTGCGGTAAATGTTATGAATCAGGATATGATTAGGGGAGTAATTGCCGGTGCAGAGATGGTTAATTCTCCGGTAATAATCGCTTTGGCAGAAGCCCACGAGCCTCTGGTTTCAATTGAGGAACTTGGACCAATAATGATAGATTGTGCAAAAAGAGCCAAGGTTCCTGTGTGTGTACATTTTGATCATGGGGAGAGTTATAATGCTGTTGTTCGTGCTATGAAAGCCGGGTTTACTTCAGTAATGTTTGACGGATCCAAACTCCCATTTGAAGAGAATGTTGAGTTAACTGCAAGTATTGTTAAAATTGCAAAAGCATTGGGAGTATCTGTAGAAGCTGAGTTAGGGGAACTGACAAGACCTGAAGGGTGCGAAGATGAAGAGGTGGAAGAGAACCCGGACTTATACACTGACCCATATAAAGCTGATGAATTCTATAAAAGAACCGGTATTACAGCTCTAGCTGTAGCCTATGGAACGGCCCATGGTGTCTATGCAAAGCAGCCAAAACTGGATTTTGACAGATTAAAACTAATAAACCAGTTAACAGATGCTCCACTTGTAATGCATGGTGGTTCCGGGTTGGAGGAGAAGGATTTTCATAAAGCTATAGAGTACGGAACAAAAAAAATAAACTATTTTAGTAATATGTCCTACACTGTTGCCCAGGAAGTTAAAAGAAGATTAAACGAGGCAAAGGGTAAAACCTACTATACAGATATATCTGCATGGTCAATAGAGGCGATAAAAGAGGATATAGCCAGAACACTTACAATGTTTAAATCCAATGGAAAGGCGTGGTAGTTTTGTAATTATTTAAACTGCTTCATAAAAAAATACAAAAATAGGAAAGATATTTATAATCTAAATACTATTTTAACAATATAATAATTTCAGTATAGGTGCTATGACCCCATAGATAATAGGGAAGCAGGTTCGAATCCTGCACGGTCCCGCCGCTGTAATAGTTTAGTTATTCATAATGTGCCACTGGTAATTCGGGAAGGTTTGAATAATGTTTAACGCTTAAGTCAGAAGACCTGCCTATATTGAAAATTTGCTTAACTCTACGGGATATAGAGGCGAATGGATTATTTTATATACCTAATGTATAGATCCGTTTATTCATACTATCTTTGTAGATTATAAAAAGGAAGATATATGTATAAGGGGAGACCTTTTAAATTCTTGTTAAAAAATCTTTTAATTTTTGCTGTTTTAATTTTATCCGGCTGTTCCGGTGTTAATACAAATATTTCAAAAAAAGCTGTTTTAATAGTTAGTTTTGGTACAAGTTTTGTAGAGACAAGAAAATTAAATATAGATGAAACTGAAAGAGTAATTAGCGAAGCTTTTCCCGAATATGATAAATTTATAGCATTTACGTCTCAGATTATCATCAATATATATAAAGATAGAGATAATATAGAGTATATGAATGTCTCCCAGGCTATAGAGGAGATTTACAGAAAAAAATATGGTGAGGTTCTTATAGTTCCAACCCTTGTAATAAATGGTGATGAGTATGATGAAATTATTGAGTCAATTGAACCATTTAAAGATAAATTCTCCAGAATGATTGTGAGTAAACCTCTTTTATCCTCTATGTCAGACTATACAGAAGTTGCAGAGGCTCTGGTTAAGGATTTGCCGGAAATTGATAGTGAAACCGCAGTTGTTTATATGGGACACGGAACTCCCCACCATGCAAACAGTGCCTATCCTGCCTTTGATTTTGTAATTAAGCATTTAGGCTACAGTAATATATACATGGGAACTGTAGAAGGTTTCCCAACTTTTGATAATGTAGTAGAGGATCTTAAAAAGAAAAACTACAAAAAAATATTGTTAATTCCTTTTATGATAGTAGCGGGAGACCATGCCTTTAACGATATGGCCGGGGATGAGGCTGACAGCTGGAAGATAATGTTAAAGTCCATGGGTTACAAGGTTGATTATCAACTTAAGGGAATGGGTGAGCAACCTGAAATCAGAGAGCTTTTTGTAAAACATGCCAAAGAGGCAGTAAGGGATTTTAAATAGTAGATGCTAAAGAAAATTCCTTTAGGGATTCTATTTATATTTCTGATTTTGCTACTCTCAATGGTTCCTGTAAAAGTAGGTGGAACAGGGAAGTCCGGGGATATCCTTTCTGGAAAATCCTTTGTAGACAGAAGCGGTAATTTAATTGCTGTTAACCCGGGTTTTAACTCTATTATCTCACTTTCGGCAGTCCATACAGAGAATTTATACTTTATTGGTGCTTCAAAAAATATTACAGGTGTAGATCGAGGATCAATCTTCCCCTTTGAAGTTAATAAAAAACAGAAATATGATATATCTAAACCCTATGATGTTGAGGAGATAATCAGAATTAATCCTGATTATGTTCTTATTGAACCAAGTATGATTCCCCGGTTTAATAAGCCTCTTTCCAGGTTGGAAACAGCAGGAATTAGTGTTGTTAATCTAATGTCCGAGAGTTTAGAGGATTTTGATTACTATATTAGAAAACTTGGAATCCTTACTTCTTGCAATACTGAGAGTTCTTTGTCCCAGTTTAAAAGGGATATAGGGTTACTTGAGGAAAATTTCAGGAAACATAGTGATAGAAAATCCGTATTTGTTGAGACTTCCGAGAGAGGATATTACACCTTATCCAACAACAGCTTACTTTATAGAATATTTACACTATCTGGTGTAGAGATAATCAATCCCCAAAAAAATCTATTACAAAAAGATCAGGAATATGTAAAAGCAGGTTTTAATTTTATTAAGGATAATAACAGGAATATTGATTACTATTTTACAGTAACTGGCCCGGGGTTTTTAGGTGCTAGCAGAAATTCTGTCTCTCAAAACAGCAGATACAACAGTATTGATGCTGTAAAAAATGGAAATTTTATGGAACTGTCATCAGTTTTTTTTAACTATACCTTTAGAATTATTGATGGAGTAAAAGAGATAAACCGAGCTGTTTACGGTTCTGAATACTCCTACGAGGGAGATAAAAAACTAACAAGAGAACTTTTTGCCAGAACAGTATATAACTACCTAAACCTGGAAACATTTACAGTAACCGATACAGGATATTATGATTTTAAGAAATATAACCATCTCTATGGAAGTTTTCAGGATGTTTACTATCTGGATAAGGATTTTAATGACATTGAAACAGTTGTTATGCACGGCTTTTTAAAACCATTTAAAGAGGGAGAAACCGAGTTTTTTAACAGGAAAAGCTCTATAACTGTTCCTGATCTGGAACAATTTTTCTACTTATATAAAGACTTTAATTCAGATGAAATACTAAACCTATTTAAGCAGTTAAATTTAGAGGGGCAGGATGTTTTCTCTGTCTCAGACCTATTAAAAATATTAAATTTTCTTCAAGGGGAGTCTGTATGATAGAAGTCAGGAAACTGGTAAAAAAATACTCTGACCTTACAGCGGTAAATAACCTTGATCTAAGTATAAAAAAGGGTCAGTTTTATGGTTTGTTAGGCCCTAATGGAGCAGGGAAAACAACGACTTTAAAGATGCTGTCTATGTTACTCACTCCGGATAGTGGCGAGATTTTAATAGATGGAAAAATTGTAAACAGAAAATCCAGAGATGTTAAAACAATTATCGGTGTTGTTCCCCAACATGTTAGTCTTCAGAAAGAGACAACGGTTTATGAGACTTTAGTTCTTCATGGACTACTGCATAACATGAAATTCAGAGTTATTAAACAGCGAATTGATGAATTACTGAATTTCGCAGAGATGAGTACAATGAGAAATAAGAAGATAGAGACTCTTTCCGGGGGGAACAAGAGAAAACTAATGATTATCCGGTCAATGCTTCATAAACCATCTGTTCTATTTTTAGATGAACCTACAATTGGACTGGACCCAGCTATAAGAAGAGTTATCTGGGATCTTCTTAAGCGACTTAAGACTGATGGTCTTACAATAATTTTAACAACTCACTACATTGAGGAAGCAAATATTCTCTGTGATGTTATTGGGTTTATGAGTAGAGGCTCTGTTGTTAAAGAGGCCTCCCCTTTTGAGCATATGAAAGGGATAAAACCAGTAATTCTTGAGAACTTTAATGGAAACAATACAGAATATTTCTATTTTGATAACAGAGAGGAGGCTTCGGCTGCTGCTGTAGAGCTTGATGGTGAAGTTCATATTAGAAAAACAAACCTGGAAGATGTTTATGTATCATTTACAAAAGACAGGAGGCTTGAATAGTGAGATTTTTTAAGGAGTTAAAACCTGTAATTTGGGATGAGTGGGTTATTTTTAGAAGACATTTCTTTAAAATATCAATAAGTGCAATTATTAATCCTATTTTATATATTGTAGCCTTCGGACTTGGGGTAACTGGTGGTACTTCTTTAAGTGGTGTTAGTTATCTGAAGTTTCTACTGCCCGGGGTAATTGCTCTAACAACAATGAACAGTAGTTACAAGGCAATTTCGGTAAAATTAATTACCAACAGAGTTTATGACCAGAGTTTTGAACAGTTTTTAATAGCTCCAATATCAATTTTTACCCTTTGTTTCGGTAAGTCCCTGTTTGGAGCCTTTAGAGGACTCTACTCTGGGTTACTAATAGTTGTTATTGGAAAATTTTTTAATATAACTCTAAATATAACTCCGGGATTCATGGCAATTATGTTTTTAAATGGTTTGGTTTTTGGTTCCTTAGGAATGTTGGGGGCATTAATTGCTAACTCCCATGCAGATATGAACAGGTTTGGAACCTATGTTATGTTACCGATGACTTTTTTGTGTGGTACATTTTTTTCGACTAATCAGCTACCACCATTTTTAAGAGAGTTGGTTTATCTTATGCCATTAACCCATGCATCTGCAATTTTAAGATCAATAAGTATGTATAAAAGTTTTTATTTAGGGAGCATTTTTATTCTGCTTGCCTATTTTATTCTGTTTCAAACACTTGCTTATCGAAAGTGTTTAAAGATATCAACATAATTTTTTTAGGAGAGAAAATGAAAAGAAGAGTAATTATATCTATGCTATTAGTAGCAATTTTATCGATGCCGCTATTTTCCAATGGAACTGCAGAAAAGAAGAGTGATCCTGCAGCGGAATTTATTATTAATGAGACAGATACTACAGTTACCTATGTAGACAGGTTTCAGACAGAGACAACAATAACTAAATTTCCAAAAAGAGTTGTTGTTTGTTATAACTCTATATTTGGTCAGTGGTATTTTGCGGGTGGTAAGGCTGTTGCAAAGGTAAAAGGTAAAATAAATGTTCCTGAAGAGGCATGGGATTTATACGATCTTGGTACTGCTAGTAATATCAGTCTTGAATCAATTATTGCACTGGAGCCGGACCTGGTAATACTTGCTGCAAACTATGAGAGTCATGTAGCACTTGTTCCAATTTTAAGAGATATGGGTAAAGAGGTTATGATAATTGATACATCAATAAATCCTTATGAGAGATTTAAGGAGAATGTACTTCTTTTTAGTAAGATTAATGGAACAGAGGATGTATACCAGGCAAATATTACACCTGTAATAAATAGTGTAAATGCAATTGTAGAAAAAACTAAAAGTATAAAAAACAAACCAAAGGTTGCAGCAATCTTTGCTTCAACAAAGAGTTTAAGTCTGGATTCAGATATTGCAATTACCGGTGAGATGGTTAAAGCTCTTGGTGGTGAGAATATAATGAAAGCTTCTGATGTTCTTGCATCGGGAGAGACAAGGGTTGATTTTAGTATAGAGGCAATAATTTCACAAAACCCTGATATTATCCTGTTTTCACCTATGGGTGATGAAGAGGGTGTAAAGAAAAATGTTGAGAAAATGATCTCTGCAAACCCGGTTTGGAACGAAGTTAATGCTGTTAAAAATGGAAGAGTATACTTCTTACCAAAAGAGTACTTTGTGTATAAGGCAAACGAGCTATACGGTGAAGCTTTTGAATATCTTTCAAAGGTTATGTATCCCGAAGTTTTTGGGGAGAATTAATGGATAAGAGAGTAGCACTTGTAATTATGTTCCTCTTTTTATGCTTAAGTATTATTCTAAGTATAAGTTTAGGTGCAACCAATATTTCATTAAATGATATTTTAAGAGCTCTTTTTGTAGAAAAAAAAGGTTTAACATACCATATAATCTATAATATCAGAGTCCCTAGAATGATTGTTGGTTTTCTGGTAGGTATGTGCCTCTCAATATCCGGTGCAATATTGCAAGGGGTTATGAGAAATAGTCTGGCATCTCCAAGTATTATTGGAGTTTCAAGTGGTGCAGGGTTAGCAGCAACTATATGTATTGTTCTTCTGCCAGCCTATGTCTATTTAACACCCATTGCAGCTTTTGCTGGAGCATTTGTTACAACTATAATAATCTATCTACTCTCTTATAAAAACGGTATTAGACCTTTAAGAATGGTTTTAGCCGGGGTTGCAGTGTCCTCCCTGGTAAATGCTTTAATAAACCTGATTCTTATATTTTTTCCAGACAGGGTGGCAGATACCCTAAGTTTTACTATTGGGAGTTTAAGTCTGGCAACCTGGTCGGATATTTGGGTTATTCTACCCTATGCAGTTACAGGTTTTACCCTTTCAATGCTGTTTTCAAAAACCCTGAATGTTCTAATGCTTGGGGACGAGATTGCAAACTCCCTTGGAGTTAATGTAGAACTTACAAGATTTCTATTTATTGCTCTTGCTTCCCTGCTTGCTGCTGCAAGTGTAAGTATTGTTGGGCTACTTGGGTTTGTAGGCCTTATTGTTCCTCATATTGTTAAGCTCCTAGTTGGTTCTGATTATAAGTATGTATATATTGGAAGTACAATTTTAGGCGGAGGTATAGTTATTTTCTGCGATACACTATCAAGATTTGTCGCAGCTCCTATGGAGATTCCTGTAGGAATAACAATGGCTCTACTTGGTGTACCATTCTTTTTATATCTGTTAAGAGGGAGAATTGCACATGATTAAAGTAAGAGACCTGGAAGTTAAATATGACAAGAAAGTAGCCCTTAAAAATATTAATATCGATATAAATGAAGGGGAGATAACCACAATAATTGGTCCTAATGGTTGTGGTAAAAGTACACTTTTAAAAGCACTTAGCAGGAACCTTAAATATTCCAGTGGCTCTATAGAAATACATGATAAGGATCTGAAAAAGATAAAAATCAGAGAGCTTGCCAAGTCTATGGCACTTCTTCCTCAGGCTCCATCTGTTCCCTACGATATAAGTGTTAAAGAGCTTGTAAGCTACGGTCGGTATCCTTTTATCGGCTTTGGTAAGAGATTGAACCGAAAGGATTACGAAGTTATTGACTGGGCACTGGAAAAGTGTGATATGAAAGGGTATAAGTGCCGAAAGGTGGCTACACTCTCAGGTGGAGAGAGACAGAGGGTTTGGATAGCAATGGCTCTGGCACAGGAACCAAAAATATTACTTCTGGATGAACCTACAACATATCTCGATATTTCCCATCAGTTCGAGGTTCTTGAGTTAATTAAGGAGATAAACCGGAAGACTGAGACCACAATTCTAATGGTTTTACACGACATTAATCAGGCTGCAAAATACTCCAGTGATATTGTAATTCTAAAAAAAGCTGAGTTGATTGGTCAGGGAGCCCCAGAGAAGACAATAACAAGCCAGACAATGGAAGAAGTGTTTAATCTAAAGGGAAAATTCCTTGAAAACAGCCACTACCCACACTTTATTCCAGAGATGAGTTACAGGTAGATTATGAAGAGAATTTTAATAGCCGGAACAAAAAGCGGCGTTGGAAAAACTACAGTTTCAATGGGATTAATGGCTGCACTGTCGAAAAAAATGCAGGTGCAACCCTTTAAGGTCGGGCCGGATTATATAGATAGTGCCTACCACACATATATAACAAAAAATGGTTGCAGTAACCTGGACTCCTATATTCTAAATAGTGACATGATAAAATATCTTTTTGCAAAAAACTCTAAAGGTAAAGATATATCTGTTATAGAGGGAGTTATGGGACTTTTTGACGGAGCAGAGGTGGGGAGCGATGTTGGAACCAGTGCATCAATAGCCAAGATTCTTAAAACACCTGTAATTTTAGTTGTTGACGGATCAAAAGTTGCTTCATCTTTAGCAGCAACAGTAAAGGGTTTTGAACTTTTTGACAGGGACCTGAAAATTTCCGGAGTAATAATTAATAATGTAGGCAGCAAAAAACATTATGAGTTGTTAAAAAGTGCAATTGAGTATTATACCGATGTAAAACCCTGTGGTTACCTAATAAAAAACAGTGTTGTTACCCTGCCTGAGCGGCATTTAGGCCTGGTTCCCGCCTGTGAACAGAGTGAACTGGATAAAACCTTTAGTATTCTGGCAGAGCAGATTGAGGAGACCATAGACCTTGATTCAGTTTTACAAATAGCATCTGAACCATGTGAGATTTTGTCTGAAAAAGAGATACTTACCCCTTTTTTTGATGAAAACTTAAAGAGAACCGGTGTTAAAATTGCTATCGCCCAGGATAGAGCCTTTAATTTTTATTATAAGGATAGTCTTGAGATTATGTCCGAGTTATACGGAGTTAAGTGGGTACCCTTTAGCCCTCTGGATGATGAAAAACTTCCTGAAAATATTGATGGACTGTACATTGGTGGTGGTTTCCCTGAGGTCTTCGCCAAAGAGATTAGTGAAAACTCAGCTCTTAGAGAGGATCTTCTTAAAAAATTAAACAGTGGACTGCCATATATAGCTGAGTGTGGGGGATTAATGTATCTTTGCGAGACCCTTATAGATTTAAATGGGGAAGAGTTTAAAATGATTGGCTGGCTAAAGGGCAGAACAGAGATGACAAAACGTCTCCAAAGGTTTGGATATGCAAAATTAAGCTATAATAAGGACTCAATAAAAATACATGAATTCCACAGATCAAGTGCTTTTGTGGATAATAAAACAGTTTACAAACTTGAAAAGATCAGAAATGGAGAAGTTTCAGATAGTTGGGAGTGTGGTTACCAAAAGGGGGGTGGAATAGCATCCTACGCCCACTTCCATTTCTGCAGTAATATAAAATTTGCCCATGGTTTTGTAAAAAAATGTGCCGGGTACAAAAAAGGAGAGTGTTAATGGAGTATATAAAGAGACCTATGGAGATAGAAGATGGAAGTATGGCAATTATTGAGTCAGAAATGTCCAGCCCTGAATCCTTTAGCCCGGAAGAGTTAAAAATTATTAAGAGAGTAATACACACAACAGCTGATTTTGAATATGAGAATCTAGTAAAATTTAGCAAGGATGCCATAACAAAACTTCTTAAAGCTGTTAAAGATGGAAAGAAAATATACGCAGATACAAACATGATCTCTGTAGCTGTTAACAGGGTACTTTTAAAGAAAAACGGAATAGAGATTGTAAACTATGTCCATGACGAGGATGTTGTTAAAAAAGCCGCAGAACAGGGAGTTACCCGATCCATAATTGCAATGGAAAAGGCTTTTAAAGAGAGTGAAATTGGAGTTTATCTGATAGGTAACGCACCAACAGCACTTTTAAGATTAATGGAACTTTTTGGAGAGTCAATACCAAAGGATAGAGTAATTGTTGGGGTTCCTGTAGGTTTTGTAGGGGCAAAGGAGTCCAAGGATCTATTAATAAACAGTGATTATAACTATATATCAATAAGTGGTAGAAAAGGCGGAAGTCCGGTTGCCGCTGCAATTATGAACGCTGTTTTAAAAATCCACGAGGAGCAGAAAAGTGCCCTTTAATATAGTTGGAGTCGGCCCCGGGGATAGTGAACTAATTACAGTAAAGGCTGCAAGATTAATTGGAGAAGCTGATGTAATTATAACTCCGGTTAAAAAAGAGGGCTCGAAAGAGAGCACAGCCCTTAATATTGTAAAAACCTATATTAAAAATATGGAGTTGGTAGACTACTTTTATTTCCCTATGGTTGCCAATTTTGCTGAGGACAGCAGTATAAAAGAGCTTTTTAAAAGCCATGGTGATACAATAAATAACTACCTTATAGAGGGTAAAAAAGTTGTTTTTATTACCCTTGGGGACCCATCGGTCTACTCAACCTTCTCCTATGTTGCTCCATATATTGATAATATAGAGTATACTCCGGGAATCACATCCTTTTTAAACGGTGCAGCACTAGGTAAAATTCCACTGTGTATTGGGGAGGAGTCCCTATGCATAATAAATATGACAGATTCCGAAGAAAACTTAAGAGCAGCTTTTAAACTCCATAAAAATATTGTTGTAATGAAGGTCTCATCTAACCAGAAACTATTAAAAACAATACTGGAAGAGGAGAATAGAAGTGGAATTTTTATGTCAAATATTGGTATGGAGAATGAGACAGTTTCCAGTGATATCACTGTTCTTGATAAAAAATTACCATACTTTACAATTGGGATTATAAAATGAAAATAGCAGTTGTACAATTAAAATCCAGTAAGGAAGATATAGAATTTAACTATAATAGAGTAGTTTCTTTTATTTCTGATGCAGTTAAAGAGGGTGCAAAAATAGTCTGTTTTCCCGAAATGACACTATGCGGTTATAATTTCGAAAATTTATCATCCAGAGAGAAGGAACAGAAAAAATATCTTGATAAACTAACTGAGATTTGTTCAAAAAACTCAATTACTGCTCTTGTTGGTGGGATAGAGAGAGAGAAGGATAACTACTATATAGTACAATATATTATATCCGATAAAATTGAGAGCTACAGAAAGACACATCTTGGGGAGAAGGAGAAGGTCTCTTTTACCCAGGGTGAATCACTACCGGTATTTACTTCAAATGGAGTTACATTTGGAATTATGCTCTGCTATGACAGCCACTTCCCTGAAGTATGTACAAAAATGGCTCTAAATGGGGCAAAAATTATTTTTAACCCATCAGCTAATGGTAATAACCCTGAAAAAAGAGTTAACAGATGGAATAAGTACCTACCCGCAAGAGGCTACGACAACCGTGTATGGGTTGTAGCAACAAATATGGTTTTTGAGAAAACCGGTGGTGGTATAGCTGTATATAATGGTGATGGAGAGTTGGAAACAAGCTCCACAGCTGAGGGTGATACTTTAACAGTCTTCGACTACAATCCAAAAGAGTATGGTAAGGAGAAGATGTGTAACAGAAATTTTCTTTTTGACAGAAGACCGGAAATCTATGGTTAATAAAGAACCAGGATACACTACAGGAAGTACCGCAGCAGCTGTAAGTAAAATGGCAACTGAAATTTTATACACTGGAGTTAAGGCCGGGAGTGTAAAAATTGATACTCCCAAGGGTATAATTCTTAATATTAAGGGTGAGTGTACTTGGATAACTGAAAATAGTGTAACCTGTTTTGTAGAAAAGAATTATAGTGATGACCCTGATGTAACTAAAGGAATAAAAATTTTTGCAACTGCAGAAAGGAGTGAAGTTCCGGGTATAGTAATAAAAACCGGGAAGGGTATTGGTATAGTAACAAAGAAGGGACTGGCAGTACCTGTAGGAAGTCCTGCTATAAACCCGGTTCCCATGAAAATGATTCTGGGTGAAGTTGGAAAAGTTCTTCCAGAGGGTTGTGGTGTTGTGATTACACTGGAGATTCCTGAAGGTGAGGAGATTGCTAAAAAGACCTTTAATTCCAAACTGGGAATAATTGGTGGGATATCTATTTTAGGAACATCGGGAATTGTTGAACCAATGTCCGAAGAGGCATATAAGGAGTCTTTAAAGGTTGAACTTAATGTTAAGGTTAAGAACTCTCCCGGGGACTCATTCATATATGTCTTTGGTAATTTTGGAACTGATTTCTTAAAGGAATACTCGATACCAGAGTCCAGACTTCAGAAGACAAGTAACTTTATAGGCTATATGGTTAAGGCTGCATGGGAAGCCGGCATAAAAAATCTTGTAATTGTCGGGCATGCAGGCAAAATGGTAAAACTGGCAGCAGGAATGTTTAATACCCATTCAAAGTATGGAGATAACAGGGTTCAGTCAATAATGGAGAGTTGTAAACATCTAAATTTAAAGGATAGGGATCAGATAGCCCTCTGTAATACAACAGAGATGGCAATTGACTATCTTATAGAGATAAATCAGTTAAATTCTGTTTTTACAGATATAGCTAAAAGGTGTTCACAGGTTTGCCAGGATTGGACAGATAATAAAATAAATGTAAGTACAGTAATATTTTCATCAAACCACGGGGTTGTCTCATATTGGGGAAATAGATTTAATTTGTTAAAGGATAAAGAGTTATGGTCTATGTAGTAGGTTTGGGCCCAGGGGCTTATGACTATATATTACCTGCAGCAATTAATATAATTGAAGCTGCAACAGTTGTTATTGGGGCTAAAAGAAATCTTGATAGTGTAAAAAATCATGCTAAAGATACCCTGGATCTATCTCTGGGATTTGGCAGAGTAGGTGATTATATAAAAGAGAATCAGGAGAGGAATTTAGCAGTTGTTGTATCCGGGGATTCCGGTTTTTACAGTCTTCTGTCCTTTGTTAAAAGGTATGCAGAACCAGAGAATATAACAACAATTCCAGGTATAAGCTCTTTAAGCTACTTCTACTCAAAACTTAACCTTGGGTATGAAGAGGCTAAGTGGATTAGTCTTCACGGGAGAGTAACAGATTTGTCAGAAGCCCTTAAGTTAAATAAAGAGGTTGCTGTATTAACGGATTTGGAACATAACTCAAGGTATATTGCAAAATTTTTAATTGAAGCTGGTTTTAATAACAAGGTTCTCTATGTTGGTGAGCGACTCTCCTATAAGGATGAGAAAATTAGCAGATTAACTTTATCCCAGGCATTGGATTATGAGCCTGAAGTTTTAAGTGTGGTAGTAGTAAGAGATGAATGATAAGGAATTTATAAGGGGCGAAGTTCCCATGACAAAATCTGAGGTTAGGGCTATAACCCTATCAAAACTGGATATAAAAAAGGGAATGGAAATTTTGGATATTGGTGCTGGTACTGGTTCTATAACAGTAGAAGCTGCAATGGCTGGTGGAATACTTACAGCTGTTGAGAGAAATCCTGAAGGGGTTGAACTGATAAAAGCTAACAAAGATAAATTCCAACTTGATAATATAGAGATAATTAAGGGATTGGCTCCTGAAGCATTACCTGAGGATAAAAAATTTGACAGAATATTTATTGGTGGTTCCGGGGGAAATCTTGATTCTATTTTTAACTATATAAATAAAAGTTTAAAACCCGGTGGGATATTAGTCTCAAATACAATAACTATTGAGAATTGCAGTGAAATTTTAAGACAGATGGAGCAGAGAGATTTTAAAAATATCGAGGTTGTATCTGTAAATATTAGCAGAAGCAGAAAGATAAAGGATATTCACATGATGATTGCTGAAAATCCAATAACAATTATAAGTGGAGAGAGGGGAGAGATTAATGTCTAAAGTAATATTTATAGGGGCCGGGCCGGGGGATCCGGATTTAATAACAATTAAGGGTAAAAAAGCTATCGATTCGGCGGATGTTATTATTTATGCAGGTTCTTTGGTTAATCCCCAGGTTTTAAGTGGAGCAAAAGAGGGTGCTTTAATATTAAATAGTGCGACAATGAATCTTGATGAAGTTTTGGAAGTTATGAAACACACAACAGATAAGGGTTCTCTTGTGGCTAGAGTACACACCGGGGATCCATCAATTTACGGTGCAATTAAAGAGCAGATGGATGGGTTGGATAAAATGGGAATTGAGTACCATGTAATACCTGGAGTAAGCTCTTTTTGCGGAGCGGCCGCAGCAATAAACAGGGAATTCACCCTGCCGGATGTCTCTCAAACAGTAATTTTAACAAGAGTTGAGGGTAGAACTCCGGTTCCTGAGAAAGAGTCTCTTGAATCCCTTGCTACTCATAGAGCAAGTATGGCAATTTTTCTCTCAGTAGGAATGATAGATAAAGTTGTAACCCAGTTATCGACCAGTTATCCAATGACAACTCCTATTGCTGTAATACAAAAAGCAACCTGGGAGGATCAGAAAATTGTAATAGGCACATTGGAAAATATTGCCCAGAAGGTAAAGGAAGCAGATATAACCAAAACAGCCCAGATTCTTGTAGGGGATTTTATAGATTGTGAATACTCTTTATCTAAATTATACGATAAAACCTTTACCCACGAGTACAGGCAGGGAATAAATTAGTGGCCTGGGCTGTAATTACTCTTAACAGACAATCTATCTCCCAGGCTCGTAAACTAAAAGAACACTTTGATATAGATATCTATACAATAGATAAATATATGGAAGAGGGTTTAAAACCAATTATAGGTGGTTTAAAAAAACATTTTGGTTCCATATTTAATAAATATGAAGCCATTATTGGAATTATGGCCATGGGAATTATTGTAAGGGATATTACACCCTACATTAAACATAAAAGTATAGACCCGGCAGTTTTATGCCTATCGGTAGATGGCAGATTTATTATTCCTGTACTTTCAGGGCATCTTGGTGGGGCAAACGATATTGCAGTTAGAATTGGTAATAAAATAGGTGCTATTCCTGTAATAACAACAGCTTCGGATCTTCTAAATAAAAAAGCTGTTGATCTCATTGCTAAGGAGAGAGGATTAACAATTGCCTCCTTTAAGGATGCGATGGAAATAACATCTCGAATGATTAATAACGAGAATATTGGAATAATTTACCAGAACGATGTAGATAGTATGGATAAAACAGGTCTGGATGGGGTTGTTTTAATTAGTAATAGAACAGAGCCAAGAATAAAACTACCCTATGCCCAATTAATACCTAAAAATATTGTTATTGGAGTAGGGGCTAAAAGAGATTCAGACCCGGAAACTATAAAAGCTCTTGTTCTAAGAGTCTTAAATAGTAATAATTTAAATATAAAGGCAGTGTCAAAAGTTGCTTCGATAGATATAAAAAAAGATGAAGTTGGTATTGTAGAACTTGCAACTTACTTTAAAGTTCCATTTATTACATACTCTTCAGAGAGAATAAAAGAAGTTGAAGATATGTTCGATAGCTCCGAGTTTGTAAGAAAAATTACCGGGGTAGGTTCTGTTTCCATGCCAAGTGGATATTTGGCATCAAACCGGGGAGATTGCTTGGTTAAAAAAGTTGCAGAGAGTGGAATTACAGTATCAATTTGGGAGGATAATAGTGATTTATATAGTTAGTACTGGACCTGGAAACAGTGACAGTATGAGTGTGGAAGCAATTAATGCAATAAAAGAGTGCGATGTAATAGTAGGTTATGGTAAATATATAGAGCTAATAGAACCACTAATCCAGGATAAAATGGTATTTACAACAGGAATGACCAAGGAGGTTGACCGTTGTAGACAAGCCCTTGAAATAAGTCTAACCGGAAAAAAAGTTGCCATGGTAAGTGGTGGTGATGCCGGGGTATATGGAATGGGTGGAATTATGCAGGAGATTGTTCTGGAAATGGCACCTGAAATAGAAGTTGTTGTTATTCCCGGTATTACGGCAGCCAATGCAGCAGCAGCAGCTCTTGGTGCACCAATAGTTCACGACAGTGTAAATATCAGTTTAAGCGATCTCTTAACAGATATTGAAGTTATAAAAAAAAGATTGCATGCAGCTGGAACAGGGGATTTTATAACCTGTATATATAACCCTAAAAGTAAGGGGCGACCTCACTATATAGAGATGGCACGGGATATTTTACTGGAGTACAAAAAGAGTGAAACTCCTGTAGGAATTGTAAAAAATGCCAGAAGGGATGACCAGGAAGTTTTTATTACAACATTGGAAAAGATGTGCGATGTGGATATAGATATGTCAACTATTGTAATTGTGGGAAATAGCGACACTTTTGTTAAAAATGGAAAGATGATAACACCAAGGGGTTACAGAAGGTAGAATGAATATCCTGCTCTTTTCCGGTACAAAAAATGGCCGGGAGTTAATCCCCCATCTTTTGTATGGTAATAATACCCTATATGTCTCATCTGCAAGTGAGTATGGTGCATCTCTTCTACCTGAAAGTCCCAATCTCATCCCCTTAGTTGGTAAACTAGATCAGAAGGATATAGAGCTATTAATAGAGGAAAAGTGTATAGATATTGTAATTGACTCCACACACCCCTATGCCAAGGAGATTTCCCTTAATATTTTAGCTTCTTGTAAAAAGAGAAATATTGAAAGCCTAAGGTTTGAGAGAGAGAGGGGCATTCCTGAAAACATTGGTAAACACTTTGTAACAATTGCTGATCTTTGCGATTATCTAAATAAAAAAGAGGGGAATATTCTCTTTACAACCGGGGTTAAAGACCTTGGGGAAATTACTGCAATTGTTGATAGTAAAAGAGTTTATGCAAGGGTTCTTCCTGTTGAGTCATCCATTAAGGATATTGATAGGGGGAATATTCCCCATAATCAGATAGTATTTCAAAATCCCCCATTTTCTTTTGAGGATAATCTGGAACATATAAAAAAATTCAGCATAAAATATCTTGTTACAAAGGATAGTGGGAAAGAGGGAAATATTGAAGAGAAAATTGAAGCAGTAAATGGTACTGGTATTGAACTGTTAGTTCTGGATAGACCAGATATAAAATACAATAGAATCTTTTATTCAAGAAATAACCTCTTGGACTATTTAGCAACATTAGGGAGTAGATATGGAAAATAGTTATAAAGAAAAAATGGCAGAAACTAAAAAAGAGCATAGGCGAAGGGTAAACAGTGCTTCCACAGACCGTGGTATTATTGTTGTTAATACAGGGGATGGAAAGGGTAAAAGCAGTGCAGCCTTCGGTACAGCCTTCAGAGCTGTTGGTCATGGATATAATGTTGCAATTGTACAATTTATTAAAGGGAAGTGGCGAACCGGAGAGATGGAAATATTTAAAAAGTTCGAAAATATAACCCATATAATATCCGGTGAGGGCTTCACTTGGGATACCCAGGATAAAGAAGTAGATATTCAGGCAGCTAAAAGAGGTTGGGAATTTGCAAAATCCGTAATAACCCAAAAAGCTGATAAAGAGTATAAACTCCTTGTTCTGGATGAATTTAACCTGGTATTAAAATATGGTTTTGTAGAGCTTGAAGAGGTTTTAAATATCCTTAAAGATAAACCGGACTCCTTGAATATAATTATTACCGGAAGATATGCCCCCGATGAGATTATAGAAATAGCAGACACGGTAACAGTAATGGAACCAAGAAAACACGCCTTCGACAGCGGAATAAAGGCACAGAAAGGAATAGAATTCTAATGGGAAAATCTATAATGATAATGGGGACAGCTTCCTCAGTTGGTAAATCGGTTGTTACAACGGGTTTATGTAGAATTTTTTACAGGGAAGGATTAAATGTTAACCCCTTTAAATCCCAGAACATGGCACTTAACTCCTATATTACTGCTGATGGAAAGGAGATGGGGAGAGCTCAGGTAGTTCAGGCAGAAGCTGCAGGTAAGAGACCTGATGTTAAAATGAATCCAATTTTAATTAAACCCTCATCAGATGTGGATTCCCAGATAATAGTGGAAGGCAAGGTTCTTGAGAATATGAATGCCTCTCAGTACCATAAATTTAAACCGGAATTACGGGAAATGGTTAAATCTTGTTATAAAAGATTGGAAGATGAGTCGGATCTTGTTGTTATAGAGGGAGCAGGTAGCCCTGCAGAGATTAACCTCAGAGAGGGAGACCTTGTAAATATGGGGATGGCTGAAATTTCAGACTCCCCGGTAATACTTGTAGGAGATATTGATAAAGGTGGAGTATTTGCTTCCCTTTATGGAACAATAATGCTGCTTCCCCAGAATGAGAGAGACAGAATAAAAGGTTTAATAATAAACAAGTTCCGGGGGGATGTTAAACTACTTGAACCTGGAATAAAAATGCTGGAAGACCTTGTTCATATTCCGGTTTTAGGTGTTATCCCATGGAATAATATAGATATTGAGGATGAAGACAGCTTAACGGCCCGGTTTAATAAAAAAAGAAGTGGTGGTTCAATAAATATAGCAATACTCAGATTCCCACACCTTTCAAACTATACAGACTTTACAATTCTTGAGGCAATAGATGATCTTAATGTCAGATATGTTTTAGGAGGAGAGCAGATAGGGGATGCAGATATGATTATAATCCCCGGGTCAAAAAGTGTAATGTCCGACTTTACCTTTATTAAAAACAGTGGATGGGATCAGGAAATTTACAGATTAAGCAGAGCGGGTAAAATTGTTGTAGGTATTTGTGGTGGGTATCAGATGTTGGGGAAGAGAATTGAAGATCCCCACGGAGTCGAGGGAAACTGCCCGGGTATGAACGGTCTTGGCCTATTAAACATGACAACAACCTTTGAAAAGGAGAAAAGAACACTTCAATCCACAGGAAAGATAAACAGACTAGGTGATGAGTGGAGTAAACTAACAGGTTTAGAAGTTGAAGGTTATGAAATTCACATGGGGATATCCCAAACAGAGGAGACTCCATTAATCATTATGGATAATAACCACACTGATGGCTCAATAAAAAACAATGTTATTGGAACTTACTTTCATGGAATATTTGATAACAGTGAATTTACAACTGAGATAATAAATAGGATAAAAAAAGATAAAGGGCTGGATACAGATAGTACAAAAGTTATGAACTTTAAAGAGTATAAAGAGCAGGAGTTCGATAAACTGGCAAATCTGTATGAGCAACACCTGGATATAGATGCAATAAAAAGGATAATAAAAGAGTGGTAGTTCTTATTCCCTTTATTTTTGGATATATTCTTGATTTGATTTTTGGTGACCCATCCATTATTCCCCACCCAATTAGGGGTATTGGATATCTTATAAAAAAAACCGAGGGCATTTTAAGAAAAAATGAGACAGAGTTAAAAATTAAAGGTCTCTATCTTCTGGTAATTGTTACTTCAATCTCCTTTCTAATACCCCTATTTGTTATTAATATGTTTAGTCGGCTTAACTCAATAGCCGCTATAGTAGTAGAAACCTTTATTGTTTTTCAGATTCTGGCAACAAAAAGCCTATATAAAGAGACCAACAAGGTTTACAAAGCTTTAAAATCCGGGGATATAAAAGAAGCGCGAAAGTATCTCTCATATCTTGTAACACGGGATTGTGACAATATGAAGGAAGAGGATATTGTCCGATCTACCATAGAGACAATTTCGGAGAATATAGTAGATGGAATAACAGCACCAATCTTTTTTATAGCCCTTGGAGGAGCTCCTCTTGGGATGTTTTATAAAGCTGCAAACACTCTGGATTCTATGGTCGGATATAAAAATGATAAATATATTGACTTTGGATTTTTCTCGGCTAAATTTGATGATATTTTAAACTATATACCAGCAAGAGTAACTTCCTTAATAATTGTTATTTCCACACTTCTATTAAACAGGGATTTTAAAAGTGCCTTTAAAATTCTTATTAGAGACAGAAGAAACCACAGTAGTCCAAACAGCGGTTATGCAGAAGCTCCAGTTGCCGGGGCTTTGGGAATCCAGCTGGGGGGAGAGGTCTCATATTTTGGAGTAATTCATAATAAGCCAACAATGGGAGATAATAATAGAACTCCGGTTATCGAGGATATTAAAACAACCCATAAAATTATGATTCTAAGCTCCATTATATTTTTTATACTGTCTCTGGGAGTTGTATCTATATGGAAAATATGAAGGATTATACCCATGGAGGGAATGTATATAAAGCAGCTGTAGAACTAGGGTTATCTAAGGATAAAATAGTAGACTTCAGTGCAAATATTAATCCCTTCGGTTTAAGTAAAAAGGGAAAAAAAGCCATAAAACGTGGTTTGAAAAATATCTTAAACTATCCTGACCCTGAGTATACCCGTTTAAAAGAGAGTCTGCATAATCATTATAAAGTTGATAAAAACCGGATACTTCTTGGTAATGGTGCAATAGAACTAATTTACAGTTTTGTAAATCTAAAAAAGAGAGGAACAGCATTAATTCCAGCACCGGGTTTTGTCGAATACGAGAAGGCATTAGTCAGAGGCGGCTGGAGTGTTAAACTATATAACTCTAGGCACACTATGAATTTAGATGGTGTATCTGTAATCTTTCTATGTAACCCTAATAATCCTACAGGAGAGTCATATTCAGAAAAATTCCTTTTTGATCTACTAAATAAGTGCAAGGATAATAATGTTGATCTGGTTCTGGATGAGGCATTTATAGACTACTCAACCTATCCATCAATGGTTAAATATTTAGATACTTTTAATAACTTATACATACTTAAATCCCTAACAAAATTTTATGCTATTCCCGGTTTAAGGCTGGGGGCACTATTAACAAGTAACATAGATTTTATAGAAGAGTTCAACAGTTATAAAATCCCATGGTCAATTAACTCAGTAGCTGAGGAGTATATTGTTAGTGGTTTAAAAGACAGAAAATACATAGATAGGTCTAGAAAATTTATACAGAGGGAGAGGGTATACCTGTATAAAAAATTGTCAAAAATTCATCACCTTAAACCCTATAGAACCCAGGGAAACTATATTCTGTTAAAGATTGATAAAAAAACTGATCTCTGTAAAAAATTAAAAGAGTATGGGTTACTTATTAGAAGTTGCTCTAATTATAATAGCCTGGATTCATCATACTACAGAGTCGCTGTAAAAAGCAGGAAGGCTAACAATTTATTAGTAAAATTATTAAAGAGAATTCTGGAAAATGATTAAAATTAGTCTGCTTCGTCATGGTCAGACCGACTGGAATATAAAGAATATAATGCAGGGTTGCTGTGATGTACCTTTAAATACAACTGGTGTTGAACAAGCTATTGAAATAGGAAAAAAACTCCCCGGTTATTATAAACTAATAATAACCAGCCCTCTTGAGAGAGCATTCCAAAGTGCGAAGTTAATTAATAATACTCTAAATCTTGAAATTAAAACTGACTCCAGACTGTCAGAAAGGGATTTTGGTCATTTAACCGGAATGGATATTGATTTGGTTTACAGGTTAGAGAAATCAGTGGTTAGTGGCATAGAGAGTGACCAGGATTTAACTGATAGAATTAAGGCTTTTTTAAAATCAATGGAGGAACTACCCCCTGGAAACTATCTTGTGGTAACCCATGGGGCTGTGATAATTAATATTCTGGATACTATTTGTACAGAAAACTACACTTGGACTAATAACCCTCTGGAAAACTGCTCTATTACAGAACTTGTATACTCCGGGAAATGGGAATTGCTTATTGGATAGGTTAACACTTTTAAATTAGTAAATTTCATGCTGTGAGTTTCTATATGTCCTTGGTGACACTCCTGTTATACATTTAAAAACATTGGTGAAATATCCCTGATCATAGAAACATAAATAATTAGAAATCTCAGCAATTGAATAACTTGTATCTATTAGCATTTTTTTTGCTGTTTCAATTTTTTTTATTTTTATATAGTTGAATGGAGTTGTTCCGAAGTAGTTTTTGAATGTGCGAGAAAAATGAGAACTGCTCATATTAAATTCTTTAGCTAGTAAAGCAAGTGATAGTTGCCTGTCAAGATTATTATCAATAAAAGAAGCAATTTCAAACTTGAGTTTATCAAAATCAGAGCTATTCCTGGATACTGTCAAAATTGCATCTTTGCAGACGCCAATTAATATTTTATATATCAAGGATGATATATTAAGATTTCGGGATTCACTTTTTTGCATAGCTTGAGTAAAGATATCATTAACAATTTCTGTTGTAGAGTCCATGGGAAATATGAGGGGAAGTTTTTTGTAATGGATTAGAGTGTTCATTATACTGTTACTAGGTTGACCTCGGAAATGAAACCAGTGAATTTTTGATTTGATATTCTTATTAAAATAGTACTTATGAGGGTGCTTTAGGGTCATTAGTATCCCTTCATTGGAGTTTATTGTTAAATGTTGACCGTACTGTTCCAAGTGAAACTCTCCTTCAAGAACAAAGATAAAGACGTGATTATTTAAATAATTTCTATCGATTTGAAAGTTCTTATTGGTAATCTCACCCATTCCATCTGAAACGATCAGTAAATTCTCCATAAATTCAGATGGTTCATAAAAGTACATAAAATTATCATATCTAGAATTACTCATTTTCAACTCCAAGCAATATAATACAAATTAATAGCTATATTATCCAATACTGATCACCATTGTTAAATTATTATACAAATATATAAATTATTAGGAGATATGAAATTGGTTAATTCACAAATATTTTCATCTAAAGATATATTAAGGCTTCAGGGTTTAGCAATGAAAGTTGCAGAAATAGCATTGAAAGGGAATCAGCAAATTAAAAGAGAGAAATGGATAAAAATTAACTCTCTGGATTCATCAGAACCAATTGTTTTTGCTGATCCTGAAAATGGTTGGCATGAAATAATAACTAAAGAGTCATTAGAATGCTCTAACTCTCTTGCAAGAGAGTGGGAATTTCGATTGCTTAAAGAAATTTTTTGGGAAGAACATATTAAAGATGATAAAGTTATCGAGGCAAATTTTAATGTAGGGTATATTTACACAGATGATGGGTGGGGAGTTGAGTTAAAACAAGAAGGTGGGAATGATAATGGTGCATATCATATAGTACCTCCATTAGTTAATTATGAAAGTGATTTTAATAAGTTGCATTTTCCAAAAATTATAATAGATTATGAAAAAACTTATAAACAATATGATTTAGCAAAAAGTATTTTTGGTAATATCCTCAATGTTCGGCTTAGGCAAAATTGGTGGTGGAGTCTTGGAATGACATGGGATTATATTAAATTACGTGGTATGGATCAATTTATGATAGATTTCATTCTAAATCCAGAATGGGTTCATAAGACAATGGAATTCTTGTGTGAAGGATATATAAATCGGTTATCTTTTCTTGAGGAGCAGGGGTTATTATCTTCAAATAGTGAAAATTCCTATGTAGGTTCTGGAGGATTCGGTTTTTCAGAAGAACTTTATAAAAAGAACTCAGAAGGGACAAAAGTCAATATTTCAGAAATGTGGGGTTTTGCAGAAAGTCAGGAAACAGTAGGTATAAGTCCTGAAATGTTCAATGAGTTTATATTGCCATATCAGATTAGAGTTCTTGAAAAATTTGGTCTAAACTGTTATGGATGTTGTGAACCTATCGATAAACGTTGGAAGTATATCAAAAGTATTCCAAATTTAAGAAGGGTATCCTGTTCTCCCTGGGTAGATCGTAAAGTTGTAGCAAGAGAATTGGGAAAAGATTATATAATATCATCTAAATCATCACCAACACCTTTAGCAAGTCCAATAATTAATGAAGACGTAGTGCGTAAGGAGTTGAAGGAAATTGTTGAAACTACCCGGGGATTGAACGTTGAAATTATCATGAAAGACAATCATACCCTGGGAAATAATCCCAATAATATTATTAGATGGGTAGAAATAGCAAGAGAAGAAATCGGCAAGGTTTATCAGAAGTGAGCATTTAATATTATTGCTGATGATTATAAAGTTTAGGCTGCATCAATAAATATTGGTACCTATGAAGAGGTTTACAGATGATAAACTAGTAAATAGAATAATTTATATACATATTAAGACTTAGATAAATATATAGAAAAAAATTATGGAAATTATCAAGTTGAAAATCTAATTTTAATCGAGAATGACAATAAAGATATTATTGGGATTTATAATATTTATAAGATCGCTTTAAAAAAAGGTGATAAAATTTTATTAAATCAGTTAATAGGTACAAAATATGTAAATAACAATTTTCTAATATTCATTTTGATAAACAATAAACAAAAATATTTTGACTCAAAAAGTTTATTAAATATAAATAAAAGTAATAATTATTTAGCTCAAGATAATATATATTGTAGATTTACTGATTTTTATTCTCTTAATGAAGTAATTTCAAATCTAAAGGATTAAACAGTTAATTGAATATTTTAAGATCTAGATTTATAAGTCTTCGATAGATAAAAAACCCATGATAAAATTTTACAAGAAAAGATTATATGGCAAGGTATAAGTATTCTTATTAGCAACAGGTTTTACTATCATTAGATTTGTTTAAAGTCAGATTTTACCAAATACATTTGTATATTATTTAAATGCTTTTTTTATCTTCCTCAAATATTTTACGTTATAAAAATTTTATTATTGAAATTATCAGTATGGAAATATTGTTAAATAAAGTTCTACTTTTTATAGGTCATCTTTTAAGCCTGTAATTAACAACAACTAATTCAACTTTTATATCAAAAGAGTTCATAAATAATGTTGTTAAATTCCGGTATTAATAGAGAGTGCCGTTACTTATTGCCTCTTTTAACCAACCAATTATTTTATAGACAGCAGGACAGACTTTAGTATTTTCCATTGTCTCTCTTAAGTAGTTTCTGAGTCTGGTTTTATCAGTATATGGGTAATCTCTGCAATACTTTGGTTTGTCTTCGTAGTACATACAGTAGTTATCATCAGCTATAAAAGGGCAGGGACACTGAGCCATAACACGGTCATCATCCTCATCTAGAGTGGTATACTCCTTCTCCCAAACAATTGGACGACAGTGGAATCTTTTAGCCATAGTTTCAATATCTTTTTTCTGGATTATTGCTGGAACAGTTCGGCAGCAATTACCACACTTTAAGCAGTCAATCTCTTCAAAAGCTCTGTCATGGAGCATGTTTATTTCACGATCAAGGTTTTTTGCTTTTACCTTTTTTAGAACCATAATGAATTTTTTATTATCTTCATACTCCAGTTCTGCCTGTCTTAAAATTTTAGCATATTCCTCAATTATCATTGAAACTCTCCTCTGTGGTTGCCCATTCTATCATTACTAGCCAAATAGGTGAAGTAGTAACATATATAAGATTGTGCCACCGAATATACTAATTAATGGGTGTTTAAAGAGTAAATGCAATATTATTACTAAAAAAGCGCCAATCCACTGAAGAGTAAAATTATCATTTGAAATATTTAGAGGTAAGTTAGTAATAACCAGAGTCAGCATTACTGCTCCCGGAATAAGTCTTGCTCCGGAAACAAGCCACTTAGGCGGTTCTTTTTTAGAGAATAGCAAGAATGGAAAAAATCTTGTAAATAGGGTGGCGGCACCCATAACAATAACTGCCAGTAAAATTTTCATCCTCTATCTCCAATTAAAAAACATCCTATACTGCTAAGCATTATTGTTATCATTAAAATATCTCCCTGAAAACCGGTTATTTTAATAATAAAAACAATTAATAATGGTAACAGAAATGGGCTAATTTTTTTTATACTTTTAATCTGCTCAATTGTTAAAACAATAAATAGTGCTGTTAATGCAAATTCCAGACCAGGGGCATTAAAACTAACTCCGGTGCCAAGAAGAGCCCCTAAAAGACTCCCTAAAATCCAGTAACTGTGGTTAAAAGCTGTAACCCAGAAGTCGAAAACTTCGGGGCTGCTTCCCTCAGGAGGTTCTATTGATGTTAAAAGAGCGTAGGTTTCATCGGTTAAGCCATAAATAATATAGTATTTAAACTTTTTAAAGGGCTTAAACCTATCCAGAAGGGAGAGTCCGTATACCATATGCCTGGCATTTATAAGTAGAATTGCTAAACCAATCTCCCAAATGGATTTGTCACTAAGTAATAGGCTTATTGAGACAAATTGGGCTGCTCCTGCAAAGATTATAACGCACATTACTGGAGCCCAAACCCAGGAAAAGCCCGCTTTTACCAGAAGAAAGCCAAAGGCAAAACCAATAGAGATATACCCAAAAAATACTGGGGAAGATGCCTTTAAAGAGGCTGAAATTGTCGGTTTATGAAAAGTCATGGAATATATTATAGATTAAACTTCTATACGAATAAACTATTATCGATTAAAATAAATAATATGAATTTTGCTTTGCTCTTCGATATTAACATCTTTTCAATATTTGTTCTGCTAGTAATATACGCATCTTTAGTTATAAGAAAGAAGCATCTATCAACTTCTAACAGAATTTTTATTGTGCTTATATTTTCTACTGTAGCAGTCCTTTTATTAGAAATGCTAAGCTGGTATTTTAATGATAAAACAACTCCAATGGACTACTTTTTAAATAAATGGATTAACTATATATTCATTACTATAAATCCTCTGGTCTGTGTTGTATGGCTAAACTATCTGGATTACAAAATTTATAACTCCCTTGAAAGATTAAGTAAGAGATTCTACTACGCAATATTTATGGTTCTTTCAGTAATTTTTGTTACTATAAATTTAAAAACCCCATGGATATATGGTTTTACCCCGGAAAATCAGTATTACAGAGGTCCCGGCATATACTTTTTTATGTCATTTAACTTTTTTATACTTTTTCTATCTGCAATTCCTGTAATAAAGAAGAGAAAATTTCTTGACTCAAGTATAATAATTTCCTATCTCTTTTTTACAATATTCCCAATTTTGGGAGCAATTGTCCAAATGATCTTTCTGGGAACAGCTGTTTTGTGGAATTCTGTAACCATTGCAATTCTGGGAACCTTTGCAATCCTGGAACTTAAAAATCTTTCAAAGGATTTTTTAACCGGGTTATCAAACCGAAGGGAACTTGAAGATTTAATCGATTACAGACTCAGGTATTGGCAAAATATAAAACCTTTTATTCTGATTATGATCGATTTAAACGATTTTAAAACGATAAATGACTTGTATGGACATAAAGAGGGGGATTCCGCACTAAAGCATTTTGCTAATATTATTTTACCAATATTCAAGAAAAGTGATATTGTTTGCCGTTTTGGTGGAGATGAGTTTGTGGTTGTTATAGATAGTGATCAGGAATTCATGATTAATGCAGGGATAGAACGTATACGTAAAGCTGTTAATGATTTTAACCTAAAAGAGATAAAGGATTACAAGTTAAAATTCAGTGCCGGTGGTACAATGTTCGATCCCAAACGGCACAAAAGCATAAAAGATATTCTTCATGAAGCTGATTCTAAAATGTATAATGATAAAAAGAATACAAAAATTAGTTCAGACACTCCTGAGAAATAAGTTCTGATACTCTTCTAAAGTCTATCTTTCCACTTCCCATTTTAGGTAACTCTTCCATAACAACATACTTTTTGGGTATTGCTATCTGGGGTAGGGTTGCGGATAAATCCTTAACAATTTTATCTCTGTCAATCTCTTTGGTTAAAACAGCAACCAGGGAAGCACCTTTTATATCATCGGGAATATCAACAACACAGCAGTCTATTGAGTTATCAATCAGATCGGATATGGCACACTCTGTTTTTAAAAGTGAAACCATTTCCCCTCCTATCTTTACAAATCTTTTTAACCTACCTCTATGCCAAAGAAAATTATCAGAATCCAGTAAACCTATATCTCCTGTATCATACCATCCATCAATTAATGGACTAACAGTATCGCCATTTTTAAGGTAACCTTTCATAACAAGGTCTCCACGGACATATATTTTACCTTCACAACCTGCAGGAAGAGTCTCTTCCGAATCTATGCCAACAATTTTAACCTCTGCATGGGGAACTATAAGACCTATACTTCCCGGTTTGTTATTATCTCTATGATTAACTGATATAACTGGGCTTGTCTCTGTTGCACCATAGCCCTCAATAATATCGATATTGTGTTTACTTTTATACTCATCTCTTAACCAATCAGGAGTCTTGTCTGCACCGGCAACTACTAACTCCAGTGTTTTAAAATCCCCATCTTTGGCACTTCTTACATAACCCGAGAGGAATATTGGAGTTGCAGCTATCATGGTGCATCCTTCCTCTCTGATTATTTGAGGAATACTTTTGTAATCCAGGGGATTTGCATAGGTAACAGCTGTCATTCCAAGGGTTAATGGCATCCAGAAATTTGTCTGTATACCAAAAACATGGAAAAGTGGCAGAACCGAGAAAATTATATCTGTTTTCTTAAGTTTTAATACTTCAATAACATCCTCAACATTGGTTCCAAGATTTTTGTGGGATAGTTGAACTATTTTTGGGTCTTTTTCACTTCCACTTGTAAAAAGAATACAGGCTGTAGATTCCTGGGTTGTTTTAGGCAGTAGTTTAAACAGTAGACTGTTTGGTATTTTAGTAAGAAGGGCAGCATGTATTTTGTTTATAAGAGTAATACTCTTCATTATATCTTCAATACATATCATGCCCTCTATTTGGGGGCAATTTATTTTTTCCAAAAGTGCTCTGGAGGTTAAAATTGTTTTAAATTTACAGCTTTTTTGAGCGTATTCACAATTCTCTTTTGCACCTGTTGAGTAGTTTATCATAACCGGAATTTTTCCTGCTATAAGCGTACCTATAGTTGCAAGCATGGCTCCTGCTGATGTTGGAATCATGATTCCAATATACTCATCCCTTGATCCTGATATTTTATTTCCCAAGATAAAAGATGCAATTAAAGCCCTTGAATAGGTTACTTTTGTATTAGTCATTCTATCTATTATTGCTAACTTTTCACTATTCTCTTTTGCACACTTAATAAAATTATGATGTAAAATCAAAACAACTCCTTATGAATGCTCCATTGTCATGTTATTTTTACAATTTGTCAAATATGTAAATAAAAAAACTGATAGATTATTAAGATATAATATTTTATTTTTGTGATGTGCTAATTATTAAAAGCAATAGAGGGTTTATGAATAAGAGCTACTTTTGTTATATTACCTTTAATTATACCGAGTAAAGCTTCTGCTGCTTCTTTATAGATTTCTCCAATACCTATTGAAATTGAAGGAGGTCTAATGTCCAGGATTTCAAGTTCAGTAGCATTATCGTAGCCAATTATCTGCATACAGTCTTGAATTTCATGATGTTTGTGAAACATTTTAGAAATTATTGTTACTAACAACATATCATTAACAAATGCAAGACCATCAATCTCTCCATTCTCCCACTTTGGAATTAAAGATTCAACGATTAAATCTGGATTACTACTGTTGAATACAATTCCTTCTGGAAAAATATTTAAAAATCCATCTCTTCTTAGCTTATGTGGGAAAGGATCATCCTCATTCATTATATAGGCAGGTTTTTTACAACCTCTATCTTTTAAGAATACTCCCTGAAGATTCCCTCCACTAAAATTGTCAGTAGCTGAATGATTATAATTCTTTAGGTGTATTGTTCTATGGCATAATACATATGGAATATCCATATCCGAAATATAAGATGCTTCCTCTTCGGAAACATAATCAAAAAGAATTATTCCATCACACTGCCTTTTAAGTTCCCTTGAATTAATTTTGAATATAGAATTAACATTTGTAATTTCGAAAGTATAATCCAGCTTTTCAAAGAATGATGTTAAAGCAAGAATTGCTTCAGCAAAAATCCAGTAATTTCTTTTTACATTTGTCCAGTATTGCCCACTTTCTCTTTTTATATAAATAAGCTTGATTACTCTGGTACCTTTTTTTCTTAAAGCACTAGCATTCTTATCTGGTGTGTAACCAAGACTTTCTGCAAGCTCCATTATTTTTGCTCTAGTTTTAGGAGAAACCTTTTCGGGATTACTGAAAGCTCTGGAGACTGTTGCTTGGGATATTCCTAGCATTTCAGCCAGTTTATAACTGTCTACTTTAATTTATAACTCCTATAATGTATTTGAATACATATGTTAGTATTATAAAAATAATTTATATCATAAATTTTTTACAAAGGCAAACAATTATAATTTTTATTGACAGCAATTAAAAATGGCAACTATAATGTATTCGAATACATAAAAAAGGAGAATAAAGTGAAGAAGATTTTTTTATTAATTCTGATGTCATTATTTGCATGTTCTATGTTTGCAAATGGAAACAAGGAAAAAGCAGTAAGCAAAGGTCCTGTTACACTAAAATTTGCTAGCTGGTCAATTCAGGAAAAGGGAGCTCAGGAGTATTTTGAACAACTAAAGGCTGATTTTGAAGCAGCAAATCCTGATATTAAGATTGAATTTAATGGTTATCCTTACGGAGAATTAAAAAAACAGGTTTTAATTATGGCAAACGCTGGGGAATCACCAGATATTATACAAGCAGAAAGATCTTGGTACTCAAGTTTTGTTACAGGTGGGTATGTTGCTGATTTAACTAAACTTTTAGGTTCTGATTATATAAATGATATATATCCTGAAATTTTAAATGATATGAAAGTTGATGGATCAATTTACGGTATTCCATGGAAAGCAAGTCCTTTTGTTCTTTTCTATAACAAGGAACTATTTAAAAAAGCTGGATTAAATCCAGAGGTTGCTCCAAAAAGTTATGAAGAAGCTATGATGTTTGCAGAGAAACTATCCCAATTAAAAGACGCGGATGGTAACCAGGTATATGGACTTGGTCAAACAACAGGGGCTGTTCCTGTGTCTGGTGGAGCTGTTTTATCTATGTTCTTTAGTCATGGTGGGGGAATAATGGATGCATCTGGAAAAGTAAATGTAATTAATGATGGTAATAGAGCAGCTCTTCAGACATTAAAAACTATGTATGAAAAAAGATATAATCCAGAAGGTGCAAAGTTAAAAGATTTAAGAAATCTTTTTGCTATAGGTAGACTAGGGATGTATTTTGACCAATTATGGGGGATGACTGGAGCTTATGCAATAAATCCTGACCTAAAATCATCTGTAGGTGTAACAAATCCATTAAGTGGCAATGGAGCAAAACCAGGATCAACTCTGGAGGCACACCTTCTTCTTGTTTCAGAAGATTCGCCTAATAAAGAAGCAGCTGCTAAATTTATCAAATTTGCAACAAGTCCTGAGCAAATGTCTAAATACTATTCAATAACACCATTCTTGTTACCTATGAAAAATCAAGTTGCAAAAGCACCAAAATACTCTTCAGATCCAGGGATTGTTCCAGTATTAAACTATCCTGAGACTATTAGATCTGTAGTAAAAAATGGAGAAATGGAAAATGTATTCCTTGCTCTAACTACTGCAGCACAAGCTGTAACAGTTGGTGGAATTACAATTGATACAGCATTAGAAGCCCTTAACACTGAAGTTAAAAATCTTTTAAAGAACTAATTTCTCAAATGCCGGATATCTTCCGGCATTTATTAACAAAAACGAAAAAGAGAGAGACTATGAGTTTAAAACAAAAAACAGGTGATACTATATTTGGAACAATTTTACTTCTTCCATCAATACTTATTGTTGGTGGGTTTATTTTTCTTCCTGTATTACAGTCAGTTTTTTACAGTTTTTACAACTTTAAATTAACCAGAAGAAAAGATCCTTTAATCTGGAATAATTTTGAAAACTATAAAAATCTTATTGATACCGGAAAATTACAGAATGCATTTGGAATTACATTTAAATTTATGATTGTAGTCGTAGTAGTTGTTCTTATTTTAGGAATTATTATGGCGTTGCTAATGAATCAAGGTAAATCACAAAATAGAGTAAAAAGATCACTAGCGTTACTGCCATGGGGAACTCCTACGGTTATTGTTGCTTTGTTGTGGTCATGGATGTTTCAATCAGAGTATGGGGTTGTTAACTTTATTCTTTTAAACTTACATATTATAAAGGAACCCATTAGTTTTCTAGTTAATCCCGACACCGCAATATGGTCAGTTGCTGTTGCAGCTACATGGAGACAACTTCCATTTATGTTTATTATGATTCTGGCAGGTCTTCAAAATATACCAAAGGAGATGTATGAAGCTGCTACTATTGATGGTGCTTCATCAATTCAGAACTTTTTGCATATAACACTTCCATTTTTAAGAAATGTAATTCGTTCCAGTGTTCTTGTTGCAATAATAACTAATTTTAAACAATTTCCATTATTTTGGACTATGACAGGTGGTGGTCCAATGGGAACAACAGAAACATTGGCAATTCTAACCTATAAAAATGCCTTTGTTAACCTTAATTTTGGAGTTGGGGCAGCAGTTGCAACAGCCTGGCTTGTCGTCTTAATAATCTTCTCTTTGGCGTACAATAAAATTTTTAAAGAGGTAGAGTATTAATATGAAAATAAAAAAATATATAATAATTATAACAACTTTAATAATGGGAATTTTCCTACTTTTCCCTTTGTACTGGCTTCTTATTACATCTTTTAAACACAATATGGATATTTACAGGTTTCCTCCTCAGTTTATACCCGTGAATTTTACTGTTGATAGTTTTAAATCTGTATTTTCAGATAACTCGGTTTTAAATTACCTTTTTAACAATGTTATTGTTTCAGCAGGTACTACAATTGTAACTCTTTTAGCATCAGCATTAGCAGGATACTCTTTATCCAGATATAAAACAAAGTTTGGTACAATTGTCCAAACATCTCTGTTGTCTACTCAAATGTTTCCTATTGTTGGTTTAATACTTGCTTTATATGTTATTTTTAAGAATATGGGATTAATAAATACCAAATTAAGTCTTGTTTTATCGTTGTGCGCGATAACGATTCCCTTTTCTACAATTCTTATAAAAGGGTTTTTCGATGATATTCCTAAATCATTGGAAGAAGCTGCAAGAATTGATGGTGCATCAAGGCTTAGGACTTTTGTTTCTGTAATAATTCCTCTTTCTAAGCCAGGGATGCTTGCTATCGGTCTTTATACTTTTATGCAGGCTTGGGATGATTTCTTGTTTGCAATAACATTTATTCTTAAAGATGGAAATAGAACGCTATCAGCCGGTATTGCTATGAAGTTTCTTGGAGAAGTTTCCTACGACTGGGCTATGGTAACAGCCGTTTCTGTAACAGGAGTGTTACCAATGTTTGTACTGATTTTTATTTTTCAAAAATATATGGTTGCCGGTTTAACAGCTGGAGCTGTAAAGGGGTAGTAAATGGAATACTTAGACAAAAAAACAGGTAAAGGTCCATTTTTTATAAAAAAGAGTGAAAAGAAACCTAATATTTTATTAATCACTCAAGACATGGTTCCGCCGGAATTTTACAACAATGAAAGTAACTTGAATATTCCATTTCAAAGGTTACTGGCTGAAGATGGAATAACATTTAATAATGCATTTGCAACCTCACCACTATGTGGTCCTTCAAGAGCATCGATTTTAACAGGTAGGTACTCTTATATTACAGGAAATTCAGAAAGATCACATGATGGACATCAGACACATTTAAGGAGTGATGATATAATTTTTCCTGAATACTTAAAGGCAGCAGGATATCATTGTAGACATTTAGGAAAATCCCATGTTGGAACCGAACATTTTATTAGAGCTTTTAGTGAAAATTCATCTCCATGGGATAGATGGTCCCCACCTTGGTATGATGAAGATCTGTATATTAATTTTTTAAGAAGTAAAAACCTGAGCAGATTTTCTTTTAAAAAAGAGATTAAAGGAATGGACGATAATGATAAGAGAGCGGGAAATTCCTATGGAGGGTGGTTAGCTGATCAGAATGGTCAACCATTCCCAGAAGAGGCAACATACCCTGCTTTCTTAATTGATAGAACCATTGACACTCTAAAATGCAGAAAGGATGATGGAGCACCTTTTTACATGCAGCTAGATTTTTTTGGTCCTCATCAACCTTTTGCTATTCCTGGTGGATATGAAGAGAGAGAAAAAGAGATTAGAAATGAAGTAACTATTCCTGAATCCTGGTTAGAATGGGAAAAAGCTGGATTTCCTGAAAAATGGGAGAATAGAGTTCATGATCTTTATAGAAAGAATTGGGGATTAAGAAACAGAGATGATGTTATTGATTATAGAGTGGCAAATCAGTTGCAGTATGAAATTCTTGATAAACAAATAGGTCGTTTATTTAAGTATCTTAAAGAAAATGATTTATATAATGAGACTCTTATACTTTTTACAACTGATCATGGTGAGATGAACTGTAAAAAAGGATGCATTGATAAAGGTGCATATATAAATCCACAGGTTTTGCAGGTTCCACTTGTTATGAAACCTCCAAAAGAAAGTTATTTAAGCATTGGAACATCGATTGACCAGCCTGTCTCTCTATTAGATATAATGCCAACAATCGCAGAGTTTAGTGGTATAGAGGTAACTCAAAGAATTGATGGACTGTCACTAACTAAAACTGCCTCTGGTGGCTTAAGGCCAAGTAAAATGCCAATAATGGGTGATGTATGGAATCATGTAGTTGCCAATCCTTGTGTTGCTATATTATTTGAGGACTCTGGGGAAAGGTATATTTATACTTACAATGCGACTCAAGAATATGATGAGCTGTATAAATTAGGAGATTCAAGTCTTTCCAATATTTTTAACAAAGATAAGGAGTTAACACTTATAGCTAAGAAAAATATGCATAAATCTTTAAAAGAAGACTCGAGGTGGGATGTTTATAAAGGATATTTTGAACTTGAATATCGTAAGGAATTAAATATTGTGAGTGGTGATAGTCAGAAATTTGAATAGTAGATTATTATTAAAAACTATACCTAAATAATAAATAAGTGTAACAGCAATAAAGAGTTCCTTGGTTGGAGCTCTTTTTTTTATATCCCACTCTCTATGTAGGTCAGTCATAACCAAACCCGGTTCTATACAGGATATTTTAACATTTGAATCTGCCAGTTCCATTCTTAAGGCTTCTGAAAGGGCATCCAGTGCGTGTTTTGTTCCGGAATAGGCCCCGGCATTATTAACAAGAATATCGCATCTGCCATAAATACTTATTGCCTGGTTTAGAAGATCATCCAGTAATTACACCAACTTTTTCTTTGCACATAAGTAACCTCTTTTGGAATTATACACTATTTTAATAGAGACTCCACTTTTGGTTACTGACATTGGGTTTATTTAATTAGCTCTTAAGGGGATAAAATTAAGCAATATATAAGAAAGCATTATAACTTTTAAAGACAGTGTAATTTATAAATTAGCAGTTTAAAGTTTAAAAGTTGTGTACAGACTTATATAGTTTGACCATAATTCCCCAAAGATAAAATAATCCTGAAGATTAAGTTTAATATTTTTATTTATGTTCCATGTTAGATCAAACCTGATGTTATGGTACATCTTTCTTGAGCTTGGGGCATTTTCGATATAACTGAGGATTAATTCATCACCCAGAATATTAATGTTTTCTCCTATAAACCACTGCTCATAACCAATCTCCGAGGTAATTTTAGAATCTTTAAAAATTGATAGCCAGCAAGCAATAAATGCTGAGTCGGCCCCTAAAAAGAAACCATTTGGACTATCTAAATACCCGTTGTAGGATGTACTTGTAGAAAAGAGTTTTCTCCTGGAGTAGAAATTCATATATGGGTGCCACCTTTTATAGGTAAATCTTGATACATCTGCTCCTTCCAGGTGAAAAGTTGCCGGAAATGGGATAAACGGTAGCTGGTATTCGCTACCAATCAGAAAGGCAGTGGATGTAGGAACTGTAGTCTGTATTTCTTTACTGTTTCTTATATCGTCAATTATAATTTCACCATAGAGGCCTAAACCTGATATAATTGCATAGTAAAAATCAAAGCCTATCATTACATTACTGTAGTTCTCCCCATAAACATTATGATAGAACATTGATGGAGTAATATCCTCAAAATTACTGAATCTTCCACCTAGTACAAGCATCTCTGTAAAACTGATAATTAAATTATTTAAAGGTTTAAATTCAAATCGGTGACCTGCCAGGTATTTGGATTGGGTGTTAAAATCTTTCTCGTAGTTTACATCCAAAAGCAGGTCGCTTTTTGTGGCAATAAAATTACTAAGTAGTTTTTTCTCTGAAGCAGTCAGGTAACTCTCCATAGGGATAAAAAAGAGAGATGACTTTATATGCTTGCTGTAATAGGTTAGGGATAGTTGATTAAAAAAAGGTGCTTCCGGGGATAACATAAGGTTTGTTCTCTTTCCCGGGCCATAGGATATTTTATCCCTTCCTGCAAATAGTTCCAGATAGTCATTTCCAAAGGATATATATCCTCTTGTGGGAAAGTTAAAATCAAAATCCAGTGTCCATGTATCTCCGTTTGGAATATTTGTAAATGATTCATTTTTATAGCCGGAGAAGAAATCATGTCTTACATCCAGATTATAATGTATAGTAAACAGTTCGTTTCCAGCTGTGAAGCCAAGGTTTAAAAGTGGATCATTATTTATCCATTGGGAGTAATTATGGTAATTCAGGGTTTCTATCTGGCTACCTGTAATTGAATAAATTCTTGGGCTGAATGAGATCTCCGGTCTTATATAATTATCAATTTTCTTGTTACTTGATGGTGAAAAATTTAATGGGTATGGTCTCGAAAGATAGTTGGGGGTATTCCCGTTTTTTAAGCTGTTGTAATCTTCATTTTCATAGTATCCGGAATTGAGAGCTGGTCGTTCCATGGAAAAAATTGTTGAACTTAATGCCATTAATATTACTAATACTTTTTTCATTTTTCAAACATAGATTATTTATTAGTAAATATCAATATGGTAGTATAAACGACTATAGGAAGTGGAATTTTATGAAAGATTTAAAAGGAAAAACAACTCTAGTTACCGGGGCGTCTCGTGGGATAGGCCGTGAAATTGCAAAGGGAATTGCACTACTTGGTGGGGACTTAATTATTCATGCCAGTAAGTTAGAGAATCTTGGTGAGACTGAAAAAGTTCTTGGAAACTATGGTGTAAATGTTTATAAAATTGAGGGTGATCTGGGAAACCCTGATTCTGTAAATAGTATGATAAAAGAGTTGGATAAAAACTATCCGCCTATTGATATTATATATAATAATGCAGCAATTTCCTGTTCTCCTCAGTCTGTTTTTGAACTGGACAGAAGTCTGATGAATAAAATAATGGAAGTTAATGTTTACTCCTTAATAACAATATGTAACCACTTTATTCCAAAAATGATGGAAAGAGGATTTGGCCGAATTATTAACTTTACTTCCGGGATTAATAGACAACCGGCTCTGGAACCTTATGCTATAAGTAAAGCTGCTGTTGATAAATATACAAAGGATATGGCTGTTTTATTGGAGGGAACTGATGTTTTAATGAATCTGTTAACTCCCGGGTGGGTTAGAACCGAAATGGGTGGTGCAGATGCAACCCTTGGAGTGGAGGATGTGTTTCCCGGTGTTATTGTTCCTGCTCTTTTAGATAAGGGTGGCCCATGTGGTGAGCTTTTCCAGGTTCCAAAGTATGTCGGACTTACACTGGAAGAGGCCATGGGTATTTAGAAGTTTACTGATACCAGGTTAAATTATTAACAGCATTATATAAATCATACTACCGAAATAGTCTAAATATGTTATTATACTGCAGTGGAGTAATAATGGAAAAAATAAATACAGATTACCTTAACAGGTGTATAAAAGCACTTGAACAATCCTATAAACTTTTAAAAACTGTAAGTGAAGATTCCATTGAATATGAAATGTACAGAAATTCTCTAGTTAAGGGCTTTGAGATGACTATAGAGCAAAGTGGAAAATTACTTAAAAAAAAGCTCTTTCCATATTTCCCAAGCAAAAGAGAGCTTGATAAAGTAACATATAAAGATCTCTATAGGCATGCATTAAAACACAGCCTCCTAGAGCAAGGGGAAGTTGAGCGTTGGTTTAAATACAGGGATAACAGAGATAGTACTGCTCACGATTACGGGGAAGAATTTGCTAAAGAAACATTGTCTTTAATAGATTCTTTTATTGCTGATGCCCTAAGACTTAAAGATGTAATAGACAATGGGTAGACTTTTTATCGACAATAAATCTCTGGAAGAGTTATTAACTATTATTAAAATGAATTACCCCAATTCAGTTATTTGGGCATATGGGAGCAGAATTAAAGGGACCGCTCACCAGGGGAGTGACCTTGATTTGGTAATTGTAGACTACGGGCAGGATGAGCATGACTATATGGGGTTCAAGGATATTTTAACACAGAGTAATATACCCTTTTTAATAGATATTTTTGAAATTGATAGACTCCCACAAAGTTTTAGGGATGAGATTAAGTCAGACTATGTTGTTTTATATGACGGATCATCATCCCCAGTATAGAAAATAGTTCCAAGAATATCTGTTATTGGGGCAATAATTACTAAACCAAAATTTCATCTGTTATTTTTTTATTCTTGATTTAAGTATCAACTCTTATATAATTTGTTTTAGTTAAAGGGTTTTATTATGAAAAAGTATTTAATTATCAGTATTATAATTTTAATTTCAGTATCTACTGTTTTTGCTCAGGAGAGACATCATTTTGGTGTTGGTGTAACAGTACAAAATTATCAAAAAGATAACCCAATAGATATAAAATTGATGGATATGCTTGTTCCCCTGGGGTTAGCAAGAAAAAATATAGTATCTTCTTATTTTAGTACCCAAACCGAACTGCTTTATCTATATCAGATGTGGGAAAATACTAGAATAGGCATAAAAACTGATATAGAAATTCTAAATATTACAGGAGTTATATTCCCTGCGGTTAAACCTTATTTTATATTGCAAAGAAAAATTAATGATAATATCTCAATAGGCATTGAGGGGTTATCTAAATTAGGTTTCAATGCCTCTTTTTTTGACTGTTTTTATATCTCAATATACCCGGGATTGCCTGACTTTACAAATGTAACTCTTGTAACAATATCTGCCTCTATCTGTTACTTTTTTCCTATCTAAACTTATTTATATTATATGATTGATTCTAAATTACCTTTGCTAATTGGTAGGAGTGTCATAATAAACTGGATGGGGATATTTAATTATCATTTTAAATTCTATCAATACCATTTTTAATTATTTGGATTTTATATACCAGAATATTTCTAATTTCTTCAATCTGTTTTGAATTTAATAGAACAGAAAAGAGAGCATCTTTAAGTGAGGCAATCAATAGTTCTAATACTGATCTTTTTTCTGTAGGATTTAAACTATTAATTTTAGAATTTTTAAGATAATTTCTAAAAATAGGTGAATTCATTGCTCCATTAGAAATTTCCTCATTAAATATAGCCGATGCTCTTGGACTTTTAGATATCTGTTTTAAGATTCTTAATCTAAGTGATTCTGTGTTAAGTTTAATAGTTTTTGTCTCAATATCAAAGAGAACTATAATGAGATGGTACAAATTCTCTGCTTGTATGGAATAATGTTCTAACTCTCTTGTTTCTGTAATTAAGAACCTTAGGGCATCCTCTTTATCTGTAAAGTATTGGTAAAAACTACCTCTGGGAATACCTGCATCCGTAACAATATTTTTTATAGAGACATCTTCCAGAGTATTAGTTGTAAATTCATTAATAAGTGCTTTATACACCTTATCTCTTTTTATACTATCCAGGTTATAAAATGTATCATTGGGCATATTTCTTTTTTACCTTCTCATAATTTTCAGGTTTCATTGAAAAAGGGCAAACCTTTATACATACAGCACAACCCATAGTACCAGAGAATGAGAGAAAACATCTCTCTCTGTCATAACTTGAATATCTGTCTCTAATACTTTCACTTTTATAAGATACAGTTAATAAAGGTTCTTTGTATATAGCCTCTGTTGGACAGTTTTTAATGCAACTACCGCATTTTTTACAAAAATCTTCTATCCAATCAAACTCATTTGTTGCTGTATATTCAAATAATTTCCTATCAATAAAAATTGGTGAGATTCTGCACCTGGGACCAAAATTTTTTGTAATTAGCAGGCCGTTTCTACCAATTTTACCTAATCCTGCTTTTTCTGCCAGTGGTACACTATCAACCAGGCCTCCTAATGGGTGATTTGCCATACAGCTAACTCCATATTTCTTTTTTAGCCATAATGCTAACTCATTAGTTATTATACCTAGTGAGTTGTACACTTTTACAACCTCAATTCCAGCTTCAATTTCAGGGGCACGTTCAATTTCATTTTTGTCCATTTCTTGTATAAAAATAAGAGCATATTGGAAAGGGACTGCTTTATTTTTAAAGATGTACTCATTGGGTAGTTTTGTAAAACCAGTAATAATTCTGTATTTGTTCCAGACATAATCACTAAAATCATCTATAGCTATCGGTTGAATATTTGGAATAGAAGGCAAAGTGCTGTTGTCAACTTCTTGTAGATATTTTTTCATGGATGTAAAATTTTTCTTTATATTAGATTTCATTGAAGGCATTATTTTAACCATACATTTTAGCAGTTTAAGTAAGGATCTGGTATTTTGTTGTTTTAACAAGATTTTTAATCTATTTGTTACTGCTCCAGGTTTTGCTCTATATTCATCTGAGGATAAATATTGAAAACCTTCCATTACAGCATTTTCTCCCGCCAGGAAATATCTTTCCGGTTTGATCTTTAATTTGTTTATAAAAAGTTTCTCAGCTTTGCTGTCCATATCTACCTCCAGTACTTATGACACGTGTCATAAGTATAATTATGATGTGACACGTGTCATATTGTCAATGCAATCAGAGACTAAATGACAGAAAAATTCTGGGGCGGTGGAGCGGAATAATAAAAAGACCAAGCAGATAAAAGAGTATATTTATAAAGAATAATGTAAAGGGTTAATTAAGTAGATATTTTTATAAAGAATTTTATTGACACGTGTCAATAGTGGGTGTATTTTAAATTATGGCAACAAGGAAAGATGTAGCAAAATTGGCAGGAGTATCTCCCGCATCAGTATCATACTATGTTAATAACAGCGGTTATGTTAGTGCTGAAAAAAAAGAGAAGATACAAAAGGCAATAGAGGAGTTAAACTACAGACCAAATCTTCTAGCAAAAAGTTTAAGATCCCAGGAGTCAAAACAGTTACTATTGGTGTGTAATGAGATTAGAAACCCATTTCATGCAGAGCTTGTATATTATACAACCAAAATAGCCTACGAAAATGGATATATTATGTTGTTTGCCAATGTACAGGATGATGTAGATTATATAGAACAGATTTGTGGGTATCAGGTTTCCGGAATTATATTTGCATCAAATAAAGTTACCAAGGAACAGTATGACAGAATAGCAAAATTTGGTATTCCATCTATAACAATAACAAGTATGGAGATGGATGGACTGGATCCAATAATAACACAAATAAAAATTGATACAGAATCAGCGATAATGAATATTGTAGATGTTGCTGTTGGTTTAGGCCATAGAAAATTATCATTTTTAGCAGGTTGTCCATCTGGGGAACAAGCAAGAATAGACTTGAAAACCAGAGGATTTATAAAGGGTATTGAAAAAAATGGACTCCATATAGAGGAACAGCGAATAATTTACAATATTACCAATTCAATAAATGCCTATGAAGAGGTAAAGAGACTAATTATTGAGGGGAACCATCCTACAGCAATAATTTGTGCCAACGATGCTGATGCAATAGGAGCCTTGAGAGCTGTTCATGAAGCAGGGTTAAAGGTTCCGGATGATGTAGTTATTACCGGTGTCGATAATACGGATAATGCTGTGGCATCTATACCAAGTTTAACAACCATCGATGTATCAATTAAAATGGTAAGCCAGATAACCTTGGATGTAATGTTTAAACGACTGGATGGAAAACATCAGGATGATATTGTAATTCCAACAAAATTAATAAGACGTGAGTCTATGTAAAATTTTTTAACACACATTGACACGTGTCAATGTTTTTATAGATTTAAGGAGATGTTATGAAGATTAAAAAATTACTTATGGTGGTAATGGTTTTAATTGCAAGTACAGCAGTATTTGCAAATGGAGCAAAAGAGTCAGGTGCAGCTAAGGTTGATGCAGATGGAAAAGTTATTATTAGAGTAGGTGCAATGCCATACTATTTAAGCGTTCCTTTACAGGTAATAATGGATGAAAAACTGGATAATAAATACGGTTTTAAACTTGAAGTAATAAATTTCCCTTCCGGTGGACCAATGGCAGAAGCGTTAGGTGCAGGACAGTGGGATATAGGACCAATTGGAGCAGGTGGTATGATTGCTGTACCAACTTACAATGCAAAATTAATTGCAGATGTTGAAGCTACAATGGATGGTGCGTGGATAGTAGCACGACCAGATAGTGACATCGTAAAAGCTGGTGCAAATATAAAAGCTCTTCCAGAAGTAATTGGTAGTGCAGAGACATTAAAAGGTAAAACAATTCTAGGAACAATTGGTAATATTAGCCATTACATGGGGCTGGATTATATTAATCAGTTTGGATTAGGTATGAAGGATATTAACTTTATACATATGGAAACTGCTCAGGTTTATACTTCATTCCTTGCCGGAAACGGAGATGTTGCATGTCTTGGTTCTCCATCAGCTGCTTTAAAACTTCAAAAAGCAGGTTACCCTGTTGTTGGTGGATTAAAACAACAGGATATTAGCCAGCAGGATGCTATCTTGATTAGCGACAATTTTTACAAAAACAACTATAAAGATGCTGTTAATTTCATGAAAGCATGGTATGAAGCTACAGATAAATTAAATGCAGATTTTGAATACGAAGTAGCTATGAGCAAAAAATTCTATCAGGCAAATGGTAGAACTGACTTTACCGATGAGGGTGTTAGACAAGAGAGTGAATTTAATACTTACGTAGACAGTTCAACAGCTTTTGATAAAGAAGTTGGTGCATGGATGACAGGACTAGTAGCATTTATGGTGGAAAATGGATCAATGGACAAAGAAGTTCTTGAAGCTATGAAAACAAATGTTAAATTGGATGTTGTAAAAGACGCACTTAAATAATTACTGGGGAGTTACATCTCCCCATTTTAAGGATAATAAATGAAGAGATTAAAGATAAACAAGTTTCGTGTTATCTCTGCTGTTACACTATGTGTTTTTGTTCTTGTATGGTATTTAGTTACAGCAGTTTTTGGCCTCTTTCCAAAAACAATGTTACCTAGTCCGGATAGTGTTTTTTTCAGTTTCATTAAAAAATTAACTTCAACAGTTCCTGATGGAGGAACACTTTTTGAACATATTTTTGCAAGTCTTGTTGTTGCTTTAACTGGTTATGTAATCGGTGTAGGAGTTGGCCTTCCCGTTGGTATATCAATGGCTTGGTTTAGACCAGTAGATCACTTTGTTCGTCCTGTATTTGACTTTTTAAGGACAATCCCCGGGATTGCATGGATTCCAATTTTTACAGTTTGGCTTGGAATAGGTCTTTCTGCAAAAGCTGCAATAATATTTGTTGGTGTATTTGTTGGAACAGTTGTTAATGTTTATTCCGGAATTAAACAGACAAACGAGGTTCATATTTGGGTAGCCCAGATATTTGGAGCAAGTAAAATAGAGATATTAAAAAGAGTTGCTATACCATCAGCATTACCCTACATATTTACCGGGCTTAGAGTTTCACTTGGTATGGCTTGGCTAGGATTAATTGCAGCAGAGCTTCTTGCGGCACAAAAAGGTCTGGGATACATGATTCAGGTAGCACGTAACTTCGGTAGATCAGATTTGGTTATAGTGGGTATGATAACTATAGGAATAATGGGAGCTCTTCTTACTTTGGCATTAGAGTTTGTTGAGAGAAGAGTTGTAAAAGGAATCTAGAATGAGTGATAGAAAAGAGAAAACATTTTGGGCAGTCGTAAGTCTGTCCCTGTTAACTATTGTCTGGTTTTTTGCATCCCAGATGGAGAGTATGAAGACTCTTCTTCCTAACCCTGTAGATGTATTTAAATTTCTTGTAGCTGGTGCAATATCTCCAATAGGACAACACAATATTTGGGGGCATATTTTATGGAGTCTATCCAGAGTTTTTGTTGGATATACTCTTGCTGCTGTTTGTGGAATTGTAATTGGTAGTGCAATGGCCTGGACAAAGGTTGGTGAAGCAATTATTAAACCATTTTACCTGCTTTTAAGACCAATTCCATCAATAGCCTGGATACCATTGGCTATTTTGTGGTTTGGAATCGATGAGAAATCAAAATATTTTATTATATTTATTGGAACACTTTTAATAATAATGACAAATGTATACGACGGAGTTAGAAGTGTAGATAAAAATTTACTTGGTGCTGCAAGAATGCTTGGGGCAAAAGAGAATCAGTTATTTTTTAAAGTAGTTCTTCCAAGTGCTGTACCTCAGATTTTTTCCGGGTTACAGGTTGGACTGGGAGCTGCTTGGGCAACAATGGTTGCTGCAGAGATGATCAGATCATCGGAAGGTGCCGGGTGGATAATTATTATGGGACAAAACTCGGTAAACATGGTTCAGATTTACGCAGGAATTATTTTAATTGGTGTTGTCGGTCTATTTTTAGTAACAGCAATGCGATTCCTTGAAGCTAAATTATGTGCATGGAATATAAGGGGTAAGTAAAATTATGTTTTTAAAGATTGATAATATTAATAAAACCTTTACTTCCGAAGCCGGGAATAACGAAGTTTTAAAGAATGTTCATTTTGATATTAAAGAGAATGAGTTTGTTGTAATTTTTGGCCCAGGTCAGTGTGGAAAATCTACACTATTAAATATAATTGCAGGTCTTGAAAAAGAGAGTAGTGGGAATGTATATCTAGAGGACAAAAAGGTTACAAAACCCGGTCCAGACAGAGCAGTGGTTTACCAGAATATTCTTCTTTTCCCATGGCTTACTGTAATGGGCAATGTAGAGTTTGGACCAAAATCCAGAGGAATTAAAAAGAGTATCCGACAGAAAGATGCTCAGGAATATATAGACCTTGTAGGACTTAACGGTTTTGAAAAGTCATTTCCGGTAAAACTATCCGGAGGGATGAAGCAGAGGGTTGGTATTGCCAGAGCTTACTGCAGTAAACCTAAAGTTATGTTAATGGATGAACCATTTGGTGCACTTGATGCCCAGACCAGATACCTGATGCAGGAAGAGGTTGTAAGAATTAGTGCCCATGAAAAGAGAACCGTACTTTTTGTAACAAACAATATTGAGGAGGCAATATATTTAGCAGACAGAATAATTGTTATGACAAACTGCCCTTCAACTATTCAAAAAGAGTATGTAATAGATCTTCCAAGACCAAGAGATTATACAAGTGAAGAATTTCTAAGATTAAGACAAGAGATAAGTTCAATAGTGGAATTTACAAGATAGGTAGAAAATATGAATGAGATTAAACAAGTCAAAGTTGAAGCTAGAAATTTAACAAAAAAATTTGGCGATTTATTAGTACTGGATAATATCTCCTTCGATGTAATGAAGGGTGAATTCCTCTGTATAGTTGGACCAACTGGTTGTGGTAAAACAACTTTTTTAAACTGCCTTACTAAAATATTCGATGTTACAAAAGGGGATATTTTAGTAGATGGTAAACCCATAGATTGTAAGGTTAATAATATATCCTATATTCTTCAGGAAACATCAACTATGCCATGGCTTACAGTTGAGCAAAACATTCGATTTGGACTGGAGATAAAAAAAGAGAAAGAAGAACTAATTAATGAACGGGTAGAGGAGATGCTGGAAATAGTAGGTTTAAAAGAGTTTAGAAACTACTATCCAAATCAGTTATCAATTAGTATGATTCAGAGAACAGTAATTGCACGAGCCTTTGCAACCTATCCTGAACTTCTTTTAATGGATGAACCCTATGGTCAACTTGATATCGAATTAAGATTCAGACTTGAAGATGAGTTAATTAAGTTATGGAAGAAGACAGGAACAACAGTTATTTTTATTACTCATAATGTAGAAGAGGCGGTTTACTTAGCCGAAAGAGTAATGGTTTTAACAAATAAACCCACTACTGTTAAGGAAATTTTACCATGTGATCTTCCAAGACCAAGGGATGTAGCATCAAAAGAGTTTGTAGAACTCAGAAATGAAGTTACAGATTTAATTAAATGGTGGTAATTGATGGATAAAAAACGACCTAATATTATAGTTTTTATGACTGATCAGCAAAATGCAACTACAATTGCTCCTGAAAGTCCTGTTAAAACTCCTAACCTCGATGAATTTTACAAAAATAGTGTTCGTTTTACAGATAGCTACTGCCCTTCTCCCCACTGCTGCCCAAGTAGAGCATCATTCTTTACCGGGTTATATCCATCCCAGCATGGAGTTTGGCATAATGTTGAGGTGGATAATGCAATATCCAGAGGGGTTTTTGAAAATATAAAAATGTTTCCCCAGGAGCTTCAGAAAAATGGGTATAATACATATTTTTCCGGGAAATGGCATGTAAGTGCCTATGAAGGTCCCGAGGATAGAGGTTTTACCAATGTTCTAAGGGAATTTATCTCTAATTACGGTAGAATGGAAAGAGAGTATACCCCTAAAAACAATGACTGGGATAAGGTCTACACCGGAAAAGTAAAGCTTAGTAAAAAAGATAGTCAAAATGCTTTTGGCAAGATTCTAAGAGAAGGGTATCCTGAATATACCCACTTTTCTACAGAAGATAATCCCTTTGGTGATACTGATACCGTAGATCTAGCCTGCAATGTTATTCACAAATATAACTCAGATGAACCATTTTTTATCTACGTTGGAACAGTTGGTCCCCATGACCCATACAATCCTCCAGAAGAATTCCTGAATATGTATAATATTGAGGATATTAAACTACCTGATAACTTTTCTGATAATCTGGAGGATAGACCAAATCTGTATAAACGAACCCAGGAGAGACTCGATTTAACAGAGGATGAACACAGAGAAGCATTAAGAAGATATTACGCTTTCTGTAGCTACGAAGATTATCTTTTTGGAAAGGTTTTACACAGTGTAAAAGAGAAGAATATTCTTGATGATACAATTATAATCTATTTAACAGATCATGGAGACTATATGGGGGCTCATAAATTATGGGCTAAAGGTCTACCTTGTTTTAAAGAGGCTTATAATATCTGCTGTGTAGTTGGTGGAGGAACTATCTCAGGAAATAGAGTAGATAATCACCTAATCTCATTAACTGATTTTGCACCAACAATACTGGAAATTGCAGATATTAAAACAGATATTCCTTTTGCTGGTAAATCTCTTGTTCCTTTAATATATAATTCTATAGATTCAGAAACTCTCTGGAGAGATGAAATTCATACCCAGACCAACGGAAATGAAATTTATGGTATTCAGAGAGCGGTGTGGAATAAAAAATATAAGTATGTTTTTAATTCCTTCGATTACGATGAGTTATATGATCTGGAGAATGACCCTGGTGAGATGATAAATCTTGCTAAAAAAACAGAATACAGTAATGTTGTAAGAGAAATGTGCATTAGAATGTGGAAATTTGCTTATAAAGTAAAAGATGCCAATACATGTCCATATATTATGACCAGCTTGGCACCCTACGGCCCTGGAATAATATTTAATGATTAAAGTAGATCATTCTCTGTAAAACTGAAGTAGTCCCTGTCGGAAAATATTATATGATCCAGAATTTTTATCCCTAATAGTTCACCGGAGTCAACAAGGCGGTTTGTAACTTCCCTGTCTTCGGGGCTTGGGGATAAATTTCCGCTGGGATGGTTGTGGGTAATAATCAGAGAAGCAGCCCTCTCTTTTAAAGCATCAGCAAAGACCTCTCTTGGGTGTATCAGGGTTCTGTTTAAAATACCAATGCTAACAACCCTTGTTTTTATAATCTCATGGGCTCCATTTAAAGAAATTACAATAAAGTACTCCTGGGGTCTTGTTACATAGTGCCTCACAGCTGGAAGAATATCAGTAGGGTATGATATTTTTCTTATACCCGGGGTAAGTCTTCTTCTGGAAAATTCCATTGCAGCTCCAATTAATGCAGCTTTTGCATCCCCGACACCATTAATTTTTTTTAACTCTTCCCTTGTTGCCTCCCCATTTGTCTTATCAATTAATAAAAGTATCTGGCTAGCTAACTTGTCCACCGGATTTTTTTGGGTGCCACTTCCAAGGAGTATTGATATTAATTCCTTATCACTTAAATTTTTTATTCCGTATTCTGAAGCTTTTTCTCTTGGTTGTAAATCTGATTTATTCTCTTTAAGTTTATACATATAGACCTCAACTGTTTATAGGTTGAGGATCTATAAAAATTCAGATTTTAAGATTTTACTTTAGAATTATTGTGCAGATATAAGGGATTTTCTCTAAAATATGATGGAGTTACTCTAAAATGTTGTTTAAATGCCTTTGAAAAACTGAAGCTGTCAGAATAACCTAAGCTTTGAGCTATCTGATATATTTTCAATTTTGTCTCCTGAAGCAGTATCTTTGCATGGTTCATTTTAATTCTTTTTATTCTTGATCCTAAAGGTTCACCGCAACTCTCTTTTACCAGTTTGGAGAAGTAATGGGGGCTTTTACCAAAGTGTTTTGCAAGGGTTTCAACAGTAACATCCTCATTAATATGATCAAATATAAATCTGTCAATCATTATCAGTCTTATTTTTTTATCATCAAGAATAGAGATAAGTTCTGCATTAATATCAATATCAGTCATATTGTAAATAAAGTCAGCAAATGCTCCTTTTAGGAGAATTAATCCAAGAGGGTGTTTACTGTCATATAAATTTCCAGCATCCAAAAGCTTTTTAAAGTGATATGGAGTATTAAGGTATAAAAGCTTTCTCTCTCCCTGTAAAACCCCTTTATCATTATTGGATTCAAAAAGAAAGTGATTGTATCTAATGGATGAGTCTTCCAGATAGCTGCATTCATATAGAGTGTCGGGGAAGAAAAATATGATATCCCCTGCTGTTAATACTCCGCTATATGATTCGCTTTTCATAAATATTTTTCCTTCGGTTATTATCCAGAAGCCGTAATCCGGAAATTTTCTGGATTCCCAGTAACCCTTAACATTACCTATTAATCTGCTGGATGTTATGTTAATATCTCTAAAATTGTCCATATATAACCTATTTTAACATGTAAAAAGTTAGTTTTACTATGTTTTATCCTTTAAAAAAAATATAATTTCTAGTTATGAAAGCATATCCGTTATATCCAAACAGAAAAATTTTAAATTTAAACAGATTGTGGTCTTTTACCTTTTTAGGCAAAAGTATTGTAGCTTCAGATATTGATATAAATTGTATTGATTTTGATGATTTTATAGATGTTCCCATGGCCTATGATGCAACTCCGAAATATCAGGGGAAGCAGGGACTTTTTGCCTATAGAACTACATTAGAGGTTAAACCTGGAAAAAGATCTCTTCTTAAAATTGGTGGTATGGGTATGTGGAATGCCTTTTATCTGGATGGTAAACTCCTATCTATTAATCGATTACCCTATTCTGGTGTAGAAATTGAGTTACCTGCTTCGGATGTTGAAACTAGGACTCTTACTGTTTTATCTGATAACAGGCTGAATCTGGATACCACTCCACTTTTTGATAATATGTATGATTTCTACTCCTATGGTGGTTTTTTCCGGGATGTAGAACTGCACATTTTAGAAGATACCTGGTTAGATCGGGGAAGAATTAAGTGTATAGATTTAAACAGAGGGGAAGTTGAGGTCACTCTTTCTTTAGGTGGTATTGAGCCAGACTTTGATATTTTAGCCAAGGATATTGAGCTAAATCTAACCTCCGGTAATTTCAAAAATGTGAAAATTGAACCCCAGAATCTGAAATTCAGTAATGGGAGTATTCGTTTTTTAATATTAATACCAAATCCTGTTTTGTGGTCAACTGAAAACCCATATTTGTATGAGTTGGAAATAAAGTTTATGAAGGATTCTATAATTGAACGGTTTGGTTTACGAACTGTTCAAGCCTCTGGTAAAGATATTCTCTTGAATAACAAACCTGTAAAACTTTTGGGATATTGCAGACACGAAGCCCACCCACAATTTGGACCAGCTTTACCCTTTAGTCAGCTTGTGCAGGATGTTCAATTGCTAAAGGATTTAGGCTGTAATTTTGTTCGTGGTTCCCACTATCCCCAGGATCAGAGATTCCTTGACCTGTGTGATTTAAGTGGAATCCTGGTATTTGAAGAGAGTCTGGGTTGGGGAAACTCTGCAAGACATTTTGAACGGGAGGATTTTTGCTCAGATCAGGTTAAACAGACTGAATTAATGGTAAAAAACTCTTTCAATCATCCATCAGTAATAATATGGGGTTTTTTAAATGAGGGGAATTCCCACTATTCTGAATCAGAGAAAATATATACTTTACTAGCCAAAGTAATAAAAGATGAGGATTCAAGTCGTTTAATAACCTATGCAACTAACCACCCTCTGGAGGATAAGTTTTTGGACTTATGTGATATAATATCTGTAAACACATATCCGGGATGGTATGAGAGACACGATAACGATCCATCAGTTGAAGAGACAAGGCCTCTGGATAAAATTAATCCAAGAATTGATCTTATTAAAAAACATATGGAATCTATAGGGCAGGGGAGTAAACCCTTAATAATCAGTGAGATTGGAGCAGGTGCAATTTATGGCTGGCGTGACTCGATTCATGCCCACTGGTCGGAGAATTATCAGGCTGATTTTCTGGAAGTAGTATGTAACAGGGTTGTTAAAGATTCAGAAATTGCAGGGGTCTCCCTATGGCAGTTTTGTGATTGCAGAACTTATCAGACCGGAAGGGCTATATTCAGACCAAGGGCATTTAATAATAAGGGAACTGTAGATGAGTACCGTAGACCAAAAATGGCCTACGATGTTGTAAAAAGAGTTTTTAAAGGGGAGTAGATTCCCCTTACTAAACTCCACTAATTATGGAATTTCCTAATCAATTTTAATTTTTAAACAAACCGGATAGGTTGTTTCTATTTTTGTTTTAACACTAATTGAGAGTGCTTTTTTGTTTCTATCAAAGAGAGCTTTTTCATTAGTTCCAAGAATTTCCACACTTTCCACATTACCTAGAAAGTATGGGGATCTGTCAGCCAGAGCTTTTATCTCGATCTTCCCATCCTTTGGCCAGGATAGTAGGTTTGCATAGATAAAAGGTGGTTTATATGTAAATCTTATATCCTCTGGAGTAAATGGGCTTCTTTCTGTATCACTAAAGGCTCCGTCAGGAACTTCAGTTGGGCCTTCTCCATAAATCTCCCAGAAAGTTGTATCGTATATAGATTCGCCATTTATTTTTAGCCACTTACCAATTTCTGAAAGAACATGTTTCTCTTCATCACATATAGTTCCATCTGCCTTTGGCCCGACATTTAATAAAAGTGCTCCATTTTTACTAACGATATCTACAAGATCCTGAATTATGGATTCGGGCGTTTTAAAATCGTTCCCTTCGGTAAAGCTCCATGAGTTTTTAGCTATTGATGTATCGGTTTGCCAAAATCTGTTTCTGATATTTGCAAGTTGACCTCTCTCTACATCAAAAACTGCTGTTCCCTTGGCAAAGGCATCGTATTTATAATTAATTGCTACCTCTTTATTCCACTCCCTACCTCTATTGTAGTAGTAGGCTGCGAATTTCTTTAGGTATGGTTTGAAGCTATGGTTCTGAATCCACCAGTCAAACCAGACTGTTTGAGGTTGATACTTGTCTACAAGTTCACAGCTTCTAACCAGCCAGTCATCCAGGTGTTCCTTGCTTGCACCTGTAAAATTTATATCATGGGATGGTTCATTTAATGGAGTAGGTTCCCAAAGTTTAACTGCATAACCATAGGGCTCCTGATAATAGATATCCTGAAGTCCTGAATCAAACTCTCTGCAATCACTCATAAACCAGTAATTTTCTGCTCTGTGGCTAGAAACACAGAAAACTAATCCATTTTTCTCAGCTTCAGCTTTAAGTTCACCAACTACATCCCTTTTAGGCCCCATTTTAGCTGCGCACCACTGGGAAATATCGCTATCATACATTTGGAAACCATCGTGGTGTTCACCAACCGGCATAATATATTTTGCTCCAGAATCTTTAAAAGTTTTAATCCAACTAGATGGGTCAAATTTTTCTGCCTTAAAAATAGGAACAAAGTCGGCATATCCAAAATCCTTATGTTTTCCATAGGTCTTAATATGGTGCTCATACTCTTCTGTCCCCTTAACATACATATGTCTTGGATACCACTCATTTCCAAATGCCGGTACTGAGTAGACACCCCAATGTATGAAAATTCCAAATTTTCCATTAGTTAGCCAAGTAGGAACTTTAATATGGGATAGAGACTCCCAGTTATCCTTGTAATATCCATTTTCTATCACTGTATCAATTTTTTTTAGGTATTCATTTATAAAACTCATTATTCTCTCCAAAATTATTTATAGTTTATCCTTTTTCTCCACCAGTCATAAGTTCACCAACTATGAACTTTTATAGGGCTACATATAGAATAATAATAGGAATCATGGATAGTGTAAAAGCAGCAAATGCTAAATTGAGTTTTAGGGAGAATTGCCCATAGAAGTAAAATTGAGACTATCTGAGGAGTATTAAAATGAGGGATAATTTTACTATAGTGCAATAAATTTGCTTTTTGGAGCAAACAGTGTAAAATAGAATAAAAAGATAGAGAGTTATTAAATGATTAAACAGCATTTTTTATTAAGGAATTTACTTTTTACAATAATTTTTATATTTATACTGTCAGGAATTTTAATTGATGGCCCCTACAGGGCTTTGACTAATACATTGCATCTTCAATTAATTCCATCCCGACTAATTAATGATTTTATCGCAATTGGTGGCATAGGAGCTGCTTTAATAAACTCAGCATTGGTTGGTCTTACGGGTTTATTAATTATATTAAAAGTTAAGACATTACTTTCCGGGCCAACATTTGCAGCGGTTTTAACACTTATGGGTTTTGGCTTATTTGGAAAAACAGTAATTAACATCCTGCCAATTATTACAGGTGTCTATTTTTCAGGTAGATTTATAGGAAAACAGTTTAAGGAGTACATTATTATCGCACTCTTTGGAACTGCACTGGGCCCGGTTGTGAGTTTTATAGCCTTTGAATTTGGTTTAACAGGAATTTGGGCATTTGGTGGAAGTATTGGTTTAGGATTATTAACAGGCTTTTTATTACCTTCTATAGCTGTTTCCATGCTTCATATGCATCAGGGGTATAATCTGTATAATATGGGATTATCATGTGGTTTTTTTGGACTTTTTGCTGCAGCTTTTATACTTGCAACAGGACATGAATTTAAAGGTGGTATTGAGTGGTACTCTAAGCCGAACCTTTTTTTGACTTTGCTAATTCCTGTATTATCTCTATCTTTTATTATTACAGCTCTAATTAGTAAAGGAAAAAAATCCTTAACTGACTTTAAAAAAATACAGAAGATTCCCGGGAGACTTCCTTCTGACTTTATGGTTATGGAGTCTACTGAGGGTGCTTTGGTTAATAGCGGTTTAATTGGTATTATTGGATCTCTTTATGTCTTAGTTGTAGGAGGGGACTTTAATGGTCCTGTTATAGGAGGACTTTTAACAATTATGGGGTTTGGTGCATTTGGGACAAACCTTAAAAATAGTTGGTCTGTTGTAACCGGAGTTATAATAAGCACTCTTGTTTTTGGCTTTGGTTTAAATTCCCCAGGACCAATTCTGGCAGCTATTTTTGTAACAACTCTGGCTCCTCTTGCCGGGGAATTTGGGTGGAAAGTTGGAATAATTGCAGGTATAATTCATCTAGTTATGGTTATGCAGACAGGGGCTTGGCATGGTGGAATGAATCTATACAATAACGGTTTTGCTGGTGGATTAACAGCAACTGTAATTGTTGCTGTGATACAGTGGTACAAAACAAACAAGACAGAATTTTCAAACTCATTCAGGAGTAAAAAATGAGAAGACAAGATATAATTTTAAATTTATTAAGCGAAATGTCCAGTTATATTCTATCTGGAGATCCTCAAAGAATGGTAATATCTCTACATCAGGAAGAGTCTGGTCTTCATCTCTGTATACTGGATAGTAATGATCATAGTGACGAAGAGGTTGAAAGATTGGAGAAGACCCTTAACAGTCAAAAAAGACCTGAACTTGCGGGGTATTATGGTGCGATGACAGGGCATGATCTCTTAGGGAGTTCCAGAATGGATCTTCTTGGTTGGCAGGTTAAACATGCCGATGTATCAAAAACTGATTCAGGTATCAAGATTGATCTATGGATGGGGGGAGATGAATTTGAGAGTCAAAAATTCTCTATTCCTAAATCCGGCAAATAGATACTCTTGTTAAAATTTTAGTTCCGGGTTCAACATGAACCCCCTGTGTCAAGATAGATGTCGTATAGCATTTTGGGAGCATTAATTGGAAGAGAATTTAAGAAAAGCATGGACAGATGTTATTATTGCAGATGAACTTGATGCGCATCTTGAAGATTTAGGACAGGCAAAAGTTAATGCTGAGATAGTAGAAGAGATGATTTCAGATTATCAGCTTCCTAAAAATTCAAAGATAATTATGCCAGGATGTGGCACTGGGCAAATTTTCGATTATTTATCCCCCGAAGTCCTTTGTTGTAATCAATTAACTTTTACAGATATAAATCAATCCTTCCTTGATAAACTTTCAAAAAGAATTTTGGACTCAAGAATTACAAATTTTCAATGTCATATTGATGATCTTGAGAATACTGGCTTATATGAAAATTTTGATGGTGTTATACTTGTGTTGGTTCTGGAACAACTGGAATGGAAGAGAGCTGTAAAGACCTTGGTTGAATATAATCCCAAATATATTTATTTAATTATTCAGGAACAGAGTCAAAGTACAAAAACAATAACTGTTAATGTAAGATCCCGGGATTCAATAAGACGCTTTTCTGAAATGGCTAACCCAAAGTTAGTTCCAAGAAAAGACTTGATAGAATTTCTATCTAATATGGATTATGGACTTTGTAAAATTTATGAAAAACAAGTCCCTAATAGTAAAGTGATGGTTGGGGTGGTTTTTGAGAAGAAAACATAAAACAGAGCCACAAATTGCTTCTTCGTTGCTGTCTTCGTCAAGCCTAAAACTGCGCTTAAGACTTAATCTCTAGTGGTTTCCTTAAAAGCTATTATTTTCAGCACTTTTATATATAGGTATATAGCACCATTGCAACTAATTAGCAAAATTAACATGGTAATTTAAATATTGGAATAACAAATATAAATAAATTTTATCTGTAGTCTTAGACAAATAAGTAACTGTATGGTAAATTTTATGTTTATACAGGAGCATTAATTATGAGTTTTTCAATAGATTTTTCTAGAATTTCTCTGGATCAATATAGAGAGCAATTATTGAGAAGAAACCTGATTCCTAGCCGGATGATTTTGAAAGATGAAGCAGATACTCATTTTAACGCATTTAAAAATTCTAAAATTGAGACTGTTGAAGAGTTGTTTTTTAGAATTAATAATAAAAAAGCTAAAACTGAATTATTACAGGATAAAAATATTAATGATAAATATCTTGATGTCTTACTAAGAGAATTAAAAAGTGTTAAATCTAAACCTCTAAAGTTGAAGGAATTTAGCTGGATATCGAGTAGCGTTATTAATAAAATTGAAAATACCGGGATTTTAAATACACAAATAATGTACGAGAAACTTGGTAAAGCCAAAAATAGAGCCCAGTTTTTAAGAGAGAATGATCTGAAGGAAAAGGATATCATAGACTTATTGAAGTTAAGTGATCTAACAAGAATTCAATGGGTTAACTCAACTTTTGCACATGTTTTATTTGCATCTGGATTTGATACCGTAGAAAAAGTTTCAAAAGCAACTTATGAAGATTTATACCGCAAAGTAATGTTGAAAAATGAAGAGATAAAACTTTATAAAGGTAAAATTGGTTTAAATGATATGAAACTATGCATAGAAGCCGCAGGATTTCTTGATATCGAAATTGAAGTTGATTAAATGAAAAAATCAGAAAAAATAGTATAGAGCCATATATAAACCATTTAAACTGTTAGATGTATTTGCTTGTGTACTATTTTTTATCCAAATAAATTATTAAAAGGGTATTAAAGTGAGATTATTTATAGTTGATGCATTTACAGATAGACCATTTAAAGGGAATCCGGCTGGAGTTTGTATTTTGGACCATGAACTGACAGATCCAGAGTATCTGCAAATAGCAGAAGAACTTAACCAGGCAGAAACTGCCTTTCTTTTAAAAAAAAGTGACGAATTTCAGCTTAGGTGGTTCACTCCCAGAACTGAAGTTGACCTTTGCGGTCATGCTACTCTAGCAACCGCAAAAATTCTTTTTGATAAATACTCATTCGATAAGGATGTTATAACTTTTAATACAAGAAGCGGAGCATTAAAGGTTCGTAAGCTTGATGGTAAATTAGAGTTAAATTTCCCTGTTGGTAATATAGTTCAAATTCAGGAAGACAGGGGTATTGAACAAATTTTTAATACAAAACCATTAATGATTGGAGTTGACAAACAGTGGTATCTTATCGAGCTGGAGTCAGAGGAATCTGTCAGGAATTTTTTTCCGGATATTGAATTGTTAAAGAGACTTGATGGAGAATTTATTATTACTGCTAAGTCCAGTACTAATGATTATGATTTTGTCTCAAGATTTTTTGCACCATCAATTGGGATTAATGAGGATTACGTCACAGGATCAGCCCATTGTTACTTGGCAAAATATTGGAATAATAAGTTAAAAAAGAATCCAACTTTAGGGTATCAAGCTTCAAGCCGTGGAGGCTTTGTAGAGTGTGAACTAGTGGAAAATGATCGTGTTTTGCTTAGAGGTCAATGTGTTATTATGTCAGAATTAAAAATAGAATGGGAATATTAAGTTATTTATTTCTACAAATGAATTAATGATAAATGCCTTTTATTAGTTTTTACCCTTTCAGATAGTTTCTATTATATCTCAATCTCAACCGTGAATTCGATATGAATTAATATAAATTTTAGACATGTTTAATACCTTGTACTATAATTACTATATGTTTAAAAGTAAGTATTTTTTCCTTATTTTCAATATTCATTTTAGTATATTGATTGTTTCCTACTATTCAGGTATGTTTAGTGTGAAATATGTTTTATTGGAGGAATTAAATGAGTTCTGTAACATTAATTTGGCTAGGAATTTTTATTGTATTATTAATTGGAACAGGTTTGTTAAAAAAACAGTTTAACTTGTCATTCTCTGTAAGAGTGTTTGTGGCAATGGTTCTTGGAGCAATTTTAGGTCTGATTATTTATTTGAAAGTGGATGCTACAGAGGCCGGAAATATACGGAAGTGGTTATCCCTGGTTGGGTATGGATATATAGATCTTTTAAAGATGCTTATTATTCCATTGGTTCCTGCAAGCATAATTGCAGGTTTATTGAAATTAAGTAATACAAACGATTTAAAGAGTTTAGGTTTACGAACAATATCACTGTTTTTAATCACAGCAGTATTTGCAAGTGTTCTGGGTATTGTTGTTGGATCTCTATTAAATGTAGGTAGTGGAGTGGTTGTTGGTGAATTAAAACCAAGAGACCCAAGTACTGTTGTTGATCTATTTACTAAATTTAGAAGTTTTATACCGTCAAATCCAGTTAAGTCAGCAGTGGATATGAGTGTAATCCCTCTTGTTGTTTTCTCACTATTCATTGGTGTTGCTGCTGTTATAGAAACTGGTAAAAACAAAGAGAGAGTAGAGCCTTTTAAGAATTTTATAGACTCTTTCCTTGTTGTTGTTACAAGACTAACAAAACTTGTAATAAGGTTAACTCCTTATGGTGTTCTTGGTTTAACAGCTTATTGGCTATCAAATTCTGGAATTGGTGCACTTAAAGGGCTGGCTATTTTTGTAATCGCTGTAATTATAGCTTGTGTTATTCAAATCTTATTTGTATATGGAGGGATACTTGCCGGTAAAGCAAAAGTTAATCCTTTTAAATTTTACAGAGCAGCATCACCAGCAATATTACTAGCTTTTACAAGTAGATCAAGTTTGGGTACTTTAACCCTTACTATTAGCACTATGATAGATAGATTAAAGGTAAACCCTAGAGTTGCAAACTTTGTTGGGCCAATAGGTGCTGTAATGAACATGGATGCATGTGGTGGAATATTTCCTGCTATAGTTGCTATTTTTGCAGCAAATGCCTTTGATATTACGTTAACACCTATTCAATATGTTTTGATTGTAATTGTGTCGGTATTTGCAAGTGTAGGTAGTGCTGCTGTCCCAATGGGCGCGACGGCATTTACAATTGTTACATTAACTACTGTTGGCTTACCAGTTGAAGCAGTTGGTCTTGTTGCTGGAGTTGATTTCCTTGTAGATATGTTCAGAACAGCAACAAATGTAACAGGGGATTTAACAGCTTCTGTAGTTGTTGGAAACTCCCTGGGAGAATTTGACAGAGAAGCTTTTGAAAAGCAGGATTTCAAAGAAGTTATAGAAGCATAGAGATATATACCCCGGTAGTATCCGGGGTATATTTTAATTAGAGATTAAATATGGGTATTTAAGAACTTACAGAAAAAACTAAAGAATGATTCTTGAATTACTTAATATAAAGAATTCTTCCTGTTTATCATTAGTTAACTTTTCCAAAGATTCAAAATTCTTATCATAGTCAGCTGCTTTTGCATCATCTATATGATAGGCATCGCTTTCTATAAATTCCCAGACATCATTGTAAAGGTCGTCTTCACCAATTTGGTTTACTAGCATTGCAGTAGGGTAGATATTCTCTTTAATACATATTTTATATTTGGCACAACTTTTAAATCCTGATTTTACATAGTATCCGGGATTACCAAATATAACGATATATGAATAACCTAGTTCTTTGGCAATTTCAATTGATCGTGAAATTAACATTTTACCATATCCTTTTCTCTGATATTCCGGATGAATGCTCAAAGGTCCAAAGGTTAGAATATCCTTTGTTTCATTGGTCACTGAATTTTTTAATTTAGATTTAGTATACATAATATTACCAATTATTATATCTTTTTCAGTTATTACTAAATCCAGTTCTGGGATAAAATCATTATGAGTTCTTAATTTATGAACCAGATAGTGTTCATCGCAGCCAGGTAAGTATAGATTCCAAAAAGCTAATCTAGTTAACTCTTCAACTTCTCTATAATCTTTATTTGTCTCATTACGTATTATCATTTAAATTCCCTTTATTATTAAAAATTGTGGATTTTAATTTTAATGAATGTTTATTTTGATTACAATTTAAATACTTATATTCTTCTGATTTAAATTCATCACATAGAAGTTTTTCAGCTTTTTTTACTGGTAAATAGATATAGAGAATCTTTATCCTCAGAATATTTTTGAGCTAATAAAGTTTTTCCAATAGGTCTGGGACTTGTTAACACTGTAATTTTACCCTAAGCATTTTTAATTCTTATTCCCTCTTATAGAATTTCATCTATTTAATACAATCTGTATTACTGTATTGCATTATATTTCAACTTTCCCAAATTTACGATAAATATCACTAAATCCTAATCTAGTAATTTTTTTATAATTCTGATCTCTAAAAATATAGTAGAATACACTATAAAAATAATTAAGTAGTTAAAATATGAACTCTCAAGAGATATATATAAAAAGAATAAATAGAGCGATAGATTATATAGAACGCAATTTAGAGAACAAAATATTGTTGGAAGACATTTCCGGTGAGATATTCTTTTCAAAATATCATTTTCACCGAATATTTAAGGCATTTACCGGGGAATCTCTATACGCTTATGTTAATAGACTAAGGGTTGAGAGGGCTGCATACTATATGGCGACAATTAAACTCTCAGTAACAGAGATAGCCTTTAAAGTCGGATTTTCTGATATTTCTACATTCTCAAGGGCATTTAAAAAACGGTTTAACCTATCACCTTCAGCATGGAGAAAGAATAATAGCAAGATTAATCAAGAATTTCTATCAAAACCCTTATACAATAGCTCTATAGGTAATCCGGAACCGGGGGGTGTACAACCATTTGATATTAAAATAGAGAGATTAAGTGTAAAAAATCTACTTTATTTAAGAAATTTTGGAGCCTTTAAGGGGGATTTTGGAATATTCAGGAAGATTCATAAAAAACTTTTAAAAATTCTAAATGAAAGTGGGTTAAATTGGAGAAGAGACTGGGGTTACATTGTTGTTTACCATGACTCTTTGGGTATAACTGATGATGAGAATTTAAAAATTTCCTATGGAATTTTAACAGATGAAGGAAATAACTACCCTGAGGATTTAGGACACCTGGACTTGGGAGAGAAGTATTACCTTAATGCCAGTTTTTTATTAAAAGAGAATGAGTATGGTAGTGCCTGGACAGTGGTTTATAGAAGTATTCTTCCAGCTTTAGGGTATGAACCGGTGGATGGTCTATCTTTTGAAAACTATTTTGATAATTGCTATACAGCAGATACAGGATTAACAAAGGTTAGAATTTTTATTCCAGTAAAAAAAATGTAAAGGAGTGTTTATATGGGTAATTTTATTCAAGTAACAGATAATAATATTGATAATGAGCATATTTGTTGTGCATTTTCTGATAAAAAATGTGCCAATAGTTACAATATGAAGAAAGAGTGGTTAAAAAAAGAATTTAAAAACGACTATGTATTTTACAGAATAAACGAGAGAGCAAAGGTTTTTGTAGAGTATGGCCCCTCTGAGAAGGCATGGATTCCAGTTGAATCTGATAATACACTAAATATTAACTGTTTTTGGGTGTCGGGAAAGTATAAGGGATCAGGGTATGGGAAGATGCTTTTAAACAAAGTAGAAACTGATGCTTTAAATAGTGGAAGGAATGGGATAATTACAGTAACAGGCAAAAAGAAATTTCATTTTATGGGGGACGGAACATGGTTTAGAAAACAGGGCTTTTCAGTTGTTGATGAGACATCAACAGGGTTTGTTCTTCTTGCCAAGAGTTTGGATAAGGGAAGTTTTAATGCCCGGTTTATGCCAATAGCAAAAGATGGAATATTGGAAGGAGGTGAAGGTCTTACTGTTTTCTACTCCAACAGATGTCCATATTCAGAATTTCACGTAACAGAATCCCTGGTTTATACAGCAAAAAAAAGAGGAATACCTTTAGATATTAGAAAAATATCTACACTTGAAGAAGCAAGAAACTGTCCAAGTCCAGGTACAATATTTAGTCTGTTTTACAATGGGAAGTTTATTACAACAGATTTAAGTTCATGCTTGGATAGTCGTTTTGATAAGTTAAGACTTTTATAATTTATTCTTGAAATAAATAAAATAAAAAGTAAAATTTAAATATGAAAAATATTGTTTACATAGCAACATCTATGGACGGTTTTATAGCGGATAGTCATAATAATCTGGATTGGCTAACAAATCTACCAAATCCGGATGGAAGTGATTTTGGGTTTAGTAAGTTTATAGATACAATTGACGCTCTGGTAATGGGGCGTAAAACCTTTGAGAAAGTCCTAAGCTTTAGTGAGTGGCCTTATAAGAAAAAAGTCTTTGTTCTAAGTAGAACCCTGAAAAAAGTACCACCTGAACTGGAAGATAAGGTTGAAATTGTCTCTGGTGATATAAATGATATTATTTCCAGTATAAATAAAAGAGGTTTTTTCAATCTCTACATAGATGGTGGTGAGACTATTCAGAGTTTTCTTAAGATGGATCTGATTGATGAAATGATTATAACAAGAGTATCAATTATATTGGGAGGAGGTATACCTCTATTCGGAAATTTGGATAATCAAATCACTTTTAAAGTATTAGAAACAATTAAATTAAGTGATAATATGGTTCAAACTCGCTATGTTCGTGGTAACTAGAGCAATTGTTATTAATTAACAGCTTAACATTGAACAAGTGATAAAAATTCACCGACCCACATTTTATAAGATGGCGGAATCATCTCCTGATCAAAGCAGATAATAACTGAGTACAGGGACTCTTCCTGGTTAATAAGATCAACTCTCTCTATGGAACCCAGCATCTCACCAAGGCCCTCCAGTTTCTTATGTTTAATAAGCAACATGGATGCAGCATTTTCTCTTAACTCATAGTCCCGGTCTACTAAAATTATTTTTGCACTGAACATCGAAATTTCTGTTAAAATGCAACGCTTACCCTTACCATTAACAAAAAAGATATTTTCCACAGAACTTTTTGATAAGTTTGCATTTTTACTGTCTAAAATAAATCTCTCTTCAGCTCTTTTATGCAGATTTTCCTGTCTGTCAATGTACTCTCCAAGTATCTGAATAAGATCATCTGGAGCTCTATAGAGATATTCTACTGAACAGTAATAAAAGTCCGGTTTATTTTCATTGTAGACTGATAATTGGGTGGCTTTTGAATTTATATAGAAGGATATATTGTTTTTCTCATTTTCATCTTTAAAAGATAAGTAAAGTGACAGTGCTCCCTTTTTTCTTCTTAGATAGTTTATCTGGGATTCTGACATTTTTAAAATTATCCGAGCACTTGTTAGGGACATGGAGTAAATTATGCAGGGAATTTTAACATCTCCATACTTTATAAACAGTTTATCATTGTTTATGTGCAAGTTATGGGATACGTTTGGGTTAAGTGAAACATCAAAGTTTTGATATGTGTTATATAACTCATTTAATCTCTTGTTCATTTGTAAGAATTGTAACCTGACTTTCTGTTTTTTTAAACTTAAAATGTTCCATTATCACTATTTTGTGATTTTTTTAATTATTTTTGCAACCGGTTTCCATTTTTCACGTTCAACTGCATTCGCACTCATTTTCGATCTGGCTTCAGTATAACGTAACTCTTTTTTCATGTTATTATAGTTATGCAGTCTTCTCTCATTTAGATTACCCATACTTATAGCATCAGTAACAGCACAGCCAGGCTCTCCACTGTGGGTACAGTCTCTGAATTTACAATGGAGAGCCAGTTCTGCAATATCAGAGAATGTGTCTTCCAGTGAACTTTCATCTCCCCAAAGCTGTAGCTCTTTAAGTCCCGGGGAATCTATTAATATTCCTCCATTTGGCAGTAAAATAAGCTCTTTATGAGTTGTTGTGTGTTTTCCCTTATGGTCTCCTGTTCTAACTTCTCCGGTTTTCATAATTTCAGATGAACTTAAAGCATTTATTAAAGCAGATTTACCAACTCCAGAAAAACCTGTAAACCCTATTGTTTCACCCGAGGTTATATACTGTTTAATTTCTTGTAAACCATCACCATTAATAGTACTTGAAAGAATAATTGGAACACCTGGAGCAAGTAGTTCAGTTTCAATTACAAAATCATGACTATTAGAGCATAGGTCTGACTTGTTTAATATAATAATAGGGTTGGCGCCACTATCCCAGGCTCTTGTTAGAAACCGCTCAACTGCCCCCGGAGTGTAATTTCTTCCTCCATCTAAAGCAAAAACAAGGAAAATATGGTCAATATTTGCTGCAATTATCTGCTCTTCTGAAATATCCCCTGCACTTTTACGGGAAAAAGCACTTTTTCTTTTTAGTAGGCACTCAATAACTGCAATATTGTTGTCAATTTTAACCCCAACCCAGTCTCCGATTGTAGGGAAATCACTCTTGCTAGTAGCTTTATATAGAAAACTGCCTGATACTTTACTGGTAAATTTACCTGAGTTAGTTATAATTTCATAAATATTTCTATTCTCTTTAATAATCCTTCCAGGAACTAAGCCCATACTCTGAAGTTTTTCATTCTCTACTTCAAAAAAAGGTGACCATCCCCATTTGTTTATCTCCATATAAAACCTCTATGTATAATTTTTTGTCTCTACTTATTAATAAGTCAATAAAAAGTTTCTGTCATCAGGGTAGGAGTCTATAGGGAGATTTAAAGCAAAAGTCTTTAAAAAAGATTCTGAATTGTGCCATAGTTTTAATCCTTTTGAATTTAATATTTTTTCCGGAATATTGGTTTCCATTCCTAATTGCGCATAAAGATTAACTAAATAGAAATACCTGGCCATCTCTTCTGAATCCTTTATACTGTTCTCTTTTTTTAGATCCTCTCTTATTTCCAGGTATGTCCGGTTTAAATATTTATCAAGACTGTCAGAAAAGGGTTCTTGAATAAGTTCACTATCTAATTCAGTAGTAAAAATCTTGAGACTGTTTTCTGAAGAAGATATTAATCTGTAGGAGTGGGGATAGAGGGAGATGGATGTATTGGCTATCCCATAGAATTTGTTGCTGTTTAAAGTGTACTCTTTTATATCATTTTTATGTATATGCCCGGAAAGTGATAATTTTACACCACCTTCAATTAACTGATTTAAAGCTCTACCACTATCGTTTATTGTAAAATTTGAGAGATCAAAATCCACTTCATAGTGTTCCAAAAAGTTATGGTGAGTCATTACTATAACTTCTCTCCCCATCTCTTTAGCTATTTTTAGGGAGCTTTCTATAAACTGATACTCAGACTCTCTTATTACACCTCTGGATTCACTTTTTCCGGACTTAATATTCTCTTCGTAGGAAGCAGTATCCAGAGCAAGTAGCAGATAGTTCTCATTTAATACAGCAAGGTATGATAAGCTTTTATCATCTTTAATTATTGCTTCATTAAATCCAAAATTGATATATATCTCTTCAAATTCCTTCGGGCTTATTGTTTCACCCTTTATAATTCCTTCCTGTGTAAATTTATTTGCATTTGGATTATTTATGTCATGGTTTCCAGGTGTAACAAATACAGAAATTTCAGACTTTTCGAAGTTGTGTAAAATATCAGCAAGATTCCTGTGGGTCTCAATGTTTCCAAGTGAGGATAGATCTCCTGATAATAATAGGGTCTTAACACCTCTATTTTCCAGATCAGTTTTTAAAGCGGCTAAAATTTCAGTTGTAAATTGTACAGTTCTCCCCTCGCTATTATAACTGAATCTTCTAAAGTAATCTGAGTTAGGGTTGTAGAGTGTTGGAGAGAGATGATGGATATCCGAGATTTGTGCAATATCCGGGCTGGCACTATCCAACCCGTCATTTTTTGTTACTCTATTGTAAATATCAGAATCGATAGACAGGTTTTTCTGAAGATTCCGGTTTTCGAAAGTACAGGAAAGTAGTACACATACAGACAATAGAGTTACATACTTCATTACTGATTCAATTCTTCAATTGTATTGTTTTTTACTCTATCAATTAATTCCAGAACCTTGGTTCTAACTAGTTCTCTGGTAACTCTAAATGCCTCAATCGGGTTTCCTGATGGGTCATCAAGCCCCCAATCTTCAGTTCTTTTACATGGAACATAAGGACATGAAACATTACAACCCATTGTAATTAGAAGGTCCAGTTTGGGAGGGATGTCCGAGAGAAGTTTTGGGTGATGTTTACTCATATCAACTCCCGCCTCTTCCATAACTTGAACAGCCAGGGGCTTTACCTCTTTATACTCTTCTGTACCTGCAGAGTAAACTTCCAGTACATCACTTCCTAAGTGTTTGGCAAAACCCTCAGCCATTTGGGAACGGCACGAATTATGTACACATATAAAACCAACAACTACCTTTTTCATTAAATCTCCTTAATTTATAGCTTTTGTATATTAACATTAATAGAATGTTCTTTTAAAGACAGAGTTCCTATGCAGCATCCAGTTGATGGAATTTATATTTCATACTTCTGGTTATTTTTACAAGGTGCAGCATTACAGGAACTTCAACAAGAACTCCAACCACAGTTACCAGTGTTGCTCCTGAAGAGAGACCAAAAAGACTTATAGCAACAGCAACAGCAAGTTCGAAGAAGTTCGATGCTCCAATCATAGCTGATGGGGCAGCTATCTGATAAGGCACTTTCCATAACTTTGACCAGCTAATTCCTATAAAGAAAACAAAATATGTTTGAATAATTAAAGGGATTGCAATCAAAATAATCGCCAGAGGATTTTCTAATATTGTTTTACCCTGAAATGAGAATATTATTATCAGAGTAAGCAGTAGACCAACTTCTGTTATTCCATCAAATTTTTTGCAGAAAATATTTTCAAACCAATCTTTACTGTGTCTTTTTAAAAGTAGATTTCTGGATATAAAACCAGCTCCAAGTGGTATTACAACAAATAAAACTACTGATAATAAAAGTGTATCCATTGGAACAGTTACAGAATTAACTCCAAGAAGGAGTGCAACTATTGGTGTAAATGCAAATAGTATAATTAAGTCGTTTATTGCTACCTGTACAACAGTATAACCCGGTTCACCATCTGAAAGATAACTCCAGACAAAAACCATTGCGGTGCAAGGTGCAGCTCCTAGTAAAACAGCACCGGCTATATACTCCGTAGATAAATTATGGGGAATAAATGCTTTAAATACAACTTTAAGGAAAAACCATGATATAGCGTACATTGTAAATGGTTTAAGTAACCAGTTTACTGCTAATGTTATAACTAGTCCCTTTGGTTTTCTTCCGCTATTTTTTATGCTTTTAAAATCTACTTTTAACATCATTGGGTAGATCATTAACCATATTAGAATTGCTACAGGTATAGAAACTTTTGCATATTCCAGGGTTCCAAGAAATTGGGGAACTTGAGGAAAAAGAATACCAATAAAACTCCCTAAAATTATACATACAGTAACCCATAGAGTAAGATACTTGGCAAAAATACCAATTTTTTTGTCAGCCATAATACTTCCTTTTAAAATATTTATATTGGTAGTTTGGCAAAATCGCCAAATGTTGTCAATATTTATTGACCAGTCAATTATAAAACATCATAATTGTTTTATGATGTATGAGAATGAAAAAAGAGTTGCAGATGCAAGAGCCAAGGTTTTTAAAGCACTTGGGCACCCTACAAGGTGTTTTATTGTTGAACTTTTAACAAAAAAGACACTATCTGTTAGTGAATTAACAGAGGCTGTAAATGCAGATGTCTCAACTGTTTCCAAACATTTATCAATTCTAAAACAGGCTGGTGTTCTTACTGACAATAAACAGGGTAGTAAAGTGATCTATTCTCTGGTTTGTCCATGTATAATGGATTTTATCTACTGTATTGATGATGCTATTGTAAAAGATGCTGAAAAGGGTATTTCATGCATTCTTCCAGGTGCAAAGATCGAGAGAAAAACAACAGGTAATTAGGCTATTGAAAAATCTCATATTCAAACATCTGTCTGATATTAAAAACACTGAATCAAATAGAGCGATACATAATAAGATTAAGACGTTAGTAACAGAACTGGAGGCATTCAATGAATAAAAGTAGTTCTATAGAGATTTTTAAAACTGAAAATAGTGTAATTACAATTGAAGTCTCTTTAACAAATGATACAGTATGGTTAAACAGACGTTAGATGTCTATTTTATTTGATAGAGATGTAAAAACAATAGGTAAGCATATTAATAATATTTTTAATGAGGGAGAGTTAGATAGGGATTCAACTGTCGCAAATTTTGCGACAGCTCAAATTGAGGGAAATAGGGAAGTTAAAAGAGAAATTGAATACTATAATATGGATGTAATTATTTCTGTCGGTTACAGAGTTAAATCTCAGAATGGAACAAGATTCAGGATTTGGGCTACTAATGTTCTAAAAGATTATATAGTAAAAGGTTATGCCATAAATCAAAAAAGACTGGAAGAGAAACAACAGGAAGTAAAACTGTTAAAAGATGGTATTAGAATTATTAGTAGAGCAATCTCTTTTGAAAACCAGTATTCAAGCAATAAAATGCTGGATCTATTCGCAAATGGTCTGGATCTGTTAGATGATTATGACCATGAAACTTTAGATGACAAAGGCTCTCTTACAAGTAATTTTATTTACCCTTCAATTGACGAGAAAGCTGCAAATTTACTCTACTTTGCTACCAAGAACCACTTTTTATAGATGGAAATAAAAGAATTGTAGCAGCTTGTTTTCTATTGTTTCTAAACTATAATAGCCTTTTATTTAAAAACAGTGATGAAACTATTATAAGTAATGATACCCTTGCTACTTTAGCATTATTTATAGTAACAAGCAGACCAGAATAGTCTGAAACAGTAAAGATAACAAAAGCTATAGATTTTGATCTTCTAAAACAGGAACTGTCTACGACTATTGTTGAAGATGAACATAGTGATGATATTTTTACTGATGGGCAACTTAAAATTAATCTTGAAAATGCATCAGAGTAATTAAAAAAACATGTATATGATTATATTTAACTGATTCTGCTAATGAAAAAAGATTTGCAACTGAGCTTGATAATAGTGAAGAAGTAGTTGTTTATGCAAAACTTCCAAATGGATTTAATATTCCAACACCAGTAGGCAATTACAACCCGGACTGGGCAATTTCGTTTAAAGAGGGTAGTGTAAAACATATTTATTTTGTTGCAGAAACCAAGGGTGATTTATCTTCATCTGGATTAATAAAAAAGTGAAGGACATTTAATTATTAATTGTCTACAATGTACTTAGCTCGATATTGTCAGGAGATTCCATGAAAGCATATCTCTATATACTTAAAATGCAAATAATACTAGGTTTAACCTACCGTTTTGAAGTATTTGCTGTTATTGCAACAAAGGTTGTTATTTTAGTAGCAAGTATTTTTTTATGGTATAATATCTATTCCGGAATGAATGTAATAGATGGGGTAACCCTAACCCAGATGACTACCTATGTAATTATATCAGGGTTTATCTCTATTGTTCTAACCCACAATGTTCAGTTTGCCATGAATAATGCTATAAGATTAGGAGATGTCGCTGTAGATATGATACGTCCTTACAATCTTGTTGCTTCATATTTTAGCAAAGATTTGGGAGATGTTGTTAATGGTATAGTAACAAAAGGTCTGCCGGTTTTAATTGTTGGAGCTATAATGTTTGGCATACAGCCTCCTGCATCTCTGTCACATTTTTCCCTTGCTATAGTTAGTCTGATTCTATCCTACGGTATTTTATGGTTTATAAATGCATCAATAGCACTATTATCTTTCTGGACTATGGAATTGGGGAATATGGGAGTAGTTATGGGGAGTATTGTTAAAATACTCTCAGGCAGTATAATTCCACTTTGGCTATTTCCGGATAATATTAGAAATATTCTCTATTTTACACCTTTTCCCTACATCTATCAGACAACATTAAGCCTTTACATTGGAAAAAGCACTATCAATAGGGGAACCATTGAGATCGGAATTCAGATTATATGGGTTATTCTGCTCTATGGTTTAATCCGATTTGTATGGAAAAATGCCAAAACTAGAGTACTGGTTCAAGGAGGGTGATATGATTGATAGTATAAAGCTGTTTTTTTATTCAGTCAGACTGCATATATTGGTATCCCTGGAATATGCATCATACATGTTCTGCTGGTTATTAATGATACCAATAGAGGGATTTTCCGGAATATTGCTTCTTAAACTGATAACCCAGAGGATCTCAGAAATTAATGGTTGGGATTTTGGACATCTGGCTTTTATCTATGGTTTATCAATAGTTAGTCATGGAGTTCAGGATCTGTTATATATTCAGACCAGATTTCTGGATCGTTTAATTTTAAAAGGGGAATTAGACCGTTTTTTACTTAGACCAAGAAGTCCTTTTTTTCAATTCAGTATGGTAACTTTTAATATTGTCGGGTTATTTAGCTGGATACCCGCATTTATTGTTTTCTACATAGGTTGCAAAACAATTAACTTTCCCTGGACTTTTATAAATATTATTTATGTACTATTAATTATTATTGGTGGCTCATTAATTCGGTGTGCACTGCATATAACTACTAGTTCATTTGCATTCTGGACAGCTAAAAGTGGTTTTTTTCTTGAACTGAATCTGGCTATGGAGGATAAATTTGTCTCTTATCCCCTTTCAATCTATCCAAGCTGGATACAGGGAATCTTTACTTTTATTCTACCACTGGGATTTGTAAGTTTTTATCCAATATCCGGGCTCTTAGGGATGGATGCAGGTCAGTTTCCACTACCATTAGATATTGTATATCTGTCACCGGTTGTAGGGATAATCTGCTTTATGTTAGCAAAGGGAGTTTTTAACTACGGTTTAAAATATAAATACGAGAGTGTGGGGTCATAAATGAGTATAATTGAACTTAGAAATGTAAAAAAGGATTATATAATCAGTAAAAAGAGAAAGGGAATGCTTGGAGCTTTGGTAAACCTTTTTAAAAGTGAAAAGAGAGTAATAAATGCTGTTGATGATATAAATTTTACCATTAAAGAGGGTGAAATTGTTGGATATATTGGACCTAATGGAGCAGGAAAATCCACTACTATAAAAATGATGTCTGGTATTCTACTACCAACCCAGGGAGAGATTCTAATAAATGGAATCTCACCTAAACATGACAGAAAAAAAGTTGTTCAGGAGTTAGGTGTAGTTTTTGGTCAAAGAAGTCAACTCTACTGGGACTTAAGACTTGGAGAGTCTTTTGAATTATTAAAAAGAATTTACAGGGTTCCTGATGCCGAGTACAGAAAAAATCTTGATGAGCTAATAAAAGTTATGGATATTGCTGATTTTATAGATACACCTGTACGACAGCTCTCCCTGGGACAGAGAATGAGAGGGGAGTTAGTTGCAGCAATGATTCACTCTCCAAAAATACTCTTTTTAGACGAACCAACAATTGGACTGGATATTAAGGCAAAAAAAGCAATCAGACAGTTTATTCTGGATATAAACAGACTAAAGAAGACCACAGTAGTTTTAACAACCCATGACCTGGAAGATGTTTCAGAGCTATGCGACAGGCTAATTGTAATAAACCATGGTAAAATTGTAGAAGATGGGAATATTAAACAGATTATTGATAAAATGTGTAAATACAGAATTATAGATCTGCATCTGGACAGTGAGATTTCAGAGATTAAAAACCCCAATGTTGAGGTTTTAAAGATTGATGAAACCAAAGTTCGCTGCCGTTTTGAACACAGTAAAATATCAGCATCAAGTATTATTAAAGAGTTATCAAACGAACTAAATATTATTGACCTTAGTGTAAAGGAAGCTGATATAGAGGATGCAATACTTCAGATATATGAATAAAATGAGAAGTTGAAATGATTAAAGAGATAAAATTAAAGAGTGATAAAATATTAACAATAAGAAGAGTAGAAGAAGGTGATGCAAAGAAGCTTATAGAATATCTAAACCTTGTAGGAGGGGAGAGTGATTTTCTACTCTTTGGTAGAGATGAGTTTGAGTTTAGTGTAGACCAGGAGAGAGACTTTATAAAAAACTTCAACAACCAGAAAAACTCTATAATGCTAATAGGGGAGATTGATGGTGAAATTGTATCCACATCACAGGTTAACGCCCCTGATAAACCGAGAATATGTCATAATGGGGATCTTGCAATTTCGGTGAGAAAAGATTTCTGGGAATTAGGTATAGGTAAAATTGTAATGAATGAACTAATAGAATTTGCAAAAAATACCGGAGTAATAAGACTTATTAATCTACAGGTTCATCAGGATAATATCAGGGGGCAAAATCTATATCAAAAAATGGGGTTTCAGGAGATTGGAAGGTATAAAAAGCATATTTGTATAGATAATAAATATTACGACTCTATAATAATGGGGCTATACTTTGACTAGAAAAAAGGTCTATTTAACTATAGATGATGCACCAACCAGAGATTTTAAGAAAAAAGTAGAGTACCTTGCAGAAAGAGATATACCTGCACTGATTTTCTGTCTTGGAGAGGAACTGCTAAAGTTCTTAGATGATGCAATCTATGCTATTCAAAAAGGTTTTGTTTTGGGTAATCACGGAATGCATCATAACTTCTTTTCAGATATGAGCTTACAGGAGTGTATGGATTCAATTTCCGGTACAGATGAGATACTGAATAACCTATATAACAAGGCTGGGGTAGATAGATGTTGCAAATATTTCAGGTTTCCATATTTTGATCAAGGAGGCTTTGCAAGTTCCGTTGAGTATAAAAAGTCTGGGGTTAAAAATGATGATAAAAAAACTAAACTCCAGAACTTTTTAAGATCACTTGGGTACAGTCAACCAGATTTTATGGGCATTAGTCTTGAAAACTTTAAAGATCAACAACTACTGGAATATGCCGACGTCAGGTGTACCTTTTCACAGATGGAGTATTTTCTTAATAAAAGCGATGCTCCTAATGGACTCTCGGATCCGGAAATTATACTAAAAAGAGTGGATATTGATGACCCGGATAATGGTCTAACACTTAACAGAGTAGATAGATCGGATATAATTTTAATTCATGATCAAGTAGAAACAACTGAGCTGTTTTTTAGAATAATTGATAGATATATTGATAAAGATTTTAATTTCCAGGTTATACCAGGGTAAAGATTGTGCTATTCTTAGTGTAATATATAGCGACTCAAAGAGTCGCTATATCATCAGTATAAAAAATTAAGCTGCTTTTAATTTTGAATCTTTGTTGCTTATTGATTTATATAAAAATAGTCCAAATATTGCTGCTGCTGTTACAAGACCTACTGGGTAGGCTATTGCCGATGATAGTCCTAATCCCTCTTTTGCCATTATAATATAGGTTGTTACTACAGCTGTCATAAATGTTGCAGGGATTGTTGCTATCCAGTGATTTCTGTTATTTACCATTAGATATGCTGCTGCTGTCCAGAGTACTATTGTTGCTAATGTCTGGTTTGACCATGCAAAATATCTCCAGATTATTGTAAAGTCTATAAAATTTAGTGCTAGACCTATTGCGAAAACCGGTACTGCCAGGATCATTCTGTTTTTTATTGGTTCCTGTTTAAGTCCTATTGAATCTGCTATTGTAAGTCTAACTGATCTGAATGCTGTATCCCCTGATGTTATCGGGCAGGCAATTACACCTAATATTGCTAAAATTCCCCCAATTGGACCTAACATTCCTATTGATATTTTGTTTACTACCAGACCTGCACCACCTGCTGCCAATGTTTCAGAAAGGCCTGATATTCCTCCATCAAAAAATGTCATTGCTGCTGCTGCCCATATTAAAGCTACTATTCCTTCCCCAATCATTGCACCATAAAATACTGTCCTACCATGCTTTTCATTTGGCAGGCATCGTGCCATTAAAGGTGACTGTGTTGAGTGAAATCCCGATATTGCTCCACAGGCAATTGTAATAAATAACATTGGCCATATTGGTGAACCTTTTGGGTGTAAATTTGAAAGTGTAATCTCAGGTATTGGCATTTTACCAATTATTAGAGATGCACAAACTCCTACAGCCATAATTAAAAGTACAGCACCAAATAGTGGATAAATTTTACCTATAAGTTTGTCTACTGGTAAAACTGTAGCAATAAAGTAATATACAATTATTATTCCAAGCCATACCCATTTATTTGCAAAAACACCGGTAAAGCCTAAATTTGCCAGAAGTCCTGCTGGGCCTGCTATAAATACTGTACCTACAAGAACTAATAGTATTACAGAGAATACTCTCATTAGCATTTTCATATTTTTACCCAGGTACATTCCAACAATTTCAGGTATACTCTTCCCGTCGTGTCTAACTGATAACATTCCTGAAAAGTAGTCATGAACACCACCTGCTAAAATAGTTCCAAAAACTATCCATAAGAATGCTGCCGGTCCATATAGAGCACCCATTATTGCACCAAATATTGGTCCAAGACCTGCAATGTTTAAAAACTGGATTAAGTAAATTTTATACCAGGGGATTGAGACATAATCTACACCATCTTCCATTCTTGTTGCCGGTGTCTCTTTATTTGGATCACTTCCAAATATCTTATCAACCACTTTACCATAAGTTAAATAACCTAATACCAAAACTACTAATGAAACAATAAAACTAACCATTAATTACCTCCGCGAAATTATTAATTAGCTTAATATCCCACTGTTCTTTGAATTTAGGAAAAAAAAATCATGAATTGTATAAATTTATACATGAGTTGTAATTTATATTCCCAAAATCTTTTGAAGCTCATCTTTTTTACTTCTGCTTACAGGAATTGAGATGTTTTTATCTGTAATTTTTAGTTTGTAACTGTTATTTACCCATAAATCAACAGCTTCTATTGCATCCAAATTTACAATAAATGATCTGTGGCAACAGAAAAACCGTGGCAGTTGAAGAATTTCCTGTATATCTTTAAAATTGAGTCCAGTTTTAAATTCTCCACAACTTGTAACAATCCATACAAATCTCCCTCTAGCTTCTGCAAAAAGAATTGATTCCTTTTTTATTGGTTTTATCTGATCACCATTATAGACTGATATGTATTCACATTGAGAATTTTGCTTTGTCAACATGTAGCTGTCTACTATCTTTTCAATGTCGATTTTATTTAGATTTGAATTATCCCTTATACCACTTAGTCTCTCAATTTTGTCTATAGCAGATTTTAGTTTCTCAAATCGAACAGGTTTTAGTAGGTAGTCTACGGCATTTACTTCAAAAGCGTTCAGTGCAAAATTATTATAGGCAGTTATAAAAATAATAGATAACTCCCTGTTTAATTTAATAATATCCCTGGCAATCTCTATTCCATCTCTACCGGGCAACTCGATATCTAGAAGAATTAGATCAATCTCTCTTGTCTGGAGTATTTCAAAAACTTCTTTGCTATCCTTTGCTTCAGCTACAATGTTTACACTCTTTATAGAGTTTAACAGATGTCTTATTTCATCTCTTGCAGGGGCTTCATCATCAACTATTAAAACTCTGATGGGATTGTTAGACATACTTCTGTTCCCTCTCCTGTCTTACTTTTAATTTTTAAACCGTTATTTAAACCATAGGCATTAATTAATCTTTTATGGACATTAATTAACCCCACACATTTTGATGGTTCCTGAAGAATAGTTTTAAGCCTGGACTCTTCAATGCCCGAGCCATTATCCAAAATTGATATTTTTACAGAGTTTTTAACCACTACTACTGATATAATAATTCTACCTCCCTGAGTACTATTTTTTATACCATGTTTAACTGAGTTCTCAACTAATGGCTGTATAATTAAAGGTGGAACCATATTTTCCAGGTTCTGGGGGCCTATAAATAGAATTTCAAGTCTCTCATTAAATCGTGCTTTCTCAATCTCCAGGTAAGCCTTTACATGGTCAAGTTCTCTTTTTAAAGGGATAAAATCATCAGGTTCCTGAAGCCTGAATCTGTAATAGTCGCTTAAATCCAGTAGAAGTTCTCTGGCTTTTTCCGGATTGGTTCTAATAAAGGATGTAACTGTGTTTATTGTGTTAAATAAAAAATGTGGGTTTATCTGGGACTGTAGGGCTTTTAGTTCAGCTCTGCTTAGTAGACATGCCTGTTCCTGTATTCTGCTCTTTTCAATCTGTAAAGAGAAGAGTGTAGCTAAACCCTTTGCAACCTCTTCATCTGCTCTGGTTATTGCAAATTCCTTGTCCCGGTAGAGTTTGAGAGCCCCAATTATTCTCTCCCCAGAGACCAATGGAGCAATAACTGCAGATTTTAGAGGGCACTCCTTTGATGAACAATCTATACTGTTTTTCTGATTCGCTATATAACTTTTCCCTGTCTGAATTGCTTTAAGGGATGATGAAGTCTTTAAACTAATGCCACAGTAGTGGTGGTCGTCGCCTAAGCCTACATGGGCAAGACATTTATCTGTAGTGGTAAAAGATACAGCAGCAAGATTCAGCTGCTTGTAGATAATTTTTGCTGTCTTTTCGGCGGTTTCACTATTTAGACCAAGAGTTAGAAATGGTAGGCTTTCCTGAGCAATTGTCAGGACCTTCTGGGAATTTATTGCTGCTATTTTCTCTCGCTCCCTAAAAAAAGAGTCAGCTATAGCTATAAACATTCCTATTGCAACTCCGTTACCGAATATCATTGGCAAGCCGATTATGTTAACAAGTTCCAATGCCTGGTATAGTGGTTTTGCTGTGAGTAAAATTATAACCATCTGTAACACTTCAGCTAATATTCCAAAAAGTGAAGCAAATAACCACTTGTTTTTACTCTCCTGAAACATTTTATAGAGAATAGAGGCCAAAACACCCTCTATAATTGTGGATATCATACATGAAAAAGCTGTGAAACCGCCTATATCGATTGCCCACCTGTGGAATCCCGCAATCACTCCCGAGCATATTCCTACAATAGGTCCACCAAGAAGACCACCTACAAATACGCCAACTACCCTAGTATTGGCCAAAGCTCCTTTTACCGGAATCCCTGTGTATGTTCCTAAAATTCCAATTCCGGAAAAGAATAGAATAAGTACTGCTTTCTCTTTTAGTGATGTTTTAGACTTATAAAAAATTGTTCTGAAAATTTTTACCCTTGAGAATATAAAACTGAAAAAAGCGATCATACCACTCTGGCTTACAAGGGTTTTTAACAGATCAAGAATTTGAAATTGAAATATCATAGAGATATTTTACAGGATAAAACTATTCCACACCAGTAAAAATAATTATAGATAATTTAAAACAAATTTTTATTCTTGCATTCAATTTTACATGGATCTAGACTTTTAGTATGAAGTTTTTATTTATTTCAAAAAACATAAATTTAAATAAATATAGCAGAATATTGGATATTTTAAAAGAATATGGCTGTAATTATTCCTATCAAAATAGTATGGAATTATCCAGTTATGAAGCCTTTGACTTTCTGGTAATAGACTGGGAATGTATTAATCTAAAAACTTATAAGCATCATACTCCTTATATAATACTGATAAATAGTGAGACTGAAATTGATACTGAATTTAACGACGAAAGATGTATGGGGTTAGTTGATCTGGATTCCAATTTATTTGCTCTTAAGTCAGTATTTAGTTTAATTATTAAATCAATTATTTGTTATAATGATGGCAATTGCAGAAAAATAGTCGATTTTCTTAAAACACTACCTACAGGTGTAATAATTTACGATAAGAAGGGTAAAATTACAGAGTTAAATTCTATAGCTAAAGAGATTCTAAGTATCGATATTTCAGAGATGAATAGTGAATCTGGGGTAATTAGTGATTTCCAGACGATACAGGAGGATGGCAGTAAAATAGAACAGCAGGATTTCCCTGTTATGCAAGTTGTAAGAAACAAAAGAAGCTCCTTAAATAGAATTATCGGTATTTCCCATGGAAGGCTATTTTTTAAGTGGATAAAAATCGATGCAGTACCTTTTTTTGACAGTAATAATGAAATTCAATTTATCTACTCAATAATTGAGGATATAACCCAGTCCAGGAATACTCACCTTAAACTGGAAATGGCAATTGATAATATGGATGCATTAGTTAGGCAGAGAACCACAGCTCTAGTCAGTGCCAGAGCCTTAACCCTTGAATCATTAGCAACACTTTCAGAATTTAGAGATAATGAGACAGGAGATCATATAAGAAGAACCAAGTTTTACTTTAAGCTAATTGTTGATAAATTAAGAAAACGTTTAAAATATTCAGATGAAGAAATTGTACAAATGTGGAGTTCTGCACCACTTCATGATATTGGAAAGGTCGCGATCCCGGATAATATCCTGTTAAAAAATGATAGTTTAACAGATGAAGAGTATGAGATAATGAAACAGCATACAATTCATGGTAATAAAGCATTAGTAAGAATAAGTGAGTGTAAGGATGATGACTCATATTTAAACTTTGCAAAAGAGATAACACTTTTTCACCATGAGAAATGGGATGGTTCCGGGTATCCCTACGGAATATCCGGAGATGAAATACCAATTTCTGCAAGAATAATGGCTCTGGCAGATGTCTATGATGCCCTTAGGTCAGACAGACCATATAAAAAAGGATATGATCATGAAAAAGTCTGCAGAATGATTATTGAAGAGTCTGGGAAACACTTTGAGCCAATATTAGTTGAAATTTTTAATAGCAATAATGAAGAATTCGATTATATTTATAACAGATCAATAGAAGAGAAAAATTTATTTGGTGATTTTTAGTTGTCATTTCAATGCAATATTATTATATTTATATATATGAAATAGGAGATATTTATATGGAACATTTAACATTAGAAACATTTAAAGAGAAGATATGTAGCTGCGGTCTTGATGGAGAGAGTGGTGCAGAGTGGAAATATAAGGGTGACCTACCCTGCTTAATAGATTTTTATGCAGACTGGTGTGGCCCATGTAAAAGGGTAGCTCCTATTCTTGAGGAATTGGCAGAAGAGTTTAAAGGAAAAGCATACATATATAAAGTAAATACCGAGGATCAACAGGAGTTATCTGCAATGTTTGGAATCCAGAGTATACCTACACTGTTATTTGTTCCAATGGAAGGCAAGCCACAAATGTCAGCTGGTGCACCTCCAAAGCCACAACTTGTACAGACAATGAAAGACGTTTTAAAGATTTAATTATTTATAATCCCTAAGTTTCCCAGGATCGAGAATTGTTATTATATCTTTATCCTGAGAAATTATTCCTTCCTGAACAAGATTTGCAAATTCTCTGGATAGGCTTGGTCTGGTAACTCCCATCTCTTTGGACATTGTCTCTTTAGTCTGTGAAAGTTTAAAGGTTTTTGAATTTGCCATTTTGGACATTCTTATGAGGGTATTGGCAATTTTTTGTTTAATAGTGTTTAACTGAAGGAATTTTATTTTATTAGATAGAAATTCAAACTTGGTGGACATAACCAAGAGAGTATTTTCAAGAATTTTCTGATTAGACATACAGCATTTTAAAAGCATATCTTTTGGTAGAAAGAAAACTTCTGTATCTTCTAATGCAAATAGTGAAACTGGTAAAATCTGCTTCATAGAGAAAAGTACAGGTATTGCAACCGGCTGGTACTTTCCGAATTCTTCCATATTTATAATCTTTCCATCCTCAGATGTCATCTGTGCTTTTAATTTACCATCAATAACAATTATAAGACGGTCTAGTATAGAGTCCTGACTCCAAACAATTTCACTTTTATTAAAATGTTTAATTGAGGGTTGATGGGAAACTAACATTTTGTTTAAAACATTAATATCAACACCTTTAAATATGGGGGACTCTGCAATTGCTAATAATTCTCTCTGTTCCATTAAAGCCTCTACAATTAATATAAGTGTTTTAAAAACCACTGTAAAGGTAGGAAATGATAAACTTATCAAGATTAGAATAAATGTATATAGTAAAAATGGTAAGGAGATTAAAAGTGGAAAGTATAGATTTTGTTTTTTTATCCGGACTTTTTTTTCTAGGTGGTTTTTCAAGTTTTGTTAATGTTTTAGCTGGTGGTGGATCAATTCTTGTTTTGGGTTTTATGATGTTTTTCGGCATTGAACCGGCTGTAGCAAATGCAACCAACAGAGTAGGGGTTTTAATATCGACCGGGTCTGGAGCATTGGCGTTCACCAGTGAAAAGTTTACAGATGTTAAAGAGAGTCTAAAACTTGGAGCAGTAGCCTTACCCGGAGCAATTTTAGGAGCTATTTACTCAGTTAAAATAAGCAGCGAACTTTTTAAAATAATACTCTCACTTATTATGATATTTGTAGTTATAACACTTTTTTTACCTAAGAGTAAAAAATCCAGTATAGATAAGTTAACAAAAAGCAGAATAATATATCCGGTTATGTTTTTAGTTGGGATATATGGTGGCTTTATTCAGGTCGGTGTTGGTATTTTAATCTCAGCTACTCTAAGGCATCTCCACAGCCTGGATCTTGTAAAAATGAATATGCACAAGGTTTTTATAGTATTTATCTATACTATTCCGGTAATTATTGTCTTTATTCTTTCAGGAAAAATTAACTGGTTATATGCTGTTGTATTATCAGCAGGTAATGCTGTAGGTTCCTGGATTACTGTTAAACTTGCAGTAAAGAAGGGGGAGAAAATTGTAAAAATCGGAATGGTAATTGCAGTTATTTTAATGATTGGAAATTTTTTCTATAAATAGTAAAAGGGGGAGTTAGCAGTTATGCCAACTCCTCTAAAAAATTACATAAAACTTTTCTTCTCTTCTATCTCTTTTTTAACATATTTTATGCTTTTAGAGAGAAGTTCTCCAATACCAGTAAATAGTCCAATAACTATAAAGATTTTAAATCCAATTGTTGAGTAGCTGAAAATTCCGTTATTTACTCCACCGGCATATATAAACATTGTTCCAAGTTTAAGTATCGTAATTGTTACAAGTAAGTCAAATACTGATAGGGATGCATCAAAGATATATAGAGCCTTTGTTTTAATCTCTTTTTTTAGCAGCATAATTTGATAAACAATCTGTAATAATCCCTGTAGAACAAACAGGGGTATAAAGGATTTAAATACATCCATGTTTACTTTATTACCCAAGGTTAAACCACTTTTTTCAAAGGAATTTTCCAGGAATTGAATAAATTCCGGGTAAAGAATAACAAATGCAATAAATACCGGGATTAAAATAAGAGCTATAATTGACTCTATTTTAGACTCCTGTTCCTGGGTTAAATTAATGGATTCCAGTTCCTTAATTGTCCACTCACTCTCAATATCTATCTCTTTGTCAGAACAAAGTCGGGAGATAATTATAAAAATTATTGTAAGGGTACCAATACCACCTAACGATGCCTGAAAGACTCTTAAAGGAACCTGAACCAGAGCTTTTAATATGTCAAGACCTGCAGGATTCTCTGTAAATAAAGTAACTATAAAAATTGTTGTAAAAGCAATTGTTAAAGCTCCCACAATTATTTTCATAATAAGGTAATAGAGGTCAGTAAAACCTGAACCGATAACACTACTACTGTTACTATACTTTTTTGCAACAGACCCGGGAGTTCCAAATTCTGTAATTGCTCTCTTTATATTGTCCTCCGAAGGATTCTCTCCATATTTTGCCTCAATTTCATCAAGCAAAAGAGATTTTAGCTCTGTTTTTATCTCATTTCTACTTTTTAATGGTAATTTTTGCCCTATTGCATAAATATACTTGTCAACTAAAATCATTTTTCATCCTCCGTCATCATTTTTTCAATTACACTGTTTGTTTTTTTCCACTGTTTACAAAGAGAGTCTCTAATTTTTTTACCTTCACTGCTTATTGTGTAGTATTTTCTTGGTCTCGACTCTGTTGTATCCCAGGAACTTTCCAACAAGCCCTGCTTCTCTAACCTTCTTAAAAGTGGGTATAGAGTATTCTGCTCAATATCTATACCGGCTTCGCTAAGGTTATTTACCATTGAGTATCCGTAGCACGGTTCTGCTGAGTTCAGTAAAACAGTCAGAACCAGTGAACCACGCTTTAACTCTTGTAAAAGGTTATCCAACACTTTATCATCATCTTTCATAACCACCTCTTAATTTAATAATAGTGTGTAATATACAGTATTGTCAATAATAATATATTAAAATTTTTATTATATTTGATAAATTTTATTATATTTGTCTTCAAGATATTTGCAGAAGTACTCCGGGTTTAATAACTCGTTGCAAGAACTAATTGAAATTTCATCCGGAGATAGGAGAGAACCATGTTTATGAATTTTCTCATTTAACCATTTTAAAGGCTTTTCCATATCTCCTTTAATTATGGAGTCGTACAAGTTTATCTCCCTGTTCATATAATAGGCAAACTGTGCTGCATAGGCAGAACCAAGGGCATAGGTAGGGAAATAACCAAAAAGACCATGAGACCAGTGAACATCCTGTAAAACACCCATTGAGTTGTTTGGTGGAACAATTCCCAGATACTCCTCCATTTTTTTATTCCAGAATTCCGGAAGATCATCCACTTCTAGGGTTCCATTAATTAATGCAATTTCGGTTTCGTATCTAACCATAATGTGAAGAGAGTAGGTTAGTTCGTCTGCATCTACTCTAATAAAGCTTGGTTCTACTCTGTTTATAGCTTTATAGAAATCACTAGCAGATATGTTTTTAAGCTGTTCCGGGTAGTTTTTTAATAGTTCCGGGTAGTAGTAATTAATAAACTCCTGACTTTTAAAGATGTTGTTTTCATAAATTCTGGATTGAGACTCATGGATCCCTAAAGATGTACCAGTTGCAAGTGTTGTGTTAAAAAGTGCTCTGTCAATATTTTGTTCGTACAGAGCATGACCACCTTCGTGGGCAACTGAAAGCAGACCGGAGATTACATTGTTTTTATCATATCTGGATGTTAATCGAACATCGTCAATATTTGTTCCCATGGTAAATGGATGTGTACTCTCTTTTAGCATTCCCCGGGATAAATCAAAGCCTAAAATATTTAGTAATTCAGGCGCCATTGCTCTTTGTGTTTCCAGGGGATAGTCAAAATCCAGGAAATTTTTCTCAATTACCACTTTTGATTGGGTTATCTTCTTTAGAAGAGGTACAATTCTCTCTCTTAGTGTCTCAAAAAACTTATCAAGTTTATCTGTTGTCATTCCCTCTTCATAATCATCTAAAAAGACATTGTATGGGTGGTTTTCCGGTTCTCTGTAGTCTGCAAATTTTCTAAGATAGCCAATTATCTCTTTTAGGTCTGGGCTAAATATTGAGAAGTCATTCTTTTCTCTTGCTTCTTCCCAACTATGCTGTGCTTTATTAATAAGCATCTGAAATTCCCTAAGCTCTTCCTTTGGGATTTTACTTAGTTTATCAAACTCTTTTTTTGCTTTTTTAACCATTTTGGCTTCAATATCTGTTAATCTGTCAATATTTTTTAGTAATGTATCCAAATCTGTAGCGGCTTCATTATTAATTGTAATTTCATGGTTTAACATTGCAAGAAAACCGAGACTCTCTCCCCTCATTGGTGCCCCTTTTCTTGGTGCCCCAGTGGATGCATCCCAGTGTAGAATTGACTCTGTGTAGTTTATTGCACAAATTTTTTCGCTATTTTTTTTAAATCGTTGTAATGACTCTGTATAACTCATAAAAGCTCCGTAATAAATTTTATTCATTTATTATCGAAAGCTTTTATGAAAATCTGTAAATTTTAGATGATATAATTAAACTCCAGGAGGAGTTCCATAGGTAGTTATATTGGAATCAACTCTTCTTGTTTTGGTTGCTTTAAACATTACATAGTTACCTAAACTACTAAAATCTATAAAGCTACCTGTTATCTCATTCCAGGTACTGCCAGAATCATTACTATATTTGTAGGTTACTCCGGGTGTCATACAGGAAAACATTAGGCCAGAATCAATAACTTTATAACTAATATTCGAAATTTTTGATTCAATAACATCTGCAAGAATATAACTATTCATTATGAATGAATTATTTCTAAATCTTAGACTAAGTGATTCCATTGTAAAATCTGTTCCAAATTCAACTATATTATTTCCATTAATTAGATTTTGGGTGTAAATTTTCTCTTTTCCATTATTTCTAAAAACATCTAGAGTCAAATTCGAATTTGTTTGACATCTAAAATAGAGTTTTCCATTATCAAATTTGTGTCTTATTACAACTTCACTGTATTTTTGAGGATTAATAAAGGAATATGCTATATAACTAGAACCCATTAATCCACTTTGCCAAGCACCTGCATTAACTTCCATACAAGTTGGCAATCCATTATCGTATTTTATTGGGAAAATATCTTCCTGAGGTTTTGTCTCTATAGGCCCAGATACATTCATATTTAAATCACAGCTAACTATAAGAAAAACAGATACAAGTAGTAAAATTATACTTTTTTTCATTTTTTTTCCTCTGTTGAGGGGCAAAGCCCCTCATATTTTTAGTTAGTTATATTTTGTGTTACAATACTATAGCTAATTCCTGTACCGTAGGTAGCTGCAATCCAGTAATACTCATCAACTATACCAGTTATAGTGTTCGTTGTATTTGATGTATAGTTACCTACAAACGTTCCAGTATAACTGTTTGTTGTAGGATCCGTAGCAGATCTGTATAGTGTGTAAGTTATAGCTCCTGGGGCTACAATATCCTTGTTCATAATTAATGTAAGGTCATTTGTTCCAGGTAAATTAGTAATTACAACATTTGGTGTAGGTAGAGTTGTTTTATATCCTCTAACAATTGCAGATTTATCACTATCCATACTTTCTGTTGCATTATTTGACTGAATTGCAAAGATATACTCAACACCAGGTGCAAGTGTAACCGCGGAAGGTAGCTTCTCGATATCTGTTACAGTAAAGAGACCTGAATTATAAGTAACATCTGCTGTATCTTTTGTAATACCTGTTGAGTAGACTAAGAAGTTATATTCAGTTCCTACTCCAGTATTGTTGTAGTTAACATTTGTCGGCTCTGCTGCATAATAAATTGTATAGCTTTCAGCTGCTAAAGCCACTGATTTTTGAGTTGATGATATTGTTTCTGATGATTTTACTTCATTCCATGATAATTGAATTGTTGATGCTCCAGGTGTTAAAGCTAAACCTGTTGGTATAGCAATGGACTTTCTTACAGAAAGTGTTGGCGATATATAACCAGTATTAGAAGCAGCAGTAGATAGACTACCTCTAATTCCTAGGGTAGAGTTATAAGACACTATTTTATATGTATAGTTTTTAGTATTTAGTGTCTCTCCAGCAGTAACAGTTGTATCCTCATAATAATACATTTGGTCATTATTTAACATTTTTGGGAATACTTGAGCAGGAACAAGCAGAGTATAAACATTATCCATATTATTTGCATTATCGCTGCTATCCATTCTGTAGATAATGTATTGATCCACTCCATTTGATGCAGATTTTGGCCATGAAACAAGAACTTTATTTGAATAATCCCCATCAGAAGCTGTAACAGAAGCAGGGTTATTAACAGTAATAAGATCAGATTGAATTCCAGCAGATGTTACTGAAGATGAGTAAGAGCTTTCAACCCCATTTTCAACAGCTGTAACCTTGTATACGTAATTTATATTTTTTACTGCCGGGGTTGTTGGTGTTGCAGTTGAGTGCTCATAAATTATTGAAACTTCGTTACTACCATCAACTTCTTTATAGAAATTTGAAGCAGTTGAGTCTAGTGCTGTGTAAGTAATACCATTGTCAGATGATGCATAAACAATATAACTGTTTGCAGATTGCTGTTCTGGCCACTTAATTTGAACCCTGTCAGCAAGGCTTACTACGGAAGGTGTTGATGGGGCTGTAACTTCAGCCACTGCTGTAGAAACTGATGACTGGGCAAATTCGCTAGTTAAAAAATAGTTACCACTGTATGTTGCTCTAACAAAAAAAGCATAAGTTCTTTTTTTGTTAGTTCCACTTAGTGTAAATGTTGTATCTGTCTGTGTAGGAGTAGTTGAACTAATCTTTCTTAAAACTACTTTCTCTTTTGTATATGTTGCATAACCTGATTCTGTTATCGTATCAATCATATAAACTTCATAACCTGTAGCATAGTTTACTTTATCCCAGAATACTTTTATTGTATCTGAGTACTGGCTAATAGTAACATTTGCCGGGGTTCCAAGAAGTGATCCTTTTGCTGGAAATTCAACCCTAGAAAGATCAATAATTTTTGGTCTGGATAGTGGACTGTTTTCAGTATATTTTAGACCGGGTCTATTCTCATCGAAAATAGTTCTAACCGCATATTCGTATCTAATTTTTTGCAGGTTGTTTGTTGAGGATATTTTATCTTCTGTTCTATTTTCCGTAGTCTGATAAACAAATGTCCAGCTACTTAGTCCTAGAATGTCAGATTCATCAGCCGGTTTTGTTTTTCCTTCAGTTGAGAGTTCATCATCAATCGGTCTTCTGTAAATCTCATAATATTTAGCGTTAGTAACAGGCTCCCAGGATATCATTACAATACCATCTGCAGTTACTTCCAGAGTTAAATCCTTTGGAGAAGGAATCTGTCCTGGATTAAGGGTTTCGATGTAAATAGTTCCATCTGGTTGCTGACTTGTAAATAAGTCACAAGAAGTTACAAGCAGTGTTATTGATAAAATAATTAGAACTGCTGTATTTTTAATTTTTTTCATTTTAACTCCATTATTATAATATTTTTACATAATATGTTTTATACCCTATTATGTCAAAGTATTATTTTAAAAACTGTATTTAAGCTCAAATGCCAGGTAATCATTGGAGTCAAACTGACCCGAAGTTGTGCTTGCTTCACCGGAAATTATTGCCCCAGTGATTGATGCAGTAAAAAATAATAATCGATAAAAAAATAAATGACTAACGCATATTTTTTAGATAGTATGTCAAAAAGCAGGTATTTATGAAAAAAGTATTAATAATTGTAATGTCATTAAGTATATTCTCTCTATTTCCAAATGAGAGTATAAAAGAGTCTATTACTAAGCATCTAAATAACTTGGCAACCGATGCACAGAATGGGCGTGCTCCAGGTAGTAAAGAGAGCAGGGAAGTCGCAGAGTATATAAAGTCACAATTTTCAGAAATTGGATTAGAAACCAGTTATCAAACATTTGGTTTTAATAACAGATTAAAGAATGTTATAGGAGTAATCCCATCTAACAATGGCAAGTATATAGTTATTGGCGCTCATTATGACCACTTAGGGAGTTTTTTGGGAACTGTTTACAATGGTGCAGATGATAATGCCTCTGGTGTTTCTGCAATAATAGAGATAAGTAGACAATTGATAAGAGAGAAATTACAATACGGAATCGTATTTGTGGCCTTTGATGCTGAAGAGTCTGGTTTAAATGGGTCTAGGTATTTTGTTAATAATACTGACTATAAAATTGATCTTATGCTAAGTCTGGATATGGTTGGACATCTGAATCATGAGGCTCGTCTTATATATGAAGGGGCTGCAACAATTATTAATGGAGAGAAGTTTCTGGAAAATTCCGAGGTGGATAACATTTCAGTTAAAACCTATCCAGTTGCAAATCATTCAGGAGTATTAACAGACACCTTTTACTTTTCTAAAAAAAATATTCCAGCAATGAATGTTTATACCGGGTTAGAAACATCAAACTATCATAAACCAACCGATGATATTGAGACTCTTGATATAGATGGAATGGTTCAGGTTGTAAAACAGGTCTCCAGATTTATTACAGATATTCAGGGAGACATTGAACCTTCTGGTATTAATATTTATGGGAATCATAAACAAAGATTCGGAATAGCATTTTCTACTAATGGCATCACAATAAATGGTATGACACCTGTTGGATACAGCCTTTATGGAGGAGAACACTATTTTAAATATGGTCTTGAATACTTATATGAATCTGAAAAAAAGAGTTCCGTTAATACTCCAGTTGGATTTTTATTTAGTTTCAAAATACTGGGTTTTGAAATTGGATCAGGTGCTGGAATTTATGGATCTATAAATATTAATAAACTTATTAATGAACAGTTTGAATACCAAGCAGGTTTTTATTTAGAAAATATTTTTAATTTATATAATAATATCAGCTATTTAAACAGTATATTTGTAAGTTTTGATTATGGGTTTGGTTATAAAAATTTCCTGCAAGAAGGTATAACAGAATTTAATAAAATCCCCCGAGGAGGTCTAAAATTTGGCTTTTATTTCTAATTTTTAAAATTCAGCTAGCGAAATGATAACCGTTTTTTCCACTCTCCTTAATTCTGTACATTGCTGAATCTGCCATTGAAATAAGATCCTCGGCACTCTGGTTCTTCTCCTTATTATAAAGAGCAATGCCTATACTTGCACCTATTGTAACTTCGTTTTTATTTATTTTTATAGGAGTTGATAAGGCAGTTAAAATCTTCTCTGCAATATATTTACAATTCTCAGGGGTTTCAATTCTGGAAACAAGAATAACAAATTCATCTCCACCAACCCTGGCTACAGTGTCTGTTGCTCTTACATTTCTGGTCAACCTTTCTGCACAGGTTTTAAGAAGTAAATCTCCGCTCTGATGCCCTAGAGAGTCATTAACTTTTTTAAAACCGTCTAAATCTATATATAAAACAGCAAAAGTAAAGTCGTATCTTTTCGTGTGCTCTAATGTATAATTTAACCTGTCCCAAAGAAATCTCCTGTTGGGTAATTCAGTTAAAGAGTCATGAAGTGCAGAGTGTTCCAGTTTTGCTGTCAATATCTTTTTCTGGGTAATAATTTCAGATATAATAAAAGCCATAATTGCATTAAAAATAAGTAGAATAAAAATTAAAGGTAGTCTGTTAAACAAGATATTTTTCCATAGAATATCAGAATCTTCTAGAAAAACCTGGCTTATAAGTATCCATTTCTCAACAGGCATATAATTAGATTCAACAAATGGATCAATAACCAGACTTGTCATTATAATGCTATCTGTTATTATCTGATTTTCTGGTAATGAATTAATTTCCTGCCAGAGGTTTTTATTAATAATTTTCATATTGTAGTTAGCTTTTTCTGGAAAGTGGAAACCCCACTCAAGCTCAGGTTTCATATAATTAAATAACCAAAAACTACTGGAATTAACTAGTGAGTATTTTCCTAACTCACTTTCTGAGGCATTTTTAAGAGTATCAAGTAATTGCTGTGCAAGATAGTTAATTATTATAATTCCTTTAAACTCTCCATCAATACTAAAAACCGGAGTAGAAAATCTGATCATAGGTTTTAAAGGAGTCTCAATTTTACCATTTTCTATATTTAGGTCAAAAGGGGAGATGTATATGCTGTTTTCTTTGATCTTTGAAGTTTCTGTAAAGTAGTATCTGTCTTTCTTGTTCTGCAGCTGATCTTTATCGACAATTACAGGGTTACCATTATTGTAATTAACCCTTACAGCTTCTAAGCCTTCTTCATCTATATACCTTATTTGGTCATAAATCTGTTTGCTTTTGGAAAACTCAAAAAATTCTTTGCTAATTAATGCCAGATCTACCGGATCTTTTGTTCGTTTATACCTAAGCATCTCATTAAGTTCAGGAAGAAATAACAGGTCTGATTTAATAGAATTAAAATTGTATAAAATCTGCTCTTTCTGATTGTTAAGCTGCAGTTTTGAACTCTTTTTAAGCTCATTAAGCCCTCTTAATCTAGAAATATCCAGAAATAAAAACATTATGATAAAAGATACAGAAAGAGAGATAATAAAATATTTATAGAATAGCCAGCGCAACTTCATAACTTAATTATAATTAAAGAATTTTAAAATACAACTCTTTAATTACTTAAGAAAATAAAAACTAAACTTATTCAAAAAAAACAATATTGCAACTATCATAAATAATATCTGCTTAAAAGGATTTATCAATGAAGAGAAATATAATTATTCTGCACACAGATCAACAACGATACGACAGTCTGGGGTGTAACGGAAACAAGTATGCAAGAACAATAAATATTGATGCATTAGCAAAAGATGGGTGTAATTTTACCAGGCATTTAGCAACTAATCCATCCTGTATGCCATCAAGAGCCAGTCTGATGACAGGGCTCTATGTCCCGGGTCACGGTGTTTCGTCTAATGGAATTCCTCTTTGGCGTAGAGATAATGGTTGTGATGACAAGAATAGCTATATAAGTAAAAATCTTTTAGGTGTTGATTTAAAAGAGAAGATTCCAACAATTGCAGATATTCTTGGAGATAACGGGTACGACACCGCACTCTTTGGGAAACTCCACTTACAACCGCATCTTGCAGATAAAAGTTACAATTTCTATGAATCTTACAGTCACTGGGAAAGTGATGAAGCTGTAAATGATAATTCTCAATTCTATGGTTTTAAAACCAAAAAGATAATTCTTGGTCATGGAGAGAGTCCATGCGGATACAACCGAGGCCATTACGGCAGGTGGTTATTGGAACATTATCCCGAGATAGCTACTAGAATAGAGTCCGGGGAGGATGTAAATACAAAGGAAGGGTCAATCAGAGACGATATTTATCAATCAAAACTACCTGCAAAACTTCATAATACAAAGTGGTTGGCAGATGAGGCTTGCAACTATCTTGATAGTAAGAAAAGTGATAATGACCCACTATTTCTGTTTGTAGGTTTTCCTGATCCACACCATCCATTTACTCCGCCAGAAGAAGTTGCAAAGGAATTTATGAATATTCCTATTCCTGATTTTACCAGGAAAGAGGATTTAATCGGGGACAAACCTATTGCTGTGAAGGAAGCAATAGAAAATTTTAAAACCGATACAGAGTCACTGGAACTTGCCTACAAATATACAACAGCATCAATACACATGATAGATAATGCAGTTGGTCAGATAACTGACAAGTTAAAAGAGCTGGATAAATATGACGACAGTATTATAATATACACATCAGATCATGGAGACTTTCTTGGGGATTTGGATATGATCTGTAAAACAGATCTTGCATTTAATAACCTTTTACATATCCCTTTTATTTTAAAACCTGCAAAAGGGATATCTCTACCAAGTGTAATTAATACGCCTATGAGTAATGCCGATGTTCTACCAACTATATTAAATATGATAGATATTAAACCTGATAGTTACATTCAGGGGGTTGATATTTTTTCAGAAGCGGGTAAAAACAATAAACCTTTAGTAACAAGTTACAGTGCCCGGGAGATTAACAGGAACATAACCCTATACGACGAGACCTACCGTTACACTTACTATCTGGATACAGAGGAAGAGGAGCTCTATAATCACAAAAATGATATAAAAGAGACAATAAACCTGGCTGTAAAAAATTCAAAAGAGATTCGAGAAATCTGCAATAATTTTAAAGTAGAACTCTTTAAAAAGCATATTCAGTGTGATTTAGGTATTTTTAATCATTACGGACTATGGTAATAATAACTTTTATCATTTAAAATATATATATGAACTATTTTAATTTTAATAACAGTTATACATATATTGATGATAGATTGTTTACACAGATAACCCCTGATAGTGTGCCCTCTCCAAAGTTAGTTGTTTTTTATAGCAATTTAGCCAAGGAGTTGGGAATAGCAGATAGAGACTTTACAGAGTTTTTAAGTGGTAACAGAATACCGGAAGGCTCAACTCCAATTGCCCAGGCTTATGCAGGTCACCAGTTTGGACAACTAAATGTTCTTGGCGATGGTAGAGCAGTACTTTTAGGTGAGCATGTAACAAAAGATAAGTTAAGGTTTGATATAGCACTTAAAGGATCAGGGCGCACACCCTATTCCAGAAATGGTGATGGTAAAGCAACACTTTACTCAATGCTTAGGGAGTATTTAATAAGTTTTGCAATGGAAAAACTTGGAATCCCAACGACAAAAAGTCTAGCTGTTGTAGAAACTGGTGAGACTGTTTACAGAGAGCAGCCAAATAGAGGGGCGGTTTTAACCCGGGTAGCATCAAGCCACATTAGAGTTGGTACTTTTCAATATGTTGCAATGCAGGGTGATAGATTACTGCTAAAAAAATTTGCTGACTATACAATTGACAGACACTACCCTGAACTTAATAATCACTTAAACAAATATCTGGAATTTTTTACCAGAGTTATGGATACCCAGATTAATCTTATAATAAACTGGATGAGAGTTGGGTTTATTCATGGAGTTATGAATACCGATAATGTCTCAATATCCGGGGAGACAATAGATTATGGACCTTGTGCTTTTATGAATAACTACAATCCGGATACTGTCTTTAGTTCAATTGACAGATATGGGCGTTACTCTTTTATGAATCAGCGAAGCATAGGTAAGTGGAATATAGCTCGGTTTGCAGAAACTTTAATAGTTTTAATTAATCCTGATACAGATAAAGCCCTTGAACTATTAAATGGTGTAATAAATACTTATGACTCCATTTTTACAAAACGTTGGTATAAGATGATGGGAAATAAACTTGGGCTTTCCCAAATAACAGAACAAAATTACCAAATTATTGATAATTTATTAAAAGAACTTGAGAGTAAAGAGTTGGATTATACTCAGTTTTTTAGAACACTGGCAGAAAACAGAGCAGAAAATATAGATGAGAACATCAAAGAGAGTTGGTTGAAGCTAAACCCGGATTTTGAACTTATCAAAAAAACAAACCCAGCAGTAATTCCCAGAAACCACATAGTTGAGGAAGTTTTAAAAGAGGCAGCATATAAAGGGAATTATGACCCTTTTAATGACTTTCTTAAAGTCTTGGAAGAACCATACAAAGATAGAACAGATTCCTACACACTGCCCCCTGATGTAATTGATAAGAGTTATAGAACGTTTTGCGGAACCTAGCTTAAATCAGCTTTAATTTTATCGAACTCCTCTTTTGTAATCTCACCCTTAGCATATCTTTTTTTAATAATTTCAATAGCCTCATCTTTGTTATCTCTGTTACTATAATTTGTAAAAGAGTTTCTTCGTAGAAAAATTATTATTACCGCTACTAAAAGTACAATTATAATAAGACCCATAATACCTCCTAAACCATAATTTAAACCGTGCACCCAATACATAGTAATCTCCTTTAACTAAATTATTACCCCCTAATGTGAACAAAGTATGAATTTAGTGTATAATTAATATAAAGGAGCAATTAAATGAAAATCTTAAAGGGTATCAAAAAAAGATGGCTAAGATATCTGGATAAATTAGCCAAGGCAAATGAGAAAAATTTCGGTCACAGGAAACTGGACTGCTGCGACCTTAATAGAGATAGCAAATAGTTTATTCGTAGACAGTTACTATTTCATTTTTGGGTTTTCTTACTTTTTTCTGCTTTACAAGCCAATCTTTGTCCTCATTTCTATAACCGAGGGTTAGTATTACGCAGCTTCTTAATCCTTTTTTATCCAGTTCCAGAATTTTATCTAAAGCTTTTGGGTCAAACCCTTCAATAGGAGTACTATCAACCTTTTCCAAGGCTGCTGCTATAATTGCATGGGCAAAGGCAATATATGCCTGTTTGGATGCATGGTTGTAATTTACCTCACTATCTCTTTTGGGATATGAATTTAGAAGCATCTGCCTGTAGTTCTCGTATCCCTCAAATTTCTGACCTCTTACCTCATTAGTTAAATCAAATACTCTGTTAATCCTCTCTTCTGTATAGGTATCCCATGCAGCAAATACAAGTAGGTGGGAGCATTGAGTAATTACTGATTGATTCCATGCTACCTTTTTAATTTTCTCTTTTAAATCACTGTTTTTTATTACAAGAATTTCAAAGGGTTGCAAACCACTTGACGTTGGGGCCAAAATTGCAGCATCAATAATTCGATCAATTTTTTCCTGAGGTACAATATTTTCATTCATCTCTTTAGTTGCGTATCGCCAGTTCAAGCTATTAATTAGTTCCATTTTATATATCCTTTTAATTAGAAGATAACACTTATTAGTAATAATTACTACTAAAATTATATTTTTTTTGTTATTGACGCTATTAAATAATATGTCATAATAATAAAAGGAGTTAATATGATAAAAAATTATACAAATGATATATATAAAGATTACACCAGACTTTATTCTGATTTTAAACTTGATTTTGGTGATAATTTCAATTTTGCCTTTGATATTGCAGATAAGTGGGCAGAACTGAACCCGGGGAAGAGAGCAATTGTCTGGTGTAATGAAGAGGGAGAGGAGAGAGAATTTACCTTTTCAGAGATTAAATACTATAGCGATAAGTGTGCTAATCTTTTTAAAAGCCAGGGAGTAGAGAAAGGTGATGCTGTAATGCTTGTATTAAAAAGAAGATACGAATTCTGGTTCTGTCTGCTTGCCCTACATAAACTTGGAGCTATTGCAATCCCTGCAACACATCTTCTTACTGAGAAGGATTATATATATAGAAATAATGCTGCAGATATTAAAATGATAGTAACAGTTAATGACAGTGGGATTATGGACAGTATTGATCTCGCCCATAAAAAGTCTGAATTTCTTGAAAAAAAGGTCGTTGTTGGCGGTTCCAGAGAGGGTTGGGTAGATTTTGATAGGGAATTACTAAATATTTCTGAAACATTTACTCCATCACCAGAGGTTATGAGTTTAAGTAAAGAAGATATTTCACTTCTATATTTTACATCCGGGACTACAGGAAATCCTAAAATGGTAACACATAATTTTGATTATCCTTTAGGGCATATAGTTACCGCAAAATATTGGCACAATGTTGAGGATGATGGATTACACTTAACAGTTGCAGATACTGGCTGGGCAAAGGCTGTTTGGGGTAAAATTTATGGACAGTGGATCTGTGGGAGCGCCGTAATGGTTTATGATTATGACAGGTTTGATCCGGTAGAGATGCTTAAAGTTATCAGCAGACATAGAGTCACTACCTTCTGTGCACCACCAACAGTTTACAGATTTATGATTAAAGAGGATTTTAAAAGTTACGATCTCTCTTCTTTAAAATACTGCACTACAGCTGGAGAGCCATTAAGTCCAAAGGTTTTTAACTCATTTTATGAGTTAACAGGGTTAAAACTAATGGAGGCTTATGGTCAGACAGAGTTAACAGTCACAATTGGAAATTTTCCTGGAATGGAACCAAAACCAGGTTCAATGGGAAAAGCAGCACCAGGATATATAATAGAAATACTTGATAAAGATGGAAATATCTGCCCGGAGGGAGAGGTTGGTCAAATAGCCCTTAGAACAGATTTATCAAGACCCGTTGGAATGTTTACAGGTTATTACAGAAACCTTGAACAGACAAAGGCAGTTTGGAATGATAAACATTATTTAACTGGGGATACAGCTTATGTTGATCAGGATGGATATTACTGGTTTGTAGGGCGTTCGGATGATATTATAAAAAGTTCCGGGTATAGAATAGGTCCTTTTGAAGTAGAGAGTGCTTTAATGAGTCACCCTGCTGTAGTTGAATGTGCAGTTACAGGAGTTCCCGATGATTTAAGAGGGCAGTTGGTTAAAGCAACAATTGTTCTTGCCAAGGGATTTTCCTCCGGTTTTGAGAAACTAAAACAGGAGATACAAGAACATGTAAAATCTGTTACTGCTCCATATAAATACCCGAGAGTTATAGAATTTGTGGAAAAACTTCCCAAAACTATTAGTGGAAAAATAAGAAGAGTGGAGATAAGGGAAAAGGAGAATAAATAGTTTTATGTAAAACCATTTGTAATTATTAGTAATATTTACTATAATAAGCAAAAGGAGTTTATAAATGAAAAGAATTATTAAAGCAGTTTATATTTTATTTTTAATTTTTTTAGCTTTTTCATGTCAGAAAACTAATGACAGTGTAAAAAAAGGACCTATAGTTGTTGCTTCTAAAATTGATACAGAAGGTGGCTTATTGGGCCAAATGATTGTTAAAGTTCTTGAGTATAACAAGTTTGAAGTGGTGGATAATACCTCACTTGGAGCAACTAAAATAAACAGGGAAGCTATAATAAATGGAGAAACTGACATCTATCCGGATTATACAGGGAATGGAGCATTCTTTTTAGAGTCAGATTATAGTGAAGATACCTGGAAAAAATCCTCCACTGCTTATGATGCTGTAAAAAAACTGGATTATGACAAAAACAGAATTGTCTGGTTAAAGCCTGCACCTGCAAATAATACTTGGGCAATTTCTGTAACAAAAAAACTTTCCGATAGTAACAGTTTAAAAACTTTAAATGATTTGGCAAAATATCTTGGAAATGGTGGGGAGTTTAAAATAGCTTGTTCTGAAGAGTTTGTAAGTAGTCCTGCAGCTCTTCCATCTTTTGAAAAAGCTTATGGTTTTAAACTCTCAAATGAGAATCTCCTTGTTCTTGCAGGTGGAAATACAGCCCAGACAGAGCAGGCAGCAGCCAGAGGAACAGATGGTGTTAATGCTGCAATGGCTTACGGAACAGATGGACAACTTGCGGCTCTTGGTCTAATTGTACTTGAAGATACAAAGGGTATTCAGCCTGTATATGAACCAGCAGCCCTTGTTAGAGAGGAAATTCTTAATAAATACCCTGAAATTAAGAAAATACTGGAACCGGTTTTTTCTTCCCTTAATCTTGTTACCCTACAAACCTTGAATGGTAGAATCTCAGTAGATGGAGAGAGTTCATCAGATGTTGCAGTTAGCTATCTGAAAGAAAAAGGTTTTATTAAGTAATTTATGTATTTACAAGAAAAAACAAAATATCATAGTGGAACAGTTTTAGCCCTGGCTTTAACTGTTTCAGCTCTGTTTTTACCATTTATAAATATAAAAAAAAACAGGATTGATCTAGGTGAAGTTGTAAAACTGAACTCTTTTAGTGGTGTAATTCTTCTTCTTTATTGTGTAATTATTCTTTTACTAATAGCTACATCAACACCTCTAATCTTTAAAAATATTCGGGAAAACAGAGGGTTATTAATTATCAGACAATTTATAGGTCTAGGTATAGTTGCTCTATTATGGTTAATAGTAGATGAGGTTAGTAATGGTCTGCAAAATAAGTCAATAATAACTTTGGAGTCAGGTTTTTATCTCAATCTTTTAGCCGGTTATTTTATGACAATAGGTTCTGTCCAGATTTTGAAAGGTAAAAAAACACAACTTAGATTTATTCCATATTTTTTTCTTTTTCTGATTATTATTCTTTTTATTGCAATTAGCGGGGATAGACTAGGAATTGTCCTGGAGTTTGTTAAAGAGCGGGGAAGATTTGTAAAGGAATTGATAATACATTTGAATATTACTTTTAAATCTGTTTTTTTTGCAATCTTATTTGGGATTCCCATGGGAGTTATTGCCTGGAAAAACAGGATTCTTAATCCTTATATTTTTGGGTTTATTAACACTCTACAGACTATTCCTTCATTGGCACTTTTCGGATTACTAATAGCACCATTATCCTATATTTCCAATAAATTTCCTGTGCTTAAAAGTATGGGATTAAAAGGAATAGGTGAGACTCCGGCACTAATCGCTTTAACCCTTTATGCATTACTGCCAATTGTTAGAAACTGTTATGTTGGTTTAGGCAACGTCTCTTTTTCTGTTCTGGAATCCGGCCGGGGAATGGGGATGAATTCCTTACAGCGTTTTAAATCTATCCAGTTACCATTAGCTTTACCAATTATTTTTACAGGATTCAAGATCGCGATAATACAGACTCTTGGTAATACTGCCATAGCTGCACTGATTGGTGCTGGAGGCCTGGGTTTTTTTGTTTTTAGAGGACTAGAACAGATTGCACCGGATTTAATACTTTTAGGTGTAATACCTATTGTATTGCTTGTATTAATCTTTGATAAAAGCCTTACATATTTAATAAAAATTTTAACTCCAAAGGGATTAAGAGGAAATAATGATTAAATTTAACTCGGTTACTAAAAAATATGAGGATTTTATAGCAGTAGATAATCTTAATCTGGAGATTAAAAGTGGGGAGCTGTGTGTTTTTCTTGGGCCATCAGGGTGTGGAAAATCTACAACCCTTAGGTTATTAAATAGATTACTGGATTTGGACTCCGGGAATATCACTATTGATGATGTGAATATTGGAGATATTGATCCTGTAACTTTAAGGCGTGGCATTGGTTATGTTATACAGAGTGTAGGACTTTTACCTCATTATACAGTAAAAGAGAATATTTCAATTGTTCCAAAACTACTTAAGTGGGATGCAATAAAAATTGCGGAGAGAGTAGATACACTACTTGATCTTGTTGGGCTTTCCCCTGAAATTTATAAAAACAAGTATCCAAGAGAGCTATCTGGAGGTGAAGCCCAGAGAGTTGGTGTTGCAAGAGCTCTGGCAGCAGATCCACCTATTTTATTAATGGATGAACCCTTCGGGGCTGTTGATCCTTTAACCAGAGATGTTTTACAGAGGGAATTTTTAAGAATTCAAAAGAAACTGAAAAAAACAGTTATATTTGTAACCCATGATATTGAAGAGGCTGTTAAACTCGGGAACAAGATAGCTGTTCTAAAGGATGGAAAACTAATTCAATACGATACTCCGGACAGAATTATCACAAAACCCGGGAACTCATTTATCGAAGAGTTTATAGGTAAGGATGGATCGTTAAAACTTTTACTCTACTATTATGTAGAAAAGATTATGAAAAACAGAATTCCTCAAGAAGATTGGGTATACAATTCCGAATCCCAAACCTTGCTTTATAATGGATTTAATTTTTGTTTAAATAATCACTGCGTATATAAAGACAGCAGTTTAAAAGATACTCTGGCTGTTATGCTAAAGATTGAGCAAAGAGTTCTCCCTGTTATAGATTCTGATAAAAAGGTTATTGGAGAGGTTTATCTTGAAGATATAGAACGGGTTTTTGGTAATGCAAATGAATAAAAAACTAAAATTTATGCTTCTTTCTTTACTAATACTTTTTTTTGTTCTGTTTATATTTAATCAGAATCTTGCAGAATCCTTTTTGCGTATTATATTTTCTACAACAAGGAATGTTATACACCCGAGATTAAACATTTTAAACATGTTTTTTGAACACATTATATTAGTTTCTGCATCTACATTAACAGCAACTTTAATCGGTCTGCTGTTAGGAGTTTTTGTAACAAGGGATTCAGGAAGGAATTTCCTTGCTCTGGTGGAGTCAATAATTTCAATTATGCAGACTTTCCCCCCTGCGGCTGTTCTGGCACTGTCAGTCCCAGCACTTGGTTATGGTTTCCCTCCTGCCTTTGTCGCTCTGTTTATATATAGTATTTTCCCAATTGTCAGCAACACTATTGCTGGAATTAATTCAGTCGATAAAGGTATAACAGAATCATCTTTAGCTATTGGAATGAGTAAAACTGAGATACTTTTTAAGGTAGAACTGCCACTTGCTTTAAGAGTTATTATTGCCGGAGTAAGAACTACAACGACTATTAATGTTGGAACTGCAACAATTGCAGCTGTTGTCTCTGGTGGTGGTCTGGGTTCATTAATTATTTCAGGATTAATTGATAATAATACAGCCTATATTTTTTCCGGTGCTCTATTAACAGCGTTTTTGGCACTGGTTTTTGATTCTTGTTTCTCTATTTTAGAGTCAAAGATACCGGATTTAAACCGATGAAGGTTGTATTAATAAGACATTTTAAAGTCGATTTCCCATGGAAAAAATTTTATACCTCAACTGATTTTACAAAAGCTTGTAATATGTACGATACTTCCCAAATTACAGATGAAAGGAAAATTAATAATTGTTGCGGGAATATCTATATTAGCAAGCTAATAAGGACAGAATTAACCTCTAAAAATCTTAATCTGAAGAGTAATGTATTAAAAACAAGTCTGTTGGATGAGATCAGGATGGAGCCTTTATTTTATTCACCTGTACCTTTACCAACATTGTTATGGATGATTTTAGGGCGGTTAGGTTGGATTCTGAATTTCAAGAATATTAACGAGGGTATTATCAAGTCTAAAGCTAGAGTTAAAGATTTTGTAGAATTAATAGTTAAAAATGGTGAAGATGTTACAGTTGTTGGACATGGTCTTTATTTTACTCTACTTATGAGTGAGCTAAAAACATATAATTTCTCTGGTCAGTTTAAACCCAAATATTTTAAAAATGGTGAAATGAGAATTTTTAACAATTAGTCTTGACTAACTTATATAGTTTATATATTATATCTTCAGGTTTTTAAAAGGAGTTAGGAATGACTAATATTTTACCAGGTTTTATTGTAGGTTTAAGAGAAGGATTAGAGGCCTTTCTTATAATTTCTCTAATATTGGAGTATTTAAATAAGCTAGGAGAGAACAAATTAAAAGGTTCTGTAAAAAATGGATTATATTTGGGGCTTATTGTCTCTGTTCTTATCGGTTTGCTGCTTTGGCTTTTATCAAATATTATATCCTTTACAAGTGGTAACCTCGGGAAACTTTGGGAGGTAGTTGCAAGCTTTGTAACTGTTATTTTTATTACCTACTTTATATATTGGATGATAAACAGTGGGGCTGACCTTGTTACAGATTTAAAGAAATCTGTGGATTCTAACCTGTCTAAGAAAGGTCTTTTTATATTATCTACTGTAGCTGTAGCAAGAGAAGGGGCTGAAATTTCACTATTTGCATTTGCTGCTGAAGATAAAGTTAACTATTTAACAGGAAATTTGTCAGGAGTATTAGTTGCAGGTATTCTAGCCATATTAATCTACAAATCACTTGTACGTGTAAACATTGGATTAATATTCAAGATAACCTTGGCTTATCTAATTCTACAGGCAGCATATCTTTTTGGATACTCACTTCACGAATTTTTATCTTATATGAAGGATGTAAGTATTTTATCTGGGGATAATGCAATCTACACAAAGTTATACAACTTTAGTGGCACTATTCTGGATCATAAAAAAGGTGCTATAGGTATTGGCTTAAATGTTCTTCTTGGTTGGTACTCCAAACCGGAGATAATTCAATTTATTGCTCAAATTACATACGGTTTTACTCTTATTGCTGTTTTTGTTAAAAAAAGTTTAAGAAAGTAGGATTTAAAGGGTGTTCATTTGATTCAAATGTTCATCCTTACTTGATATATTTTAAATATTAAAACTATAATGTAAAAATGGGCAAATTTCTTGAAATTATTACCAGTTTTCTGGATTCCAGAGGGTTAACTCCCTCATATTTATTAGTTGTTCTTATTGTTTTTATTGTTTTTATAATTATTGGCAGAGTAGACAAGAGAAAAAAAAGAAATATTACAGCCAGTGTAGATTTAAGTTCAGGTCAGAAAGCTCTAATTAATAAAGGTGTAAGCTCTTTTATCCCCTATGGTATGCCTTGCAGTATCCTCGAATCGGGATTATCAATAAAAAAAGTAAAACGTCTATTAATATCCGACTGGAATATAAAAAACAGAGAAGATATAAAAGATACAATGGATACTCTGTTAAATGAGCACTGTATTGAGCTTTTTAATGAGTATACAGAAGTTCGAGAAACTACTGATAAAGAGTTGTGTGATGATGAATTTATTGCTGTATCAAGAAGAAAAGGTGTAAATGAGGAGACAGTCTCAATCCTTAAGGATTTTGTAAAGTTTGTTAAAAGTTTTGAAGATAGACTTCGTGAAGATGGACTGTTAACAAATGATTATATTCACACCGTAGACTCATATAATTTTCAACGAGTAATATCTCTATCAAGATTAGGCTTTGATATGGGTTATATAAGCAAGGATGAGGCTCTTAAATATATTGAACTCGCAGGAGAGAAGATTGATTCAATGTATAAAAGTGAGCTTGAAAGTCATTTAGGTTATATAATGGGTGAATTAATATGGGGTGGGGACGTTGAAAAGAGTTACTCAACCCAGGTAAAAGTAATTAGAAAACTAAAAATAATGTAAAATGGAGGATATTATGGGTAAAACCAAATTAACAATTAAAGGTGAAGATTTCTATATTAATGATAAATTAACCTATAGCGAGTTTGAGAAGATAAATCCCAAAGCATTGGGATTGTTAATGAATGCCCGGTTTATACAGGGTATATACAACGAGAAACTTGATCCATCAAGGTTTAACAGATACGGCCGAGAGTTTAATCCCGATACAAATACAAAGGAGTTCATTTCAGAGTTACCGAACTGGTATAATAGTGGACTTAGAGCTTTTACAATTGGAATTCAGGGTGGTGGGCCATGTTTTACTTTTCATAATGATAATCTGTTTAATCAACCATATATAAATAATGGAACAGAGATTGAAAAAGAGTATCTGGATCGACTGGATCTTGTATTAAAAGCGGCTGATGATCTAGGTATGGTTGCAATAGTGAGTCTCTTTTATCCCGGGCAGGCTATTAGATTTAAAACAGATGAAGAGATTACAAATTCAGTAAAAACAGCATGTAAATATTTAAAAGAGAGTGGTTATAAAAATCTGATTGTAGAGATTTGTAATGAGTATGACCTTTGCAAAACACAACCTCTTTTAGGAACTGGTGAGGGAATGTCTTCTCTAATTAAATTGGCTCAATCTATTTTGCCGGATACTCCGATTGGCTCAAGCCAATATGGAGGAATTGTAAACAGAGAGGTTAGTATAGCTTCCGATGTTATACTAATTCACGGGAATGGGCAAAGCCGTGGCCATTATTATAATATGATTAAAAAAGCTAGAGAATTCTCACCGGGTAAACCAGTTGTTTGTAATGAGGATTCCCAGGCAATAGGAAATATGGTTGTAAGTATTAAGGAGCATGTTTCCTGGGGTTACTACAACAATATGACAAAGCAGGAACCACCTGTTGACTGGACTATAACAAGAGGAGAAGATCAGTTTTTTGTTAAACGATTGGGTATTGAGCTGGGGTTAATAGAGAGTACAGAACAGGAGACATATCTTCAAGGATTAGAAGAGAATATGACCTATGAAGGGATGAGGTGGATTCGATTAGCATCTCTTTACCCTGAAAAGATAGATTTTGTTGAATTTTACTATGATGGAAAATTGTATGAAACAGTTTACGATGAACCTTTTATGGTGCATTTTGAACAAAATTGGAAGCAGGGGCCGGTTTTAAATACTAACCCCGCTTTATGGAGTGTAAAAATTATAGAAAAGTAGCACTCTGCTTATAGACTACAAACCATAAAATAACTACAATCAGCAGCTATGGAATATTTTGGATATATAGCTGCTTTTTTAACAACAGCTTCATTTTTGCCCCAGGCAATAAAAACTATTAAGACAAAAGATACTGAATCAATATCACTATTGATGTATTCAATGTTTGTACTTGGTGTCGTTCTTTGGCTTGTTTATGGAATTGTTATAAAAGATATTCCAATAATCATAGCCAATATATTTACTTTTTCACTATCTGGAACAATACTGGTTGTTAAAATAATAAATAAGTAATTATTCCGACTCAGATAGATGGGTTCTTACTGTAGCCAGAAATAAGGACCCATAGACCTCCAGTTTTTTCTCACCAACTCCTGATACTGATAAAAATTCTTCAGAAGTTTCTGGTTTCATAATTGCCATTTCCATTAGTGTTTTGTCAGAAAAAATAATATATGGTGGAACATTGCTCTCACGGGCTATATTTGTTCTAACATCCTTAAGTTTTTGCAGTAGCACTTTATCAATTAGGTTACTATCAAATGTTGATCTCTTTTTCTCAATTTTATCCTCTCTGTTTATAGCAGAGGTTTCACTAATAAAGAATTTTTTTCTACCAAAGAGTATATCCTCAGCATAAGTTCCAAATTTTAGAATGTTGTAATTATCAAAATCCTGAAAAACTATAGATTGCCCCAATAGCTCATTAATAATACTACGCCACCAGTTTCTGTTCTTATCCTTACCAATCCCGTAGGTTTTTAATGTGTGGTGATTTCTATCCCGAATTTTTTGATTATCTGAACCTCGAACAATATCAATTATATGATTAATACCAAAGCTCTGGTTTGTTCTAATTATTGCAGATAGAACTTTTTGAGCATCCACAGTTGCTTCGACTTTATTTTCAGGGGTGGTGCAAATATCACAATTGTTACAATTATCATTGTAATCTTCATCAAAGTATTCAAGAATCTGTTTACGTCTACAAACATTAACAGTAGAGAATTTTACTATTTTGTTAAGGTTCTCCCGGTTTTTAGTCTGTTCTGTATTATCCTGTATCTGATTTATAAAGAATTGCTGCTTTGCTATATCACCTGTTCCAAAGAAAAGAACACAGCTTGAATCAAGACCATCCCGGCCGGCTCTTCCTGTCTCCTGATAGTAACCCTCCATGCTTTTGGGTAGATCTCCATGGATTACGTAACGTATATTGCTTTTATTAATTCCCATTCCAAAGGCTGTAGTGGCGACAATAACATTTACATGATCTCTATTAAATGAGTCCTGATACTCTGTTCTTTTATCTCTATTTAGCCCGGCATGATAGGGGAGGGCTTTTATGCCCTTTTTTGTCAGATACTCAGTTGTAATTTCAACATCTTTTCTGCTTACTCTGTAGACTATTCCAGAATCATTAATATGAGTCTTAATATAGCTGTATATCTGGTTTAAAATATCTGACTTTGGCCTAACTTCGTAAAAAAGTTCCTTCCTATTAAATGAAGCCCTTATTGTAAGTGGGGACTTTAACTGTAAAAGCTCTATTATATCCTTTTGGACTTTTTTTGTTGCTGTAGCTGTAAATGCAGCAATCGGTGTTGATGGAAATACGTCTCTAATATTTTTAAGGTAAAGATAGTCTGGTCTAAAATCATGACCCCATTCAGATAGACAGTGTGCCTCATCAATTGCAAAAAACTGGACATTGAACTCTTTAAATTTCTCTAAATGCCCCTGTATAGCCAATCTTTCAGGGGAAATATAGAGGATTTTAATCTCATTGTTAAATAATCTGTTGTAGATATCAGCTATGTCACTACTGCTTAAACTACTATTCAGAAAAGCAGCTTTTATACCTTTTGAGTTTGCATCATCAACCTGATCCTTCATTAGCGCAATTAGGGGACTAATAACAACAGTTAATCCATTAAAAATTATACCTGGTATCTGGTAACAGAGACTTTTTCCTCCTCCTGTTGGCATGGAAGCAAAAACATCCCTGCCTTGAAGAATATTGCTTATTATAATTTCCTGGTTATCTCTGAAAGATTTGTAACCAAATACAGATTTTAGAATTTTACCCGGACTTTTACTAATATTGATACTCCATTTGCTATGTCTTTAATGCATCCATGGTTGATGAGTAAAGTATCTCTCTTGTCTCTTCATTGTCTGGAACTCTACTCTCCACTATTGCTTCTGCTATACTTATAATAGGCGAGAAAAAAAGCGCTATAGCCACTTCTATATGCATCTGTTTAAAAACTTTTTTAGTAATTCCCAATTGGAAGAAGGATATTACTTCATTACTGTAGGAGAGACAGCTCTTCCGAACCTCCTGGGTCATATAATTAGAGTGTTCTATCTGATTTAATACTCTTAAATGCTGTGGATTCCCAATAAAATAATTCAGATGAGATTGCCATATACTGTAGTTTTTACTCTCAAAATCCATGGTACTATCCAACCTAGATATCACATAATTATTAAGCTCTTTTTTGATTTCCAAAAATGATGCTATTATCATATCATCCTTATTTCCAAAGGTTTTATAGATCATAGCCTCACTTAACTTTGCTTTGTTTGCGATTTTTGCTGTAGTTACACTATGGAGACCATTTTCACAAATAGCCTCTATAGTTGCTGATATAAGTTTATCTTTAGAACTTCTCTTATCCATTAAATTAAATTATCACTCTCGATCTGTTTTACGTGATCCAATACAGTCTCTTTTAAACTCTTGTAACACATATTTAACTCATTTATACTCTTCCGGTTATCACCTTTTAAAGGAAACCCCACATTATTTCTAACGAATTTTCTGGTGAAACCTATTGTTGGTGCAAGAAGGCATATAATAAATTTAGGTACAACACCCTTTGGTACTCTGTATTTTCCAGGATACTCTTCCTCTATATATTTAGCAACTTTTAACAAGTTTCCACTTTCGTTTGAAATAATATACCTTCCTTTTGCAATTTTTGTAAAGGCTGCAAGTATATGGGCGTTTGCTATATCCCTAACATCAGAATAGAGGAATTCCAGATCCGGAGACCCGGCCTTTAGATCACCTCGTAAAATTCTAAGAAGAGAATTTATACTGGTTGAGTCCACTCGTTTTGTTAGTGAAGGCCCTAGAACAAACCCTGGATTTATAGTTACCAAATCCCATCTGTTCTGCTTTTCTGACACTTCCCATGCTTTTTTCTCTGCTTCGGTTTTTGAGTAACTATAGGCATTATGGGTTAAAGATGCAGTTGTATTCCACATAGATTCATCTATAGCTTTTGCATTATTATCTGCTAAATCCCTGTTATCTCCAAAAATAGCAGCAATACTACTTGTTAAAATAACTCTTTTTACTGAAGAAGCTTTATTTACAGAATTTAAAAGATTCTCAGTACCTTTAACCGCGGGGTCTACAAGTTTTTTCTTTGTGTCTCCCTTATCATCTAAAAAGAAGGGGGAGGCAGTATGCATTACATAATCTGCACCATTTACTGCTTCATCGAAGGATCCATCTTTTAACAGATCAGCTTCATAAATTAATAATTTCCCTGTAGTATCTCTCTCTATGTCTAAAAGATGCTGGTATTTTGCTACGTCACTTTTGCTTCTAACAGTTATTCTGACTTCATGACCCTTTTCTAAAAGATACTTTACTATCCATGATGCAATATATCCAGTGCCACCTGTTACTGTAATTATATTTTTTTCCATATAAAACCTCCTTTAATGGTGAGTATGTACTTACTAACTTAATATCAGAATTAAATTATGTCAATATTTTTATAAATAAATTAAAAATTATAGACTGTTTAATCAATAATAGTTATTATTAAGTATGGTTATATTAAGTGAGGTTAATATGAGCGAAAAAGATAAAGAAGTAATTGAAAAATTATTACAATTATACCCGGATGTAATAAAAGACCTGGGTGGTGAAGATATTGTCAAAAGTGACAGTATATTACAGAGAATAGAGACTTACATAAATAAGCACAAATGGTTTGTGAATGAAAAGATTCCCTACACAATAACTTTGGAACAGGCCTTTTTTTCATGGCATGAGAATGTATTTTTACCACAAAAGTATGAAATGGAAGCTACTAATATTGTAAATATTTTGAACCATATGACAAAATTTGAGATATTTGTTATGGTTTCAAACGAGTATTATCTTTTGAATGATCAGGATAAAACAACATATTACAAAAAAGCCTGCTATTCAGTAATTAGTAGAGAGGCAAAATCCTTCTTCTCAAGAAAATATGCTCAAATGAAGCTAAAACACCTGTAAGTAGTTAATAATCTTATCCCCTCTGTTTTTTTGAGGGGATTTTTTTTCTTTAAAATATTCTGATCTGCCTAAAAAATAATATGAAAAAAAATAAGTAAATATTCTGTAAGTAAAAAAATGTGCCAAAATTATTTAGGGATGTTGTTGCAATTTATTCCTTTTTCATGAAAATAATTCAGTTTTTATTCGCACCCTTATAATTATATTCTGTTTTAACTATGTATTTTGTTAACAAAATTATGTTGACGCCTTAAAAATCGGGTGCTAACCTTTATTCTAAATACAAAAAATCTATTTAATTTGTATCAGGAGAGAATTTATGAAAAGAATAATAAGCATCACTTTTGCTCTATTATTAATGACAGGCTGTATGACAAAGCCGGTTGATGAAAACAAGAAGTTTGATAAACTTTTGGATTTTGAAAAAGATTCATCAGATATTATTCACCCAAATGCAGGTGCTGATGCTACTATTGTAGATAGTGGTTCAGGTAAGGCTTTAAAGATAAAATTTAAGGTTACAAAAGCAACATCCTACCCTGGTGTAACCTTCACTTTTAAAAATAGTATGGATTGGACAGACAAAACTCTGGACTTTGATCTTATCAACAATACAGATAAAGCTGTTACATTTAATATGAGGGTAGATAGTGTAGGTGTTGATAATGCAGGGGGAGTTGAAGGGGCATTTTCCTATGTTATTTCAGCAGCACCAAACTCTTCTACACCAGTAACACTACTATTTACAGAAGATGGCCGTGATTATGGAATGCGTGGTTTACCAGGCAGTATTAATAAAAAGTTATGGGGAGCAAATCTTAAACTTGACCAGGTTTTCCAGTTTATTATTTATCAGGTAACACCTAAAGAGGAGTCTGAAATTATTGTGGACAATTTTAGAGCAACACCTAGTGCAGGTGGTGGTGTAAATGTTTCAGGAATTATTGATGAATTTGGTCAGTACTCAGGTGCTGAGTATAAAAACAAGATTCATAGTGTTGAAGAACTTAAGGAATTATCAAAGGCTGAGGAGAAAGAGTTATCTAAAGTTATTCCTGGTAAAGTTCCGGGTAGATCCCAATATGGTGGGTGGTTAAATGAAGAGAAGAGATTAAAACCTTCCGAGTTCTTTAGAGCTGAAAAAGTTGGAGATAAATGGTGGCTTGTAGATCCTGATGGATATCTCTTCTTTTCTACAGGGCTTGATATAATTAGAATCGGGGATGCCTATACCGTAATAAGCTCCAGAGAAGATATGTTTGAATCAATTCCATCTAAAGATAGTGATTTAGGGGATCATTGGGGGTATGCAAATACCATTTTTAAAGGACCGGTAACCCAAGGAGATATTTTTAACTTTTATACAGCTAATCTTGAAAGAAAGTATGGAGAAAACTGGTATGATAAATGGAAGGAGACTCAGCTAAAAAGAACAGCTGCCTGGGGCTTCACCTCATTTGGAAATTGGTCTGATATAGACACTTTCTGGGGGAAGGGTGAAGAGAATAAAATATCATATTTTGGTCATGGCTGGATTAACGGAAATTACAGAAAATTAAGTGGTGGAAACAACTACTGGGGGCCACTACCTGACCCTTACGACCCACTTTTCAAAAGTACTACAAAATCTGTTGCTGAGACTCTGGCTTCCCAGATAAAGGATGACCCATGGTGTATAGGTGTTTTTGTAAACAATGAGATGAGCTGGGGTAACAATAGTAACGATCAGATGCATTATGGATTAATATACAGTGCTTTTAATGAACAGATTGATAGTCCTGCAAAATCAGCATTATTACAAATATTAAAAGATAAGTATTCTAATGATATTAGTAAGCTTAACTCTTCATGGGGAAAGAAACTAACATGGGAAAGACTGGAGCTGCCATACAATTTAGCAGCAAACTTAACAGCAGGTATGAAAGCTGATTTAGGCTTACTTTTATATAGTTATGCAAAGCAGTACTATACAGTTGTTAGAAATGAGTTAAGAGCTGCGGGAATTAAGCAGATGTATCTTGGTAGCAGACTGGCAGATTGGGGTATGACCGATGAAGTATTTAAAGCTGCATCTGAAGTTACAGATATTGTAAGTATTAACTGGTATAAAACCGGAGTTGAAAAAAATGAATTCAAACTTGCAGAGGAACTGGATGTTCCAATGATTATTGGAGAATTCCACTTTGGTGCAACTGACAGAGGTCAGTTTATGGGTGGAATAGTTCCTGCCGGTAGTCAGGAAGCCAGAGGTGAAATGTATAAGAACTATATTCAAACTGTTCTTGATAATCCATTCTTTGTTGGTGCCCACTGGTTCCAGTTATACGATCAACCGGTTTCCGGCCGTGCATGGGATGGTGAAAACTACAATACAGGCTTTGTAACAGTTACAGATATACCTTATGAACCTCTTGTAAAAGCAGCAAAAAGTATAAATGATCAGGTATATACAATTAGAGACTCATCAACAGTTTATTACAATCAAGCTCTAGTTAAGTCTACTCTTAATTCTGAGAATTTAAATTTTGAAGCCTATAAAAGTGCTAAAGTTACTACTAATAACTCCTCTCTTGAAGTAAATGTAGGAAGTCTTGATTCAGATTATTCAGGTCTATATTTTAAGCCAGCTAATGGCAGTACATGGAATCTAGGAACTAATCCTGCAATAAAAATTGATGCAGAAAACCCTAATAACAATAAAATTCAGATTAGATTAAACATTTCTGATATTAAGGGGAATACTAGAACCTTTTATTTCAATATGAATCCAAAGGAGAAGAGAACTCTTGAGATTAAAAGTGAGGATTTGGGAATTCATCCTGATAAATGGGGCAATCCCGACGGTTACTGGGGTGCAGCAGCTACTGGATTAAACACTGAAAAGATTACTCTTCTAAACTTCTATATATGGGAAGACAATGATTTTGGATCAGATGCTTCTACTTTTAATTTAGCAAACTTACAGGTAGAGAATATGTAATATATTAACAAAACCTCTGTGAATTAAACATAGAGGTTTTATTGTTTTAATCTTTCATTTCCTGAATATTACAAGATGTTTTGGTTAATATAAATTAGGATATAAAATAAAAAAGTAAATTTAATTTATAAACGAACTAACCTTTCGTTATAAAAATATATTATTATGTTAATTATAAAAAAATAATATAATAATTTTAGTTATATAAAGTAGGGTAAAAGTGGAACAATTAACAGAATTGAAAGCAATTTTACATTCAAAAAGATCAAATATCTACTATCTCGATAAATGCAGAGTAATGCAAAAGGGTGGGCGTGTAGTTTATATCACTGAAAAAAATAAACAAAAATTATATTGGAATATTCCTATCGCAAATACAACAGTCCTATTACTTGGAACAGGAACCTCTATAACCCAAGCAGCAGTGAGGATGTTAGCTTCAGCAGGTGTCCTCTTTGGATTTTGTGGTGGTGATGGTACCCCCTTATTATCTAGTACTGAAATAGAATGGCTTACTCCGCAAAGTGAGTACAGACCTACAGAGTATGTTCAGGGTTGGATGAAATTCTGGTTTGATGACAATAAACGATTAGAGGTTGCAAAACGATTACAAAAAAATAGGATTGAGTTTTTGAAAGATATATGGGATAAAGATGGAGATCTTATTAAAGAAGGATTTACTTCTAATCATCCTCAAATAAAAACAGCCCTGGATCTTTTATCAAATAAAATCGAGAAATCTGCTGATGTGACTAACTTATTACTAGCTGAAGCGCAATTAACAAAAACATTGTATAAATTTTCTTCAAATATAATTACAAAGGATGATTTTGTAAGGGCTTATGACGGTATAGACACCGTGAATTCTTTTTTAAATCATGGGAATTACCTAGCATATGGACTTGCAGCTACTACATTATGGGTTCTTGGAATTCCTCATGGATTTGCTGTAATGCATGGGAAAACACGAAGAGGAGCCCTGGTTTTTGATGTTGCAGATTTAATAAAAGATACACTAATACTTCCTTGGGCATTTATATGTGCTAATGATGGAATGACAGAACAGGAATTCAGACAACAAATAATACTTAACTTCACAAAACACAAAGCTTTGGATTTTATGTTTGAGACTGTAAAAGACATAAGTTTAAATGGTCATTTATTATGATGGTAACTTTTGTATCGCAATGTGATAAAAAAGCGTTACTTAAAACAAGAAGAGTTCTGGATTCCTTTGCAAATAGAATTGGAGATAGAACATGGCAGACTGTAATTACGCAGGAAGGATTAGAGGCTGTCAAAAAATTACTTCGTAAAACGTCTTCCAAAAATACAGCGGTTTCTTGTCATTGGATAAGAAGCCGAAGTAGAAGCGAATTGGTTTGGATTGTTGGAAGTAGAGAAAAGTTTAGTAGCGAAGGGTATGTTCCTGTACATGAAACAGAAATTGATGTAATAAAACAAGACTGGGAAGATGACTGGTATTATCTTCCATTAATTAAAAGTTTAACAAGAATAGCTGGTTTATTTCATGACATAGGAAAATCAAATGATTTTTTTCAAGATAAAATAAAATCCAATAAAAATATTGGTGATCCCATTAGACATGAATGGCTTTCTGTTCTTTTTTTTGTATTATTTGTTAATGGGGAAGGCGATGATCAATGGATTACACGACTTATAGATGGTAAAATCGATTTTAGTGCTAATATTGACGCTTTAAAAACATTAAGGTGTCCGTTTAAAAAGCTTTCACCATTATCAAATAGTATTGCCTGGTTGATTGTTTCCCATCATAGATTACCCGCTCCTGAAAAAGAAAATTATGCGGAATATGAAGCTAATGATTTCAACGCTTTGTTAAGAGTTTTGACAAAGGAGTGGAGTTATGAAAATTTACTTAACAATGAAGATCTTGAAAAAGTATATAGTTTTTCAAAAGGCTTTCCATCCAATTCTGAATTATGGATTAAAGAAGTAAAAAAAGCAGGAAGAAAACTCAAGGAATCTTATCTTTTATTTAATGAAAGCATAGAAAAGGGGAATTGGAGACTAATTTTACAATATTCCAGGTTAGCATTAATGTTGGGTGATCATCATTTTTCATCATTGGATGGTGATGAGAAATGGAAAACAAAACTTAAATTGTATGCAAATAGTAAAAATGGGTTTGGTAAGAAAGTTTATAACCAATATCTGGATGAGCATCTAACAGGAGTAACCCAAAAAGCTGTAAGAGTTGCACATTTACTACCAAGTTTCGAAGGAAATAAGCATGAACTTCAATCTGCTTATGATGTTAAAATTCTAAAGCAAAAGAGTCCAAAGAAGTATCAATGGCAGGATAAAGCTGTAAATAAAATTAATAAGTGGCGTGAAGATTCTTCTACAACAATAGATGAGAAACATTTTGGTTTTTTTACTGTTAATATGGCTAGTACCGGGAAAGGTAAAACATTTGCCAATGCGAAAATTATAAGAGCTTTATCAAAAGATAGTGAGAGTTTGCGTTATATCCTGGCTTTAGGTTTAAGAACTTTAACTTTGCAAACAGGAGAAGAATATAGATCAAGATTAAAATTGGGAAATGATGAACTTGCTGTATTAATTGGTTCTGCTGCTGTTAGAGAGCTATATGAAAAAAACAATAACCAAGATATTGAAGATGATATCCTGGATAATGAATTGGTTTTTGAGTCAGATATTCCTGAAGGTGAGTTATCTACTGTTTTAAAAACTTCAAAGCATAGAAAATTTTTATATGCACCTGTTTTATCCTGTACTATAGACCATTTAATGACAGCAACAGAAACAGTTCGTGGGGGAAGATATATACTTCCAACTTTAAGACTAATGTCATCTGATCTGGTTATTGATGAAATTGATGATTTTGATGGTGAAGATCTGGCTGCAATTGGTCGATTGATACATTTAGCAGGAATGCTCGGGCGAAAAGTAATGATTTCATCAGCTACAATACCACCGGATTTAGCTGAAGGTTTTTTCCATGCATACAGTGAAGGTTGGTATATATTCGCAAGTTCCAGGGGTAAAAATAGCAGTGTTGGTTGTGCTTGGGTTGATGAATTTTCTACTTATACAGAAACCATAATTTCAAACAACAATCCTGTATTAATATATCGTGAGAAACATAAGGAATTTATCAATCATCGAATATCTCGATTAAAAGATCAATCAGTAAAAAGAAAAGTTGATATTATGAGTTGCGAAAAGGAAACTCCATATTTCGAATCTGTAAAAAATGCTATTGAGAAAAAGCATGAATGTAACAGCAGACAAGATAAATCTTCCGGCAAAAATATAAGTTTTGGAGTTGTTAGAATAGCAAATATTAATCCTTGTGTCGAACTAACAAGGTATCTTTTAAATACAACATGGCCAGAGGATACAGAGATAAAAGCTATGAGTTATCATAGTCAGCAAGTTTTACTCATGAGAAGCGAACAGGAAAGACATCTGGATGAAGTACTTAAAACTAACGGTTGTTCTCATTTAAATAATCCTGTAATTAGAGGATTTATTGATAAATCAGAAAAAAAGAATTTGATTTTTATAGTTGTTGCAACTCCTGTTGAAGAGGTTGGTCGAGATCATGATTTTGATTGGGCTGTTATTGAACCTTCATCTTTTAGATCCATAATTCAACTAACGGGGAGGGTTTTAAGGCACCGTGATCCAGAAGAAGATATAAAAAAGCCAAATATAACGCTCATGCAATATAACTATAAAGGTTATAAAGGTGAAGATTTGGCATTTATATATCCGGGTTATGAAAATAGCAGAAATAAACTATCAAGCCATGATTTAACCAAAATTCTTGATACTGATATTTTGAGTAAAAATTTAGATGCAACATTCAGGGTTTCAAGAAAGGATGAACTGGATCATGAGAATAGCTTTATTGACTTGGAACATTATGTAACCAGTGAGTATTTAACTAAATATGAAAGTAAGGGAGCCAAGTATTTAGAAGGTTGGATATCAGGTTTTTGGTGGTTGACAGCTTTACCTCAAATGTTTGTTCGATTTAGAAGAAGTACACCAGTAGAAACAATGTACCTGAATATTACAGAGGATTATGATTTTGAGTTGTGTGTAAAAGATGACAGAACTGGAGAATTGATCAAGCAAGAATTTATATATGGAATCGAGCAAGATAACAATTTAACAGAAAAAGAAGAGCAAAATCTTTGGATGATGAGAGATTATAAAAAATTATTAAAAGAAATGAGTAAGGAAGATATTCAAAAAACGATTAAGAAATATGGAGAACTTAATATACCTCTCTACAATGATAATATGAAGTTTACATATTCAAATCAATTTGGATTGATAAAAAAAAAATAAATTTAAAAAGGAGTTAAATATTGAACATAGTAATAAAAGAATTCTTAGATGAAAAACGGCAAGCTCGTATAGAATCCAAGAGTAATAACAAAATGTCTGCAGAAGAAATTCTTAAAATTGAATCAGATGCAGCGGAAGAATTTTCTCTAGACATCTGGTTGCCAAATGCTGCTAAGCGGGCAAACCAATTATCTATAGTTACTCATAATGGGAAATTAACTCATACCGGAGTAAAAAAAGAAAGTTCAGTTGTTGTTGAATGTTCTAGAAATAATGATGGATATGTTCGTTCAGGGAATGTTGAAGTTGATATGGATGTAATAGGAAATGCTGCTGCCTTGGATGTGTTTAAGTTCCTAAATCTGAAATTGCCTGATGGCATTAGCATTTTACAACATTTAGAATCAGATTCTTCAGTTATAAAAAAAGAGTTTGATATTCCTACAGCATCGTATAAAGAGCTTACTGATGGGTTTCTATCAATTAAAAAAAGTAATGATGATGCAATTTCGAGCGATAGGTTAAAGCAGGTATACTTCCCAGTTGATGATAATTATCATTTATTATCACTGTTAACACCTTCAGGAATTGTATATAAATTAAAAGAAAAAATTATCATGATGAAATTTTCAGATAGTGCAAAAAAAGCAAAAGAGGACAGAAAACACAATTTGCATAATGAAAATGGATTTACTGATTTATATGATTTAACTGTAATTGGATTTGGAGGAACTAAACCACAAAATGCGGGAGATTTGAGTAATATTAATGGAGGGAAAGCATACCTCTTAAATTCCTTACCTCCTAGTTTTTCAAACAGATCTATCCATCCTCCTAAAAAAGGTTTTTTTGATGATTTTATCAGATTAAATTTTTTCCAGGATGAGTTTGATACTCTATATCATATTTTAGAAGTAGATAAACGTAATAATATTGATATTCGATATCGAAGGGATAACCTTTTTTCTACTATTATCAGTAAAGTTGTTTTTCTATTAATGCAAATTCGGGAATTAGAACCAGGATGGTCCACTTCAGATTATTATAACAAATTAAATCCACAGGAAGCTATTTGGCTTGATAATCTATATTCAGATAAAAGGCTTGAAGATGACAAATATCTTTCATTTGTCAAGAATGAGTTACTAAGATGGATAACCGTTAGTTATAGTCGGCATGATAATAAGAATATAATTTATATCCCTGAAGATGATTTAAGACATCTAAAAGACATTATAATTGAGCATGAAGAAGGGTTAAGATGAATATATTATTGATACCGAGAATAAAAATTATTAATGCAAATGCTTTATCCAGTCCATACACCATAGGATTTCCTGCAATGACTTCCTGGCTGGGAGGAGTTCATGCTCTTCAGAGAAAAATTAATTTAATAGAAGACTTTGAGGATATTGAATTTAAAAGTATAGGGGTAGTCAGTCATAAAGTAGATTTACAGACGTTTAATGGACAAGGAGATTTTGACTATTCCATAATTGGGACAGGAAATCCTTTAAATAAAAAAGGAGAAAGATCATCATTTATTGAAGAACCAAGATGCCATCTAACTGTATCCTTAATTGTAGAATTTGAAGATAAAGCTATAACAAGCTTTTCTGATCTATTAGAAAATTTAACAAAACTTCTAAATGCAGGGCATAAATTTGCCGGTGGTGATATTATTAAATTAGATCCAATAGAGCATTATGATGTGCATGATGAAGAGTCAAGGAGATTTTTGTTATCGAAATTGATGCCTGGTTTTTGTCTCATTGAAAGAAGAGATTTAGTCATTGAAGAAATGGAAAAAGGTCAGGATTGCCTTGAAGCATTATTAGAGTTCTTAAAAATTAATAATAATTCTGTGAAGGATGAAGAGGGGAATGTTTCTTGGTCATCGTTTAGAAAGGAGAAAGGGTGGATTGTACCTATAGCAACTGGATTTCATGGAATTACAGAATTAGGAAACGTAGATAATCAGAGAGACCCTGAAGTACAACATCGTTTTGCTGAAAGTATAGTAACTTTAGGGGAGTTTATTATGCCTTACAGAATAAAGAATATTAGTGAAATGTTATGGGAGTACCATGCAGATCTTGGCAACAATTTATATGTTTGTAAACAAAAAATGAAAAGATAAAAATATAGGAGAAAAAAATGGCAAAAAATAAGGATATGATCGCATCAGTATTGGCGTTTGAAAAAAAGTTGGTACCTTCGGATGGTATTATGTTTGGAACTAGTTGGGATAAAAGATTCGAGAAATCAGTTCCTTTGAAACTTAATGAAAAATCTGTTAGAGGAACTATATCAAATAGACTAAAAGCTGCAATAAGTAATGATCCTCTTAAATTAAATGCTGAAGTTGAAAAAGCAAACTTGCAAAGAGTTGATAGCTGCGCTTTAAGTTTTGAGCATGATACATTAAAGCTGGAATTTTCACTAAAGGTTTTAAGCGGAGTTCAAAATCCTTCTGCCTGTAATAATAGTGCATTTAAAGAAACTTTAACGGTAGCAACAGAGAAGTATATTGAGAAATATAAATTTAAAGAACTTGCATTGAGATATGCTTTTAATATTGCAAATGGTAGATTTTTATGGAGAAATCGTGTTGGTTGTGAGAATCTGGAAATTATTGTATCAACTTCTCAAGAAAAATTGGAATTTATAGAAGCTAATAAGAAAAAACTTAATAACTTTGAAAATCCAACTGATGAAATTAAAAAATTAGCTGATTGGATTGCAAATGCATTATCAGGAAAAACAGAATACTGTCTTTTAAAAATTGAAGCGTATGTACAAGTAGGAAAGGGGCAAGATGTTTATCCAAGTGAAGAGTTAGTATTAGACAAAGGAAATAGTAAAACCAAGAAAAGCAAGATTTTATATCATGTTAATGACATAGCTGCAATGCACTCTCAAAAGATAGGTAACGCGATAAGAACAATAGATACTTGGTATCCTGATTACGAAAATGTTACGACAGGTCCTATCGCTGTAGAACCTTATGGCTCAGTAACAAATCTTGGTGTAGCGTATAGAACACCTAAAGATAAATCTGATTTTTTTACATTATTTGATAAATTTTCTTTAGGAGAAGAATTAGATAAAGAAAATGATGAACATTATGTAATGGCTACATTAGTTCGAGGTGGAGTATTCGGAGAAAGTGGGAAGGAGTAGCAATGAATTATTATTTGGATATTACTCTATTACCTAATCCAGAAACCCCTTTGACTTTTATCTGGGAAAAGGTATATCAGCAAGTACATCTTGGTTTGGTTGAAATTAAGGATTCTAATGGAGATATAAATGTTGGAGTTTCTTTCCCATACTATAAAGATGAAAATAATGAGTATTCTTTAGGGAGTGTTCTAAGAATTATATCCTCAGATAAAGAATCGTTAGAGAAATTAAATATATCAAAATGGTTATCCAGACTTTTTGATTATGTTGCTATTTCTGATATAAATAAAGTACCTGAAAAAATTGATTCATATGCTTGTTTTAGAAGAATCAGAGAGAAAAATAACGATGAAAGACTAGCTCGGAGAAATGCTAAGCGTAATAATATAACATACGAAGAGGCTCTTTTATTATACAAAAATAGAACAGTTTCAATAAATAAACTCCCCTTCGTAAAAGTTAAAAGTTTAAGTTCAGATCAAAAATATAGTCTGAAAATTGAACGTTTATTTAAAAATGAACCTGAAAGCAGTTCTTTTGATTCTTATGGATTAAGTTCAACAACTACTGTTCCAATATTTTAGGAATAATTTTTTCATCATTTCTAACTTCTTTTGTAAAAAGAAGTTAGAGAAATTCAAAAATATATTCATAATTAAGTCTTTATATTTATAAATTCTTGTATAATAATAAGTTAATTTCCTATTATACGAGTTATCTGCCGGATAGGCAGCTTATAAATCTGATATGTTTTCAATATTATGTTCTGGATTGTTATCTGCCGGATAGGCAGCTTATAAAACATCAAAGAATAAGAGGGGAGGCAGGGAATCGTTATCTGCCGGATAGGCAGCTTATAAAAGACAACCAGGTGATCAACCATACAACGGCGTGTTATCTGCCGGATAGGCAGCTTATAAATTGAGTGGTGGTCGAGATAATTTAAACAGAAAGTTATCTGCCGGATAGGCAGCTTATAAATAGCTCCGTTGGTATAGTTATTCCTGCTTCTCGTTATCTGCCGGATAGGCAGCTTATAAATACCTCGGCTGTATATGATTTTAAACTATCTCGTTATCTGCCGGATAGGCAGCTTATAAACAAACCAAAAATAATTCCTATAATACCATTTAGTTATCTGCCGGATAGGCAGCTTATAAATTAATGCTTCAAAATTTATCTGAAGGTTATTTGTTATCTGCCGGATAGGCAGCTTATAAAAAAAGGGTTAACGGTTGGAGGTAGCTTATATTGTTATCTGCCGGATAGGCAGCTTATAAATTAGACGACAGGACACGACCACAATCGGCACAGTTATCTGCCGGATAGGCAGCTTATAAACAGTTGATTAACGTTTGCTCGCTCTGTTCACTGTTATCTGCCGGATAGGCAGCTTATAAATAATGAAACAGTTCTTACTATTAATGAGTTCTGTTATCTGCCGGATAGGCAGCTTATAAAAAAGGAATATTAGTGTCTTTATATGTACCCAAGTTATCTGCCGGATAGGCAGCTTATAAAAACAGCTATGGATTTATGGGATAAAATGCTTGGTTATCTGCCGGATAGGCAGCTTATAAACATTGATCAATCTCTGCTGTGCTTCTCATTCTGTTATCTGCCGGATAGGCAGCTTATAAAAACATAAATTGCAACCGTTCCTAATACAATGCGTTATCTGCCGGATAGGCAGCTTATAAATATTGTAGCAGACCATACTACAGCCGTATGGGGTTATCTGCCGGATAGGCAGCTTATAAAGTTTTTTGATTTAACAAACTAACATCTTTTTTGTTATCTGCCGGATAGGCAGCTTATAAATATTTTGGCGAAGCAATAACTGACTCTTCAGAGTTATCTGCCGGATAGGCAGCTTATAAACATCCATCTGCCAATAAAGGAGCAACGTCTTTGTTATCTGCCGGATAGGCAGCTTATAAATAACTCCCTTGATAGGTTTGTTTCACAATAGGGTTATCTGCCGGATAGGCAGCTTATAAATAACTCCCTTGATAGGTTTGTTTCACAATAGGGTTATCTGCCGGATAGGCAGCTTATAAATGTAATGTCATAGTGTCGGACAATATCTTTTAGTTATCTGCCGGATAGGCAGCTTATAAATTACTGTGGAAAACCAATAAAGATTAAGGAGAGTTATCTGCCGGATAGGCAGCTTATAAAAATAAGCTCGTAATCAACTAAACTGCTTTCTGGTTATCTGCCGGATAGGCAGCTTATAAAATCTTAAAACAACTCCTTTGATAAAGAACTTCGTTATCTGCCGGATAGGCAGCTTATAAAATAATTACACATCGTGAACAATGGTTTTATATGTTATCTGCCGGATAGGCAGCTTATAAATTTCTTACAGGGATAGCCACGCCCGACTTATCGTTATCTGCCGGATAGGCAGCTTATAAAACATTGACCAATCCTTACCTCTATTTCATCGGGTTATCTGCCGGATAGGCAGCTTATAAATGGAAGGTAATTCTGGAATATGCTCAATTTGTGTTATCTGCCGGATAGGCAGCTTATAAATATGATGCATTTAAAAAAGGAACTGAAACAATGTTATCTGCCGGATAGGCAGCTTATAAATACAATCAATAACGCACTATATAAAAGATTATGTTATCTGCCGGATAGGCAGCTTATAAAAAACACTTGCTTTTTCATTAGAAGGTGTTGAGGTTATCTGCCGGATAGGCAGCTTATAAATTGAAAGAATGTATATATTTTATCAATCAGGGGTTATCTGCCGGATAGGCAGCTTATAAATTTTATACAGGTTAAGGAGAAAGTGATGGAGAGTTATCTGCCGGATAGGCAGCTTATAAATCTGGGAGAAAGCATAACAGCCAAAGCATATTGTTATCTGCCGGATAGGCAGCTTATAAATTGCTTTAATCTTTACACCGTAAATATAACCCGTTATCTGCCGGATAGGCAGCTTATAAATCTTGCTACTGCTTGCACTATCTTTTCAGCTTGTTATCTGCCGGATAGGCAGCTTATAAATGATTGATTCAAAGATCAACAATCCTAAAATTGTTATCTGCCGGATAGGCAGCTTATAAATAATGTTGACGCAACAGCAGTTGGCAATAATGGTTATCTGCCGGATAGGCAGCTTATAAATCCATGAGAATTATGTTATATTAAATATTTTGTGTTATCTGCCGGATAGGCAGCTTATAAATACTAAATCACTTAAAGCACTCATTTTGCAACGTTATCTGCCGGATAGGCAGCTTATAAATCAATATCTTTTGATCCTATAGTAGGAGCGTAGTTATCTGCCGGATAGGCAGCTTATAAAATAAGGAAAGTTTATTTGGAATAATGTTTTATGTTATCTGCCGGATAGGCAGCTTATAAATATTATGGCGAAGAAATAACTGACTCATCAGAGTTATCTGCCGGATAGGCAGCTTATAAATTCTACTTTAATAATAAGCCCTGCCGATGGTCGTTATCTGCCGGATAGGCAGCTTATAAATCTAAAACCTAAATCGCACGAAGTTATGAAGTGTTATCTGCCGGATAGGCAGCTTATAAAATCTAAAATCTAAAGGGTGGGAAGTTTACCGGGTTATCTGCCGGATAGGCAGCTTATAAACTTTCATGATGCTACACGCTGTTAATAATTGGGTTATCTGCCGGATAGGCAGCTTATAAATCAGCAACAACTTCAAAATCGTAAGAATCTCCGTTATCTGCCGGATAGGCAGCTTATAAATTAACGGACACATACAACAATTATGCGAAGATGTTATCTGCCGGATAGGCAGCTTATAAATAAAAATGGAATTGGAAGATTATACCTTTATTGTTATCTGCCGGATAGGCAGCTTATAAATAAATCAAAATATTTATCTGGGACAGTTCTCAGTTATCTGCCGGATAGGCAGCTTATAAATTGCGTTTTGCATAAGTATTGAAATTGCATCTGTTATCTGCCGGATAGGCAGCTTATAAAATGATAAAAAAGCTAGTAAAGAGTGTAATGATGTTATCTGCCGGATAGGCAGCTTATAAAATTCTCCAGATTCTGTAAATTGATTAACAATAGTTATCTGCCGGATAGGCAGCTTATAAAACCAAAAACCGATTTTATCAACTCTATAGTTGGTTATCTGCCGGATAGGCAGCTTATAAATTTAGTAGCAGTTGGAAGCAACGCCCTTCCAAGTTATCTGCCGGATAGGCAGCTTATAAAACGAGAAACAGGGGCTATTTGCGTTAATGGTAGTTATCTGCCGGATAGGCAGCTTATAAATTTCATTTTGATCTGCATAGGCTTGCATCTTTGTTATCTGCCGGATAGGCAGCTTATAAAGATACAGAAAAATGTTTTTATGCAAGCTCCAAGTTATCTGCCGGATAGGCAGCTTATAAATCCACGCCCGAGACTAGCAACAGGTGCAGTAAGTTATCTGCCGGATAGGCAGCTTATAAAATAGCAGATGCAGAAGAAAAGGGAGCATCAATGTTATCTGCCGGATAGGCAGCTTATAAATTTGCAACATGCCAAGATATTTCAGATATTAAGTTATCTGCCGGATAGGCAGCTTATAAATCCAAAAAGTCCTGTTGCACTAGCAGAATCAGGTTATCTGCCGGATAGGCAGCTTATAAATTCTTGGCATCGAACAACATTTAAAATCCAAAGTTATCTGCCGGATAGGCAGCTTATAAATTCGGGCTTTGCTTAACGGTGGTTCATGGGATGTTATCTGCCGGATAGGCAGCTTATAAAAAACCAAACAGTATCTTGTATAGCCTGATCATTGTTATCTGCCGGATAGGCAGCTTATAAATCTCTGAATATCATCTATCCAAAAACTTAATTGTTATCTGCCGGATAGGCAGCTTATAAAGTACCCTGGAAAAACAGAGGTTGTCGCTTTTTGTTATCTGCCGGATAGGCAGCTTATAAAATATATTGAAGGAAAAGAAGCGAAAAAAGTAGGTTATCTGCCGGATAGGCAGCTTATAAATAATTATCAAGATCAGAGCTTTAATGGTAGACGTTATCTGCCGGATAGGCAGCTTATAAAAACCAAAGGATCACCTATCGATTTGGCAAGCTGTTATCTGCCGGATAGGCAGCTTATAAATACTAAATCACTTAAAGCACTCATTTTACAACGTTATCTGCCGGATAGGCAGCTTATAAACTACACTTACAGGGGCAGGAAGTACTTATATTGTTATCTGCCGGGTAGGCAGCTTATAAATACATAGTGTCAGCTCAAAACATTTTCAATTATGTTATCTGCCGGATAGGCAGCTTATAAAAATTATCGGGCAAAAATATAATTTTACTGAGTGTTATCTGCCGGATAGGCAGCTTATAAAACATTCTTCTACAATTTCCCTAATAGTAAAATGTTATCTGCCGGATAGGCAGCTTATAAATTTCTTTAATACAGATATCAACTTCACTATAAGTTATCTGCCGGATAGGCAGCTTATAAATCTATTGCTTTATCAATAAGAGGTTTTATAATGTTATCTGCCGGATAGGCAGCTTATAAAGTAGAAAAAGGAGCAGCCATCAATAGTCATGTGTTATCTGCCGGATAGGCAGCTTATAAATTGTTGTGGTCATAGGGTTTTTAGTAAAATATGTTATCTGCCGGATAGGCAGCTTATAAATTCAGCCGGATGTAAAGAGTAGGAAACTTTACGTTATCTGCCGGATAGGCAGCTTATAAAAAACCAATCATTATAGAAATAAGAATAAATCCGTTATCTGCCGGATAGGCAGCTTATAAATTCGCTACTTTTAGTGTCGTCTCTTTGCTATTGTTATCTGCCGGATAGGTAGCTTATAAAGCCAACTGAATTCTTTATCTTTAAAGATCTTTGTTATCTGCCGGATAGGCAGCTTATAAACTGTAAATGTTTTTGCACCATTAAATATGGCTGTTATCTGCCGGATAGTCAGCTTATAAAAGCAATAAAAGAAGTGAATACGGTTGTTGAATGTTATCTGCCAGAAAAAGAATTTTGATATTAAACAACCTCAAATTAATATAAAAGATCCAAGTATCACAGTTAAAATTACACTTAGAAATCAGTTGTTCATATCTAAATAAGAGTTAGGACCTCAATTGCAAAATCAAATTATTAGACTTGCATCTTTTCAAAATCCAGAATTTTACAAGAAACAAGCTATGAGACTATCTACTTGGAATATTCCGAGAATAATAACATGTGCAGAAAATCATAAAGATTTCATAAGTATACCAAGAGGTTGTAGAGAAGATTTATTAAAACTACTTAATGATAATAATATTAGTTATGATTTAGAAGATAAACTTCTTTCATATGAGCCTATTAATAATATAAATTCTTTAGGGAAATTATATCCTAAACAGAAAAAAGCAGTAAAAGAAATCTTAAAATATGATTCAGGCATACTATCCGCCACTACTGCATTTGGAAAAACAATAGTAGCCCTCTATATTTTAGCTTCACGAAAACAAAAGACTTTGATACTAGTACATAGAAAGCAGTTACAGGATCAATGGAAACAAATAATTCATGATTTCTTAGGGTCTGATATTAATGTAGGAACTATAGGTAGTGGAAATAACAATCCTACTGGTATTATAGATATTGCACTACTACAAAGTTTAAATAAAAAGGGAAAGATCGATGCAATAATCAAAAATTATGGGCAATTAATTGTTGATGAGTGTCATCATATATCAGCTCCAAGTTTTGAAAGGATTGTAAAAAGCTTTACAGGAAAATATACTCTAGGATTAACAGCGACTCTTAATAGAAAAGATGGACAACAACCTATAATTATGATGAATTTAGGTCCTGTTCGCTTAAAGGTAGATCCTAAGTCTGAAATATCAAAAAGTTCTTACATTCATAATGTTATTACCAGATATACTAATTTTAATCTTCCTGATTCTATTGAAAATAATGAAATGCTTAAATTTAACCAAATATGTAAAGAGTTAGTTGTAGATAACAAAAGAAATGAAATTATAATAAATGATGCCGTACATTTAATTAAAAATGGGGCTACACCCATAATTTTGACAGAAAGAAGAGAGCATGTACTAATATTACATGATTTGGCAATAAAAAAAATCGGTAATGTTATAACACTCTTTGGAGGAATGGGTAAAAAGAAGCTAAAAAAGGCTCTAGATCAAATCAATTGTGAGGCAAATAATTCACGATTGATAATTGCTACAGGTAAATTTATTGGAGAAGGTTTTGATGATCCCAAATTAGATACATTATTATTAGCAATGCCAATCTCTTGGAAAGGAACTATAACACAGTATGCAGGGAGACTTCATAGATCTCATCACAATAAGAAAGAAGTTCAAATTTATGACTATGTTGATCAAAATATACCAATGCTGAACAGAATGTACAATAAAAGAAAAGCTGGATATAAGCTTATTGGGTATAATGTTAAAGATGCTAATTATGAAAATGATTTATTGAAATAAATTTATATTATAGATTGTTGCGCTATTATCAATATATGGGTATATTTGTAATAGAGGTTAAATATGGGGATACAGGAACTTACAGAAAAAATAAAAGAATCTTCTAAAAAAAGAACTCATACAGAGTGTGTTACTCTGTTAAAAAATGCTCATATCATTGATTCTAAAGGCTATTATTCCTCCAACTTTTTTTCTTCAGAAACTGTCGAGAAAGATAGAAAATTAAATCATTCAATTCATGTATAATACTAAAATCTTTTATATATGGATTTCATGGTATAGATAAAGATACAGCATTTGAAATACTTAATCAAAAAACAGAATTTAAACTAAGCTCAAATAAATATAATTGGCTAGGTAATGGTTTTAATAAAACTATTCCAAACTGGTATAAAAACCCCATTAACATGGGTTAATTTCGATAGAAAGCAATCAACAATTTAAGTCAGAAAATTATTGCTATTTAGAATATCTTTGAAAATAAAATAATGATGACATTTACCACGTTCTACTTTTAAGACGTAGTGCCTTACTTATAAAACCAGTCGCAACTCTTTACTCTTTCTATCATAGGATTGTTATGCTGACAAAACTCTTAACTTATAGTAACATATGTTATGATAATGCTTGTTACGATTAATTAAGAGGTTAATAAATGAAGTTTTATGCTAGAGAAAAAGAACTTGATCTTTTAGAAAAACAATATATGCAATTAGAAAAATCTGCAAAAATGACTGTATTAACTGGTCGAAGAAGAATTGGGAAAACATCACTTGCTACTAAGTTCTCACAGGACAAAAAACACCTATATTTATTTATATCAAAAAAGTCAGAAAAGCTTCTATGTAAAGAATTTACTGAAAGAATTCAGAATAAATTAGATTATCCTATTATAGGAGAAATAACTCAATTTAAAGATATATTTAAATTGCTATTGGAAATAGCTAAGAAAGAAAAAATTGTTGTGATAATTGATGAATTTCAAGAATTTTATAATATTAATCCTTCTGTATATTCAGATTTACAAAATTTATGGGATTTATATAAATTTGAATCAAAAATACAGGTGATTTTTATTGGATCTGTATATTCATTAATGCACAAAATATTCCAAAATAGTAAAGAACCATTATTTGGCAGAGCAGACAGAGTATTATACCTAAAACCATTTTCACCTAAAATAATTAAATTAATACTAGAAGATAATAATGGCTATACAAAAGAAAATTTATTTATCATCTATTTAATTACGGGCGGAATACCAAGATATATAGAGATTTTAATGAATGATGAAATTTATGATGAAAAATCAATAATTGATTATTATTTTACTGAAAACTCACCATTCATTGATGAAGGAAAAATAATATTAATTGAAGAATTTGGGAAAGAATATGGAACTTACTTTTCTATACTTGAATTAATGGCTGAAGGAAGAACATCTAGAACAGAAATTGAATCTATATTAGAAAAAAATATAGGTGGATATCTTGATAAACTTGAAATAGATTATGATTTAATTAATAAAAATAGACCTGTTGGAGCTAAAACGACAGGTAAGATACAAAAATATTATATAAAAGATAACTTTTTAAAATTTTGGTTTAGATTTATCCAAATGAATAGATCCGCACTAGAAAATAATAATTTTGAATATATGAAAAGATATTTAAATAAGAATTTACCAACTTACAAAGGACCTGTTCTTGAAACAATGTATCAGGAAATATTTAAAGAGATTTCTGAATTTAATATTATTGGAAATTATTGGGAACGTGGAAATTTAAATGAAATCGATCTTGTTGCAGTAAATGATCTTGATAAGAAAATTATAATATCTGAAGTAAAAATTAATCTTGAAAAAGCTAAGATACAGGAGTTAAAGAATAAATCAGAAAAACTACTTCAAAAATATAGTAATTATAAAGTTGAATACTTACTTCTCGGAATGCAGAACCTTGAAGATTTTTTATAGGTGAAATAATGTTCAATTAATTTATGATTATCATGATGGTTTTAATAAAACTATTCCAAACTGGTATAAAAAACCTCATTAATATGGGTTAATTTCGATAGAAAGCCATAAAGTATGGGTTATTTTGCATATTAAAGTTCAAAAAAGGAAGACACTATGAAAACTAAATTTACGATTAATTGTATTTCTCAAAACACAATCAACAATTTAAGTCAGAAAATTATTGCTATTGATATATAAATAATGAAATTGTTGTTGAAATTGAGTCATTAAAAAATGAGATAATTAGTACTGATCCACCTATGGTACCTGCTTTTTATATTAATAATACTGCAATAATTAACAAGTCTAATCCTGTACTAAAAAAACTAGTAGAATCTACACATTTGGATAAAACAAATAAAAGATCATTAATTTGTACTGCTACAGAGCATATATTTGAAAATAATTCATATTGTAAAGATTATGAAAATAAAATTATGATGACATTTAATTTAGATGACTCTTTAGAATATATTTTATCAAATAAAAAGGGAACTTGTTCTGAGTTTTCACATTTAGCAATTGGAGTCTTAAGAAGTTTCAATATTCCATGTAAATTCATTTCTGGAATAATTGTTAAAGACAACAGTCTATGTAGTCATGCATGGATTGAGGCTTTTATTGAAGAGGAGGGTTGGTTAAGTGCTGATCCTTTATCTGGAACAATTGGTAAAAATGAGAATTATATAAAATTATACGAAGGAAGAGACTTTAATGATATTTTACCTAGTTTAATTGGTTTTAATTCAAGATTAGTTTAACAAAGGTCTATAGAATATTTTCACTGTTAAAAATCGGGATAAATATTTTCTTGTTATTATATGGAATTAAAAACCGGAATGAAACCATATCACTCCGGTTTATTTATTTAACGTCTTTTACCTAACTCTTCATAAACTTCATTATAGTAAATAGCGTTTTCAACAGGGGTATTAGCTGGAATGTGGTTTCCTACTGCCATAAAAAAACCTGGGCAGTTTTTACCTATATCCATACATCTCTTAACTTCAGCCCGAATCTGCTCCTTTGTTCCGTGAAGAAGTACTCTTGTATCAGCATTACCAACAAAGCTATGGGTTTTACCATATTTTTCTGCAATATATTTCATATCTGTCATAGGTTCCATTACAAAACCAGAGAAACCACACTGAGCAATATCGTCAATAAACATACTGTAGTTCCCATCACTTGTATATAATACCTTCTTGCCGGCCTCTTTTAATGGTTTCATATACTCCTTATAAACTGGAAAAAGATGCTCTCTGTACCATTCTGGGTGTGTAAAAGGACCTGAAGTCCAGACGATATCATCATGTATCATTATTACCGGGGAGTCGCAATCAGCTAATGCTTCATATACAGGTATCATCCATTTTGCATATCTATTCGCACTTTCTATAAACCTTTCCTGCTCCATACCCATTCCCATTAACAAGTCATCCCAACCGTAAATTTCAAGTAGACCAGACATAAAGGAGATGTAAGTTCCATTCATATTAACCCCATCAGGATTAAGTTTTTTTTGTGTGTCAAATTTATCATTAAAACGCTTAACAAGAGCACTATGAGAAGGGTGAGGAATATATTCTGATGGATCAAAGTCTAATTTCTCATCTAACGAGTTAAAGAAACTTCCTCTGTTGTCAATGTAGTCTGCACCTTCTGCTGCAAATTCTGCATGACCCATTTTGGTCACATATTTACCCAAATCGTTTATATGAAAATCTATAGACCAGTTTAGATCATAATTCCAATGTTTAGAACTTCTAAATGCAGAGCTTGCCATCTGTTGTACATTTTGAGGGCTTTGGGCACTAACATCAATACCTGTAACAGCTTTAATTAGCTCCCAGTGCTGATGTGCCGAGTACTCTGTTCTTGGAACTCTAGAGGGCATTTCCAAATTTAATGCTGCCCAACCATCTTGATATGACATATTAACTCCTTTATTACTGATTCTCTTGATGATAATTATTGTATTAAATGATTAAACTGCAAATGTATTTTTATTGATCTTTATTGTACATTTGTGATATTAATTTTATATTATGGTTAGTAATCTTCCATCTTTGGATATAACATTAAATAGAATTGAAAGACGTTACGTTAGGGATAGATGGCGGGATAAAAACTATCAGGACAGTTTTTCCAGGCTCTATTTGATCATGAGTGGAAAGGGTGTTCTTAGTCATTCCGGAGAGACATTTACATTAACTCCGGGAAAAATATTTCTTATTCCAGAGTATACACTCCATGATTATAATCATTTTGGTAAAATGGAACTCTACTTCATCCATTTTCAACTCAGAACTCCTGGTGAGTTGTCGTTTTTTAATCAGTATATTTGCAGGTACCAAATTGAAGTTGGTAGCTCTGGTATAGATGTTCAGGATTTTAACTATATTATGGATAGAAGTGATCATCACACACCATTAAACCAATTACAAGTAGCATCTAAACTACTGGAGATTATCTCATTATTCATAGTAGCACCAAGAGCTAACCTTTCTAAATCCCATTACAGAGATCTTTCACGATTAATGATTGTTATTAATCATATGGATGAAAATCTAAACAGGGAGTGCAAAGTAGAGGAGTGGTCATCATTATTAAATATGGAGAGATCATCTTTTACCAGGTATTTTTCAAAGGTTTTAGGATTATCTCCTGGAAGATATCATAGAAAAAAAAGAATTGAAGCTGCAATGAATTTGTTAAATGACTCTAAATTAAGCTGCGATGAGATAGGGCATAAGCTGGGGTTTTATGATGGGTCCCATTTTTCCAGAATATTTTTTAATGAAACTGGTTTAAGACCCGGAGATTACAGATTGCATAGATAGGTAATAATTTTATATTATTTTTACATGTCAAATTTTCCGGTTAGAACAGCAGCAAAAGCAATTATTTTACACAACAATAAAATCCTGGTTATGCAAAAAAATAATGATGGAAATACTCCCCATGTTTATATGGGGGATATAAATTAAGGTCAGTAAAGAATTTATTAATTACTTCCAATATAGGATCTGACTTTTTGCAGTATTAAGTCATTATCCACACTGTTTAAATCATCAACCAGAATGACAAAACCCAGATAATCGCCACTTACAGTATAAAAATAAAGGTCAGCTTCGGGAGTTATAACTACTGAATTATTTGTGCCATCAATTAAATCCATTTGAGCTTTATAATTTGGAAAAAGAAGCCTGGATGTTTTAGCATCTAAAGAGTTAGGTATAAAAGTCCACTCTGTTTCTCTGTTTTTTTCCATTACTATTATTGATTTCTCAAAACCAAGACTGCTAATTTTTAACTCTGAGTACTGTTTACCATTAACAATTTCGGAAAGAACAATATCAGTTTTGTTGTATTCAGGAATAGTAATTTCTACAGTTTCCTGGGATTTCCTGGTTGATGACTGTAAACTTTCCGGATCAATAGAGGATAAATCTTCAACTACAATAATATTCGAAGTTATCATCCCCATCCAGCAGGTAAATATATAATTACCTGGTTTTTCAGGAGTAAATGTTACTGTAGTGTCACCTACATTCAGGCTTGTATTTATATTAAAATCTCTGGAAATTATAGCGTTATTACACCCATTTATGGCTCCATTTTCTGCATGCAGAGTCCATTCTACAGGAATACCTGCCTGAACTATAATTGGCTCATAGGCTCTGGAAGTGACACTAGATATTACAATCTGCTTATCTCCTTTTATTGATGCTATAGCAGAGTCTGATTCTATGGTTTTAGATGGAGTCTTATTCACTTCAATTCCATTTAAACTCAATCCTCTGTTTATCATACTTAATCCCAGAATTAAAACAAGAAAAGCACTGATTCTTAGTATGTTTTTCTGTTTTTTTACTGAAAAGAAGGACCCTATAGTACCGAACAACAGCATTAAAGGGATTGTTCCTGCACTAAAAAGAAACATAGAAAATGCTCCTTTTATAATACTTCCGGTTGATAAAGCATATAACTGCATAGATTGAAGTGGTCCGCAAGGCATAAAACCATTTAAAAAACCAACAAAAAAAGAGTTCTTGTTTTTACTATACTTTATTATCTTTGTCCCGAAGGATGCCGGAATAACAGGTACAATTTTTTTTAGGAATGAGAGTAGTCCAAGCATATTTGCTCCCATTATTATCATAATAATTCCAGCCCCAATAATTATAATACTTTGCATTGTTAGAGAGATGGAGAGGACTGTCCCAATTCCACCAACAATACCTCCAATTATTGTATAAGAGAGTAACCGACCTAAATTGTATGAAACACCTCTTTTTAATATGTTTATTTTCGACTCTTCTAATGCTGAGCAAGTTTGTGATAAATTTATTCCACCACACATACCTATACAGTGTATTGATGTCATTAATCCAACAACAAAAAGGATTGAATAATTCATCTTCTCTGTTATCTGTGGAATATTATTTAAAACCCCTGTTTTTACTGCCACTATATATAATACTAGTACAGCTATTAAACCAATTAATGTTGGATATATTTTAATCCAGTTTTTTAATGATGGAGAGATTACTCTACTCTTATAACCTAGCTCTGTCTCTGTTGAATTAATTATACTTTGTATATCAAGATTATTGTCTTCATGTTCAATAACCACAATCCCACTAGCATAATCAGCACTGCACTTTAATACTGATGGGTTGCTGTTAATATGAGATACAATTTTTGATTCGCAGTTTTTACAGGACATACCTTTAACCTGTAAATATGTTTTTATGTTCACTTTAATTTCCTTTAATATTATTTTTGAGTCAGATGTTTATAATGAATCAAAGGAGAAATGAACAATTAATTTTATATATGGATAGACTATTTCCCGGAGAAATATCTGGCTTGTAATGAAATTTTACACTTTCTGGATATTTGTAGATTTCAGAAAATTTATAAGGAATCAATTGTATTTTATATTTTTGTTTGTATTCTCTGGACTGTAAAACATCTATATTAGATCTCTCTTGTGATGGATTACACATTACACAGTAAAAAACGACATTATTATGATAGCCCGATTTACTACTGCAATCCATAGGCTTATCTTGTGAGTAAATGTTTGAGTTAGCAATTATTAGTGTAAGTATTAATATAGAGTATATTCTTGTCACTATTATGAAAATAACATTGAATATGATCTATTGTCAAATTCACTCCATATGGAATTAAATTATTAATATATTATTCTGTTTACATGAGGTTCAAGTGATAAGAAAACCTGAAGATTATTGGAGTTCAATTAGAGAATTGGGTGAAAAGCGTCTTATCGCTAAATGCATAATGAAAAACAGCAGGTTACACAAAAGATATGATTAAAAGTATTAAGAAGTTACATAAAACCTATCACCAGAGTAGGAGGAATTGTATGGATAATAAATTGCAAATGGGATACACTTTTAATATGAGTAATTTAAGAGGTTATGTACCACAAATTGTTGAATCACTTAAGGAGATAAACCCTTTTCAAATATATATGTTTGGTTCTGTTGCAAAGGGTACAGAGACCCAGGATAGTGACATTGATTTAGCAGTAATCTTAAATATTGACGATGTTCCTAAAACTTATGATGAAAAACTAAAGAATAAAGTAGCTGTTAGAAATACCATTTTAGAATTAAGTATGGAAGTTCCTATTGATTTACTTGTATATACGAAAGAAGAATTTAAGCTCCTGAATGAGTTTAATAAACCATTTATGACTGAGATAACTGAAATAGGGACACTTATATATGAACAATTTAGTTAAAGAGTGGTTGTTATTTGCTTTAACAGACTTAAAGACTGTGATTAAACTGCTTGGAGATGAAGATTTAACTAACGTAGTAGCCTTTCATTGCCATCAGTGTATAGAAAAATGCTTTAAAGCGATTATTTGTCTAAATACAGAAGAAGTTCCTTTGAAACATAATCTTTTAAGATTATATGGTACTGTTCGAAACCATTGTAAATTAGAAATTGATATGACTCTCTTAGAAGAGATCTCAGAAACCTATATTGATGCAAGATATCCTGCTGATATGGGATTATTGCCATATGGTTCTTTATCCATTGAAAGGTCAAAAGAGTTCTATAGAGAAGCAAAATATATTTATGAGCAGATCGAGAAGATTGTTAACAATGAGTAGTTCTATGGGAAACGAACAACTTTTTTCTATTTTAGACAGCCCAATGATGAGTTTTAATTTTCAAAATTCAGAGGGTGAAAAAGATGGCTACAACTGGTATGCATACGTTAATAATGATCCGATTAACTATATAGATCCGTTGGGGTTATGTTCAAATACAACTGTTCAATCTGGTGATACATTATCTCAAATTGCCATTGATAACGGATTCGATTTGCAAGAAATAATAAATATGAATCCTCAAATTGATAATCCAGATTTAATCTACCCTGGTCAGACTGTTAATTTAAAATATCCACAACAAGATTCGTGGGATATGATGACTGCATGGGGAAAGAATTATCAGGAAGGTCAGAATATACAAGAAAGTACTTTTTTAGATAATCTTGAGAATAGTGTTTTTCTGGAAGGCTTAGGAACTACTATTGTTGGTGTTGCTATAACTGGAGCATCAGGTTATGCCATTTATCAATCAGGTGGACTTGCCGCAGAAGGTCTGGGAAGCCTATTTGTCACTGGAGTTCAAATTACAGGTTTAGGAATTTATGAAATGACAACTGGTAATGATGTAGATATTATCGATCTCGTTTTTGTTCCTGCTGAAGCTAGTATTATTGGGACTGTAGAAGGGAAATAGATGAAAGATAGATTTCTTTTTAAATGGATTCTAAAGTTAATACCTACGTGGTTTATTATAGAAGCTTTATTTTTCATAATAAGGATCAAAATTTTTAACTTTAGTATTAAAAATAATATCGTATTTAGCATTTGTATAAATATTTCTGTATTAATTCTTTGGAGTTTACTTGGGAATTTTATTAAACAAACAAGGGGAGATGATGAGTAAAACTGCTATACAATTAATTCTGTATGGAATTGTTACTTTAGGTTTAAGTATATTTGTTTATTTAGATGCTAAAGGAATTTTGAGAATCATAAAAAGACCTGAAGGTAGAGATGTTAGTTCACAAAAAAAAATAAATATTGCCGGAATACTAGGGAGTGTTATTTTTATGATTCTTGGGATGGGTATGCTTGTATTAGGAATCTTATTTGTAATTTATTAATGAAACCATAAGATATCATTGAACCAGAACCGGGATTTTATCCCGGTCAGGTTAATTCCGATCTTATGGTTATTTTCAGGCTAAGAATTATTTAAAGTCACTCTTCGGGGTGGCTTTTAATATTTATAGACATAACCGGAATCAAATAACCCCAAGTAAAAAGGGGAGTTCGAGGAACGAGGACGGTTTTTACGCTGTTTGGGTTACAATAGCAGGTTTGCCTATCTGTTGCCCTTAATGGCTGTTTTTAGGCTTAGGTTTGCACTAGACCAGGTGAACAGAATACTGGTTATCGGGTGAAGCGAAGCGTAACGAACCGTTGACGAAGTTCACTGACGATAACCCGTGTTCTGTTCTTCCCCAAAGGGGATTACCTGGGGGTTATTTATATTTATCTAAATATTCCTTAACATTTAAATGAGCTAAATATAGTGATGCTGTTGATATTAGACTCATTCCAACTAAAACAGTGTAATAGAATCCAACATCATATTCTTTATATACATCTTTATATATCCAACACATAAATATTGGGAGTATAGGTAATATTGTAAAAAATAATCCTATATATGATGTAATTTTATAATTTGAATATTCTGGCCAATTTAATAAGACTTTATTATTGTCCTCTGGCTGAAGAATATTTTTGTTCAACCTCCCCGCATAAACTAAAAGAACAGCAGGAAAGCCTAATGAGAGTGTTGTAATAATATTATCATTCTTAAATAAAAATATACCCAATGTAGAGAAAAAATCTATCTTTAAAATATTTATAACCATCATTATCAAGAAAAATATAAATTCTGGTGAAATAAATATTGTCCTTATAATGAATATTATTTTAATGTTCCATATATCTTTCATTATTTATCCTAGAAAATATAGTAACTGCTTTTTCATAAATATCTTCTATTGAATGATCTTTTGGGATACTAAAATTAAGTGTTTTCTCATGCAGTTTAATTTTAGTCATCTTATTATTTTCTTTACCAATAATATTACCATCTCCATATCCATCTAAAGACATAAGTATTGAAGTATCAACAAGAGAAATATCATTACTATTTATATAATCTTCAATTTCTTCTTTTGTTCCATTCATTAATAATTCTAGAATCTCTTTTATTCTTGTAAATAGTTCACCACTTTTTGATACTTCTTTAAATACAACTTCATCAGCATTTCTACCTATAAGATAATTTTTCAATGGTTCCCAGAATTTTCCAAATAATGGGTTAGGAGGATTTACCTTGCTTTGTAATGTTGTAATTTTATCCAATTTAATTATTTTTTGGTAAAAATCACGTAAATCATCAATAAGCTTTATACTACATTCAACAAATATAATTCCTAGTGTGTCCTCTACAATTTTGTTAAACCATTTAATAAATTGCTTTGGTTCTATTTTTCCAGGGTTTAATCTAAAAATAATTCCTGAGAATCCAGGGATATATACAAATTCACTGGAAGCATCAATTAAATATGGTTCTTCTTTTTCTATTTCTTTATTTAATTCATTTGTTAGGACTGTGACTGAACCCAACTTTTTTGATTTACTTAGCTTGCCGTATATGTATGGTTTATTCCTGTTTTCATCAATGAGTAGTGTGGAATTAACTATAGTCCAAACTAAATCATTTAATATAACTGGTTTTGATGTTAATAGAGCCGATATTAAATCTTCTTGCTTAAACCCTGTTTTTACTACTCTTCCAACATAAAATATCTCTTGTCTTGCCATTTTTTACCTTTATTCTTTTTTATATATTTAGTTCTTATTTGCTTTTATTGAGTCGTCTAAAGCCTTTAAAACTAATCTTCTTTTATATTCTGGAAGAGATTCAATTTCTTTTATTCTTTTTGTGTATCTGAGTCCTATTTTTTCATTTGATTCTTTAAAGTCTTCTATTCCTAATAATTTATCAGCGGATACTTCCAGAATAAGTGCAATTTTAGAAATCATTTCACCGAATATTCTCGCTCTTCCTATTTCATAGCTACACAAGAGGTCTCTTGTTATACCTATTTTCTCTGCTAATTCTTGTTGAGTTAGTCCTCTTGATTTTCTTGTTTCAGAAATTCTTTCACCTATAGTTTTATCATCTAGTAAGTTAATATCTACAATATCTTTATTAATTGCTTTTGGCATAATTTATTCTATCTTTTTTACCAAAAATTGTCTTGACATATGTGATTGATATACACATAATTAAAATGAAGTTATTTTTTGAGTAAATAAAAAATAACTTAAATTTAGGTTATTTTGCTCAATAATGATGAAAAAACAGCCCATTTGGGCATAAAAAAAGCCTTGAAAATCTGCTCTAAGTTTGGCGACCTGGACAGAAAATCAAAGCTCAAAATTACAAAGAGGAAGAACCTCTATGACATGACAATATTTTACTATACTTGAAGCCTTATTGTCAAAGATGGATCTCCTCGAAAGGAGAAAACATGAATATAGTATCTACCAGCGATCTATACGAATCCTGCTACTACCTAATTAATGGATGTACATTAGAAGGAGTAGAAACTCTACAAGTTGGCAGTAAAACAGTTTGCCAGTTATCATTTCAGGGAAAAGATATTTACGATTTAAGAGACGAATACCTACGTGGGGACTCAATTGTAAATCTTACCAACTTCAGAACAGCCTATTCAAAACTATTACAAACAACCTATTTTGCTAAAAAAGAGCATTCTAAGAAGTTTAAGTCTGGTTTAGGAGGTATTCAATGAGACCTTCTATAATCCTATGTATTAACCAAAAAGGTGGTATTGGTAAAACCACAACAGAAAGAGAAACAGGGTTCTACCTTGCTTCTAAGGGTAAAAATGTTCTACTTGTAGACTCTGACCCACAGGGAAACTTAACAAAAAGTCTAATTGAAAATGTCGGATGTGGTCTATATGATGCCCTAGAAGATGATATCCTTCACATAACCAAGGTTAGAGATAACCTCTCTCTGCTCTCAGCTGACAAAAGACTTTCTGCTTTTGCTGATAGACTAACCAGCGAATACGATGCATATACCAGGTTTAAAAGCTTCTTTAGAAAAGAAGGGTTTAACCAGTTCGATTACATCTTTATAGATATACCTCCCGGGTTTGGAGTACTAACAATAAATGCTTTATCAATAGCAGATTATATAATGATCCCACTAACTCCAAGTATTTATGGTATGCATGGTTCTAATGACATTATGGCAACTATAGATAAAGCCAGAAAACAGCTGAATCCAGACCTAAAAATCCTTGGAGTTGTTTTGATCTGTGTAGATGAGAGACCTACAATTATTAAAGAGATAATAGAAGAGATAATTAAATCCTTTGGAAAACGAGTCTTTAATGCCTATCTCTCAAGAAGTATAAAAATAGAGGAAGTAATAGCAAGTAGGATAGGATTAATTGAACTTGATGAAGATCATAAACTAAAAGAGGAAGCAATAAAGATAGGAGAAGAGCTACTTAAAAGATTAGAGGCTCATAATGACTAAAAGTAAACTCAATGGAACAACTCTTAAAGTTGGTAGCTTCCTTGAAGAGTTCGAGAAAGATAATATAAAAAACACCGTAAATATAGTTTCATTATTCAATGATTTTGGAGTAAAACTGGAGAAGAAAGGCTCTAACTATATGGGCTGTTGCCCCTGGCATGATGATAAAACCCCATCTCTTTCTGTAGATAGAACTAAAGGACTTTACAATTGCTTTGGCTGTGGTGAATCCGGGGATGTATTTAATCTTGTAATGAAGATGAAAGGTCTTGATTTTAAAGAGGCTTGTAATTATCTAAAACAGGCAGATTTAGAAATCCCTGAAAATACAGTAAAAGAAAAACCGGTATTAGAAGGAACTTTTAAAGATAATATTCTTCAAAAAGTTAGAGATTACTATTGTAAGGAACTCCAGGGGAATAATAGAGCTTTAAACTATCTTAACAAGAGAGGATTACAGGATGTAGCTATTATAAACCACTATAAGATAGGTTATTGCAGTGGTTCGTTAAAAGAGATTCTGTCAGCAGAACAGATCGAACAGCTAAAATTCTTTGGAATTCTCAATGAGAAAGGAGATGAAGTCTTTAAGGGTTATATTACTATTCCATTAACAAACGAATTAACAGATGTGGTAGGTTTTTACGGAAGAGCTATAGATAACAGGTCAACAATCCCCCATAAGTATCTAAAGGGAGACCATAAAGGACTATTAAATGCTAAAGCTGTTAAAATATACTCTGATGAACTTATTTTAACAGAATCAGTATTAGATGGAATATCTTTAAAAAAGCTTGGAATAGATAATATAATCCCCTGTTATGGAGTAAATGGTTTCTCTGACTATCATAATGAAGTTTTAAAAAATAATTTGGTAAAAAAAGTTATTATAGCCTTCGATAATGATGACGCAGGTATTACCGGTTCAGAAAAACTAAAGGAAAAGCTATTAAACCAAGGATACCAGGTTAAAGAGATCTTCCCTCCAAATAGTAAAGACTGGAACGAGTATCTGCTAAATGGTGGTAGAGAGGAAGAAATAAGAAGTCTTCTAAAGGCAACTATCTTTATAGAGAAAGAGAAGAAACCATTTGAAGTAGAACATAAGGACGGAAAGTATACTTTTACCTTTAAAGATACTCTCTACAGAGTGGCCGGAGTAAAAGAAGTTTTTGTCTCCAACTTAAGGGTAAATATAAAAGCCGAGAAAGAAGGTAAAAACTACCTTGATAATGTAGATTTATACTCGGCCAGAAGTAGAACCGGATTTACTGAGAGACTTTCTACAACCCTGGATATATCTTCAGTTCAGGTAGATAAAGAAATCGTTCAGATTATAGAATACTTGGAAAGTCTAAGAGACAAATCTCTATCAGAGGATGAAGAGAGAGAAGTAATCCTTTCTGCAGAAGATAAAGAGCTTGGATTATCATTCCTTAAAAACCCAAACATGTTTAACCAGATTATAGAAGACACAGAGACCCTTGGTTATGTAGGTGAATCTCTAAATAAACAGCTTATATACTTAGCTGCATCATCCAGATTACTTGATGACCCTATAAGTGTTACAGTAATAAGTGAATCTGCTTCCGGAAAGAGCTATTTAATAGATACGGTAAAAAGATTAATCCCTGAAGAAGATGTAATCTCTTTCACTTCTCTATCTGATCAGGCATTAAACTACTTACCAGATGAAGCATTACTTCATAAGTTTATGGTAATGGGTGAAGCTGTTCATTCTGATATTATCGACCATCAGATACGTGAGATGCTATCCAGTAAAGAGTTAAGCCGAATGGTTACAACCAAGGATGAAAAAACCGGTAAAATGACTACTAAAACTGTGAGAAAGGACGTAGTCGTTTCCACAGTCATGAGTTCGACTCAAACAGATATTAACCCTGAGAATGCCTCCAGGGTCTTTGTAATTAATACCGATGAGTCAGTGGAACAAACCAGAAGGATCCACCAGAAACAGAGAGAGAAGTATTCCCTTAAACGGTATAAAAGCAAATCAAAGGATATTCCCGAGATAATAAGAAAGCATAAATCAGCACAGAGAATGTTAAAGAACTACCTTATAGTTAATGATTTTGTAGAACATTTAACATTCCCGGACTCTTTAATGAGGACCAGACGAGACCACGAGAGATTTATAGACCTTATTTCTGCTGTCTGTTTTCTTCGTCAGTATCAGAAACAGCCTAAGGCTGAAGTTATAGATAATGAGAAAGTAGAGTATATCGAATGTGATATAGAGGACTATAAAATAGCTTCAAATATCATGAGGGGAATACTCTCCGCAACTCTTATTAATCTTCCCAAAGGAGCATTAACCCTCTATGAAGATATTAGGGGCATAGCAAAGAAAGAGTCTGATATCCAGGGTGTAGAACCTGAGGATGTAGTTTTTACCCAAAGGGATATTAGAGAGAGGACAGGGAATTCTCAAATGGTTGTTAAGCGTAATATAAAAACCCTTGTAGATTACGAGTATATAAAGAGAGTAGCTGGTAATAATGGAAAGAAAAGCACCTATAAACTGCATAAAGATGAGAGTCTTGATCTTGTTGATTCAGCAGTAATCCCCGAAGTAGAGGAGATGGAGAGGATAATAGTGGAAAAGTTATCCACAAAATCGAGTTTTCCACAAGCAAACCGGGTCACCGGGGCATAGCGGGTCACAACCGGGGCATGCCCCGGTTTTAGGGGTTCTAAGTAGGCTACAGGGTACTTAGAAGGGTGTTTTTGATACCGGGGCAGTGATTTCCGGGAGAGAGAGGCAAAAAAAGAATTATGAGTAAAGAGCTACCATTATTACAAGGTTTCAGCCTATATCTTGAACTTAAAGGCATTAGAAGTCATGAAGATTTTATCCCTGAAGTAAAAGCTTTTCTTAATTACCTAAATGATCTTGATATAGATATGCTTAAAGTAACAACCAAACAGGTTGAAGATTACAGAAGTTCCCTTCTTGATAAAGAACTCTGCCACGCAACAATAAACAACAAGATAAATAAGCTTAGAAGCTTCTATGCATACCTTGAAAAGAAAGAACATATCTTCCTAAATCCTTTAAAAGAGCTAAATGGTTTAAAACAGAGTAAAACCCTTCCAAAGAACATACTAACTTTAGAAGAGATGGAAAACCTGTTAAACAATCTTCCCCAGAGAACAGCAAACGACTTTATGCTAATAGCCTTAATTGAACTACTTTACGGTAGTGCTATAAGAATAAGTGAAGCAGATATATTAAAAGTTAAAGATGTTAACTATCTTGATGGAACTATTACTATAACTGAAGTTAAGAAAGGTGGAATTAGAAGAGTTGTTCCTGCAACATCTGCCAGTATAAGAGCTATAGATAACTACCTTGATATTTCCGGGAGATATAATGAAGAGTACGTATTTCCAAAAGGAGAGAAAACAACCCTAAGAGCATTTATTAACAGGAGACTAAAACAGGAGTGTAAGAAACACGGCTTTAAGGTACTTACAAGTCACAGCTTCAGACATAGTGCAGCTACTTCTATGTTAAGAGCCGGTGCCGGGATAAGGGAGGTACAGGCTTTCTTGGGACATGAATCCATATTATCTACGGAAAAATATACCAGAGTTCTAAAAGAAGATTTAAAAGAAGTTATAACCCATCATCATCCAAGGGAGATAAACCAGTGAAGATAACAACATCTCTTTTATACGATTTACTATCATCCTACTTTAGAAGTATAGGGCTAAAAGATAATACTGTCGCAAGGAAATTTCAGGAGTTAAGAAGATTCCTGGAGTATGTTGAAAGCAATGACTTTGATTTAAGGAGTCTAAACTCTACTGATATTGAAGATTATATCCTTTCTTTAAAAAAGTACGCTTCCAGTACCCAAAGAGCAGCTAATGCTCTTGTTTCAGATGTATACAAAGTTTTAGCTAGATCAAACCTTATACTTTCAAACCCGGTACTTAAAACAGATATAGTAATAAGAGAGAAGTCAGGAGTAAAAACAGTCTTTACAGAGGAAGAGATTTCTTCTTTCCTTGATTCAATAGAGACTAAAACTGGCTTTGGTGTTAGGGACAGAGCCGTCTTTGAATTAATGTATATTACTGGTATTAGAATTGGGGAAGTCCAGAACCTTGATATTGATGATATAGATTTCAGTTTAAAAGAGATAACTATAAGGCTTGGTAAGGGAGATAAGGACAGGATAGTACCTTTAGGAACAGTCGCAGAAGATTATATAAACCAGTGGATATTTAGAGGTAGAAAAGGAGTTAAAACTAATCAGAGAGCTTTATTTGTTAACAGAAATAACGAGAGACTAAAAGCCAGTAGAATAAGACATCTTTTTAATCACTATTTGAAACTGTCAGACCTGGATAATAGAGGATTTACACCACACTCAATCCGTCATTCCTGTGCTACACATCTATTACAAAACGGTGCTGATATTAGGTATGTACAGGAATTACTGGGACATGAATCTATTGAAACAACAGCAGGTTACACAAAAGATGTAATAAAAAGTCTTAAGAAGTTACATAAAACCTATCATCCCAGGGAAAATGAGCTATACCCAGAGTAGGAGGAATTGTATGGATAATAAATTGCAAATGGGATACACTTTTAATATGAGTAATTTAAGAGGTTATGTACCACAAATTGTTGAATCACTTAAGGAGATAAACCCTTTTCAAATATATATGTTTGGTTCTGTTGC
>QKAW01000016.1 GCA_003247135.1 Spirochaetales bacterium | reverse complement strand
GGAGAACCTTGCAACACTGCTAAAATACTCACTAATAATAATATCTAGCTTACCGCTGATGATACTATATCCTTTCATACAGAAACACTTTGTAGCAGGGATTATGGTTGGGTCTGTAAAAGGCTAGGTTTATTTAGATATTATGTACCAAGGAAAAGGTACAGTTAAAAAAAGGAAGGTGAAATAATGAGAAAATCATTAACAAAGTTAGCATTGCTTGTTTTGTCATTGAGTATGGTGCTAGTCGGTTGTAGTAAGAAGGAGGAAGTAAAGACCTCTGGAGATACTGCAAAAATGTCAAGTGAGAAACTTTCATTCCCATTAAAGGAGAAAGTTGAATTAACGGTGTTTGTTCATACGAGACCAAATGTCGATAACTATGATGAAAATGAATTTACAAAGTATATTGAAGAAAAAACAAATATTGATTTAAAATTTGTTATGGCTTCAGAGAATGAAGCTCAGCAAAAACTGAATCTGCTATTAGCAACTGGAGATTATCCGGATATTATTTTAGCATCCCAGCTTAGTTACGCTCAACAAGCTCTTTATGGTGCACAAGGAATACTATTACCATTAAATGAGTTAATTGAAAAATATGGTGATAATACAAAAAAAGTATTTGACGCAATACCTGTAGCAAAAGAGAGATCTACAATGCCAGATGGTAATATTTATAATTTACCTAAAATAAACGAGTGTTATCACTGTAAATCAACTCAAAAAATGTGGATCTATGAACCTTGGCTAAAAAAACTAGGTTTAAAAATGCCTGAAACTACTGAGGAGTATTACAAAGTATTAAAGGCATTTGCTACTCAGGATCCAAATGGAAACGGCAAAGCTGATGAGATTCCATTAGCTGGTGCAAACAAGGGTTGGGAGACACAGGTTGATGGTTTTCTTATGAATCCTTTTGTTTATCACGCTATAAACCAGAGCGGTGCTAATAGACTTTTTGTTAAAAACGGTAAAGTTACTGCTTCCTTTGCTGAAGAAGGATGGAAAGAGGGTCTAAAATATATTCAAAGACTTGTTAAAGATGGATTATTAGCTCCTGAAAGTTTTACTCAATCAGGTGAAGGTCTTAAACAGATGGGTGAAAATCCTGAAACTGTAATACTTGGTTCATTCCCAGGTGGTTATTCTGGTGTGGCAACAGACTTGTCTGGGGAGAGATGGAGAGGTTATGTAACCGTTCCTCCTTTAAAGGGACCTGATGGAACAAGATTTGTTAAATATGATCCATTTTCATCATTTACACCTGCTTTCTCAATTACAGATAAGTGTGAATATCCAGAAATTGCTATGATGCTTGGTGATCTTTTTTATGAACAGGAAACAACTTTAAGAAACACATTAGGTCGAGCTGGAATCGAATGGGAGTATGTTACAGATAGTTCTAAAGCAGGAATTAATGGTAAACCGGCAATCTGGGAAGAAGTTATTCCATTTGTTGAACAAGGACCAAACCTAAGCTGGAATCAGATGGGAAATACTTTCAGATCATCAACACTTAGACTTGGAAGATATCAAGAGGATCCAAATAACATTGAGGTTGTTTTATACAAAGAGACTATGGAGAAATATGCTCCATATTATCCGTCAACTGATATGTTACTACCTCCAATGACACTAACTGAATCTCAGTCTTCAGAGTTATTAACTTATACTACAACAATTAACGAGTATGTAAATGAGAAAATAGCTGAATTTGTTCTAACAAATGTTAATATTGATAATCAGTGGAGTGCTTATATTAATGAGCTTAAAAATATCGGTTTAGATAGTATGCTTGCAGTTTATCAAGAAGCTTACGACGCAAGATAATTTCTGATAAAATAGAATAAAAGAACAATAAAAACCTACATTTAATAATGTAGGTTTTTTCTATTAATTTTAAAAAGGGGAGATTATGAATTTTAACAGAAGATTACAACCAGTTAGGGATGAATCAATATTTATTGACGAAAACTACTATATTTGGGGCTGTTCAATGGAAAGGGATGAGAAAGGAATCTGTCATCTCTTTTATAGTAGATGGAGAAGAGAACTTGGTCATGATGCCTGGGTTACTGACTCAGAAATAGCCCATGCAATCTCTGATAATCCCCTTGGACCATACAAACATAAAGAGGTAATATTAACAAAAAGGGATCCTGGATTTTGGGACGGATTATGTAGCCATAACCCAACAATACATAAATTTGATGGAAAGTTTTATCTATACTATATGGGAAACAGTATTAATAGAGAGCTTGATGGTCAGGAAAGATTTTGGGAGCATAGAAATAACCAGAGAATTGGAGTAGCTGTAGCCGAGGATTTAAATGGACCATGGACTAGACCAGATAAGCCACTTATTGATATAGGTGTAAATAATGATGATTTTGATAGTCTGATGATGAGTAATCCTACTATCTGCAGAAGACCTGATAAATCTTTTTTATTAATATATAAATGTGCAGGGAAGAAACTTCCACCACCTAAATATGGACCTGTTGTTCATATAGCAGCATTTTCAAACTCTCCGGAAGGGCCTTTTGTAAAACATGACCAACCTATTTTTACATCGGATAAGAGTAATTTTCCTGCAGAAGATCCATATATATGGTATGAAGATGGTAGATATTGGGCTATTCTTAAGGATATGGATTCTTCATTCACTCAATTAGGGAGAACAATAGTTCTTTTTAAGTCGGAAGATGGTATAAACTGGGAGATAAATGATGAACCACTTGTTTCAAAACTTGAAATAAACTGGAAGAACCGTGGTATTGAGGAGGTTTTTCACCTTGAAAGACCACAATTATGGATTGAAGATGGTAAACCGACAGCACTTTTTTGTGCTGTAGACAGATTAAATTGTGGCAGAGATCATTCATTCAATGTTCATATAGGTATAAAATAGTAAAATAACTAATTTTTTAGGAGAAAATATAAGTGGATAAAATAAGCAGAGAAATTAATGAGGAAAATCAGTCAGATCTATTCAAAGGGCTGGAACCTATAGGTCGAATTCTTGAGCTAGATGGTTATCATGTGTGGGGAACATCACCAATTCGAGATGAAGATGGCAGGGTACATCTCTTTTTTAGTAGATGGCCAATTACAGCTTCACACTATGGTTGGGTTATGTGTTGTGAGGTAGCTCATGCAGTTGCAGACTCCCCGGAAGGACCTTATGAAGTAACAGGTGTTGCTTTAAAAGGAACAGGTGGAACAGAGTGGGATTCATGGTCAATTCACAACCCAACTATTCATAAAATAGGGAATAAATATGCCCTTTTTTACATGGGAAGCAATGGGTCTCATTTTGATAAAAGTCAGGAGGAGTTAATAGCTTTAAGTAAAAGTGATAAAGATGCATACCATCCTTATTTCAGGGAATTGGTTGCTACAAAAAGGGTCGGAATTGCAGTTTCCGACTCTCTTGATGGACCTTGGGAAAGGTTAAGTGATTCTCCAGCAATACCGGTAGGAGAGGATGGATCATGGGATGACTATGTTACAACTAACCCTGCATTTCTAAAACACCCAAGTGGAGAATTATGGTTATATTATAAAGCCTGGAGTAAGGCCACAGCAATGCAAAGTAATGGGAACCGACAGTATGGTTTGGCAATATCAAAAACTTTAGATGAACCATTTGTAAAATATCCTAAAAATCCGGTTATTAATCTTTCCCATATGGGAAATAATACACAGTGTGAAGATGCTTACCTATTCTACAAAGATGGTCTTTTTCATCTTTTATGTCGGGATATGGGGTATTTTGATCACAATGTTGGTTTACACTTCATTTCTGAAGACGGGTTAACCTGGGGATATCCTAAAATTGCATACCGAGAAGCAAAATACTACTTTGATGAACCTATGCCGGGATTAGACAGGGAAGGTCGTTTTGAAAGACCACAAATTTTGGTTGACAAAGATGGCAACCCAGATTACCTATTCGCAGCATATGTTGGAGGTAGAGTAAATACTTCATCAGCAGTTGTGTTAAAATTTAAAAAATAGCTATAGTCTTTCTCTATAGGTTGATGCTGTAACTCCATGTATACGTTTAAATGCTTTACCAAATGTATTACTGGAGTTATAGCCACATGCAAAAACTATATCTTTTATAGGTGCATCTGTCTCTCTAAGAAGTCGCTCGGCCTCTTTCATTCTTAGATTTTGCAAGTAATTTACAAAGTTGTCTCCATTAAAGTCCTTAAAAATCTGGGATAGATATGCATAGGATAGGTTAAATTTATCTGAAATCATAGGCAGACAAAATAGTGGATCTTTAAAATTTTCATTTATATATTGGGTTATTTCATCCATAACTTTATCATGTTTATCTAAATCATTGGATTTTATAATTTTGGCAATTCCGGTAAATACCTCTTTACAATACTTTATTTTGTCAATATCTCCAAGATGCTCCATTTTATCAAAGGAATTTTTAATAAGATCTCTAATCTTTGAGTTGTTATTTAAATCCTTATCCTGAATTTTTGCCAATGTTCCCCATAATTCAAAGGAGAATAATTTAAGCATGCTTCCTGTTAAACATCTTTCAATTAAGTTTTTATCAATTAGAAGTAAAAAGATCTGATCTACCTGCTCAGTATCACCACTTCTTGTACAGTTGTAGAGTCTGTTTTCTATTTCGCTTGGAAAATAATAGCTATCTTCATTATCAACAAGATTACTATACCATACTATAGTGGATTTTGTTTGTAGAGGTACAGAATTTACAGCATCAAGACTGTCGTTTAAGGAAGTTGAAACTTCTGAAATATTTGAGTATATATTCCCAATACCAATATTTATGTCATAAAAATTCATTTTTTCAAGAATTGATTTACACTCTTTGGTTTTGTTATGGATAGCTGTAAAAAAACTATTTTTATCAGACTCTTTGCTAATAAAAATTAATGCAAGTTTATCGTGGGATACATCATGAATATATTCTGGCTGAAACAGATCTTTGGTTATAATATCCCTTATTGTTAATCTTTTTATTTCCAGTTTACTCATGTCTGTTGTTACAATTTTATCAAGAAAACTAACACTTTCTTTATAATCTATTACAGCAACGCAGTATAATTCTCCAAAATAATCTGCTTTTAGGTATTTTGTAATAGCAATTACCTCTTCTATATTACTATAATTTCCTTTTAACCAACGTTCAAGAAAAGTTCTTCTCAGATAGGGGCGCTGATTCTGAAGTCGTTCATTTAAGGCTTCGTGATTATCCATAAGTTTGTATATTGGTCTGGAGTTGTTTCTTGCTGAAAAAAATGAGATTAGAATTCCCACTAAAAGGACAATAATCATTAGTAGAAGACCAGCATTTTTAAGGTTTCTTATATCCTTAAAAACATTTTCTTCAGGCTGAACCAGCATATAATCCCAGGGAACGATATCTGACTTTGTTCTAAAAGTAAGATTCTTATCACTTTTCTCCATATTATTGTCATCATTTACAAGATCAATAAGTTTTTCATTCTTATTATTCAGCATTATAAAATTTCCATTAAGATTTTTTTCAAAATCAAACATGTTTTGCTTAAGTTTTTCGGCATTAAGAATTAATAAAACTACAGCTTCCGGATCATCATAGGAGTATCCAATAGTTGTTAAAACGGGAATTCCTTCAACCTTTAAGCCATTAATACTGAAATTGTTTATAGGTAGAAGCTGACTTTTGTAAAATTTACTGAATAACATATTCCAGAATTCATTTTTTTCATAATCCAAATCCAGAAAGGTTGTAGCTGAGATATTTTTATAGTAGAAGATCTGATCTGAATTGGCAATTATCCCTGAGTTTTTGTAAAATATATAGTATCCTTCTATAATTTCATTAGTAAACCTGTAGTTGTTAAGCTGCCTTAGAAGAGTAACCGCTGAGTAGTAATTACTTTGTAATAGTCTGTTTGTTTTTGTCTTAAATGTAATAACTGTAGGTAGTCTTGAAATTTGAAGAGATGAGTCAATTGCTTCCTTAAACCTTCGGTCTAGTACAGCCTTACTCTGCTCTATATATGATTGCTGCATTTTTATAGCATTTTTCTCAATTTCTTTAAAAGCTGCAACATAGATTATAGAGGTTAGAATGGTCATTATAAAGATTACAATTAAGTAGGGTATAAAAAATTTGACAAAAAGATGTGAAAACTTAGTCTGCATAAAATTCCTGATTTGTAAAGATTAGAAATTATACCACTGGATGATGAATATTCAAAGAAAATTGTTTATAATAATCCAATACTCAATCGGTAAATATTTACTTTATTGTAAATAGTCATTAACATTATGTATACCAATACAGGATTATTAATGAAAATTCTTACTAATAAAAAACAGGTCGTTTTATTTTATACTCTTATTTTTTTTATTGTTATACTATCAGTTTTTATACCTTTTAAAATAAACTCCTACTCTACTGAGAATGCTAAAAGGTTAGAATTTAAAGAGAGTATTGTTAATGTAGTTAAGGATTTTAATAATCTTAAATATAAGACGGAAATGATGCTTGTTACTAAAAACTCTCTGGAATATGGGATCTACTGGCTAGAGTCTGAATCCAATTTCAGGGAAAACCTCTATATTCTACTGGAAAAAAACAGTAAATATGAATATAGGGATGTTAATCAAAATATTGAATCTGTAAAAAAAATTTATAATTACTCTGAACAGTACATAGAAAAGATCATAAGAATTCTAATGGAAAACCTCTATTTATGTGAACAGATTAAAAGCTCAGAGGATTTTGATAATTTTGATACTTACCTTTTAAAGAGTAATCTGGAAGAGTTAAAGATTATTTTAAGCATGAGCATTTCTCAAAGACTGGATAGTATAAATAAAAGTGTGTATTTAATTCAGGAAAATTATGATAAGGAATTTTATTCATCTTTAATTACCCTGTTAATAACTCTTTTTTTAATAATCTCATTTACAATTTTCTTTGCACTAAATCAGTTAAGAAAAAAAGAGAAAAGAGATTTAAAGCAAAATATACAATTAATGGACGCAATTATCGATGCACTTGCTTACCAGGTTGAATTAAAAGATAACTATACAGGTAAACATGTAGAGAGAACATCAATTTATGTAAAACTTATATGCCAGGAGTTGTTAAAAAATAATTGCTATAAAGAAATTTTAACAAAGGGTTACATAGAGGGTGTTGTTCGTGCCTCAATTCTTCACGATATTGGTAAAATCGGAATTCCTGACAGTATATTATTAAAGCCTGGGAAATTGACAAAAGATGAGTATGATATAATTAAAACCCACACGATTTTAGGAGCCAATACTATTAAAATGGCTACCGAGAAGCTACCTTTTATATCATTTCTTGATCTCGCTGAGAAACTTATTGAAAGTCACCACGAAGCATGGGACGGTTCCGGTTATCCAAACTCCCTTTCCGGAGTGGAAATTCCCTTATGTGGAAGAATTATGGCTATAGCCGATGTCTATGATGCCATGAGAATGCGGAGAATTTATAAGGAGCCAATATCCCACGATAAATGTATAGAAGAAATTGCTAGTTTGTCCGGTATAAAATTTGACCCTCAGATAGTTGCAGCTTTTATGAATATTGAAAAAGACATTGAAAAACTGACAAATGTTTAATTACAGCAAAAATGTGTGATGATTCTTTTCGTTATTAAGAACAACCATAGTATTGGTCTTTATTACTCCATTAATACTTTTTATTCTGTTTAAAATTTCTGTCATTGTATTTGTATTCTTTGTAACTATTTTTATCATATAGTCAAATTCCCCTGCAATGTAAAAACATGAGAGGATATCATTTTCTCCATGGACAAATTGTAGGAAGTGTTCGCTAACCTGTGGATTTTTAAGACTGATAAGAATAAAGGCTGAGAGCTCTTTTTCCATTTTTTCAGGACTTAATATTGCTGTATACTCTTTTATTATTCCATCTCTCTCAAGTTTTCTAATTCTATCTGATACAGCAGATACAGACAGGTAGACTTTTTTACTAATATCCGATGCAGACATTCTGGAATTTTCCTGGAGTAATCTGATTATCTTTTTATCTGTTTCGTCTATTAGCATTTTAACCTCTTATATAAAATATATATATTAATAAATTCTATTGCTATACTAAAATTAATAAGTTAATCTTTTGTTATGATGTATAGAGCCGATGAAAATAGATACAGTAGTATGAATTACTTAAAGTGTGGGAATTCCGGGTTAAAACTACCAGCAATATCCCTTGGGTTGTGGCATAATTTTAGTGATGCTACTATTTATCAAACAAGTCGTGATATGGCAAGAAAGGCCTTTGATTTAGGAATAACCCACTTTGATCTTGCAAATAATTATGGTCCTCCCCCAGGTAGTGCTGAAGAAAATTTTGGTAAAATTTTAAAGCAGGATCTTGGTGTATACAGGGATGAATTAATTGTTTCAACAAAAGCAGGCTACGATATGTGGCCGGGACCCTATGGCAACTGGGGTTCCAGAAAATACCTTATTTCCAGTCTGGATCAGAGTTTAAAAAGAATGGAGCTGGATTATGTAGATATTTTTTATCATCACAGAAGAGATCCTGAGACTCCAATGGAAGAGACCATGATGGCACTGGATCAGATCGTGAGGTCTGGAAAGGCTCTCTATGTTGGTATTTCAAACTACTATAAACCTGAGGATGCTAAAGAAGCTTTCAGGATTTTAAAGGAACTTGGAACACCATGTTTAATACATCAGGTTAAATACAATATGTTTGAACGTGGTATCGAAAATGGTCTGCTACAAGTTCATGATGAGGAAAATGTTGGAATTATTACCTTTTCTCCTCTAAATAAGGGTATTCTTACAAACAGATATCTTAATGGTATTCCTGAGGATTCAAGAATTAAAACAGATGGCAGATTTCTAAAAGAGGACGATGTTCTGGGTAATACAATAACCAAGGTTAAAGAGTTAAATGATATTGCTACATCTAGAGGGCAAACTCTTGCACAAATGGCTCTGGCATGGAATTTACGACATAAATCTGTTTGTTCAGTATTAATTGGAGCAAGTAAGGTTAGTCAGATTGTAGACTGTGCTGCTGCTCAGAACAATCTGGAGTTTTCTTCGGAAGAACTTGAAAAAATATTATCGATTATTAATTAAAATTAATATTGAATTAATGTTCATATAGTAACCTTCATCTATTATGGAGGAAACAATATGAAATTAATTAAAAAATTCTTGCCATTGGCACTAATTACACTACTATTCTTAGCTTGTCCTGGACCAGATACAATTCCAGGACTTGATGATGGAACATTACCGGATGATGGTACACTACCTGATGACGGAACACTGCCGGATAATGGTACTCCAAGTGTTACAGTAAAAGAGGGAACATATACATTTGATGATAATGGTGCGATTCGTTATGTAACCCTATGGGCTGATAAAACAGGTGAGACTGGAACTATTTTCGATGATGGTACAGTAATAACATTTAAGTATGGATATGCAATTGATGAATGGGGTATAGATGTTAATAAAGAGTTATATATAACATATACATTTAATGTCAAAGGTCCAAAGATTAATACTGATAATTTTAAAATAGATACAGATAAGATTTCATATTATGAAGAAGATGATCCTACATTTACACAGGATTATGCTCTATCTACCAAATATTCTAATCCACAGGTTAAACTGCCAGCAGAGAGAATTTTAGGTACATGGAAAGATGACAGTGGTAAATACTACTACTTCTCTGATGAGGAAGATACTCTATTAAAAAGAAAGAAGGGTACTGATTATACAGGGGATTCAAAAGCAGATATTACATGGGAACAAACAAAGTCTGGACACATTATAAGAGCAATTGATGCAGACAGTTTTTATGTTGAACTAAGAACTGTAAAACAGGATACTGAGGGTGCAACTCCAAAACTGTATGACACAACAAATAATAAAACATATACAAGACAGGCTGAGAAAGCAGTTCCTAAACTTGATTACAAAGCTAATGATCCTAGCAATACTTTAGTTTCTACAGATACAACCTTAGAGTTAAAAGCTGATAAAGCAGTGTATATGGAAGTAAATGCATCTACTTTTGGAACTCTAATTACAAAAGAAGAGGGGACAGATTATACAGGAACATTAGAGTGGGATGTAACTGAAACTATTAGTGGAAAAATAACATCGAAATCAATTTCAACTGATAGTCCAAAATCTTTTACCTTTGATGGTAAAACTGATACTCCATACAAAATATCATTTACAGTTCTTAGCCCTGTAACAGAGACCTCTGGAACACCAAAACTGTACTCCGTAAGATTTACACTTAAGTGTGCTGATGGAAATACATTAAACAGTAATTTTTACATGAAATTTTATACTGTTTTGCCTAACGGTATTGTTGATGCGGGAGATTTTACACCGGGATCTGACTCTAATTATACTATAGATCAATTTACTTCGTCCCAGTGGTATGGCACAGATGATCCTAATAACAGTATTATGATAAGTGTAGATAATAAGATAAGTATAAATTCAAGTTATATCTCACTTAGTGATGAGGTATTTATTATTGAAGGTAATACATTAAAAATTACTTCATACTCTGATGGTTCAGAATTTATTGGGATTAAGAGTGCGACAGAACTGACCTATACTGATCCAAATAATTCTTCCAATGTTATAACATTTACAAAACAATAAATATAATTAACAGGCCTTTAATCGGGCCTGTTTCATTATAGCTATAGATAAAAAAAGTATTATTTATTAGAATAAGTTATGAATATTTCCAAATCAATAGTAGTTGTAAATAGTATTATAAGTGATTTTACTGAAATTTTTGTTCAACGTCTTGTTTTTAGACTTAACCGACTGCATAAACCCGGTTTTACCATTATTATAGAAGATGAAACCAAGCTGTCCCAAAAGTGTCTGGAAATCTTAAATACACTTAATTCACCTTTTATGATAGTTTCAGATATTAAACAGACTCCATTTTACTCTGTAATACCTAATGTTTTACCATTGTTTAATCAATCACCCTATAAGTATATGTTAATTAATAGGGAAAGAAAAATTGAACCGGATATTTTTCAGTTAAAAATGGATAGAAGTTTAAATCTTGAGGATAACCATATACATACCCAGATGGCTTTCTGTAATGGTAATATGGATGCAGAGAAGGGAATCGCCATAGGTAGAGTTTCGGGAATTGGTAAAATGAGATTTACAGAACACTCATCCCAGATGTATATTCCATTTCATAATTTTACAAGTAGAGACTACTATGTCCATGGACTTTCCATAACAGATAAAGCTGATTACAGAATTGATAACTATTTAAACTTAAAAAGAACCCACGAGTCTGATTTTATTGAATTTGGACTAGAGCTTGATTTTGACTTTAGTGGAAAGCCAATTATTTACGAGCAGGATTTAAAACATTTTGACTATATTCTAGGCGCTATGCACATGATCCCGGAAATAACACCCGAAGCATTTTTAAAACAGTTAGAGATGGTTGTAACCCACAATATCGATGTTTTAGCTCATCCATTCAGGATTTTTAAGCGAAATGGAAAAGAGCTCCCTGTAAAATTATTTAAACCAGTTGCTAAAATTCTGAAGGAGTCCAACACCGCAGCAGAGATAAATTTTCATACAAATGAGCCTCCAGAGGATTTTTTCAGAGAGTGTCTGGATATGGGGGTAAAGCTAAGCTTTGGAAGTGATTCTCATAACCTTGGAGAGTTAGGGGATTTTTTCTATCATTTGGACTTTTTGAAAAGTCTGGGAGTTACAGGTGATTATGATAAAATCTTATGGAGAAAAAAATAGCTACTCAATAAAATACATTTTAATGCTGCCTTTTCCTTTAGCATAAATTTCTCCACGCTCAACGGCTCTATATTTATGGTTTACAAGACTGTAGGTTAACTCTGAAACATTTATTCTCATAGCTTCGGAGTTACTTTCAAGTCTGGAGGCTGTATTTACAGTGTCACCAAAAACATCGTAGATGAATTTGCTTATGCCAACAACCCCTCCAACAACATCTCCACTATGAACACCAACTCTGATCTCCCATTTTAAACTGGAATCAATATTTCTATTATCAAGATACTCAATTATTCTTTTAGAAGCTTCAATGCACTTTTCTGCATGGTCAGCTAAAGGGTAGTGCATCCCCCATACAGCAAGGTAAGCATCTCCAATTGTTTTTATTCTCTCTCCAAAAGTCTCATTCACTATTTGATCAAAATGAGCAAACAGTTCGTTTAGTTCCTCAATAAGTAGAGCAGGTTCTATCTTTGTTGATTTATTTGTAAAACCAACAATATCAGAAAAGAATACTGTTACATTTTTATACAGTTGAGGGGAAGTTGTACCACTCTCTTTAAGTTCTGTTATAACTTTTTCTGGTAGGATATTTCTTAACAGAGAGTCTATTTTTTTCCTATCACTCTCTATAATCTTATTTGCTTCAATAAGCTGATTATTCTGCTCCTGAATTTTATCGAAAGCCTCTTTCAGTTGCCTTGTCATATCGTTAAAAGCTTCTGAGAAATCCCCCATAAAATCAACTTTATGGCTGAAGTCCCCTTTTGCAATCTGTTGAGTCTTCCAGGTCAGGTGTTTTAGATTCGCTTGTAAGTTTTTAAATGATTGTAAAATTTGCAGTTTACCTTTTGGCGGTTCGTAATCCAGCTGACCTCTGGAAATAGAGTACATAAAACCGGTAAAGTTGTTAAATTCATCTAAAAAACTATTAAAATAGTTAACAAACTGTTTAATCTCGTTTTCTGGATAATTCTCCGGAAGTTTTAGTGGTTCAACTCTCTTTCCGTTCATTAAATTGTATATAGACTCAGTCAACTGATCTATCTGCTCTTCAAGAAGTTCAATCATTTTACATCCTAACTGGAGATATTTTAAAACGACAAACCCTGTCACCTGAACACCAGCAATCTACCTCTTTTACTGTAAATTCCTCACCTGTGTAAGCCAAAAAAATTCCTGAGATAAAACCTTCATCATATACACATATCTCTTCATCGCATATATCCAGTCCTGAACAGTCAAGATCCTCAGAAATAGTCATGGTAAATTCAAGGGAATCAAAATTAGCTTGTTCCACTCTTAATATTCCAATGTTGTTCTCTTTTAAATCTTTTTGTAACTTGATAATAAAATCATTTATATCTTTAGGCTCGGTTATTTTGTTTTTGAAATATTCAAAACCTGCATTTTTACCTGCTAAATAAAATATCTCATCAGTCTTTTCTACACCCATTTTTTGGATCATAGTATCTCGTAGGGTAAATTGCATTAATCTATACACATCAACCTGTACATGATTTCCAAGGTTTGGACGGCCTTTTTCTATATCTCCTAGCATAGACCATGAAAACTTTGGTTCTACTCTTGCTTCAACAAACATATATTTATCCTTTTTAAAATAATTTTATCAATAATTAATTCTAAATTAATTATTTAAAAATACAAAGCTTTTTTATAAAAGATTAGTTGCTAATTATAATTTGAGGATTATTATTATAATTATGTTGAATGATTATATAAAAAGTCATGAAGATCTTATATTTATTCTAACAATAGTTACTATTATAACCTTTATTGGAAGTTTAATTATAATTCCAATTGTGATTATTCACCTATCTCCGGACTATTTTTCACATAAAAGAGAGTCCTTATATCAGTATAAACACCCATTTATTCGCTATACTGTTTTGATTTTAAAGAATCTTTTAGGTTATGTTCTTTTTATATTAGGATTTATAATGCTATTTATACCTGGACAGGGGCTTTTATCAATGGGGTTGGGAGTCTTTTTAATGAATTTTCCAGGTAAGAAGAGTGTAGAGTATAAAATATTCTCTAATAAAAAAGTTAAAAAGGTTATAAATTTAGTCAGAAAGAGAGCTGGTAGATCTGAAATTGATTTTTATAAGTAGCTAGAAAATTCCCCCGAAGGGGAAAATTCTATTTTTTTAATAGTTCCGGGTAAACTTTTTGCAGATGTTTTAATTTTGGTGCATCCCAGTATACAATGTAGGAATGGGTTGGGTTTAGCCTCATAAAATCCTGGTGATATTCCTCTGCTCTATAGAATTTATCAAGTTTTGTAACTTCAGTAACAATTTTATCTTTGTATATTCCGGACTTATCAAGCTCTTTTATATACTCATCTGTTGTATTCTTCTGTTCCAGAGAGTTATAAAAAACAACCGATCTATACTCAGTTCCAATATCAGGACCTTGATAATTTAGCTGTGTTGGGTCGTGGGCTATGGTAAAAAATATTTCCAGAAGCTTCTTAAAACTAATAATTTCAGGATCATATATAATTTCTACTGACTCGGCATGACCAGTTTTTCCTGTTCCTACAACATAATAACTAGCTGTATCTGCACTACCTCCAGCATAACCAGAATCAACATTGTGAACACCTTCAAGTGCTTCGAATACCGCTTCTACTCCCCAGAAACATCCGCCAGCAAATACTGCTGTTTGACTATTTTCAAGGTTGTAGTCCATTTTACTCTCTTTTAGAACTATCTCTGGTTCATTTTGACCAGAAGCTGTAACTGTAAATAATGCTGTAAATAATATTGTTGTGATTATTAAAATTTTTCTTTTCATATTATTGCTCCTTTATATAAATATCTCTTACTTAAAGAGATAGAGGTAATTGCTGTAACCTTCATCTTCCATTGAATCCAGAGGTATAAATCTTAAAGAAGCCGAATTTATGCAGTATCTGTCATAAGTTGGTGCAGGTCCATCCTTAAAAAGATGTCCAAGGTGTGAGTCGGCATTTAAACTTCTAACCTCTGTTCTTATCATTCCGTGACTATCATCAATTAGTTCCACAATGTACTCTTCTTCAAGTGGCTTGTAAAAACTTGGCCAGCCTGTACCTGAATCGTATTTATGGGTTGAGCTAAATAGAGGCTCACCAGAAACTATGTCCACATATATCCCCTTTTCATGGTTATTCCAGAACTCATTAGAGTAAGCCATCTCTGTTGCATTTTTCTGGGTAACATTATACTGAAGGGAATTAAGCATTTTTTTTATCTCAGAATCTGATGGCTTTACATAATTTCCATCCATAAAATTTGATATTGTAGTCATTTTGTTTTTTTCCATAGTATTTTCCACAATGGGATTGTTTTCATTCCTTCCTTTGCTAAATAATACTATTGGCATAAGTAGAAAAATTATTATTAATCCTTTCATACAGATCTCCTTTTATCCAAATGTAAAGGCAAAAAGTTTTATTCTGCCATCCACTTGCAATTTAATTTTATGAATACCAGATTTCTCAAAATCTGCTATCTTATATAGCTTGCTCTCTGTTGGTTGAAGCTGTTTTATAAATTTATTATCTATAAATATATTGATTACTCCTGTTTTATTTGAATCTGGTTCAATAACAAGGTAGACATCTTTTGCTCTAAAATTTAGTAATAGTTCACCTTTACTTTCAGGGGTAATAAAATCTGAAGAGAAAATCCATTCTCCATTAAGCCCCCACTCATTCTCTTTTAATTCACTAGTTATTGTGTAGAGTGCTGGTTTTTCTTTTACTAAATTATCTTTTGATATAAAATTATCTACTCGGCTATATCCAAGATATGTTTCCGGGGTTGAGGAGTATAATTTATCCTCTATTTCTATATTTTTGTTTTTTTCAAGCTTTAAACCACTCTCTTCCAAAAGGTATCTGATAACATTTTCTGTCTTCTGGTATTCACCTTCTCCAAAATGTATATATCTAAGATTTCCCTCTCTATCGAGAATATACTTTGCCGGCCAATACTTGTTATTATACAATTTCCATTGTTTATAGAAATTATCCTGCATTACTGGCCAAATTACCCCAAGGTCTTCCATTGCCTGTAATACATTCTTGCTACTTCGTTCAAAAACAAATTCAGGAGTATGTATCCCCACAATTTCCAAACCTGAATCCCTGTATTTGGAATACCAATCTTTTAAATATGGAATTGTCCTAATACAGTTTATACAGCTATATGTCCAGAAATCTATTATTACGACTTTCCCTTTTAAATCTTCAATTGACTCAATTTCAGATTTGTTGTTTAGCCATATTCCATCACTAATAAATTCCGGAACTTTACCATAGTAACCAAGAACCCCTTCTTTTCTCTCAGATGATTCATTTTTAAGGGCATTCTTTACTAAAGAATTATTCTCAAAATTGGTTAAACCGGTTCCATATTTGGGAAATATTTCCAGAATCCAGGTCTGAAATTTTCTATCCAGATTAAAGTTAAGAGCTATACCAAGAAAAATCATTATTACTCCAAATAGTTTCTGAATTTTTTTTGTATTATTTTTCAAAAACCTGTTTTTTGTTAGTATTTTTTTACTTCCTAAAATTATTAGTAGCATAGGTATAGATGTCCCTATAGAGTATGAAATTATAATAAAAACAGCATATATATTTACACTTTGTGTAGCCGCTAATGCTATAACAGATGCCATAATCGGACCAACGCAGGGAGCCCAAACAACACCAAGAGTAAAACCAATTATTACTCCTCCGGAAAATCCTTTTCTCTGTTTACCACTATTATTAATATTTACCCTGGATACAAGATTCATAAAGATCTCTTTAAGTTTGGGAATAACTAGAGTAAAACCAAAAATTATAAGTATTATTACAGCTATAGTTCTTAAACTATCAGGGGGTATCCTGAAATAATCGATAATAATATTTAAAGTTAGGGATAGAATAGAAAAGCTCAGAATAAATCCCGTTACAATACCATAGGGTCTTTTTCTATCTCCAAGTGAGCCGGTTAAAACAATAGGTAAAACAGGTAGAATACAAGGGGATAAAATTGTAACAACACCAGATAAGAATGAAAAAATAATTAAGACTGTCATCTTTAGCCTCCATACTTAAATTGTATGGGATAAATATCACAGAAGTGTAACAAATAGTTAAATTATTGGTAAATAAATAGTGAAGTCTGATCCTTCACCAGGATTGCTCTTAACCTCAATATGCCCCTTGTGAAGTGTAATTATGTTTTTGACTATAGCTAAACCTAATCCGGTACCACTATTCTTTTCCTTAACACCGCGATAAAACCTGTTAAATATTCTATTTAAATCAGCAGGGTTAATTCCAATACCATTATCTGAAATTTTTAGAATGAATTCTTTATCGGATTTATTAATCTCAATCTGGATTAGACCGTTGTTATCAGTATAGTTAATACCATTTTCTACAATATTAGTAATTGCTCTTTCCATCATCCCAATATCACCAAAAAAAATATTAGATGTTTTGGGTTCTTTAAATTCTATGGTTATCTTTTTTTGCTGTGCAATATTATTTAGTTTAATAACAATGTCCTGGCAAAGTTCTCCCAGATCAAAATGTTCTTTATTTAACTTAATCTGTTTATATTCCAGTTTAGCAAGTTCAAAAAGGGAATCGACCAACTTCTGAAGATTTGATATGTTTTTTAGAATAATATTTAAATAGTACATTTTGTTATTTTCGCTTAAATTATTCTCTTTATAAATCATTGTCTCTACATATCCCCTAATTGAGGTTATTGGACTTCTAAGATCGTGGGATATACTGGATAAAATATCATTTTTTTCAATTGTGCTTTTTTCAATCGAGGTTGCCATCTCATTAAATGTTTGCCCAAGGTAGCTTATTTCATCTTTTCCTGCTATCACTACTCTTTTGGTATAATCCCCTTTTCTGAATTCAGAAACAGTTTTTGTAAGTAATCTTATTCTTCTTGTTAAAATAAAAAAGAGAAGTAAACCTGTAACAGTTGTTCCTACAATTGCCATTATTAAAAGAAATATACCAGAATCAAGATAGTAATTTCTGCTTATACCCTTAACAGATATATCATAATTTTCCCCTCTTAATATTACATATATATACCCTGTATCGGAGCCCATTCCCAGTTTAGCTGCTGAAAAAGGTTTTCTACTCTCACCTTTTCTGGGATCATCACCTAAAATTGGAAGTTTTTTTCTGTTTTCCAGAAGGTCTAATATTGGCTCAGTATCAATTCTGTCCAGAATTAAGGTATCTCCCGGGTGTGTAAAAAAAGAGAGAATTATGCCAGATGAATCAAGAACATAGATTTCTACCATAGGATTTAATACCATCATGTAGTGGATTGCATCTTTTATCCTGTTCTCGGAAAAACCATCCTCCAGAAATGGTTTTAATTCATTTGCTATACTTGTGGCATACTCTCTGTTTAATACCTGTTCTACTTCATCAAATAATTTTCCAGAAGATGTATATGTTATAATTAAAATACCTGTTCCAAAAAGAATTATTACAAATAAAAAAATTAGTGATAGTTCTGAATAGAAGGATCTGACTTTTTTATACATTAAACCTGTATCCTATGCCCCATACAGTTTTTAAGTATTCGGGATTTCCAGGGTCACTTTCAATTTTATTTCTTAATCTGTTTATGTGGGTATTTACTGTGTGTTCATAACCATCAAAATTGAAGCCCCAAACCATCTCTAGGAGATCAGTTCGGCTAAATGTCCGTCCCGGATTTTGTAGAAATAGTGAGAGTAACTCAAATTCCTTTACTGTTAATTGTATTTCTGTATCTTTTAAGTATATAGCCCTGTTTGATAACTCAGCTTTGAAATTTCCAATACTGATAATTTTACTTTTATTCTCCTTAATACTATCAGTTTCCTGAAGATTGACCCTTCTTAGAATCGCTTTAACTCTGGCAACCAGTTCTCTGGTGCTAAAGGGTTTTGTCATATAGTCATCAGCACCAATTTCCAGGCCTAAAACCCTGTCAATTTCATCTCCCTTTGCAGTTAAAATAAGTATTGGAGTTTTTTTATCATCTTCACGAATTTTTCTGCAAATTGTAAGCCCATCTATATCAGGTAGCATCAAATCCAGAATTATTAATGAGTAATCACCGGATTTTGCCTCATTTAGCCCCGGGATACCCCTGGATACATGGTGAGCTTTAAAATTACTGTCTTCAAGATTAACTTTTATAATTTCACCAATATCTTGGGTATCTTCAATTATTAATATTTTTTCTCTAGTCATGGTATACTCTGTTTCTTCCACTATTTATAGCAGGTTATTATTCTGATTATACACTTAATTCTAGTTGATAAATTGATAATTGCAATTACACTTAATCATTTAATTATTCTACCTTGCATTTCATCTGTAATGAATTAAAATTTAATTAAATAAAAATAGATTATGGAGGTGGAGTGTGAAATTTCTCAGAAGTTGCAAATTTTTACCAGTGCTGTTTATTATCTTTTTTTCATTATTGAGCTGTGATCAGTTAGATCAGATTATTGGTGGAGATGGTGATAATAATGGTGGTGGTGATAACAATGGCGGTGATATTTATGTAAACGGTTTCGACGGTGTTTATCAGAATGGTTCGATTAACCTTACATGGAATAGTTCAAAAGGTGCAAATGCATATGATATATGGTATGCAACAAATGCAAATGGTCCCTTCGAAAGTTTAGCTCCATCAATATATAATAAAACAAGCTATATTCACAATAATGTTGATCCGGATACAACTTATTATTATAAAATAAGAGCAATTGATTTTTCTAATCGAACACATCCATTTTCCCAGATAATTAATGTTTCAACCAGTGGAGATGGAGGGAATGGTTCAAATGATATTCAGATTTTTGATTTAAATCAGCCAACTTTTGGAGATGCTCTATTAAATGAGGAGAGGTGGTTCTACTTTGATGGTCAGGAAGGAGATGTTTTAAAAATTGTTCTCGAGGATATGAACTCTTCAGGTAAAAATTTCAATGGAGATGTTACATTTACTCTCTATCAGGATGATAAAGCTACGGAATATACAGGATTCAGTAATCTAACAACAACTGATCCGGGAGTTATTGTCACCCTAGAAATTGGTCAGAAAAGGTTATATATTAAGGTCAAAACAGTTTTAGAGGGTAACTTTACTCTAATGTTACAAAGGGTTGTGTTTGATAGTAATACTACACTTACAAGCTTAAATATAGATGCGGGTGCTGCAAATTTAGCTGATGATTTTGATCTAACTACATTTAGTCATGATATTATACTTAACGATTCTGTAACAAGTTTAACTTTTAATGAGTTTAATCTATACAATCCTGCTGCACTGATTGAAATATTTGTTGATGATAATCCTGTAAATCTTGTAAATGGCGGATTTGTACTTATGAATTTACTTTTAAATGAGACAAAAGTTGTTGTTGTCAGGGTTACATCCTCGGATGATCTAGAGAGTCAGGATTATACTTTTAATGTTACAAAGAGAACAAACAATAATAATCTTCAAAGTATAACCTTTAATAAAGGAACTTTAGATAGAACTTTTAGTATGGGTGATTCTCAAAAATATACTTTAACAATCTCAGGGAACGACAGTGATATTTCCTTAACCCCAGTTTCTGAAGATGATTATGCAGTTATAAAAGTTAATGGAGAGATTGTAGCATCTGGTTCAGAATCTAGTCCTGTTAACCCAGACTCTTTGCCAGGACTTTATAATCAGCAGTTTATTATTGAGATTTTTGCTCCTGACGGTTCAAAATCCAATAATTTCTATTTTGATATTCAGCGATTATTGACCGGAAAATTCCAATTTGAACTTCCGGGAATTGTTTCATACTCCTATGATGACAGTATTAAAACATATACAGTTGAGACATTGGCGGGTATTCAGAATAGTAGTATTACTATTAACCCAGAGGACACTACAGCTGTCGTTGAAATTAATAATAATTCAGGAAATTATCTAGGAATAAATTTACCGGACTATACTGAAACCAGCGTAACTGTATCTGTAACACCTGACAACGGTTTTGGTGTAGAAGAGATTTATTACATTAATATTATTCCATCCTGGATTAGTGATTCTCCAAATAACAAGGCTGAGCTTTATTATGTTTTTGATGCTAATAGTAGTAATACATACAGTGTTCAGTGGGACGATCTTGTAAATGGTTCCGGTCGATTTAGTGAGGATGTTGTTGTCACAATTTACAGAGAGGATATGTCTACAGTTATTTCCGGATATGAGAATGTTAATAGTGGTTACTTTAATCCTGTTGAATTTTCACCATCTGTTTCAGAAAAAGTATACGTTAAAGTAGTTGCTCTGGATGGAAGTAATGTTGGTGATTTTGGAATAAGAGTTAAGGATATAACTTCGGATGCATGGGTAGGTTTCTATGCAGTTGGTAATAATAGTGTGGTTATTAAATAGGAGAAAATGATGAAAAATTTAAAATATTTAGTTTTGATGATTTTAATAGCCTTCTGGTCATGTAATTTGGGCTCAGATATTGATCAGAATGAAGGCGGAGGTGATGCAGTGGGGGCTTCTTTAAAAGCAAGTTTCTACCTGCCTAACTGGAATCTACCTAAGGATGGAATGTCAACTTCCCAGGGAAGATTTATTGACCCTGATTCAAGTTATGTATCTTTATCTGTAGATAATAGCTGGGTACAGGATATTTTTCTAACTGGGGAAAATACAATAGATAATACTATTAATAAACCAAATAGTATTGCTTCTGTAACTTTTACGGGACTAGAAGCTAAAACTTACCAACCAGGCTCCCTTAAAATAGAGATTTTTGATGCCTCGGATAATCTACTCTCTACCGGTTCAAATCTTGGAGAAGTTACATTAACAGCCCAGGGGGACAATGCCATAGAATTTAGCTGTATTCCGGATATTACATCACAAGGAATATCAAATACTTCAACAGGTATTACTGTTCCTTCCAGTATGCACTATGCAGTTGGCTTTACAGTAACAGGCCCATATGTATACCGACTAAATTTTACCAGAACAAGTGCAACAGGAGATATTGATATTTATATTTTTGACAGTAATGGGAGGCTAATAGCCTACGATTATTCTACAGAAGTTCAGGATACTCAAAAAACAATCTATTTTGTTTCTACTTCAGGTGGTTCAGACACTTATTATGCTGTTTATAAAGAGTTTACTGGTAATGGTGATGTTATCTTCGATTTTGATATAGCTCAGGAAGGTTCTAATACAAGTTATGCCATTTGCGGTATTCTAAATTTTCCGGCAGCTACTGCAGGTGATGTCGTTAAATTCAGTTATGCTAACAGTAATGTACTTAATATGGAGATAGGAAGAACAGGGGATACATACCTCTATTACACAATTCCAAACCTATCAAATGGTAGTGGGTATTTAAGTGCTTATATAGACAGGGATTCCAGTGGAACTAATAATGCAGGTGATTATAATACTACATCTCCTGTCTCTGTCTCAATTTCCGGATCCAGTAAAAAAAATATTAACCTGGATCTTGCAAAAACACTCAAAATTTCTGGAAGTATTACACTACCTGAAACTATTTCATCTGGGACTTATATGTTTCTAGGAGTATTAAATGAGCTTGGTGATCCTATAGCCTCAAACAGTCGTGGAACAGTTTCCTCAGATATTGTAACTTCTATGAGTTACACTGTATCAATACCGAAACCAGGGAAATACAGAGCCTATGTTCTATTCGATATAGATCAGAGCTCATATTCTAAAATATCAAACCCGGGTGAACTGGCAGCAGCATTTACCCCAAATGATATCTACTATATCTCTGATATTTTTACAGTAACTGATTCTGATATTGTTAGTAATGGATCATCAGTTTATGCATCTGTAATTGAAGGACAGATCACAATGCCAGAAGCAAGAACCTATGCGAATTATGTTGTTTTTGCGGATGATGATCTGATCTACAGTAATGGAATCAAAGCAGGACTTTTCTCTTATGTAGGAAGTTCTCTTAGTACAACATTTGATTACAGATTGGTTGTCCCTAAATCTGTAAACTATTACATCGGTGCATTAGTCGATGGTGTAGGTAGTCAGAGATTATTAAATTCCGGTGATTACCTCGGTTATCTGGATACTACACCTGCAAGCTATACAGGTTTAAACTCCTTTGTTGATTTTAGTGTAGATTATTTTGCTACCACTTTAAGTGGAAGTCTTACCTTACCAACAGGAGTTGGGGCAGATGGCAGGGAGTTTATTGCAGGAATTCTTAGTACAGATACCTGGAGTAATCCAGCATTAATTCCTACAGGAACAGGCCCAGGTGGAACTTTTAACTATAATCTGGATGGAATTCCACTTGGTAATAATCTGGAAGTAGTTGTTTTGGTTGATATGGATGGAAACGGTTTTGATTCAGGACCAAATAATGGGGATATTGTAGGTTATCAGCAGAATATTAACTTTTCTGATCCAATATCAAATACTCTAAATTTCTCCGGTGACTCAGTTATTGTTGCAACACCATCGGTATCAGGGCAAATATTAAATTCTGATGACTCCTACTTTTCTGGTATGAATTATATAATAAAGGTTGATGGGGAGATACAGGAACAGGGTGTCACAGAGGCTTCCCCAATAAACTATCATTTAAATATGGTAGATAACGGAGATCATGTAATTGCTGCATTTATTGATAAAAACAATAATGGTTTTTATGGAGATTCCGGTGATTATATTGGTAAACTGGATTTTACAGTGGATTATGGTGATATTGAATATCTGGATGTTCTAACATCTGAAACCGGAATTTTTGTGGGTGGTTTTATAACACTTCCAGAGGACTTCTTCTGGGATATAAGTGTCATTGTCTCACTTACAAATGATGATCCAGATAAACCATCCTACCAGAGAACATTTATGCTATACAGTGATGATGATTTAAATAATGATATAGTTAAGTATGGTTTCCATGGTGTTGAACCGGGCAGTTACACCCTATCTGTAATTGCTGATTCAAATTCCAATGGATATGGCGATACAGGGGAGTATGAAGGTTACTATCCATTTGGACAGGATGTTTCTTACTCTGAATCCATTACAGTATTAAAGGATATGAAGGCTGTAAACTTTATTGTTCCCTCCAGCAGTCAAATATAAAGTTTACTAGTTCCATGGTGTGTAGCCATTCTTGAATGGCTACACTTTTGATAGAACTCTTTTTGCAGCAAGTTTACCAGTTAATATAGAAATAGGTAGTTTGGATGGAGTAAAACTCCACATACCTGCTTGATATATGTCTTTAATTGAAGTTTTTGTTGATTTATAAAAGCTATCCAGATCCCTTTCTGAAGGAATAACACTACCACTATAGGACCACCCACCGATTGCACCATCATTATGCTCGGTTTTTTTTGAAAGATCGTAGGGATCAATTGACATTTTAAAAAGAATATTGTTTTCAATTTCCGGGTAAAGTTTTATCAGTTTTTCTATAAGAACAGACTCTACTAACTCTTTAAATCTGTTAGCCCACATATTGTGAATAGCCTGTAAATTAATATTAAAATCGAATAAAACACTAATTTGAATACCGGTTACCCCTTTTGTAATGAGATCCCTGTCCCGGAGGGCTGGAATAGAGATTTCAAAGGTATTATTATCCAGATAATTTCTAATATAATCTTCACAATCTTCTTTTGTATTACATTTTATTTTTAAACCCGATATACCCTTAACTTCAGGTGTGTATAAACAATGTCCTGTTGTTATATTACTAAAATATTCCATTGGTTTATTAACAGTTATATATGTTGTAAAGACTGATTCCGTATATTTGGCTCTGCTGAAATTTATTTGACTCTGTATAATTGAACTTTGGATTTTGCTATTTTTAAGAGTCGATCTATCAATACATCTGTATAGAGATCTAATATCACAGGTCCAGATTAAGTTTTTATATTTAAAACTATACCCTTTATTATCCGTTAAAATTTTCAGTTCCGGGTCTAATTTTATTACCTGGGTCTTGTTATATAAGGAAGTATTCTTCTCCTTGAGAAATTCAATAAGTTTTTCGGGAATAGTTTTAATTCCTCCTATAGGGTAGTAGCAGTCATTATAAAGGGAAAATGCACTTAGCCCATAAAATGCCTGCATACTTGAAAAATGATGCTGGGTGATAACGTCAATAAGAGCACTGTTTTTTGTAAACTTTTTTAGATACTCATTAACTGGAATTTTTTCATTTTTAATTTTTTCAGTAATTATTGAAAAATTTATAAACCATTTAATTTTTTCAAATATAGTAGTATTTGTCTTAAACTTGCTAAAATATGGATTTTCAATTTTACACAGATCGTTTAAAGAACCTGACTCCCGCTTAATTAGTTTAATTATTTTATTAATTGCTTTTCTCTCATCAGGAAACTCATTGATTAGGAGTTCACCATACTTATCAATTGATTTTAAGCTATCTATAACCACAGAGTTTTTACCAATAATAATTGTTAATTTATTCTTAACAAATTCAACATCAATACCCAGTTCTTCAAGCATAGGAAAGAGAATTCCACAATTTTCCAATGCCTTTGCTCCTGTATCAAATAGAATACCGTTGTTAAAAAAGGAGTTAGTTAATCCACCGAATTTAGACTCTTTCTCTAAAACGGCTACACTTTTTCCATCTTTTGCTAAATAAGCGGCGGTTGTTAAACCTGCAATTCCGCTACCAACAACAATATTGTCATACTCTATCATAAATTAACTCCATGGACTTTTTGTAAATATTTTCAGAAATATCGGATTCCTGAGCGTGGGGTGCAGGAATTTCTTCTATTGTAAGATTAAAGAAAACTGCAGTTGTATCCTTTAGGTCAGAACTGGTCCCAATATAGAATATAGCACTAGCTGAAATTGAAGGGTCTTTTAGAATTTTACTTAAAAAATATTTCATATAAAAATTATATATTTTACCGCTATGGCTACCAATATTGGACTTAACAGCACCCGGATGCATGGAATTTATGGTTATATTAAAATCTTTAAGTTTTCTGGATATAATATACATTGTATGTAATTGTGCTGTTTTAGATGCCCCATAACTTCTAAGACCAGTATATATACGTCGTTTCCAGTTTAGATCATCCATATCCACAGAGCCAAATCTGTGTCCTTCTGAGTTAACATTTACAACCCTTTTAATATCACCTTTCTCAAGGAGAGGAATTAATTGATCTGTAATAAGTAGAGGTGCCAGATGATTAACAGTAAAAACAGAGTCTATACCGCTATCTAAAATCTTTTTTTTAGTCCTGTAGCAACCAGCATTGTTTATAAGAATATCAATCCTTGTCTCTTTATGTAAAACTTCATCTAAAGTTAATTTTAAGTCACTTAAATTTTCAAAATTAGCAATATAAACTCTGCACTCAATATTAAATTTTTTAATTAAACTCTCTTTAAGAGTTTCTCCCTTTAGCTTATCTCTAACTAATAGTAATAGTGTAGCTCTCCTAGATGCAAATAGATTGGCTGTTTCCAACCCAATACCGGAAGTAGCTCCTGTAATTAAAACTACACTTTTTTCTAATGTCACATCTGAGGACTTCTGTTCAACTTTTTTTAACTTAATAAACGATAGTTGATCCGGTTTTTTAAAATTCATTTTTTATCCAAATTTATTTTTTAAAAATTTTCTGTAGAGATTATTAAAATGGGGGATGTTATTAAATATATCACCCCAGAGATCATAATAGTCTCTCTGTTCAATAATTAGCCCTTTACTGTCAATTGTCAACCTTGTAGAGCCTAAAAGTGGAGTACTTGGGAATTTTTTGAACATCATTGTCATTTTCCATTCAAAAAAAATGATGTTTTCTGATTGAGAGATATTTAAAATATCCATTTTTAACTCTTTACATCTTTTTGTCAGTCTGTTACACATATCTACAAATTCAGTTTTACCAACAATTTTCTGAATAGAGTCCTGAAATATTATCTCTTCTGAGTAGAATGGGAATATATGAGACCAATCTGGCTTCCCATTTGTGTTATATGTTTTTGACCACTCCTTTAGGAGAACCTCTTTACTTAAAATCATAAATCAAATTTTAAATCATAGACAAAAATTACACAAATGAAATAAAATATAATTTTGACAAAAATGACAATTAAGACTTAAATATTATAACAAAGAGGAGAATATATGTATAAAGCATGGGAAATTTTAGATAAATATAGAGGGAAAGAGATAAAGGGTGAATGGCCTACAATTCCTGAAATGTTGAGAATTACTGTAAACAACTACTCTGAAAGAAAAGCTTTTACAACTTTTTCCCCGGAAAAATTATCTTTAACCTATTCAGAAAGCTTTAAAAAAATCGAAGAAATTTCAAAATATCTGGTTAGTATCGGTATACAAAATGGTGATAAAGTGGCTCTAACAGGTAAAAATTCCCCTGAGTGGGCAATAGCATACCTGGCAATTCTAAACATGGGTGGAGTAGTTGTTCCTATTGATTATATTCTTACAGCTAAAGAAGTTACTGAACTTATAAAAATGTCGGATTCAAAAGCAATTTTTACTGAAAAAGATAAATATGAGTTTATAAAAGATAATACTGGCCAAGACTTTAACTGTTTTACCCTTAATTACGGGAGTGAGAACTATATTTTTGATTTAAAAACTGATACAGAAGTAGATATTATTCAACCTTTAGAGGAGGATCTTGCAGCTATTCTCTATACCTCTGGAACTACAGGTGTATCCAAGGGTGTAATGTTATCCCATAAAAATATTACCAGTGATGTGTTTATGGCTCAGGGTTATATGAGACTCTATCATACAGATGTATTTTATGCACTGTTACCAATTCATCACTCCTATACAATGACAGCAGTTTTCCTTGAGTCGGTATGCGTAGGTGCAGAGTGTATTTTTGGAAAAAATCTTGTTTTTAGCCAAATAGTTAAAGATTTTGAACAGGGTAAAGTTACTATGTTTCTTGGTGTTCCAATGCTTTTTAACAAGATTATAAATGGTCTTTTAAGTGGGGTGCGAAAAAAAAGCATAGTTCTATATGGAATTATCAGATTTTTAATGAGTATAAGTGGTTTTATTAAAAAGAGTTTTAAAGTTAATCCAGGAAAGAAGATGTTTGGTTTTCTTTTAAAAAAAGTGGGACTACAGAATATAAGAATCTGTATCTCAGGTGGTGGCCCATTAGCTCCATCGACCTTCAAAAGCTTTAATCAGTTAGGAGTAGATTTTGTTCAGGGGTATGGTTTAACAGAGACAGCTCCGATACTTACACTTAATCCCGTGGATCAGTATATCGAGACATCTGTTGGAAAAATACTTCCATTTGTGGAGATGAAAATAATTAATAAAGATGTAGATGGGATAGGCGATGTTGTAGTAAAAGGGCCAAACGTAATGCAAGGTTACTACAAAAAAGAGGAAGAGAGTAAAAATATGTTTACTGAGGATGGGTTTCTCATAACTGGAGATGCTGGATATCTGGATAATGATTATTTATATTTAACCGGTAGGAAATCCTCATTAATTGTTACTGAAGGTGGAAAAAATGTCTATCCTGAGGAGATTGAGGATGAATTTCAACTCTTTACAGAACATGAGCAGGTTTTAATAAAAGGATATGTAAAGAACTCTAAAACACTATCTGAAGGTATTGAAGTTCTCTTTTATCCAACTGAGGAATTTTCACGGGATAAGAGTGAACAGGAAATAAAAAACAGATTTAATGAGATTGTAGAGGAAGTTAATAAAAGATTGGTTGCCTATAAAAAAATAGAAAAGGTAACAATTCTTAAAGAGGCAATGCCTATGACAACTACAAAGAAGATAAAAAGGAATGAAGTTGTTAAAATGTATAGTTAGATAAATATAACAAAATGTTATATTTATTTTATATTGATAAAATGGTTAATCTTTTTTAACAGGTTTATAACTTACTTAAGAGGTTTGTTATGAAGATTAGAAAGATTGTTCAATTAGTTTTTTTTCTATTAATTCTTTCTGTGTCAATAGGGCACAGTCTGGATGAAGCAGGTATCAAAGTTCCACTGATATCTACAGCATCTCTACATGCTGTTTGCCCTTTCGGTGGAGTTGTATCTATTTATGAATTTTTTGTGTCAGGCAGTTATGTAAAGAAGATACATGAATCATCATTTATTTTAATGTTTGTTGTTTTTGCCCTGGCAATTTTGCTGGGACCTGTGTTTTGTGGCTGGATATGCCCTTTTGGTACTTTTCAGGAATGGGTGTCCAGTCTGGGTAAGAAGATTTTTAAAAAGAGATTTAATACTTTTATACCCTACAAGGTTGATAAGTATTTAAGATTTACCAGATATATTCTGCTGGTTCTTGTTCTTGTTAAAACAGCTCAAAGTGCCCAACTTATGTTTGCAAACATAGACCCTTACTACGCACTTTTCAATATATGGTCAGATGAAGTTGCAATAACAGCTTATATAATTTTGGCTATTACTATAATTTTATCACTTTTTGTAGAAAGACCTTTCTGTAAATATGCTTGTCCTTATGGTGCTCTCCTTGGAATTACAAATACATTTAAGATTTTTAAAATAAGAAGAAATAAGTCAACTTGTATTGATTGTAAGTTATGTGATAAAAAATGCCCAATGAATATTCCTTTATCAAATGTTGAAGTTTCAAGGAATCATCAATGTATTTCATGTTTAGAGTGTACTTCAGAGTATAGCTGTCCAAAGTCTGGAACTCTAAATATGTCATTTAAAAATGTTGTTATTAAAGCAAAAGCTGTTGCTCCTGTAATTGTAGTTCTGTTTGTGTTAGGGGTTGGGGGAACTATGGCTCTAAATATCTGGAATACAGAAACTACAAAAATTCCAAGAAAGTATGATAAAGGTGAATTTGCAGGAGAATTTGATCCGGCAGATATAAGAGGTTCTTATGCACTTGCTGATATAGAGAGTTCATTTAATGTGCCTGTTCAGGATCTGGTTGATGCATTTGGACTAAAGGATATTAAATATCCAGAAGAATTTCAGATTAAGAGTCTGGAAGAGATGTATGGAAATCTTCCTGATGGTGTAGAGATTGGAACAGATTCTGTTAGATATTTTGTATCTCTATATACGGGATTACCATATACTCCTTCAGAAAGTATACACCTGTTACGTCCTGCATTTAGACTATTAAAAGATAGAGTCTCTGATGAGACCAGAGAGTATATTCAGGGAATTCTGGTTGATAAACCTGAAGGAGAGTTGGGAACTACAGAAATTATAGAACATGAAGTGAGTAATAGTGTCCAAATTAAGGGTAAAACAACTTTTAAAGAAGTTTTTGCAATGGGTATTACTGAAGAGGAGTTATTAAAGATTCTTGGTTCCCTGCCTAAAAATCTGAATATGTCAGTTCGTGACTACTGTTTTGAAATTGGTGTAGAGTTTTCTGTAGTAAAAGATGCTTTTAGCGAATAGAGTAAGTTTAATTAAGTATGATTATAAGAAACAGGGTCCAGATGTGACCCTGTTTCTTATTATAATTCCTGTTCCGCAATAATAAAGAACTTGATAAAGTCTGCTGGACTCTCCGCAGATTTCAGTTTTTTCATATTCTCTTCTTTAGATAATATTTGAGATAGTTTTGATAAAATCTTTAAGTGGACAACTTCACTATCTGAAAGGAGTAGTAAAAAAACTGTAGTTTTTTTACCATCAAGAGATGCAAAATCTATACCTTTAGCTGATCTTCCAATTATTATTTTGGGTTCAGTAACAAAAGTTCCACTTGGTTTTCTAAGGTGTGGTAATGCCACTCCCTGCCCAATTGATGTGGATGTCAGCTGTTCTCTCTCAAGAAGTTTCTTAATAAATTCATCTTTATTGTTAACAAGTTCATTTTTATAGGCATTTTCAGCAAGTTCTGTAATTACCTCCTGAGCTGTTGAACTCTTTAAGTTTGTAATTATAGAGTCTTCATCAATTAATCTGGAAATTTTTATAAAATCATACTCTTTTTCCACTAATCTGGAAAAATCATTTTGGGGTATAACTTCCATTTTTGCTGTAAGCCAGTCATCCAGCATAACCTTGGAAAATCTCCATTGATTAGCAATTTTTGCACATGGAATTTCCCCGGATTTCACCATTTTTAATACTGTCTTGTCAGATAATTGTAAATAATCGGCAACTTCCTGCAATGTTAATATTTCTTTCTCTTTCATAGTTATAAGTTCTTTATCTCCCCTGATTTTGTCAATGCTATTTTAGTTAATATAGGCCCAATTATTTCAAAAAATATTGAAGTCGCAGTTACTGTTGTTATTACTGATGCTCCTATAAAAGCTCCATGGGTTCCGAAATCCACAAATTCAGATTTAACAATGAGTGCAAGCCCAATTGCCACCCCGGCTTGAGAGAGAATTCCCATTCCCAGATACTTCTTAATATTCTCTGGTAATTTTCCTAAGTGAGAGCCAATTTTAGCACCCCCGACCAGACCTCCACTTCTGCCAAGTATATATACGATACCAATTACTCCAAGGCTTGGCAGTGCTGAAATATGAAGATTTGCTCCGGCTAATGTAAAAAATAGTACAAAAAGCAGAGGCATTACTGTTGTTAACTCATTATGAATTTTTTCTACAAGAGTAAATTTTTGTGTATTAACAATAACAATACCAAATATCATATTTGTTAATATTAAAGAGAGATGGAGCAGGTGACATAGACCTGAAGATATTAATACAAAAGAGAATAGAAGAATAAAAATATCCCTGGCTGATGCCAGTTTTCTGGCTAAAATAGAAAAAACAACAGAAACAGTTCCACCAATAAAAATACTTAATCCTACTTCTTTAAGAGGTGTACCAATTAATTCAAGAAAACTTACAGAATCTATACCCATTTCCTGTGCGAGTAAGGATTTTGCAAATGCTGATGCAAATCCAAAAATAATAATTCCTAAACCGTCATCAAATCCAACAACGGAATATAGAGCACTGGTTAAAGGACCTTTGGCTTTGTATTCTTGAATAATAGCTACAGTTCCAGCAGGGGCACTAGCCGGGGCAATTGAACCAAAAATAAGTGCCATAGGTAGATCTTTTGTAAAGAAATATATAAGAAGGGTAACCAGTATAAAGGCCCCGAAAGATTCAGTAAAAATTACAGTTACAATTCCTTTACCCTGCTGTTTCAGGGTTTTAAAGCTGAGTTCTAAACCGATACTTAATGCTACAAATCCCAGGGCTATATCTGTTATAAAACTCAGGTCACTCTGAAACTCCTCGGTAATCAGATTAAAAACTGAGGGCCCAAGAATAACCCCTATAATCATAAAACCAATAATTGAGGGTAGTTTAATCCATTTTACTGATTTTCCTGCGGAAAAAGATAGTGCAACCATAATTCCTACAACAAGGAGTGGTTGTAATACTTTAGCGTGTTCCATAATTTTCCCTAGTACTCCAGCGATCCATCAATATAGAGTAGATCATTTACAGTAATTAATACTCCATTTTTATTATCATCTCTAACCATGTTAATTCTTCTAATTGTTTCATTCATTAAGTTTTTGTCTATAATAGCAATTATCATTCTACTGAATTTATCCGACACATCATTCCAGAAGGAAGAGAATAGTGGTAGCTTATGAAGGTAGTAACCGGCTGTCTGAGCCTCAATAACTGAAATTGAACCCTCTACATCCGCTGAAAGAATTTCAAGAATGTCCTGAAAAACTTCTTCATCTTGAATATGTATGATGAACTGACATTTTTTTTTTTCAACCTCAACAGGGCTGTCATCTCTATGTAATAATGCATAAACTTCGTCACTATTTTTGACGTTTATAAGTTTATCCAGCAACTCACTATCCATTGCAACCTTGGAAATTGAGGTTAGAGTTGATATATGCTGGTTTTGCTGTTGTTTTGAACCAATGCTAAAAAAGATTAATTTTGCTGGCTGCCCATCAATGGAATCAAAATCTACACCCTGGGTAACTATTAAGCCTACAAAAAAAGTATTCAATTTATCAAATGCGCAGTGTGGGATAGCTATTGAGTTTCCTAAACCAGTTGAGCTAAGTTTTTCCCGCTCCTGTAATGCTTTTAAAATTTCCTCTTTTTTAATATCTGAGCATTTTTGTGAAACCATCTCTGATATCTCATTTAGAATTTCATCCTTATTTTTACTTTTCGATCCGACTCTAATCAGATCTTTATTTAATAACTTTATCATATATACTCCTATACTTTCTTTTATGTTCCATTAAAGATGAATTGTTATCAAGATATTTTTTAAAGTAAATTAATTTTTTTGATAAAAATTTAATTTATTGTATATAATGGCTATGTAAGAGGTTAATTATGCAATATCGAACTATGCCGAATAGTGATGAAAAATTATCAGTACTGGGTTATGGATGCATGCGACTGCCTACACTTGTCGGTGGTGCTGCATCTAATTTAATAAATAAGGAAAAAGCTTTAAGCCAGATTCGTTATGCTATAGATAATGGAGTAAACTATCTGGATACTGCATATCCCTATCATTTAGGCGCATCAGAATCTTTTCTGGGTGAGTATGTTCTAAAAGACGGATATAGAGAAAAGGTAAAAATAGCTACAAAACTACCATGTATGATGATTAATAACAGAGAGTCTATAGAAACCATTTTTAATAAACAGTTGGAAAAGTTACAGGTTGATTATATTGATTACTATCTTCTTCACTCCATGAATGGTTCCAGTTGGGAAAAAATGCTCTCTTTTGGAATTATTGAGTTTATGGACAGGGTAAAAAAAGAGGGAAAAGTAAAAAAAATGGGCTTCTCTTTTCATGGTAAAAAAGAGGACTTTATAAAGATTGCAGATGGTTATAATTTCGATTTTGTACAGATACAGTACAATATAGTTGATATACATTTTCAAGCCGGTATAGAGGGGATAGAGTATGCCCATAAAAAAGGGATGGGTGTAATTATAATGGAGCCACTAAGAGGAGGTTCCCTTGTTTCAAAAATGCCAAAGGGTGTTGATAAAATATATCGGAATGCACCGGTAAAAAGAACTCCAGCTGATTGGGCTTTAAGATTTATTCTAAACCATCCAGCTGTAACCCTTGTTTTATCAGGAATGAATGATGATAATCATATTAAAGAGAATATCAAAATCTGTTCAGACTCTTTTGTTAACAGTTTAACAGAAGAGGAGAAGGATACAATACAGAGTGTAAGAGATAAATTTAATGAACTCCAACAGGTTCCCTGTACAGGCTGTGCCTACTGTATGCCTTGTCCCGCAGGTATTGATATTCCTGCAGCCTTTAAAAATTTAAACAACTATCATATGTTCTCTAAAAGAGAGGGGTTGCTATATCATGCTGCATATTTGGGAATTCAGACAAAGGATGGAAAACCTCATTGGACTTCAACCTGTACAAATTGCGGACTTTGCGAAAGAAAATGTCCTCAGTTTATACCTGTTAGAGAGAAATTTAAACTTGTTCAGAGGGATCTTGAAAAACCAGTAGTAAAAATAATAGCATCTGCTGGAAGAAAAGTAATGAATGGAAAAAAAAGAGGAAATAATGGATAATTTAAGAAAAAGAACAGATGTTGCTTCTATGGCGACAATGTTTATTTATGCAGCAAGTGCTTCAGTTTTACCTATTTGTCTAGTTAAAATGTCTGAAGAGATATCTTTCAACCTGACGCAGGGGGGCTCCTTGGGGTTTATTGCCTCAATGGTACAGTTTTTTGTTCTTCTATCCAGCAGTTATTTTGCAGGAAAGTTTGGAAAAATTAAAATCATTAAATTCTCGCTTTTAATACTATCCCTAGGGCTATTTCTTTTTACAAAAAGTGATACATATCTTCTTTCTGCTTTTCTAATAATTGTTATTGGGTTTGGTCAGGGATTTCTTGAAGGTTTATTAACTCCACTGGTAGAGGATCTACATCCTAATGATGGTGGAAAGAAGATGAACTTACTTCACGCTTTTTGGCCAATTGGAGTAACATTTAGTGTTCTTATATTTGGAGATCTCTTAACTCGAGGTGTTTCATGGAGGTTAATATTTGTTATTCTATCTGTAGCTGTTTTAGTAATTATTCCCATATTTCCATCAAGCAGGAGTTTAACACTTCCAAAATCAAGAACTGATTTCAGCCACATGGGGGAGATAATATCCATGCCAAAATTCTGGCTCCTGGGTTTCTCTCTTTTCTTTGCCGGAGGAGCTGAGAGTGCTTTTGCCTTCTGGAGTGCAAGTTATATTCAGTTACAGTTTGGAGCAGCACCAAGAGTTGGAGCATTAGGTGCAGCACTATTTGCAATTGGTATGGTTATTGGTCGGCTTGTAACCAGTAAGATGGTTCATAAAATTAAGATAAAGAATATTATTCTTGTATCACTTGTTTTTGGACTTCTGTTTAGTATTATTTTCTATTTAACTGTCAGTATCTATACTATCTTTGTTCTAATTTTTATTATGGGACTCTCAATTGCATGTTTATGGCCAAGTATTCAATCTTATGCCGGATCAATAATGAAGGTTGATTTAACAATACTTATGATCTTTTTATCCTGCTTTGGAGTTCCGGGATATAGTTCATCATCATTAATAATGGGAATAATTGGTGATAAATATGGATTACATACCAGCTTTATTGTATCACCAATATTTTTATTAATACTAATAATACTATTTTCAATAGTATCTAAATCTGCATCCCCAGTAAAGAAACAATAATTGTTGTATCACTGTATTTACTCTGCTGCTCATCACCACAGGTTGAGCAGCTACTACAGTCCAGGGTACAAGGAGAGTTAACTACTCTAATTTTCTTGCTCTCTTCAAGTTTTTTTAAAAGAGGAAGAGCATCTTCAACAGAATAATCCAGTGTTTCACAAATATTTGATATTGATATAGTCCTTCTTTTTGTGAGTAAATCTTCAATCTTATTCATAATGTATACTAATCTCCCTGTTTTCAGGATTCTCTGTTATGTAAAATGTGCCTTCATCCAACATTAAAAATCCCAATTTTTCTGACTCTTTGCAAAGTATATCTTTAAACTTAATCTTTTTGTCAAATTCGCAATCCTTGTTAAAAAACAGTTTAAGAATCTCAGGGTCTTTATCATGAAATTGAATAATAAATAGAGAGTGATCAGAGAAGATAAGATCATCATAATAATAACTTATATCCAGTCCTGTTTTATTTATAATATCTTTAACTTTATCAAATGGCCTTACGTTTGTGTTCATACAATCTCCTTCATTAACATTAATGTTACATAATTTGTTATATAACCCAGTTTTTAATGTCTATAAAAGAAGATGCAATTTTTGTACCAAAAAAAAAAGAGACTCAATGTGAGTCCCTTTAATTATGCTTTAGCTTTAAGTTATTTAACTACACCAATAGGTAAAATCTCTTTTCCGTAGATTTCATTTAAAACCTGGGCAATTGCAGTATAAAGTGCAGATAGACCACAGAAGATTCCTTCAAATCCGGCAACTGTTTTTACTACATGATTTTCTGAGAAATCACCAATTGCAAGTAAGAAGAATAGTAGTGCAAGAGAACTAAATACAACTTGAAGAGCTCTGTTAAGCTTTAATGTTCCAAAGAACATCCCTAAAGTAAAGATACCCCAAAATAGTAAATAGAATCCCATTGCATATGCAGAAGAAGCATCAGCAACACCCAGTTTTGGGAAAGTCCATGTAATTACAAGACTAATCCAGAAAAAACCGTATAGAGTAAATGCTGTTGTTCCAAAAGTATTCTTTTTTTGCGACTCCAGAATACCTGCAATTACTTGGGCTACACCACCAACTGCAATTCCCATTCCCATAATCATTGAATTTAATGGGAAGAAACCTGCATTGTGAAAATTTAATAAAATTGTTGTTAAACCGAATCCTACAAGCCCTAGTGGTGCCGGGTTAGCACTGTTATCAACAATTTTAACATTTGTTAAATTATCTGACATATAAAAACTCCTATATATTTTATAAAGCGAATAAATATAATAGTTTTAAGCGTTGTTTTAGTCAACTATACTATAACAACTATACTAGAACTTTACTCTCCCATCTTCTTGAGGACCATCTTTTAACCATTATGAATCCTCTTATCCACTCTTCAAATGCTCTGGCAGCCCATATTCCAGCTAAACCATATCCTAAACGAATCCCGAAAAGATATGCTAGGGTTACAGATATACTCCATTGCATAATAATTCCTGTGTAAACCGGAAATTTTACATCTCCCGCACCTCTGAGTGCTGCAATAATTATTAGATTCATTGGACGCCCAATTTCATGAAATACAGATATTAGAAGTAATACCGATGTAATTGCAATTATTTCACTGTTTTGAGTTAATTTTCCCAATAGGAAGTTTCTAAAAATTGCAATCAAAACCGTAGAAAGACCTGAGAATAGTATACCCCATTTAAGATTTCTTTTACAAAGAGTGTAGGCTTTGTCCATATTTCCGGCTCCTGCATAATATCCTACAAGAATCTGGGATGCACTACCTATGGAGATCGCAAGCATAAAAGAGGCTCTTGTAAAATTTGATGCATAGGAGTAGGAAGCCAGAGAGTTTGTTCCAAGAAGTGTAACAAAATAGATTATTAATATTTGAGCAAGATTGTAGGAGAGGAATTCTCCGGCAGCCGGAACCCCAACTTTAAGAATATTTGTAATAAATCTTTTAATATTAATAAATTTTACTCTGATGAACATATTAATCTCAGGTTTTCTGTATACTAAAATACCTAAAATTATTGCCCCTGTACCCTGACTGATAACGGTTGATATTGCTACTCCCTGTACCCCCAGCCTTGGAAAGCCGAAATTTCCGAATATTAACAGATAATTTCCAACAATATTTATAATATTAGTTAAAACATTAACAAACATTGGAGTATAGGAGTAACCGTAGCTCCTGATAATGTTAGAAAAAACAAGACTGATTGCCTGGAATGTTGAAAATAGAACATATATTTTAAAATATTGGATTCCGTAATTTCTAACATCATCTTCCAGTTTTAGATTTCCAAGAATTGTCTCAGTTAACAGATAGAGGATTATACTCAGTATTATTCCTGCAAAAATATTAAAAAACAGGGCTGCCTGGGATATTTTTGAGGCTGTTTCATGATTTTTTGCACCTAGATTCTGTGAGACAAGAATACTTGCCCCGGATGCACCCATCATATAGAGAATCATGATAAACATTCCGAATTGCTGAATTAACCCAACAGCTGCTACAGCCTTATCTGAATAACGGCTTAACATTATTGTATCAACATTCATTAACAGTGTTCTTAAAAAAGTCTCAATAAAGAGTGGAAATGCCAATGAGAGCGTAGTCATCTTTTTATTCATTTAAAAAACTCCAGAAGAAGACTATATTAAGCTAATTTTTAATACAATAGTTTGATAATCATTTTAATGAGTATTAGAATTTATTCTAAGGAGTAATTTATGAAACTTTTAAATTGTAAATCTATTATTGTCTATTTTTTTATAATTATGGTCACTGGATGTTTTTTATTACCTCCTCCAGCTGTACCAAAGGATAATGATTCAGGAAATGAGGATCCAACTGTGAACACTTCACCTGAGATAAGTGTTGAGATAGCCTCGGTGGTAAAAGTCTCCGGTGCAACCTATGATATGGGTTCAACTAAAATTGGAGAGACAAAAAGTGTTACTTTTACAGTTAAAAATAGTGGAAATGCTGTTCTAAATCTTACAGGTAGTACACCTATAACTTTAACTGGAACTGATTCCACTCTATTTGCAATAACAACTCCTTTTTCCGGTACGACTATTGCAGCGGGTGGTTCAGGAACATTTGCAGTAACCTTTACACCTACAGGTAGTGAGGGTGTAAAAAATTCATCTATAACTATTAATAACTCCGACTCAGACGAGGCTGTTTATGTAATTAATTTACAGGCAACAGCTACAGAAACCCAGACCTCTCCAAATGCTGAGATTGGACTATTTATAAATAATACTGAATATTTATTAGGAACAAGCTATGACTTTGGAAGTTTAAACACTGGTCTAACAAAAGATGTTACTATTACAATAAAAAATAGCGGTAGTAGTGAATTAACCTTAAATGGAGCTACACCTATAGTTATTTCCGGAACTGATTCAGGTTTATATACAGTATCAACAGCCTTTTCCGGAACAACTGTTGCTGCAGGTGGTTCTGGGACATTTGTAGTAACCTTTGCACCTACAGGAACTGCAGGAGCAAAAAATGCTACTATTACAGTCTCCAATTCAGACAGTGATGAAGGAACATATATATTAAATTTAACTGCTACAGCTGTTGTTCCAACAGGCCCAGCAGAAATTAGTCTGTTAGTTGACAACTTTGATACAGTCTCAGGAGGTACTTTTAATGTAGGTGGAATGGAGTTAGGTGGAAGTAAAATTGCTACATTTGTAATTAAAAATATAGGTGGAGAAGTTTTAACACTTTCAGGATCAACACCTATAACAATTACAGGAACAGATGCATCACTTTTTGCTATAACTACCCAGGTTTCAGGTTCAACAATAAATCCCGGAAGCTCTGTGACATTTGTTGTAACCTATAGCCCAACAGGTACAACAGGCAATAAAACTGCGACAGTTACAATTGCAAATTCAGATAGTGATGAAGGCACATATACAATTAATCTATCTGCAAATGCTTCATTAACCGCCTCAAAAATAGCTCTCTCAGCACCGGCTACAATTGGTAATAATCAATCAACATCCTACACTGTTACTGTAACAAATGAAAATGGTATTACAGCAACCGGTTTTAGTGGAAGTATTTCAGTCGGTACAGATAGCGGTTATACCATTACTCCATCTACCATCACTTTGGTTAATGGAACTGCAACCGGTAATTTTACTATTTCTAAAGATATTTTATATTATAATACCGATGTTCAGGTTACAGCTGATTACAGCACTCTAACCCAGGATAGTAAAACTGTAACTCTTACCCCTGTATTTACAGGAACAGAGATAACATCACTATCTAGTGGTTTATCAATAATATCCGGAACAAAATATATAGCACCGGGGGATGCAGCTACAGTAATAAATGTTAATGGAGATATTACTATTGGGGAAGGTAGCACACTTGTTATCTACCCTGGAGTTACTCTGGCATTTGGTACAGGATATGGAATTATAAATGGAGGAACACTTGAAGTTTATGGAATTGATAATAGAAGAGTTAAATTAACAGCCTCTGGAACAAATTGGAACGGAATAGTTTCCGGAAATACTAGTGGAAACTCAGTATTAAAAATTGATGGTGCCTATATTAATAAGACATCCAGCAGGGTAGTAAGGGTTGGAACTTCCAGTACTAACAGAGGAGGAGATACAACAATAACAAACAGTAGGTTAGAGGTAATTGATAACGAGTATGATATAGTATTTGAAGTATTTTATCCAAAAGGTGGCTCCATAATTACTTTGGATAACTCTGTACTGGTTGCCGAAAACAGTAATGCAATATATTTTGCTAATAATTCCGATAGTCAGATTACGGCAAATATTAGAAGAAATACAATTATAGGTAAGGGTTCAAGCACTCCTATAGCTATAAATATTACAGAGAGTTCATCAACTTCTGTCTATACAATAGACAATAATATTATATCTGGCTCATTTAACGAAGGATTGTACATTTCCAGTTTAAATATTTATCCATACTTCAGAAATAATGTATTAAAAGTTGGTGGAAAGTATGTTAGTACAAGTAACTCAAGTTTACAGGATATTAACAATCTCTTTATTGATAGCATTGCTTTAGCTCCACCAAATACATTAACTGTTACCTGGGATAATGAAGCAATATATACAAACTATGCCCTAGGAGATTACTCTCTTGAAATAACCGATGAATTCCCTACATTGAGTCAGGCAAACAACTACTCATCAATGGTAGGTTCATTAACTAGAGGACATGTAAATGAGAAAGGTGCATACTCTAATGGAGGATATGCACCAAATTACAACGAGTAGCTATCTTAGTGAACTGTATGGGTAGATACTTGAAGAGTGTCCATCACTCCATTTAATAGACACTGCGTAATTACCCAGTGCAGTCACTTCAAGACCATGGATATCCTTAGGGATATCCTCGGTTTTTAGAACTTTTTCACCGGTATACTCATCAACACATAGAGCACATTTGCAGTTATCCCTTAGTTTTATGTTAGGAATCTTCTTTGTGTCTCCATCATCCCACTTAACAATTATATCTGAATCTGTTAACTCGACAGTTGGTCTAGCAGTAGCATTAGAGTGGAGAATTCCCAATTGTCTAATTATAGAATCAACCAGATCACTGTTAAGTTTGTTCGATGAGTATTTATCAAATGGCACAGCTCTGCCGGCTTCTATTGGAATATGGGCCAGAGTCTCTATACCGAATCTTTCAGACAGATCACCTCTCTGTTCTCCAAAAATATGGTGCTCTTTATCACAGTTGTCACAAATAAAGTGGGACATATTCTCAACAACACCAAGAATTGGTATCTCTACCTTTTCAAACATTAAAATACCCTTAACAACATCTACAAGGGAGAGTGAGGATCTGGTTGTTACAATAATTGCCCCATCTAGCTTAATTGTTTGAGAAATTGTTAACTGAATATCCCCAGTTCCGGGAGGCATATCAATAAACAGATAGTCAAGTTCTCCCCATTCAACTGATGTTAAAATTTGCTGAATATAGCTGGAAACCATAGGCCCACGCATTATCGCAGGGGAATCACCCATTAAAAACCCGAATGACATAAGTTTAATTCCGTTAAAATCATGAGGAATAAACATTTTGTCCCTCTGATATATTTTTGCATCGTGTTGATTAAAAAGTGTAGGAACAGATGGTCCAAAAAGATCAGTATCCAAAAGCCCAACTTTAAAACCTTTAGCCGCAAATTCACTTGCCAGAGTTGCAGAAACTGTAGATTTTCCAACACCACCCTTGGCTGATGCTACAGCAATTATATTTTTTACATTTGCAAGACTATCACTTTTATTACTGTTTTTCTTATCCCTGGAAGACATTACAATATGCACTTTTTCAACTCCATCAATAGCTGAAACAAGTTTTTCAGCTTCGGATTTAAACATATTTTTTAAAGGACAACCAGCAATAGTCAGTTCCATAATAAAACTTACATTTCCACCATTAATAACTAACTCTTTTATAAACCCAAGGGTTACAATATCTTTATGAAGATCAGGGTCTTCTATTTGACTTAATGCCTTTAAGACAATATCTTTTGTTACCATAATACTCTCCTAATTTTTAATAGTACTAATTATTATTAACTCAATCAATCTTTTTTATTGCAATACAGAACCGACAATCTATAATTAAACTATGGATATTAAAAAAAACCTTGTTTTACTCAATAAAAACTCTTATTATATTGCTAAAGGAGAATATATGAAAAAATCTATATTTGTAATATCACTGTTTTTAACACTGTTTTCTTGTATGTCAGATGGAAAAAATAGTGAGATTTCCGGATACCTTGAAGCCGGACTTAGAGTAATTAATATTGAAGATTATAAGGACCTTGATTTAACAGTCTACAGAGGGGATTATATTGTCTTCAATCCTGGAAAAAACAAAACAGCTCAATTGTTAATACCGGACATTAAAGTTGATACACAAATTCCTATTCAAAACAAAGATACTCAATATATAAAGATGAAAGAGGCTGGAAGATATGAATTTACTGTAGATTCAAAAAAAGGAGTTATTAATGTAATTGAGCTGGATGCAAATAACTATTACGAAGTAAAAAGTGCCGATGCATTAAAACTTATTGAGAACGTTAATCCATTTATTCTGGATGTACGAACACCTGGAGAATATGGCGCAGGTCACCTAGTAAATTCTCATCTGTTACCTGTACAGGTACTACAATCAGAAATAAGCAAATTGGAGAAATATAAGGATGAACCGGTTCTGGTTTACTGTGCATCAGGTAACAGAAGTACAGTTGCCGCAAAAATTTTAACAGATGCCGGTTTTAGCAAAGTGTATAATTTAAGGTATGGCTACAGTGATTGGCAAGCTGGTGGTTATCCTGTAGAGTAAAATTAAATGGAGCAAACTACAACTTTAAGTAAATTTCTGGCATCTTTTCTTATTTTATCAGTAGTTGTTCCAATAATATTAATACTTAATTATACAATTTTTATTTCGTTGGACCTTATAAATCAGGAGATTGAGAAAGAAGAAAAAATAAAGATAGAAATTTTAATAAACAGTATAAATGAGTATATTAATAGACCAATAAAACTTATGTCTATTGCAAAAGATCTTCTGGAAGATGGAATAAGTCTGGAAAGTTATTATTTTTCTAAGATTGCCTCAGTTATATGTGGAGAAAATTCAGAAAGAAATATAATAATTTCTGATTTAAATGGAAATATTATGTTACAGTATCCGGATATAAGCCGGAAATCTATTGAAAACATATCCTCTTCAGATTATTTTATTAGTACAGTTGGGCAAGAAAAACCAACCAAGTTTTATTCCTTAATTCCAAACAGTTCTCATATAGGCGGGTTAGCCCTTAGTATGTCATTTTCTAATGGAGTAATTACCCTTTTTATTCCATTAGAAGAGATAGAGAGTTTTGTTGAACAGTTGAACAATACTGAAATTGAAAATGGACTATCAATAACTGACCAAAATGGTACGTTTTTATATATAAGCGAAAAATTCAGGGATGAGGAAGGGCTGCCTGGCTTTAGTGAATTTAATACTCTTTATACTTTAAAAATTGAAAAGAGACTCTATTATGTTAATTACAGCAAAATGTCAGATACTGGTTGGGATGTAACTCTTTTTACACCTGTTAGAAATATTTATAAACCCTTTAGTAAAATTATTTTTCCCTCTGTACTGGTTATATTTATTTTAATAGCATTCACCATTTTTATTGGCAGACAATTCAGACAGAAGATTTCACTCTCAATTAATAGAATTCTTGGAACAACCAAAGGAATAACCAATGGTAATTATCAAAATAAAATATCATCATTGGATATTTATGAACTGGATCAGCTGGCTAAATCTATTAACCAGATGGCTTCAGTTATAGAACTACGTGAAAGCGAGCTAAAGTTGGCAAATGATACAATTAATAACCACAAATTATTACTGGAAAAAGAGGTCGATAAACAGACTTATGAGTTAAGAACTACATTGAAATCCCTTCATGATGCTAATGAGAAGATGATTGAGTCAGAAAAACTGGCAAGTCTTGGAGGTATGGTTGCAGGAATAGCCCATGAGATAAATACTCCTATAGGTATAATTGTTACAGCCGCATCGTATTTAGCAGAATATACTCAGGATGTGATTCAATCTATTGAAGATAAAACTCTTTCAAAAAGCAAATTTACAGATTATTGCGAAAAAGTTGTTAGTACCTCCAATCTTATCCTCTCCAATGGAGCAAAGTCCTCCAGCTTAATAAGAAGTTTTAAACAGGTGGCTGTTGATCAATCAAGTGAAGAGATTAGAGAGTTTAAAATAGGTGAGTATGTTAAGGAAATTCTGATAAGTCTTCATCCATACTATAAAAAAACAAAACATAAAATTAATGTTGAATATGATGAGGATTTTATAATAAAAAGCTATCCGGGAGTCTTCTCTCAAATATTAACAAATTTGATTACTAATTCAATAACCCACGGTTTTGAGAATATTGAAGAGGGTACAATTATTATAAAAGTCAAAAGAATTAGTAATATGGTAAATATTACATATTCCGATAATGGAAAAGGTATAGATGTTAACGAATTAAAAAAGATTTATGATCCTTTTTTTACTACAAAAAGAGGCCAAGGGGGTAGTGGATTAGGAATGCATATTGTGTATAATTTGATTACCCAAAAATTACATGGTTCTATAAAGTGTTTCAGTAGTATTGGGGAGGGTGTAAATTTTATTTTAGAATTCCCTATAGGAGTTAATGACAGTGAGTAATTATAATAAATTAACAAAAGAAGAAGAAAATATTATTATTTATAAAGGAACAGAAGCACCATTTACCGGAGAGTATGATGACTTTTTTCAGGAAGGTTTATATCTATGCCGGCAATGTAATTCAGTTCTATATAGTTCTGATGCAAAATTTAACTCTGGTTGCGGTTGGCCCAGTTTTGATGATGAACTACCGGACTCTGTTGAAAAGAAAATGGACAGAGATGGAAGAAGAACCGAAATTCTCTGCAAGAAATGCGGGGGGCATCTGGGACATATTTTTATTGGTGAAAAATTAACAGAAAAAAATAGACGTTATTGTGTAAATTCCTTATCTATAAGGTTTAAAGCAACAGAATCTGCCTATTTTGCCGGTGGATGTTTCTGGGGTGTTGAGCATCTGTTTCAAAAACAGCAAGGAGTATACGCTGTAACTTCCGGATATTCCGGTGGAAATAAAGTTAAACCAAGCTATGAAGAAGTTTGTACAGGAAGGACAGGGCATCTGGAGGTTGTAAAGATTTCCTACGACCCATCTGAAATAAGCTACGAAACACTTGTTAAATATTTTTTTGAAATACATGATTCAACTCAGACAGATGGACAGGGTCCTGATATAGGCTCCCAATATTTATCAGCAATTTTCTATAATAATCAGGAAGAGCTGGATATTTGCAAAAAAGTAATAGGAATATTAAAAGATAAAGGTTATAGGGTTGCTACATCTCTAATCAAATTTGAAAAATTCTGGGAAGCAGAAGAGTATCATCAAGATTACTATGTAAGGCATAACAAAGAACCATACTGTCACATCTACAAGAAAATTTTTTAAACCAGAAAGGAAAATATGATAAATAAAACTCTAAGATCAGACTTGTTATTAATACTTACATCAGCAATATGGGGTTTTGCTTTTGTTGCTCAGTTAAAGGGTATGGAATTTATAGGCCCCTACTTATACAACGGGATCAGGTTCGCTATAGGTTCTCTGTCGTTAATTCCTCTTATATACTTTATGAAAAAAAAGAGAATAAATCAGAATAGACTTAGTTACACTATCTCCGGTAAAAGGGTTTTTGGGGCGGGACTTCTTTTAGGAGTGGTTCTTTTCCTTGGAGCTTCACTACAACAAGTAGGCTTACAGTATACTACAGCTGGAAAGGCTGGATTTATAACAGGTTTATATGTGGTACTTGTTCCCATTTTTGGAATTGCCCTAAAACATAAAACAGGAATTCCAACCTGGATAGGAGCTATAATTGCTGCTATTGGACTATATTTTATTAGTGTTACAAAAGGAAGCAGTATTAACAGAGGAGACTTTCTTGTTCTTCTTTGTTCATTTTGTTTTGCCTTTCATGTTCTTCTTATAGATCACTACTCAAAGAAGGTTGAGCCTGTTTTACTAGCATCTATACAGTTTGCCTGGTGTTCTGCAATTAGTTTAATAACAGCGGTTTTAATTGAAGATATTAATATTTATTCAATTATAAAAGCTTTAATACCTATTCTCTACGGTGGAATAGGTTCTGTAGGGATTGCATATACCCTCCAGATTGTTGCACAAAGAGATGCCCCTCCAGCCCACTCAGCTATAATAATGAGTTTTGAAAGTGTTTTTGCTGTTGTAGGGGGCATACTTTTCCTATCAGAGGGGTTAACTCCAAGAGGGCTTGCAGGCTGCATTTTAATGCTAGCCGGAATGTTTTTAAGCCAGTGGGAACTGATTAAAAAATAACTACCAAATAGAAATATTTCCAGAGGAGTTTCTTACTTTAACTCTATATTTTCCGCTACCGGTAGTTCCAACAATACTCCGTTTTTCTAAAGTTTCAGCTAAAACGGGGTATTTTAAAATTACATTTCCAGAACTTGTTTTTAGGTCAAATGATGCGTCAATAGACTTTTCATTAAATCTAATATCTGCATTTCCACTGGAAAGAGACAGATCAATGTCGTTATTTAATCTCTCAATTTCAAGGGATACATTACCAGAGCTTAATCTACCATTAATCTCGCCTTCAAACTCACTTAGAGAAAGAGAGCCTGATGATAGTCTGAACTCGGATATTTCAGAGGTGATTCTTTTTATCTCTATATCACCTGAAGAAGTGTTAAATGAACCTTTTTTTAGCTGAATATCTTCTCCGGTAATATCACCGGAGCTTAATTTTATATTTAAATTATCAGCATCGATTGAATTAAAGTTAAAATCTCCGGAACTTGATTTAACCAGAATATCTCTGTCAAACTTCCTAGGTATGGTAACAATTAATTCCACTCTGCTAAAACGAAAGTTGAAAAAACTAAAAAATGGCTTTTTAACTTCAATGGATAGTTTTGAACCCTTATTTATATAGAGTTCTGGCCCTCCGGAATAACTTTTCAACTCTACATTTACATTATCAATGTCTGCACTTTTAAGAACAATATCTCCGGTTACAGTTATTATTTCCAATGTATCCACATTAAAAAGTGAAATATTTTTTTTATCCCCTTCAGAAACTATACTGGAAAAAAGTGATAAATAGCTAAAACAGAACAATAAAACTACAACAAAATACCTCATTTAAAAATCTCCTTTATATAAAATAAAGCAATAACTATGCCAATTCCAAATAACTGGTATTTTGTTGAATATATAGAGTAAAATGGTAAAAATAACCATTTGATTGGTAAAAAACTATATCCTCTGGAATTCTTTCAGAAGTTTAAGTCTCTCTAAAGTTACTATTCCCATCCACTCTCTCTCAGCTGTGTGCCAGTTTTCAGGAAAAACATCTCCCCAGGTCCAGCAAACAGGCCATGAACCGTCACTATTCTGGGTTTCAACTACATAGTCAAGATTCGTATTAAAAATATCAATAATTGAATCAATAAAAGGAGAGTCATTACTACTTATAACATCAACAGGTTTTAAATTATATTCCCCCCATTTTTCAGGGTTTGATTCAATATTTGCAGGAATTAATGCCTTTAGTCTTTTTTTAATTTTATAATCAGCATCAATGGATAAATTTTTGCATTTTAAAAGTTTAAGGTAGCACAAAATGGAGTCCGGACTAATATTATTATCTCTGTGTTCCAGATAATCCAGAACCTCTGACATAATTTTACTACTAAATGATTCAGAAACAACTTCTTTAAAGTGAAGTAAATAACTGCATATTTTAGCTTTAGGATTCTCTACAAAGTTATTAAATGTTTCTGAGAGTTTATCCTGGTTCCACCATGGAGCATGGGCATAATACTCATTTAATTCAGGTATATATCTCCATGTACTACTGTTTCTATCATAATTATCTATCAAGTATTTAATTGCTGACGTAACACAAGCCTCTGTTGCATCAAAGTCTAAATCAATCATAATATCAAGGGCGTAGCATGTACATAGAACAGAACTCTCTTTTGCTCTGAAATCAGGTTCCAATGATTTTCCGAAACCACCATCGCTATTATGGTATTTAATAAGTTCTTCCAGAACATCATATTTTGATCCATCAAAGAAATAGTATTCAAGCAACTTTCTCTCTAAAGGTCTTCCGTGTTCTTTTATGTAGTTAACTCCGCGGTCAAAAATCATCTAGTTCTCCATTTTTTATTATTTTACCATGTTATATTTTTTTTTGTAAAAAAAAAAGAGGTTAATTTTAATCCAGTTAATCAGATTCAGGCAATTTTTTTAAGTTTAGATCTGTCTGCTCCCAAAAAATGGGGGATTAACATACCTCCGATAATCAGGATCATACCAATAATCTTTGGTAATGAATAACTCTCGTGAAGAATAACATTTGATACTACACTAGTTATCAAAGGTGCCAGATAGATATATTTACTGGTTTTAACAGAGCCTATGCCGGTTATACTGTAACCCCATAACAGGATACAGATACTTGAAGCAATAACACCAAGAAAAATAACATTACCCATATATTTTATAGATAAAAGATCTTCCGGAAGGCCTCTGTGGGGTGTTATGAGAAATAGAATAATAATCATTATAAGACCATAAAAATTTATTTTTCTTGCCTTCTCTAAAGGATTAATATTGGGGTCAATTCTTTTAAGAAATATATTATAAAAACTGAATACAATGGCTCCCAATAGAGCAAGAATATTCCCAAGTAAATAACCTGACTCCAGGGAAGCCCCACCGAGGATTACTATTGTTATACCAGAAAAAGCCATAATAAATGTTATGATCTGAATTGCAGAGAATTTTTCATCTCTATTCATAAAATGGGCTAGAATAGAAGTAATTAATGGGATTGTTGATACTATTATCGAAACATAGGCAGGCTGAGTTAGGCTAGTTGATGAATTTTCTATAATATAATACAGAAATATACCAAAAAAAGCTGATATAATTATATAAAAATCATCTTTTATGTTTAATTTAAAACTTTTAGGCGGTTTTATAATAAGCAAACATATATATCCAATAATAAACCGGTACAGTGTTAACTCGGTTGGAGTTAATATCTGCAGAACAACCTTTGAAGAGATATATGTTATACTCCATATTGTAACAGTAATAAATGCGGCTAAATGGTATCTCATTCTCTCTCCTTTTTAATTGCTAAACTGCCATTTTCTGAGGGTTCTAGATAAAGTTCTTTTTTTATTGATTCAATGTAGTCCTCTTTTCTGTGGCTAACGTAGAGCAGGGTTGTTTCACCTTTTTTGGCAATACTGTCAAGAAGCAGAAGAATAAGTTCTCTGTTAACCTGATCCAGTCCAAGACATGGTTCGTCTAAAATTAGAATTTTAGGGTGTTTTACCATAGCCCGAATAATCAGTATAACTCTCTGCTCCCCGTAGGATAACTCTTTAAAGGAGTTCTCTTTTTTATCATACAAACCAATTATTTTTATCCACTCTTTTGCTTCTGATATCTGGGTTGGGGTTGGTATATCATAAAGACCAATAGTGTCAAAATATCCGGATAAAATAACATTTAAAACTGAAATCGATACTCTATAATCTTTTTGAAGGGTAGAAGAGACTAAGCCAATATGTTTTTTTATATCCCATATAGACTCTCCTGTCCCTCTTTTCATACCGAAAAGTGTAATATCCTGTCCATAGGATTGATGATTATCTGCACTTACTATTTTTAAAAGAGTAGATTTTCCAGAACCGTTTGGGCCAATAATTTTGTAGTGATCCTTGGTGTTTACACGCCAACTAATATTATTTAGAACTTTTGTTTCACCAAATGCTATTGATACATTATTAAAAAGTATTAACTCTTCTACCTCATTACTAAACTTCTCAATGCCTGGGAGAGTTTCAGGAATGTTTCCTGAGAAGTGACGAATAGTGTTAAATGATTCACTATTTAAAATATCATCCTTCTCCCCCTGAAGTATTAATCTGTTGTTATGCATAAAAGCAACATGGGAGATTAGAGGGTGAATATCACTCTCTCTGTTTAAAATTAATATAAGAGTAATTTCTGATTTTATAAGTTCTTCAATAAAATTATAAAGTGTCCCCTGGGACTCAATATCAAGTCCATCATAGGGTTCATCAAGGACCAGATAATCCGGATTTTTTTCAAGCTCTTTTAATATTACAACTTTTGTTAACTCTCCGGTAGAGAGAAACTTTAACCCTCTGTCTTTTATGTTTTCAAGATCAAATACACCTTTAAGGTCACTTAAATAATCCTTAACAAGGGTTCCCGGATCAAGTTTATCCATAAAATCCGTATCATCCTTTTTTCTCTCCTCTTCCAAAAGAGCTTCGACCTTTTCAAAGGATATATAACCAACAGACTCACTAATTTCGGGAGCAGACAGTATCTCACCCAGGAGTGTTTTTCCTGACCCATTATTACCAATTACAGCCCAGTTTTCACTTCTATCAATAACCCATTCAGGGATTGTTATTAAATTATTGTTAATTTCTTTTGTAAAATTAGAAAATCTCATAGGAAAATGTTATAACTTTTAAT
>QKAW01000012.1 GCA_003247135.1 Spirochaetales bacterium | reverse complement strand
AGCAAGTATAGTATGGTTTGTATATGCAAAAGTTTTACAACACACTTGCCATGCATCATCCCACTCTAAATACTCTTCATCAATTAGAATTCTCATCAGTTCCGGTATTGCAACAACAGGGTGGGTATCATTTAACTGTATAACGTTTTTCTCATGAAAATGAGAAAAATCCTTACCAAAAATGGTTTTGTATTTTCGAATTATGTCTTTAAGAGATGCTGAACTGAAAAAATACTGCTGCCGTAGTCGAAGTGTTTTACCACTTGGACCTAAATCACTTGGATATAGGACTCTGGAAATGTCTTCTGCCCTGTTTTTTTTCTCAACAGATTCATTATACATCTCCTTATTAAAGAGTTGTAACTGGAATCCATCAGGACTATGTGCTTCCCAGAGTCTAAGTGTATTTACAACTCCATTTCCATAACCTATTATAGGCATATCGTAGGGTACTGCTGTCACTTTCTCTGTATTCACAGTTCTGAAGTGTACTTTTCCATTCTCATCAGTAAATGAGTCTACATGACCATAAAAATCAACTTCCACAGAGTCAGCTTCTCTTTTTACAGACCATGGGTCAGCATAGTGTAACCAGTTATCAGGATATTCAACCTGATATCCGTTCTCTATTTTTTGTTTAAACATACCATATTTGTATCTAATTCCATAACCATGGCCGTGTAGACCAAGGGTTGCTAATGAGTCAAGGAAACATGCTGCTAATCTTCCTAAGCCTCCATTTCCAAGCCCTGCATCAGATTCAGTCTCTTCAATCATGTTGTAATCAACATCCAATTCTCTTAGAGCTTCCTGAACACCTTCAAGTATTCCCAGATTAACTAGGTTATTTCCCATTGCACGACCCATAAGGAATTCTGCTGAAAAATAGTATGCCTGTTTACTCTCTTTTTTATATAAATCTTTGTTTCTTTCCGACCACTGAGTCCAGATACTGCTTAATGCAGCTCGAGATACTGAATAATAGATTTCCTCTTTAGTAGCTGTTTTTAAATTTCGACCATAATCTTTCTCTAAACGGTCAATAACTATTTTTTTAAAATCTTCTTTGTTAAACTGCATAAAGATCACTCCTTAAATTATAAGTATAATTGTAGGGAGTGAAGCAATAAAGTCAAGTTGTTAGAAAAAAAATGCCCGGTTTTTTCGGTTCCGGGCTATAAATTAACGGATATTCTCGGCTTTTTCATCAATAACAGGGATCACGATGATATTTTTAGATATCTTTGACTCTTTCTGTAATGAAGTAATAGCTGTATCCAGTTTACCTTTTGTTGTCTTATGTAAAAGTATAACAAGGGGTATTCTTTTATTTGCCGGTTCTTCAGGTTTTGGTTCTTTTTGGGAGATTGCAGAAATACTAATATCATTTGCAGCCAGTATTCTGGTTACAGTTGCTGTAACACCAACATGATCTTCAACATTAAGTCGTAAATAGAATTTTGATGCTATTTCAGAAGGTTCCATATAAGTTGGTTTTTCTGTTAAATCCGGCCAGAATTTATAATTATCGAAATTAATTTTCTGTGTTCCGTTAGCAACTGATATTATATCTGCTCCAATAGCACTTGCTGTTGGAAGAGCTCCTGCACCTCGACCATAGTACATAGTATGACCAACTGCATGTCCATAGAGGCTAACACCATTAAATGGACCGGATATTCTTGCAAGAGGATGGGTGTTACTGATAAAAGCAGGATGAACTCTAAGGCTTAATTTACTACCATGAGCCTCACCAATAGCCAATAGTTTTATTGTGTAATCCATCTCTTTACCAAGCATAACATCATATATATCTATATTTTCTATACCACTAGCAGAAACATGATCCAGTTCGCAATTATAACCAAAACAGAGGGAGCTTAAAATTGATATTTTATGGGCTGAATCCATTCCATTAACATCTAATGTAGGGTCAGCTTCGGCTAAACCTGCCTTTTGAGCACCCTTTAATGCATTTTTATAACTCTGACCCTTGTCGATCATCTGTGTTAAAATATAGTTACAAGTACCATTTACAATACCATAGATTGCATCAATCTTATTAACAGCCATTCCGGTAGTTATGGCATTTACTATTGGAATACCCCCGGCACAACTTGCTTCAAATCCAATACAAACATTGTTTTCCCTAGCAAGTCTAAACAGAGATTCTCCATAATTTGCCAATAAGGCCTTATTCGCTGTTACAACATTTTTCTTGGCATTTAATGCTTTTGTAACAACATCTCTTGCAAAAGTTAATCCTCCAACAAGTTCAATAACAATTGTTACTTCCGGATCATCTATAACTTTTTGATAATCTGTTTCATAAAGCGTTGGTGGAATACCCAGGGCTTTAGCGTTTTCAAAATTTATATCAACAACATACTTTAAACCAATATTTAAACCAGTTTTAGCTTTTATGTGCTCAATATCTCTTGTTAATAATAGGGCTGTTCCCCCTCCAACTGTTCCACAACCAACCAATGCGATCATTTTTTACTCCGTTATATTTCTATTTCAATTTAAAGGTGGAATAATTAATTTCCAACCTGGATATATTAAATCAGGATCCTGTATAAGTTTTTTGTTTCTTTCCCAAATATTCTGCCATAAGAATGGATCCCCGTAAAATTCATCTTTTTCAGCTATTCTCCAAAGACAATCCCTTCTTTCAGGATTAAGAACAACAGTGTAGATATAATCCACAGCCATTGACTTATATTCATCTAAGTATATTTTTGATTTTGCCAGATATTCACTGGCAGATACAAGATCACCACTATTTCTAGCTTCAATACCTAATTGCCAGAACTCTTTAGCATCTTCCAGTAATGATTTTCTCTTTTCTGCAATCCCAAGAACTCTGGTCTCTCCAGGAATAATTTTAACTTTTACTCTGGATAACTCCGGATAGACAACTTCAATATCTTTATCAAGTTCAACAGGTTCAAACCCATCTTCCTCTTCAACCTCAACCACAGCCTCTATGGGTTTTTCTTTTAATTCAGCCTTTCCTTCCCATTGTGTTGGAGATATTATATTATCATCTTTATCAAGAATTGTTAAAGTAGATGCTTCTTCTAATTCACTCATAAGTTTGAAGATTTCTTCATCAGTTTTCGCTACTTCAATATTTATTTTTGCTTGATCAATAGCTTTTTTTGCATAGAATATTGTTTCTCTAAGTGATGTTTCACCTTCGATAGCATTATAATCTTCGTAAATAAGTTTTAATGATTTAAGATAGAGATCTACTGCAATAGAATACTCCTCTGGAGCCCATTTCTCTACATTTAATCTTTCACCTTCAACTTTGTAGCTGTTAATTTTTTTTAGTAACTTCTCTATATAGCTAATATTTCTACTTAAAGTATTAAAAAGATTTTCCTGGGAAGTATATGCTATTCTGTATAGAGCCAATGCATCAGTAAAACTATTCTTATCGAAGGATTTTATAGCATCTTCCCTATTTTGTTGGGTTGTTAAAAACTCCTCAGGGGTATAAAGATCTGCTTTTATTCTTACCAGTTTATCTGCCTGTTTGTTTAATATTGTTATACAAGCAGATTTTAATGCCTCTAAAGAGTCTTTTATAAGTTTTTCAGATTCAATATCAATCTCTTTCAGTATCTCCCTTGCACTATCGGGATCACTCTCTTTTAAACTTACTGCTTTATTTAATTTACCTTTTAAATCCTGTAGTCTTTCAGGGTAATATGTTTTAGCTCTAGCTTCTTCAGCCTTAAAAATTTGTTGCTTTGCCTGGGAAATCAAATTTTCATCAAGTGGTTCCGGAATATAGACAGGCTCGGCTTCAACAACAGGTTCTTCTTCAGGCTCAGGTGTTACTTCTATTACCGGTTCTTCAACAGGCTCCGGTACAACCTCAATAATAGGCTCTTCAACAGGCTCCGGTTCTTTTTCAATAACAGGTTCTTCTACTGGTTCTGGAGCTACCTCAATTACCGGTTCTTCTACAGTTGTTGGTTCAATTTCTGATTGCTCAATCTGTATATCACTATCTTCTGTTGATGGGGCCGGAGTTGATGCACATGAGGCAATAAATAATATAATAATATTTAAATATATGATTTTTTTTAATTTTTTCATAATAGCTCCATATTTTTTAAACATAATATCATGATATATTTTCATAATCAATCTTCTATAAAAAAAGCCGACTAAAAGCCGGCTTTATGTTTGATTGAAGTTTAATTTTATATTAACCTTTGTAGAAAATTGATTTTTCAGTCTCAATATCAAAGAATTTAATTTTGCTTACATTAGGTGTTAAAGTTAATTCTTGACCAACTTTTACTTCAAATGTCGGCTCAACTTTACAAACAATTTGGTGATCAGCAGTACTTACGTAAAGAATTGTTTCATCTCCAAGAGGCTCAACAACTTCAACTGTCCCTTTAATATATGCATCCTGAGTTGCAGAGTTATTAACTGCTGAATCTTCAGGTCTAATACCCATTAAAACATTTTTACCAACATAAGTTTTCATAACTTCTTGTTTGTCTGCTGGAACTGTTACAATGAATCCACCTTCATCAACAATAATTTTACCATTCTCTTCTCTTACTTTAGCTGTAACAGTGTTCATAGCTGGAGAACCGATAAATGATGCAACAAACTGGTTAACAGGCTCATTATATAAATGTAAAGGAGAACCAATTTGTTGAATAACTCCACCTTTCATAACAACAATTTTATCACCCATTGTCATAGCTTCTACCTGGTCATGTGTTACATAAATCATTGTAGCTTGAAGTCTTGTATGTAGTGCTGAGATCTCAGTTCTCATCTGAACTCTTAATTTAGCATCAAGATTTGAAAGTGGTTCATCGAATAAGAAAACTTTAGGCTTTCTAACAATTGCTCTACCTACAGCAACCCTTTGTCTTTGACCACCGGATAATGCTTTTGGTTTTCTGTCTAGTAACTCTTCAATTTCAAGAATACCAGCTGCTTCTGCAACACGGGATTCAATCTCTTCTTTAGCATATTTTCTAATTTTTAAACCAAATGCCATGTTATCTTTTACAGTCATATGTGGATAAAGAGCATAGTTTTGGAATACCATTGCGATATCTCTATCTTTTGGTGCTTCCTCATTCATTCTTTTACCATCGATTGTTAATTCACCATCAGATATGTCCTCTAAACCAGCAACCATTCTTAATGTTGTTGATTTACCACAACCTGAAGGTCCAACAAGAACTACAAACTCTTCATCTTTAATGTCAATGTTAACATTATCTACCGCTTTTACTCCACCGTCATAAATTTTAACGATGTTTTTTAATTTTACTTCAGCCATTTTTAGCCACCCCTTATAGGTTATTTTATTTTATCTGTATAATATATAGGCACTTTTTTGTGTTGTCAAACAAAAAAATTACTTATTATGCTTTTTTGCCCAATCTATGTAGTACTCTTCCTGGGAATTTCTCCACTGCTGATAGTTCTGGTTCTTTAGATTTTTAAACAAGGGTAGTAGAACATTTTTTCTAAGACTTTCCCATAATTCAGGGTAATTACCCGATGAAGTAATCATTTCCGGGTTAGGAATTAATTGATAACTATACTTAAAAAAATCCGGGATTGTATATTGGGAAACTTCTTTTAATGTAGATAGTTCTCCAAGAAACATTAAAGGTGAGTTTACATCGGATTTTGCATCTGCGATAATTTTTTCCTGGTTTTCTTTGTTAAAAATCCATGTTATAAAATTCTCAGCCAGAGGTACTTGCTTACTGTTTTTTCTTATTCCAACATATGTTATATAATCATTTGCAATTATTAATCCGTTGTTTTCAAGGGCACTGAAATTCAGAATCTTTTTTTCCTCTTTATTTAAATTATTGTACTCCCTTAGTGTTAAATAGTAGTAGTCTATAAAGTTGTTTTTTAGCAGATAGATAGGTGAAAGGTGAAGATATTTCTTATTGAACTCTTCTTCATTCCACTGTTTTTTGCTCTCATAGACTCTATTTATCATTGATTTTATTTTTGTAAAATCCTCTTCATTGATTAATCTTTCATCAAGTTTTAATTCAGGAAAGTTGGATAAAAAATACCACAATATAAATTCTTCATTCCAGAAAGGAGAGAATACTGAATCTTCATTTACAAAATCCTCAATTTTAATGATATTTGAAATGTTTTTTTGGGACCTGCTATAAACGATACCAGGTATATTAAAAGATAGTGGAATAAATTTTATTCCTTCATTGGTGTAAATAGAATCTATCAGATCTGTATAAAAAAGTGTTCGATCAATTTTTGTATTAAACATTTTTTTTAGATCTAATGTTTCAATAGGCGGATCTTTATACTGTCCTCTGTAAATTACCAAGTCAGACTCATTTATTTCAGTTGTTAAGGTTACTTTGATTCTTTCATTGTTTTTGTTAAAAACATTTATTATTGTCGAGGTTTCAGGTAACTCGGAATATATATAAATAATACTGGTGGATGAATTTTTACATGATAATAGTAAAAACAGTAGGAATAATGCAGCAGCTTTCTTCATGAAGTTATTTTAGTTAACCCATACAAGGTTGTCAATTGGGTTGTTTTAACCTGCTTAGATGTGAAATAATATACTATGGACAGTGAACTTTTTAACACCTATAGTAATTATTTAAAAAAAAGATATGGAAAAACAGTTTATCGTGTTGGTGTTGATGGTGGTTTTTCCTGTCCAAATAAACCTGATGGACGTGCAGATCATGGTTGCAGCTTCTGTGGCAGTTTTGGTGCAAGAAGTTCCTATCTTGGAGATAGTGAAAAAGTTATTGAAGAACAGATTGTAAAAAGTCTTTCTTTTTTAAAAAGACGTTACGGAGCTGAAGATTTTATTCTCTATTTTCAAGCATATTCCAACACCTATAGTGATTGCGAAACATTAGAAAAAATATACAATTATGGACTTTCTCTTGGGAATTTTAGAGAATTAATAGTTTCAACCAGGCCAGATTGTATAGATTTAAACAAAGTCCTTCTTCTTAAAAGTTATATAAAAGATGGTTTTGATGTATGGGTTGAGCTTGGTTTACAGAGTTGCAATAATGATACGCTGAAACGTATAAATAGAGGGCACAGTTATGAAGAGTTTCTTGTCGCTTATAATCTGCTAAAAGAACATAATATTAAAATTGTTGTTCATTTTATTTTTGGTTTGCCTGGAGAGGATTCATCTGATATATTGGATAGTGTTAAAAAAATTTCACTTCTCAAACCAGATGGGGTGAAATTTCACAATTTACATATTCCAACCGGAACTGTTATGTATGAAGAGTATTTAAGAGGTGAACTTTCATTTCCATCTAGTATGAGACATGCGGAATATGTTGCTGATGCAATTGAGTATCTGCCAGCAGAGACTATTGTTATGAGGGTTAATACAGATACTCCGGGAACACGGCATTCAGTTCCAGGCTACTTTCTGGATAAGGCTGTAATATATAATACTATAATTGATATTCTTTCAGATAGAAAGGGTTATCAAGGGAGATTGTATGGAACGTAATAATATAAATATTTTAGATAAAATAGATAAACTTCAGGAACATTTTTATAACTATCTTTTTACAAAAACAGTAAGGGATATATCTTTAGTAGCGAAACTAAAAGAGAAAGATTGGGATTTTATTAAAAGGCTGGAGGGACAGAAATCCTTAATTTATGGAAGAAGAAGTTTTGAAATTGAGGAAATTTATCAGATTATAATTCCTTTTACTGAGTTTCTTAAATCTGCAAATGCAGATATTCTCCCTAATTTATACAATATAATAAAAGCAAATAGTAACTCTTTAAGTCTTAGTCCTCAAGAGAAAGCTATTAGAAAAATATTAGTGGATAATTATAAAAATAATATATATTCCCTGGGAAAATTGGTTCTGGAGTTGTATGAACTTGCTGTAATTGAAGATTTAAAGGAGAATAAGAATAATCCACCTCTATGTTTAAAAATTAATGAAATTAAAAATATAGAGGAGGATTTAAAATTTATTGAGGATAATATTAGTTAACTTATCCTGTCTACAGTATCAAAAATAATTTTAAAAAGATCTTCTAGCTGATCCTCATCAACACTGGAGTAGGCGAGTCTAAAGCTGGTTGTTCCAAGAGAGATTGTTCCAACCCCTTGGTCAAGCAGTGCAACTCTAAGCTTTTCATTAAAACCCTCATCAGTTTTAAAGTTCATAAAATAACCTGAATTAAATGGATATTCAGTGATTTTTAAACCTGTTTTTCTGTTTTTAAGGATCTCTTTAACCTTTAAATATCGTTTTTTCATTAAAAGTTCAAACTTTTCCTTCTCTTTATAGTACTCTGGATTATTCAAAGCTTTAATTACAAGGGTTTGACTTAATTTGGATGAACTGGAAAATGAAGATCTAACAGAACCCATCAATTTTTGTTCCAGAGCATCAGTATGCTTTTTATTTAGACCTTTACCTGCAAAAGTGATAAAACCAACTCTTAAGCCCCATACGTAATCCTCTTTTGTTGCACCATCTACTTTAACAGCAAGTACATTTTCATGAATGTTGGCAAGCAGGGAGAATACAGACTCTTTATATATATTGTCTTCATAAAATAGTCCAAAATAGGCATCATCTGTAATAACCAGTACTTTTATACCCATATCCGCTACTTCTTTTATAGCTTCTGAAATACCTTCAGCCTCTACTCTTGTAGGAGTATACCCGGTAGGATTATTTGGGAAGTTTAATAGCAGGGATACTTTATTATTCTTTGCCGAACTGATAAGTGTCTCTTTTAATGAATTAGTATCTATTTTATCGCCATTAAAAAACTTAAAGGTTTTTATATTAACCTCTTTTCGTACTTCAAAAATTAGCTGATAATTGCCCCAGAATAGATCAGGGATTACCAAATTATCCCCTTTATCGAGAAAAAGATCTGCAGTGTTACTGATTCCACTGGTTAAACCTGGAACAACAATTGGAAGAGATGTATGTATTTCTGAAAGGGAAGGATTCTTTTCAATCATCTTCTCCTTCCATAAATCCCTTAAACCCTTGATTCCCTGGGTTGGTGCATATGTTATATAGTCATTTGGTTCTAGACCATCTATATAATCCTTTACTCCACTTAAAATAAGTGGTTCTTTTTTGTTAAATGCCATACCGGCAGTTGCATTATATTTATCAGCTTTAACTGCAGCTTCTGCTGATTGTGCAACAATACCTTTGGGAAAGTATAATCTTTTCCCCAATTCTGATAATAAAAAACCAGCTTGAGTCGATTCCAGATCTCTATTTAACTGTAAAGCAATACTATTCATGATCATGACTATACACTATAGATAAAAGAGTTTCAAATGGTAATTAGTATTGATTTAAAAATATTCATAAAAATACATTTTTTTTAGTAGAAAAGTAGCTTATTAGAGTATTTATGTATTTAAATGCTTATTCTTATCTATAAATTTACAGTTGTTTTATGTTTTTTTCTTTGTTTAATTTATAAAAAAGTAACATTAATATTTGACATGTTATATATATAATATTCTAAAAAACTTAAGAAAGGAAGTATTATGAAAAAAGTAATTATTTTATTAGCAGTTTTATTAGTTGTTTTTTCATGCAGTCAGTTTGTTGAACTTGAAAATGTAAGTGAAGTTGATGGTTGGACATTAAGTGAAAGCAGAGCTATTGTTACAGCAAGTAAAACTTTGGAGAAAAAGGGCAATTCCGCTACTGTTGTTCTTACGGGGGATTCAGAATCTATTAGTGATGTTATTAATGGGAAATGGAAAATCGAGGTTGGTATTGGGGATGAATCATTTCTTTTTAACGATCTTGTAGAGAGATCATCTGATCAGATAGAAATTGTTCCAAGAGAGAATAAACAAGCAAAAGAGATTAGTTTCAAGGTCATTACTGAGCCAAATGATAGGCAGGGATTATCCGGAAGTATATCGCAGGGCAACTGGGTATCCATTGAACAAGACTGGGTTTGGTGGGGATGTAATGCTTGGGTAGATGTAGTACAAGGAAATGTTGATTTATATTTAGATAGAGTTATAGACAACAGATGGCAGCAGAGATCTGTTTCTACAAACCCAGGTACATCTTCAGAGTCAGTTAGTGATAGCTGGTGGTGGGCAGGTAAAGTTAGGGTAAAAGCAGTTGCAGTCGATGCTGGAACTAGTGTTTTTATTGGAAATACTTCATTTTAGTTTATAAATGAGGTGTTAGTTATGTAAGGGCTGTTGCAAAAGTAACAGTCCTTTTTCATATATAATCAAAAAAATTGAGCTACCATAGTAACTCCAGAGTGTGTTAAAATTTGTTTGCTTAAGACAAAAAAGGAACACACTATGAATATTACAGATTTTTCCAATCATAAACAATTTATTTAGACCTAAACATATCAATTCCATTTGAAGTAACAGACAATGAAGCTGCTTTAATTCTTATGTTATAAAAGCCTGATTATAGTAAATTTGATTTGCCTAAGAAGAAATTCGGTAGACCGAAAGCTGTAGATTCTTATATAATGATGATAATTTTTCTATATGCGAGAACTCAAGGGAGATATATAGTTCTTGGGATTTTGAAAGACTTTGTAAACGGGATCTTATTTTAATACAAATTCTTAGAGAAAGAAAAGTGCCAGATCATAGTACATTTGACAGGTTCGTTCATCAATATGAAGACTCCATAAATGATCTATTTTTTCAAATTGTTAATAGTCTTGATTCACTTGGTGGGTTAAATAAAGATGTAGTATACCAAGATGGAACTAATATAGAATCTAAAGCAGGTAGAGATACATTTACTAGGAAGAAAGCGACTCAGAAAAGTCTTGAAAAATTTAAGAAACATATAATCAAACTTATATCTGATATTAAGTTACAATTTCTTTGGGAACTTAAATCTGATACACATGAAGCTTCACTGGAAGAAATAATATTAAAGTTATCTAAGTTAAACTAACCTTTAACTGCTGAAATTATGGGTAAGGGGCATTGAATAACTAAAGTACAGAAGTTTAATAAAGATGTCAAAATGTATTTAGAAAAGCTTAAGCTGTATGAAAAAGATCTTTCTTTAATGACTAATTGGAATAGCATGAGTAAGACTGATCCTGATGTAACTTTTATGAGAATGAAGTCTCTGTTCTCTTAAGTATATACAAGGTTTTTTCTCATTAAGTGAAGATATATTCATTATTATTTGGTATTTTTCTTATAAAGAGTATCTTTTATTCAAGTTCTTATTAATAGGAATAGAGTTGTTTCTTCTAGTTTTATATAGCCATGTATTAATAGTATTGCATGGTATTCTTAATTCTGTAGAAACAGATTTTCTTTTTCATTATTTGAAGGTATCATTCTCCTTGAAACTGACTCTTTAACTGAATTATTGTATTTCATCTGTATATGTCCTTCCTAAAATGCTAGGTGACATCTATATTGACACATGGGGGCAGCTACAATTTTTACTTTTTCAACTGCTTCTTTTTTTACTTGAACTGACATATAGAATGATATATATTATAACAATGTTAACAGATATTATTGAAAAAATTTTAGCTATTTTTACAGGTGAAAACGATCCTAATGCAAAAAATAAAAAAATCATTAAGGATATAAAGAAAGGTCTTAAGAAAAGTACCAAGTTTTTTAATGTTAAAAAAGATGAAGTTACAGTTTCATTGGCACAATTTTTTTATAATATATATAAGATAGCAAGTCCATACAGTGATCTTCTGGGGAGTATAGAGACCTCAAAAGAGTTTAAGAGAATGATTGTTGAAAACTTCATGTCACAATCTCAGTTGGATGCAGTTGAACAGTTAACAGTTGAATCGATAAACAGCCGTCTGCTAGCAAGCAAAAATGTTAAACTTACTGCAAGTAAGATACATAAAGAGATTATAGCACTTGTCTCCAGTTTTTCCAGTGAATTAACAAACAGAATTAATAGTACTTTCACTTTAATGCTAGTGTTTAAAGAATTATCCTGTTTTAACTACTATTTTCTGTTAAAGAAATTCGATTCCAGATTACCAAATTATGATTTTGTATATAAAACAAGCTTTTCCGATATAAGTGGTACTTATATCATTGAGGATTTAAAGGATTTTTTAGAAATTCTTGCAATTTTTAATACTTCAAGTAACTGGAAAGAGATCTTCGAGATTTTTTCAAAATACCGGTCCAACATGAGCATGGATATGAAGGTGTGGAACAAAACAGTCAGAAGCATACAAGAAGTTAAATCCTCCAATGTTTTATTAAACATTGTTAAAGTAATTGATGAAAATCCTATATACGAGGTAAAACCAATATTTAATGATATCTCTATTGTTGAAGATTATATAAGAACTATTAGAGATGATGCGGAAGAGAGCCTTAAAAAAGTTTTAAAACAGAAAAGAGATATGGCTATAACCAAGTATATTGAGATGATTTTTGGAGATGTTACTTCAATTGAGAGAAATAAATATTATACAAAACATGCAAATATCACTTATGAGAAGAAAGGTCTTATTGGTTATACCTATGTAGATCCAATAAATTTTTTAAGAGCTTTTTTCCTAGACTATTTTAAAACCGAGACTAAACCTGTAATAGAAATACTCCTTATTAAAGGAAAATGGGCAACACATGTAACAAGTCAGGAGTTTTCTGAAGCATTTTATAAGGTTCAGGAAGTTCTTCCTAAAAGTATTGATTTAGATAACTCATTAGCTGATGATGAGCCTTCAGGTAGCAAAATAAAAACAATGCTAAGAAAGTCCGGTAGTGACATGATTGCTAAAAATGCCCTTGATAGTGAAGTTAAGACAATCAATTCCCAGGCCAAGGTAATTGTTGATACCTCTGTAACCAATTTGATTATAATTGGTAATATTATTAAGGCTATACTTGAAGAGTATAAAGTAGGTAAGGTTGAGACAATTATAAATTGGAAAGAACTTCAAGCAGCTCAGGATGAACCACTTGAAGAGACTCTTTTAAATACTTATAAGAAACTTTACTATATTGTTCAACTTATTCAACAATCTTTAAAAGATTAATTATTCTGTAATTATATAATTGGATAACTGGTTTTTTATCTTCTCAGAAACAGAAGCTTGTACCAGTATATTTTCACCACTATACTCTTCTGAGACTATGTGACTCTCTCTTTTTAATAGGGATAGCAGATCCCATCTATCAAGAGGGAGTGAAAATTTAACTTCTATATTGAGTTCTTTTAACAGTTTATGAATTGTATTTTGCAAATCATCAATACCTGCTCCAGTATATGTAGATATTTTAACCGCACCTGGGAATTTTAATAGATTAAACTCTTCAATAGTATCCGGTTTTAATGCATCAATTTTATTAAGCACTGTTATTATTTTCTTGTTTTTTATTCCTAAATCCTCCAGTACATCAAGAGTTACTTTTTGATGGTGCATAACATTTGGATTTGTAATATCTAATACATGAATTATAAAGTCCGCGAAGGCTGCCTCTTCAAGGGTTGATTTAAACGCATCAATTAAATCGTGGGGTAATTTTCTAATAAAACCTACTGTGTCTGTTAAAATAAACTCTCTACCTCCAGGTAGGGAAATTTTTCTGGAAGTTGGGTCGAGGGTTGCAAAAAGTTTATCCTCAGCTAAAACATTACTGCCTGTTAAAAAATTAAGAAGTGATGATTTACCAGCATTTGTATATCCCACAATTGCAGCAGATGGAACTGGTCTGTCAGCTCTTTTTTTTCTTAATAAAAGTCTGTTTTTCTTAACTTCCTGAATCTCTTTTTTTAGGGAGGTTATGTACCTTAAGACCATTCGCTTGTCGCTTTCTAGCTGGGTTTCCCCTTTTCCTCGATTACCTTTGGCTCCTCCTCTCTGCCTTGACAGATGGGTCCAAGCTCTTGTTAATCGTGGTAATGAGTACTCAAGTCTGGCAAGTTGAACCTGTAATGTTGCCTCTTTAGTACTAGCTCTGTCAGCAAAAATATCCAGAATTACTTCCTGTCTGTCAATTACGGTTACTCCTGAGAACTCTTCAATATTTCTCTGTTGTCTTGGAGAGAGTTCTGCATCAAATATTATTAAATCAGCTCTTGCGGATTTAGCTTTTTCAATTATCTCTTCAAGTTTTCCTGCACCAATATAGAATTTAGGGTTAGGTTCCCTTATTATTGCTATATCCGTTGATACAACACCAATGCCCATGGTATCCACAAGAGATTCTAGTTCCTCAAGGTGTTCCTGTGCATCCTCATCACTTTCTCCACGCTCTTTTATTCCGACTAAAAAAGCAGCTTCACATTTTGTTGATAAAATGTCTCCATTATCATACAGTTCAAGATCATTACTCATTACTCTATTTTAATTTATTTACCTATTTATATAAAGTAAAACTTTATTCACAATATTGTGAAATATTATATTTTTTGAAAGATCATTTACTCATAATATGGAAAATAACTTGTTTTAAATTAAAAATTCAGATTAAAATGTAAAAATGAAGAATTCCCTCTTTTTTCTGATTGTATTTTTTTCAATCTGTAGTGTTTATGGTATTAATGATAAGATCTTCTCTCCTGGGAGTAGTTCCGCTTTAACTCTATCCCAATTTTTATCCTATGGTAATTCAGCATTGGGTGATGAACTATTAATGGAGTTTGCAAATATCTATATTGAAGAGGCTAAACTCGAGGGAATTAATTGGGATATTGCTTTTGTTCAGATGTGTCTTGAGACAGGTTTTCTGAAGTTTGGTGGACTTGTTGATTATGGTCAAAATAATTTTTGTGGTCTAGGTTCATTTGACTCTAAAAAAGGAGCAAGCTTTTCTACTATAAGAGATGGGGTTAGAGCTCATATTCAACATCTTAAAGCCTATTCTACAACTGAGGATTTAAAAGGGGAACTTTTGGATCCACGATTCTATTTTGTTAAAAGGGGTTCTGCTGAAACTGTACATGATCTTGCGGGAAAATGGGCTGAAGATCCTAAGTATGGAGTAAAACTTGTCTCATTATTAAAAAGAATGAGCTATATAGATAGTGATCCTGTAGTTTTAAAAGCTGAAATACCTGTTGGGTTTGAACCTGCTAAAGTAGCTGTAGAATATGTTTCCGAAGAAGTTCTTCCTGAGGTTAATGTTGAAAAAACTGAAATAGATACTCCCGGTAATGATACTAAAGTTTTGTTCGTAAAAAAAAGCTGGGTTAGATAATATCCCAGCTTAAAATTTTTAAACTACAAACTCATTTCTTTTTTGCAATAGAATTAAGTCAAATATAACAATTGCAGCCATAGCTTCAATTACAGGTACAATCCGTGGACAGATACATGGGTCATGCCGACCAAAGGTTGTTATCTCTGTAGAGTTATTATTTTTATCTACAGTTTTTTGCGGCTGACTAATGGAAGGGGTTGGTTTTATTGCTGCTCTGAAAACAATTTCCTGCCCAGAAGAGATTCCTGCAATTATTCCTCCTGCATTATTCGTAAGAAAACCATCTGCATCTCTTTGATCATTCTGTTCTTTACCTGTAAGCTCAGCACATGCGAAACCTGAGCCTACTTCAAAACCTTTAACAGTACCTAAAGACATTACTGCCTTAGCCAACTCTGCATCCAGTTTGTTAAATACAGGTTCTCCAATTCCCGGAGGCATGTTAGAGATTCTACACTCTACAATACCTCCCATACTGTTATGTTCCTTCATTAAAAGATGAAGTTTTTCCATCATTTTCTCTGCAGCAACAGGATCGCAGGCCCTCATTGGATTTTTTTCTATAACCTCTCTGCTGTAAGTTTCACATTTAATTCCACCAGCTGATTTCGTATAGGCATGTATGTCCACCCCGATTGATTCCAAAAACTGCTTTGCAACAGCTCCCGCTGCTGTTCTCGCTGCAGTCTCTCGACCCGAGGATCTTCCACCACCACGCCAATCTCTGTGGCCATTATATTTTGAAAAATATGTCCAGTCTCCATGTCCGGGTCTGAATTTTTCCACAATATCACCATAGTCAGAACTTTTAGTGTTTTGATTATAAAGAATAAGTGTCAGTGGAGTTCCAGTGGTTTTTCCTTCGAAAAATCCTGAAAGACATTTAACAGTATCGCTCTCTTTCCTTGGAGTTGTTGCATCAGACTGTCCTGGTCTTCTTCGATCCATTTCCATCTGTATTTTTTCCATTGATAGTGGAAACCCTGCAGGAACACCATCAATTACAACTCCAAGAGCTTCACCATGAGACTCTCCAAATGTTGTTATTTTAAAAATATTTCCATAATTACTTCCTGGCAACTGTTACTCCTTTATTCTCTTTATTATGTTTTCTGTTATTTCAAATGGACTCTTGTTACTTCCATTAACTTCATATTGGGCTAACTCTTTATATAATATATTTCTTTTTGTATATAACTCTCTAAATTCATCTTCAGGATTTTCTGATGTTAAAAAAGCAGGAACACCATTAGCGATGATTCTTTTATAGACTGTCTGGAAATCTGTATTAATGTATATTGTGTTTTTCATCTCTTTAAGAAGTTTAAATGCTCTTTCATTGTCACAAATACCACCACCTGTAGCACATATATAGTTGAAACTCTCTTTACTGAGTTTTAATAATTCCTCGAACTCTTTTTCCTGGAATTTATCTTTACCGAATTTTTTATAAAAGTCCCGAACTTTCATTCCTGTACTACTCTCTATTTCTGTATCTAAATCGATAAAAAGAGTGTTTAACTCTTTTGCTAGACGTCTTCCTATAGTACTTTTCCCACAATGTTTTATACCTACAATGAAATATCTGTTATCCATATCTCATGTTACATTATTGAAAATTAACTTTCAATAAAGGTCTTTATAAAATTATCCGATTAGTATGTATAACACTTTTCTACAAAGAGGTATTTATGAAGAAATTTAAAATTAAAGGCTCTGAAAATTATCCAGAATTTTTAACTATTATTAATGAAGATAGCGATAAGATTCTGGTGTTACTTGAAAAAAATAACGGCTATGGAATTGAATCCAGGGAAGAGATAATGTCAAAACAACTTTTTGAATCATGTCTTAGAACTAATTATTTAACTGAGATGATCTCAGCTTAAAAGATTTTTAAGAGGAGTTGGTATCGATATGGAGTAGCCCTGTAGATAATCAACTCCTATTTTTATCAGTTCTTCCTGTATCTCTTTATTTGATACAAATTCAGCAACTGTTTTTAATTTAAGTATGTGACCAATGTTGTTAATTGATTCTACCATTGCAAGACTTATTGGATCATCTATAATTTCTGAGATGAATGAACCATCAATTTTTAGATAGTCAACATTCATATGGCGTAAATAACTAAAATTGGAAAAACCACTTCCAAAATCATCAATACTAAACTGACAACCAACCGCTTTTAAATTGTTAATAAGATACTTGGCAATATTCATGTTTTTTATTGCAGAGGTTTCTGTAATTTCAAAGCAGAATAGGGTAGGAGGTACTTTAAATTTTTGAAAAACAGAAATTATGTAACTAGCCAGACTCTTGTCGAGCATTGATGTTGCGGAAAGATTGACACTTAGTATATATTTACTATCATTTTTGGGGTTTTCTATTAACTCTTTACAGAATAGCACTGATTTTTCGATAATAATTTTATCAATTTCCGGCATTATTCCATAGTGTTCTGCTGGCGGAATGAATATATCAGGAGTTATTATTTTTCCATTTTCATCTTTTAGTCGAACCAGAATCTCAATTTTTTTTGTATCTTCCGGGGAAATAGGAATAATTTCCTGATAGTATAATTCAAAAAGGTCACCGGATATTGCATTTTTCAGCTTGTGCATCCATGACATATCTCCCCGTCTTTTATTATACTCATCTTGCAGATTGTTGTATATTTCAATCTTTCCTCCACCTTTCTCTTTAGCAATGGATATTGCATCGTCTACAGCTGCAAATAGGGTATAATGGTCAACTGTATTTTTATTAATTGTTACAATCCCATAGCAGCATCGTATAGGAAACTCTTTTTCTCCCCATATAAAATCTTGTTGGGATATTTTTGTTTTTATGGATTTTGTTAAATGCTTTATCTCTGTAATAGACGCATCATCAACAAGAATTCCAAACTCATCCCCACTAATTCTTCCGGCAATTTTAAATTTATCATTTTCATTAATTATATATGCTATTTTTCGAAGAAGTTCATCGCCGGCAGTGTGCCCACATGTATCATTAACAACTTTAAATTTATCGATACTGATAACAATTAAACCATGATTTCTTCCATCAAATTTAGATAGGGTTATAATTTTGTCAGTTTCTTCAATAAAACTTTTTCTGTTAAGGAGACCTGTCAGGTTATCATGGGATGTGTGATAGTTTATTTTACTGAAAAGGTTTTTTAACTCTCTAATATCTTTGATTATTATAGTTTTTCCTTTAGAATTTCCGTTATTATCCTTTACCGTTGCCATTTTGCCTGAAATATGAATAAATTGCTTGGCTATTCTATTGTATATTTCCCCCTCAAACTCTATATATTCATCAAAAACTTCATCTGTATAATTTAATTCTTCATTGTTAGATATTTTGAATTGAAGTACTCTTTGTGCTTCAACCCCAACAGCTTTATGATTCTCAATTCCAACAAGTTGTTGTGCTACTGAGTTCATATGTTTTATTTTTCCCATACTGTCTACTTCAACAACTGCATCTGTTGTTGCATTCATAAGAGCCTGGGACCATATCTCACCCTGGGAGATTAGATTAAACTTACTAAGTTTTTTTACTATGCTAAGAATGTTTATTTTAAATTCATAGTGAATAATAGGCATTGATAAAACACCTAATGGTTCTAAAGAAACCAAGTCATCAGTATTTATCTGATTAATTGTATCATCAATAATAAAGAGAATCTCCTTGTGCAAATTACTCTTAACTTTTTTTGCAAAATCAAGGTTATTGATCTTTGTGGTTAATATAAATAGTCGTATATGTTTATTTTGTAAATCTATATCAGAATTTGAACCAGAGATAGTACTATACCCTAATTCAACTAACTGTTTATTAATCGTTGTATCTATATCAGGAGACAAATATATTAGAAATTCTTCCATATTTTTATTATACGATAAAACAATAGTAGTTAAAAGCAAAACAAAACAAAAATAGTATTGACCACTTTAGTTAAAATTTATTTAATTAATCCATGAAAGTAAATTACCATACTCATTGCTATTTTTGTGATGGTAAAGGCCATCCTGAAGAGTATGTTCTCGAAGCAATTAGCAGAGGATTCTCTGTTCTGGGGTTTTCATCCCATGCACCAATTAAGGAGATTAATGACTGGACATTAACAGAGAGTAATCTTCCTGATTATATTAGTAGTATAAATGAGCTTAAAGTTAAGTACGGTAAAGAGATAAAAATTTATTTAGGACTGGAAATTGATTATTATCCTGATGAAAACAGAGTAGAAAAGTTTAAAAAATTCAATCTTGACTACTCTATTGGGTCGGTTCATATGGTTAAACCAGATGGTTTTAATACCTATTTTAGTGTAGATGAAAGCGATTCTACTTTTGCAAAAGTATTAAATGATGTTTTTGGCTCTATAGAAGCTTTCTCAAGAGAGTATTATAAAACTTTGAGGGCTTTAATTCTCCAGGGGGGTTTTAATATATTGGGGCATCTTGATCTAATTAGAAAATTTAACAAAGGGAATAAATATTTTAATGAAAATGAACCCTGGTACAGGGAGGATGTGTTAAAAACCCTTGATCTTTTAAAAAGTAGAGATATTATAGTCGAAGTTAATACCGGGGCTCTTTCAAGAGGAGTTAATGATGTTCCCTATCCATCTCCATGGATTCTTAAAGAGTGTTTTAATAGAGGTATAAAAGTTTGCCTTAATAGTGATGTTCATGCTCCAAACAATATAGAGTGTTACTTTAATGAAGCAAAGCAAATAATTAAGGATTGTGGATATACTCAACTTCACACTCCTTTTGAAATAATTGATTTATAGGAGAATTTATGATTAAACATGTAGTTGTTTGGAAATTAAAAGATAGAGCAGATGGACCAAAACTTAAATCGGCTATCGAAAATCTTGATGGTAAAATTCCAGGACTTCTTTCCATAGAAGCTGGTATAGATGAGAATAAAAGTGATGCAGCTGGAGATCTTATATTAATTTCAACCCATACAGATAAGGCTGCGCTGGATCTCTACCAGGATCATCCCGTGCATATAGAACTAAAAAATATTATCGGCCCATGTGTTACAAGCAGAGTGGTTGTTGATTATACTATTTAATGGCAATAAATATTGTTTTAGCTCCAATAAAGGGTTATACAGACCCTTTATGGAGAAGTTGCTATTTTAATCATTTTAAAGGAGTTGATAAGGTTGTAACCCCATTTCTACTCCTATCTGAACACAACAACGCAAACAGAGATTATTTCCCAAAATTTCTACCGGAATTAGGCTCGGATATTTCTGTTGTTCCCCAATATCTGGTAAAAAATCCTGAAACAATTGTTTACTCATCCAAATTAATGTCAGAAATTGGAGTAACCGAATTTAATCTTAATATGGGTTGTCCTGCTCCTGCTATATACAAGAAAGGTAGAGGTTCTGGTTTATTAAAGGATTTAAACAGTGTAAAAAATATTCTGGATGGTGTTATTGGTAATATCCCTGGGGATTTTACTGTTAAAATAAGAACCGGTTTAACAGATAATACATTGGTAAAACCCTTGGTTGATCTTTTAAATAACTATAAATTAAAAGAGGTTATTGTTCATCCTAGATATGCCAGCCAGTTATATTCCGGAACTCCTGATCTGGAATCATTTAATTATGTATATAAAAATTCTTTAAACCCTGTTAGTTATAATGGAGACATTACAACAGTTGATGGTTTTAAACAGTTATATTCAGATTTCCCAGATGTTAGTTCCTGGATGATTGGGCGGGGAGTATTAATGGACCCTTATTTGCCATCCAAAATTAAAGGGATATCTATTCCCGGGGATGATGAGAGAAAAGTGAAAATTATGGAGTATATACATGATTTTCATGAGATTTTAATCCAGAATTATCATAAACCCGGAATTGTAATAAACAGATTAAAATCTCTATTGATATACATTGGAATGAGTATCAATAATTCTGAAGAGTTTGTAAACAGAATTAAGAGAGCCTCTTCCTTAGATCAGATGCTGGATATTATCTTTTTAAACTGATCACCTCTATGAAATTCATTATTAAACATTCCAAATGATGTAGCTCCCGGTGAGAATAGAACACTGTCTCCGGGAGTCAGATCCTTTTTTAATATCTCAATTAATTCTTCCAGAGAGTTGTATGGCCCGTAATAGTTAATTTTCTCTCTATCCAGAACTTTTATTAGTTTATCAGTTCCAGTACCTTTTAAAAGGTATATCAATCTTGGTTTTTTAAAATCATCTTTAACTGATTCAAACTCCAGCTCTTTATCAGTTCCTCCGGTAATCAGTATTAGGGGAGTATTAAAACTGTTTATTGCTGCAATCACAGCTTCCGGTATAGTTGCTGCTGAATCATTATAATATTTAATACTGTTTTTCTCTTTTACCAGTTCCATTCTGTAGGGAATCCCAGGAAATTTGGAGAGACCAGTCTTTATTATTTCAGATGAAATACCAAATCTGTAGAGAATAAGCCCAGCTAATAAAAGATTAATTCTCTGATGTTCTCCCATAATTGACAGTTCTTTTGGTAGAATTTTTTCAGTTATATTATTAATTCTTATATATCCTTCTCTGTTTCCTGATAGAAATGCTCCATCGATATTAGCTGGAAGTTCGGTTTTGGAAAAGTATAGGGGTTTGTTCTTTAAGCTTTTCTCAAAGTATTTTGTAAATTCATCATCATAATTGAGAATAGTATCCTTTGGAAAATTTTCAAAAATAACTGCTTTATCGTCGGCGTATTCATATATAGAGTTATAGGCATTCTGATGATCGTTCATTATATTGGTAATTGCACATATTTGGGGATTTAAGCATTTTTTTGATTTAATATCTGCAAGTTGCCAAGATGAAAGTTCAAGTACAACAGGGGTTTTTTCACTTATATCAGAGATAAAAGTAAGTGGAGAGACTGTAATATTACCCCCGAGTCTAGCATCGGGATATACATCCTTTAAAACACTGTATATAGCTGAAACTGTGCTGGATTTTCCCTTACTTCCAGTTACTGCAATAATGGGTGAATTTACTCTACTCAAAAATATTGATATATCTGTTTCAACTCTTTTTGCTAGTTTTAGATATTTTGAATCTCTTCGTACCCCGGGATTCTTTATTACAATATCTGCATTTATAAAGTCATCGTCCAGGTGTTCTCCAAGGGTGTAGTTAATACTGAAATCTTTTAACTTTTCAATTGTAGGAGATAGAATTTCCCTGGTTCTTAAATCTGTTACTGTAACCTCGGCTCCTTCCTTGGCAAAGAAAATAGCAGAAGCTAGTCCACCTCCATTTAAACCCAACCCCATAATTGTAACTTTTTTATTCTTGAAATTTTCTACCATACTAACTCAATCTCATCCTTTAAAGTCTCTATAGATGTTATGACATAGGAGTATTTTGTCTCTGTTAGTGTAAATATCTCCTCTCTTACTACCTTAAAAACTCCAGTCTCCGGAATTATTTCATCACTTTCCTTTGTGTCCATAAACCAACGTTCATATTTAACACTGTATTTGTTTTCATCAATATTTGTTATTTCCAGATCTTTTATTCCATAAACTGTTAAATCTTTTTTTGCTGTTTCATCAGCATCTATCCACTCATCAGGAGTTTTGACTCTGTACATCATATCTGTCTGCATTCGTACTTTTGATGATACATACATTGCTGATAACTCTGATGAATCGCTGTTTCTTACACCTTTTTTTAGTGTTTCATCAAGAAGTTCAGTATTCAGTGTCTGAAAACTCTGGAAATAAGCCTCCAGTACCTGCTGGGAAGTAAAACCGGATGTTGTTGGTGGTTTAAGTTTGTTGTAAATTATTGAGCCGGCAATTGAAAAAAAAAGTGCAGCTGCCAGGGTTATTATTGTAATTTTACCTAGGTTTAATCGAAAAAATGCTCTTCTTTTTTCCCAGTTAAGCATACTCTGTTCTTTTACTGCATTAATTTTAATTTCCTGAGAATAGTCTCCTTCAGCCCTATAAAGACCAGTCTCTAAAACATTATCTATTTTAGAGATAGTTTCTTCTACTGTTATATTACATTCAGTATCCAGTAAACTATCGAGTAGTTCTTCCAAACTGTCTGATATAAGAATATTTTTCCATCTTGCTTTGGAGAGTTTATTTCGTCTCATTTTATCTCTAAGGTCTTCTACATCCCTATATACAATTGGATAATCTGATGTTACATTTTTATAAATAATGATTCCCATACTGTATAGAATTGATCTCTCACCCTTTAAATCCGGATGGTTATATATTGATAAATCAACTATATTTTTAGAAAGAGATTCCCTGGCGTTTATAAAATTAACAAGAAAAGGAGGTAGCATTAATAAATCATCATCTTCTGTTTTGTAGAATAAATTTGATGAAAAACTGTCAACATTTACACCTATTTCTTTGAGTTTTAAATAGAATTCCAATAGACGCTTGACTGTCCCCATACAATTTTTTTCATTGAATAGTGGTTTAATCTGAAAATTTAATTCTGGATTATATAGTATTATCTGACCATTATCCTCAGTAATATCCGTTAGGTTATAGGATTCAACACCATTTTTAGTAAGTATATACCCACAATCTCTTCTTCTATCTGCCAAATCTGTACCAATAATACCTTTACCGGTAAGTTCAGTATTTATTCCAAATAGATTTTTTCCATTAAGATTATTAATTATTATCATTCTATCTCCTGCTGTTCCTCAAAAATTATTGCCCCGTAATATGTACTTTTTCCACCAGAAAGGGGAGTATCCTGGGCTAATCCTTCCTTTTTGACTATTATATTTTTATATTGACCACGTAATAAAAGTGATGCAATTGCACCAGCACCGCAGGTTTTTAACCTGTTTGTTCTGGTCTCTTCAATAATTTGACTGTATTTTCCCTCTTTTATGAGTTGAATAGATTTTTCTCCAGCTTCTCTGGAAAATTCCCTGTTTTCAAAATCACTAAAATTTGAGCTAACAACTATCAGGGTTTTATTATCCCATATATTATTTATAATATTTGACAGATTACGAACTAAAGATACTATTGTTTTTCCTAAAAGGATAGGAACAATTTTTGCATCCGGGTATAAATATTTAATAAAAGGAAGTACACATTCTATACCATGCTCTTCCATGTGCTGAATATTAGATGTTATTACTTTCTTTCCGACTTTTTTTATACTTTTAATTGTATCCAGATCAATTTTAATTTTTTTATCTGAAATACCAAAATATTCAGATTGAGGAAGGATAATTTTATCGGTAAACTCTCTATGAACATTTGAGATAATTATTACCTTTGTAAACTCCCTCTGGGAAAGGGTGTTAAATGCTGTTGCAATATAATCTCCAGTAAAATCCCAACCACCGTGGGGTACAATTATTTGACTACTTTGTACTTTTGTTGTCTGGTTTTTTGTGAGTAGATACTCTATTTTTTCATTGAGCTCCACCGGGTCTGAGGGGTAGAACAGACCTTCAACTATTGGTGGTCTTACTGTAATACTGTCTTTCATAGTTTATGAGTATAATATTTCTAGTCTCTTTTTATCTAGGGTTACAAAAATGTTTTTGTCTCTTGTTGGTATTATCTCTCCCGGTTTGCCTTTTTTTACTCGCCTAAGGTATTTCACCTGGGTGTAAATAATATCACCTTTACCATTATTTTTCCCTTTACTGTAATCCAGAGCTATTTGACCAGCATCCAGGAGAACATTTAGTGGTATAGTTTTACCTTTTTTACTTTTAATAAATACATAGGAGCCTGGATAGTCCCTTACGTGTAGCCACATATCATTCCCTTTAACATAGTGTCTAAATAGTTCCTCATTTTCCCTGGAGTTTCTACCAACTAGAATCTCCCAATCACCTGATTTGTAATTTAACCCTATCTGGTTATTTGGTTTGCTAGTTTTATTTTTTTCAGACTCAATTTTTATTTCAGTATCACTGGAAATAATTTTTGACTCAATAGCTTTTAATTCATCCTCAAGAACCTTAATCTGGGTTTTTGTTAATTCAATACCATCTCTTGCTTTCTTGTATTTTTTAAAATAGGATTCGCTATTCATATGTGGAGATAATTCAGGTTTAAGAGGAATTAAAAACTCTTTTTCTGTTATGTAGTCGGTGGTTAAAAGCTCTTTATCACCTTTTTTTATTTTATAGATATTGGATAGAATAATTTCTCCATACTCTTTGTATTTTAGAGAATCAGAATAATAGTCAACTCTTAGATTAAGGGATTTTAGAAGTTTCTCAATCTCATTCTGACGTTTTAATAGTTCTTTTTTTATCTCCCTTGATTCTGATTCCTTTTTATTTTCTTCCAGAGTGTGTAAGTATTTATACTCTACATATTGGCTGTAACTATTAAATGAATGTTCTGATAATTCATATTTTTTATATGAAACTCTCTCTTGGGGAATTTCTAAATAATTTCCGGATAATTCCTGTTTTTTTGAACTTTTTCTGTGAAGATGAACTATTTTATAATTTTCATCAGTTATAATTATATTTGAAAATCCACCCCAAAGTCTAATTATCAGGAAGTATCTGGCAGTATTTGTAATTATATCTACTTGAATAATTCTATTATTATTTAACTGTTTTATACCCTGTACTACTCCACCAGTTAAATGGGCTTTAAAAAATTCTGTAAGATTGTGGGGTTTTCCAAGAGTTTGTAATTTAACACTTTGCTGGAAAATTATGCACTCACTATCTAAAGAAATAAATAAATTAATAGGGTGCCCGGGTTTGTAAAAATTAATAACAAAAGATTCATAGGTTACAGCTTTTGCTCCTTGTAAAACAGCACCTGATAGTTCCATCTCCCTAATTATTGTTTCAATCTCTAAATAGTTAAGGCTCATAGTAAATACCCAATTATATATATAAGTGCTAATAGATAAAGAATAAAATTAGTTAAAGGAAGTGCATAGGGATTTTTTCTTATTAATCTTTTATTAAAATTTGATACTAATATTAGTATTAACGGAGACCAAACAATAACTGAAAAAGGAAAGTAAAAAACAACAGTATTAACTATTAATGCAGGCAAAAGCAAAATTAAAGAGAGGTTTTTAGATACTCGGTCAATTGTTTTTGGTTTAAAATTACTTTTTCGCAAAATTAGAGCTCTAAAAAAAAATATTCCATGAAGTATAAAAAGCATTGATGTAATAACTAATGAAAAAAATAACATAAATTATTTTATTTTAATTTTACGATTATGGGAATTGGGATTAGACTTTAAGTATAAAAAAGGTGGGTTTATGTATAAAAGAGAACTAAGGGACAAAGTTGCCAGAATAATAGAAAATAGCTACAAGATGGATATTAATACAGCAGATAAGGTTTTGGACATATTTTTTTCTCCGGATTATTTACCACGATGGTATTTCTACAGTAATACTCCTGAAACTATTACAAGACATATATATATGTACTCTCAACTTTTAAATGCAAATAGCAGATATATAGAGGATGTTGAAGAGAGTGGAAAAAATATAACTTATTTTGTTAATGTAGGTAGAGATACTCCAGGAAGAGTAGAAAAGCTTATAGAGGAAAATCTCGATATGAGTATAGGTTCTTTTGATGCAGAGTATACAAGAAGCGGAGTCTCTATAGTTTCTATTACTAAAAAAGGACGAAGTGATTTTAAGGTCCCTGAAGAGTTATGGATTAGCATAAAAAAAATTTTAAAAGAGTGTAACGACTTTTGTATTAAGTATGACTATAAGTATGGGGTTGATTTTCTAAACAGCATTCAACTTGATTATTTAAGCGAGGAAGTAACTTCTCATTCCCCAGGGGTAAGGCTTTATAGGCACCTTGAGTATTATGAAAGAGCAATGGAGTGTGACAATATAGTTATTTTTGAAGATTTTGCAGCTAAAAAAATTGGAGATAAAAAAGAGAATACAGATGAAAAAAGGCTAGCTTTATCCCTTAGAAATCCTTCCGAACACTGGGTTATTGATATGTTAAAAATTATAAAAGAGAAGGATATAAGCATAAACAGAGTATATTACGATCTGATTGAAGGGAAAAATAGTATAGGAATACTCTCAATATACCTAGAGTCGAATTTGAATATTGATTCAATAAAAACCGCTATTGAAAATTACAAAGATGTTAAATCTGAAGATAGGGAAAAGAGTGAGTTAAACAGTGCTATTGATAATATTATTAGGGCATTAACAACACTGGAACCAGATGATGAGAGGTTTAAAGATGCTATTATACAGCTAAGAAGTCTGTGCCGATTAAACAGCGATATAACAAAAAAAGAGGAATTTAATAACTTTTATCTTAATTCTGTATCTGATTTTTTTAAGGGTGCAGAATTTATCGGGATAGATGAAAATTTGGATCTTATGTCTAAACTCCTTGGTTATGAATCATTGGATGAGTTTTTTGTATCCTGTAGGAATGGAAATGGAATAAAGAGTAATAAACCGGGATATAGGGCAAAACATAACAGTTTAAGAGGTCCCTGCAAGGGGGGGCTTAGAATTGATAGTATAGTTAGATACGATGAGATTGCAGCCTTAAGTTTTATGATGACATGGAAGTGCGCAAGATCAAAGATTCTTTTTGGTGGAGGAAAGGGTGGACTAAAACTTAATCCAAAGGATTTTATTAACTCAAAAATGGACTTTTTTGATACCTTGTCAAATTTCGGGAGATCTATATTTTCAGTAACAGGTCCTGCAAAGGATGTCCCAGCTGGAGATGTTGGGTGTGGAGCAAGAGAGATAGGTCATCTTTTTGAGGGTTTTAAATCAGCCCTTAGAGATTTGGCCCTTCTTGCTTTTGGTGTAAAAAAAGGTGTTGCCCAAATTGGAAACAGATTGATTTCTGTTGATGAAGCCAGAAAAATTCTTTATGAAAATTTTGATATAGATTATCTGGATAGGGATATTCTTCTAGAGCTAGCAACAAAAGAGGAGTATTTAAATTTGGTTACAGCCGCACAAATTACCGGGAAACCAAATATGGGGATAAGAGCCAGAACAGGGGCAACAGGTAGAGGGCTGTGCTACAGTATTTTACAAACAGTGACTAATCTCTATTTATTGAAACAATGGATACCATCTGATGTTTTAACAGATGAGGAGATTGAAATTCTTACTAACTGTTCAAAATTTGATGAATCAGTTTTAATAAAAAATACACTGTCTCCTTTAATTCCTGAAAAACATTGGGAAATACTAGAAGATATAATTTATCCAAAATTATTAATGGGAAAAAGAGTTGTAGTCCAAGGATCAGGAAAAGTAGGAAGTTCTATAATTTCAGAACTGAGCAAATATGGAATTAATCTAATTGCTGTAGCTGATGCAGGGGGAGCAATTATAGGAAATAAATTGGATTTGAATGAGATACTGCAACAGGTTTCTGGTGATAAAAGATCGGTTATCGGGTGTCAGAAAAATGTTAATAGAGTTATATATGGTGCACAAGAAGGAGCAGAAATTCTAACATTAGACTGTGATATTTTAATCCCTGCTGCCTTAGAAAATGCTATAACCAACAATAATGCAAAAGATGTGAAGGCTCAGATAATAGCCTGCGGCTCCAATGGCCCATGTAGCTCTAAAGCCGAAGAGATTCTGACCCAGAATAAAAAAGTTGTTATTTATGACTTTCTTGCTAATGGTGCCGGTGTTATAGCATCATATTTTGAATGGTTAAGAAACCTCTATGATCGTTTCTTTTACGAAGCTATTGTAATTAAAAAAGAGGAGTTTACCTTTGATAAAATTGAAAAATATATAATGCCTGAATTCAGTAGAAGAATTAAAGCTATTTTAGAGGAAGAGGAGGGGGATTGGACCACAGATCAGTGGAATATAATTATTAGAGATATAATTTTTACAGAGATAAATGAAGATCTGACTTTTAGTTTGAATAACAGTATTTCCATGAAGACTGCCGGTTTTGTAAACTCCATATTAAGAGTTTTAGCAGCTTCCATTGTTAAATCCGGTAGGATAGAGAGGCAAAATATATGGAATAGTATGTCAGGTAGATCAAGAGAATTAATTAGACCTTACTTTTTTCACCCAGAGTCTGAGATGTTATGTAATAATATTGCAGAAATTCAAAAGGAACTTTTTCCATAGTTGAGAATGTGCTATACTGGAGAAATGTTTAGAGTAATTCTTTTATATACACTACTTTTTATTACAATTTCTATAGGAGTTTCCCAGGAAGAGAAGGATAGGAAGATAGTTTTTAATGAAGTTGTATATGATCCTTTTTTTGCAGCTACAATAAAAGATAATGAAGGTGAGAGGTTCAATGTCTCCAGAATTGCTTTTTTTGATGAGTTTAACGAGAAAAAATATTTTTTCTGGGTTAGGCGTAATTCAGGTCTATATACTGTAAGCTTTAAGAATATTAAAAGTGTTATATTTTCCTCAAATGATTTTGCTGATGATAGATATGAAGGTTTTACCAGAGCAACTTTAAACCTAATCTCGGGTGAGAGTCATCTAGTCTATATAAAAACTACTGGACATTTAGAAGGATTCGAAGAATTATTTGCCTCACCAGTTACATTTTATCTTCATTATAATCTAATTGAATCTATTGAATTTGCAGGAAATGGCAATTATTACTACTGTCCATTTTGTGAAACTGTCTATTTTGATCCCAGTACTGAAATCTGTCCTTATGATAAGACTCCACTAGTTGAGGGAGTCTTATCAGATTCTGATCGATGATTATTCTTCAGTTAAAGTTATTTTTGTCTTGTTAACTATTGTTTTTAACACAAATTTTGTAGAGCATCTCTCAATTCCAGGAATTTTAGAAAGTTCCTCAAAACTGAATCTGTCAAAATCCTTAATATCCTTAACTCTTATTTTTAGAAGATAGTCTCTGTCTCCTGAAATTCTGTAGCAGCTCTCTACTTCATCTAAAAGTGCAATTGCCTTGTTAAATGCATCTACTTGTTCAGTTGTATGTTTTGTTAAAGATAATTCAACAAAAGCGACTGTATCTTTATCGACTGATTTAGGGTTTATTTGGGCTACATATTTTTGGAGAATACCTTTAGATTCCAGTTTTCTTACACGTTCAAGTGTTGTTGCCGGTGCAAGACCAACTCTTTTTGCCAACTCGTTATTAGTTATTGAACAGTCATCTTGCAAAATGTTTAATATCATTCTGTTTATTTTGTCAATGTTTTCCACAATTACTCTCCATTGTTCTTTGTATGTTGGTCTGTTTAAGATCTATTAAATTTTATAGTTAATGTTTCAAGTATTAAGAAGCTATAGATTATTTACTTAATAAATGGTCAAAAGGCAATTTATAATCTAACGGATTATTGCCTGCTCTTCCAAATCTTAAGCCCCTTTGCGTTTAATTTAATATCAATATTAAACAAATCCAATAGTGTTTCAGTAGATAGTTTTATACCACTATTTTTGCACTCATGTATATAATAATCTGATAAATTTTCTTCAATTTGTGCAAAATCTTTATTTAATAAGTCTATATAGTCATTTAAACGTCTTTTTATTTGATTTTTTACACTTAATGGATCCTTTGAGTAACCGTAATGAGTAAAAAATATAATTTCAGGATTATACAGATACATTTTATCAATTGATTCCATCATTTTATCAAATTCAAAAGCGGCAGGGGAGGTTGTTGGCTGACAGAATCTATTCTTATTAACATTAAGTTCAGGGTAGGCCAATCCTAAACTGTCTCCTGAAAAAATTCCTCTGGATTTACTGTCGTATATTGAAATATGGTGTCTGGCATGACCCGGGGTATATATTGTTGTAAGTTCTCTGTTTCCAAGTGTAAAAATTTCTCCATCCTTACACTCAATAATTCTCTCCTGGGCAACAGGTTCAATACTCCCGTAATCTTCTGCTACAACTTCTGCACCATAAACCTCAATTGCCCCCTGAATTAATCTTTCTGGATTAACCATGTGTTTTGCACCTGTAGGGTGAAGAACAAGTTTGGCATTGGGAAGATTTTTTAATAGTGCTCCACAACCGCTTGCATGGTCCAGGTGAATGTGGGTTATAAAAAGATATTTTACATCCTCTTTTTTTATTGAAAGTTCATTTAATCTTTTAAGTATGGCAGGGATAGCATGGGTTGTACTAATCTCTACAATTGCAGCTTCATTTGTCTCCTGTATAATATATGTTCCAGCAAACTCCTTTCGGACAAGTCCTGAATCTACAATATCAATTTTATATTCATCTAATAACATGGAGTTATTATAGCACATTCATATTGACATGCCATCATTTTATGATAATATATTGTATAGAAAACCTTTTCTTAAATTGAGGATTAATGAAGAAGTCAACTATACAGGATGTAGCAGATCTAGCAGGTGTATCTATTACAACAGTCTCCAGGGTAATAAATAAAAATTATCCTGTTAAAGAGTCAACAAGGCTGAGAGTTAATTCAGCAATAGATAAACTAAATTTTAGACCAAACTTATTAGCTAAGGGTCTGATACAGAGTTGCACAAAAACAATAGGAATTATAACACCATCAATAGAAAACCTTTTCTTCTCTGAAGTAATAAAAGGTATAGACAGCTTTATAAGACCAATGGGATATTCCACCATACTGTGTCACTCCGAGGGTGATAATAAAAGCGAAGTTGATATGATTCATAATCTTTTGAACAGACAGGCAGACGGCATTATTATGATTGACCCGAGAAAAGAGAATATTGATTCCGGTTTTATAGAAGATTTGTCAAAATCTATACCTCTTGTTTTAATAAATGGTTTTTATGATGGAGTTAAGTGTAACTATATTTTAAATGATGCTACATCCGGTGTAATTGAAGCGTTAAATTATCTTTTAGGTGAAGGGTGTACAAAAGTTACACTTTTAAGAGGTAAACATAGTTACTCCTATGATATTAAAGAGGAAGTTTACCGGGATTTTATTCTTAAAAAAAGTGATTATTGCAAAGTATTAAGTATTGATGAGGGTAATGATTTAAAGAGTGTTAACTCAGCAAAACTCAAGGTTATTTCTGCATTAAAAGAGAAAAAATCAGCCCCTGATGGAATTATATGTTGTAATGACTGGATGGCTGTTGGAGCACTGCATGCTGCAAAGTCTCTAGGGATAAAGGTTCCGGGGGATTTAAGAATTATCGGTTTCGATAATACAATTATTTCCCAGATAACGGAGCCTGATATATCTACAGTAGATCAGCAAATGACTATTTTAGGACAACTCGCTGCAAAGCGTATTTATACAATGATGACTACCGATGACCATGAGATTCAGAAGATATTTCTGGAGACTAAATTGATAATTCGGAATTCGTAAAAGGAGATAAAAATGGAAAAGATGGATATGGTTAAATCTTTTAAAGAGTATTTTGGTGCTGAGGGGGAAATTATTGAATTCTTTTCTCCAGGTAGAGTAAATTTAATTGGTGAACATACTGATTACAATGGAGGGTTTGTTTTTCCATGTGCTTTAGACTTTGGAACTTATGCTGCTGTTCGTTTAAGAGATGATTACACTGTAAATTTTGCTACACTTAATTTTGATAAAAAAGTTGTTACAGACTTAAAAGACAATAATTTTGTTAAGGAAGATGACTGGGCAAACTATCCTAAAGGTGTTATCAAAGAGTTTCAAAATCGAGGATTCGATGTTAAGGGATTTGATGTTCTATTTTTTGGTAACATCCCAAATGGTTCTGGTCTATCATCATCTGCATCATTAGAAGTTTTAACTGGTGTTATTGTAAATGATCTATTTAAATGTAATACAGACATGGTGGACATTGTAAAAATGAGCCAGAGTGCTGAAAATAACTTTGTTGGTGTTAACTGCGGAATTATGGATCAGTTTGCTGTTGGAATGGGAAAAAAGGATCATGCTATTCTACTGGATTGTAATACTCTAAAATATGACTATGTACCTCTGGTTTTAAATGGTGTTAAAATTGTAATTGGTAATACAAAGAAAAGAAGAGGTTTAGCTGATTCAAAATATAATGAGAGACGTTCAGAGTGTGATCAGGCTTTGGAAGATTTGAACAAGGAGTTAAACTTCAAATATCTTTGTGAACTAGATGAAAAAACCTTCGAGGCAAAAAAAGGTCTTATTTCCAATAGTGTAAACCTTAAAAGAGCAGAACATGCTGTATATGAAAATATTAGAACTGTAAAAGCGAAAAAAGCTCTTGAAACAGGTGATCTTGTTGAGTTTGGAAAACTTATGAATCAGTCCCACGACTCTTTAAGAGATCTGTATGAAGTAACAGGTGTAGAGCTTGATACTATGGTGGAAGAGGCAAGAAAGATATCGGGAACTATTGGTGCTAGAATGACAGGTGCAGGTTTTGGAGGTTGTACAGTAAGTCTTGTAAAAGAGGAGTCTGTAGATGAGTTTATCAAAACTGTTGGAGAAAATTATGAAGCTAGAACAGGACTTAAACCAGAGTTCTATGTTGCGGGTGTTGGTCAGGGTGCTGGAAGAGCATAGGAGATTTAATGAGTATAACAGCAAAATTAATTGAAGAAATTTTGGCCTATGGTCTACATCATAGAATGATAGAGAAGCTGGATCTTCCTCAGGTTAGAAATCAGTTACTTTATCTTTTACAGGTAGATGAACCATATAGTGGTAGTACTGAATTTTCAGTTCCGGAGTATCCTGTAGAAATATTAAACAGAATAATTGCGGATGCTGTCTCAAGGGGAATAATTGAGGATAGTATGTCTCAAAAGGATATTCTGGATGCCCAAATAATGGCTCAGTTTATGCCTAGACAGTCAGAATTAAACAGAACCTATGAATCTATTAAAAAAGAGAAAGGTATCGAAGCTGCTACAACATACTATTATAACCTTAGTAAACAGTCTAATTATATTAGAACTGACAGAATTGCATTAAACAAATATTGGAGAACAGAGACAAAATATGGTGATCTGGAAATTACAATAAATCTGTCAAAACCCGAGAAGGATCCAAAGGATATAGCAAAAGCTGGTAAAGCAGTTCAATCAAACTATCCAAAGTGTCTTCTCTGTATTGAAAATGTTGGTTATACTGGTCATGTTAACCACCCAGCTAGATCAAGTCATAGAGTGTTACCTCTAACACTGGATGGAGAAGATTGGTACTATCAGTACTCTCCATATGTATACTACAATGAGCACGCAATTATTTTTAAAGCAGCTCATGAACCAATGAAGATTTCAATTGACTCTTTTAAAAGATTAACAGACTTTGTAGAGGTTATGCCCCACTATTTTATAGGATCTAATGCAGATTTACCAATTGTTGGTGGTTCAATACTGAGTCACGATCACTTTCAGGGAGGAAACCACAGATTTCCTATGGTAGATTCCAAGGTTCTAAAGAGTTACACACATCCTGAATACTCAGGTGTAAAAATTTCAATGGTAGAATGGCCTATGTCAGTTATCAGAATTTCAGGTAAGGAAAAAGAGTCTCTTGTAAATTTAGCTTCCAATATATTAGATTCATGGAGAGCTTATACAGATGAAACAGTAGGCATTTTTTCTCATACAGAAGATGAAGGAAAATTAATTCCTCATAATACAATTACTCCAATAGCCAGAAAAAATGATGATGGAGATTTTGAACTTGATCTGGTTCTTAGAAATAATAGATGCGATGATGAACATCCTGATGGAATTTATCACCCACATAAACATCTGCATCATATTAAAAAAGAGAATATCGGTTTAATTGAGGTTATGGGGTTAGCAATTCTTCCAGCAAGAATAGATGGAGACTTAAAAATTCTAGCTGAAGTTTTAGCTGGAGACAGAGATATCTCCTATGTTGAAGAGAATATGGCAAATCATTTGGAATGGTTTAAAGAAATTCTAAAACAGAATGTTACCATTACTACTCAGACTGAAGGATTAAACTTACTGAAGAAAGCAGTCGGTAAAAGATTTGAAGAAGTTCTTGAATGTGCCGGAGTATATAAACTAAATGATGCTGGAATCAATGGATTTGATAAGTTTATTAAATCCACAGGTTGCATGTAATATAAAATGGAGGTTTTTTAAGACCTCCATTTTTTTTTGATATTCTTACTAAAAAACTCATGATATATTAATTTTGTGATTAGGGATTTAACAAAAATATTTGGCATAGTTTTCTCATTTATTGGTTTATTTCTAGATGGTATAAACTGTTTGCTAAAGTTAAATAATTTTAAACCTATGTATAACTGTAATGTATCTTTTATAGTGATACTATCATCAATAATACTATTTCTATCAGCTTTTTTTATTATTGGCAGGTATATACAGGTTGCTATACTTTGTATTGCTGCAACAGGTTCAATGATACACTTTCCAGAGACAGGTTTTGGTTTTATACTTCTGATTTTAATTATATTAATATCTGAAAAATATGGTTTATTTAATAGAGATGTTCTTTTTAAAAGCACGATCCTTTTTATCTCTTCATTGGCTGTTTTCATCTTCTCTTTTAAATACAACAAGGTTTCTGTTTCAAGGACAATTATAGCAATTTTTCTATATTTTATTTTTGCATTATCTATTTTAATTTTCAAATTCGAAGGTTTAAGAATTAAATTTGATCAGGATAGTAGTAAAGGTAGATTTATAAAGGAGCTTAAGGGCGCTCTTTATCTGACTCATTTAACGTTTAAAACCGTAGATGCAAATCATCTATCAGAAATGATTAATGGATTAACTAAAACTGAGATAGATTTATTAAAAAACTTATGCTTTTACAAGGAGGGAAATAGAGCCCTTGCAAGAAGAATGAATAAATCAGCTAACACTATTAAAGTCCAGATTAATAATATTTTTAATAAACTAGGTGTAAATAACAGGCATCAGCTAATTGAACTTTTCGGTAGCTATTTTCTCAGTTCAAACTATGAAGAGAGCTGAATGGATTTTTCTATAAGTATCTCGATAAATTTTTCTTTGTTAGCAATAAGCCTTTGAGATGGTGCACAGATAAATAGCACATAAAGTTCTTTATTTATCCATAAAGGAACTGCAAGCCTACTGACTCCAATACGGCTAACTGATTCATCAAGAAAGTAGATATGCTGTTTGCCATCTATGTATTTGAATTTTTCAATACCCTCCTCATATTCTTTTATACTCGAAATTCTGGAGAAACTATTTTCAAGTAGAGATATTCTAGTTTCATGACTTAATGAATCAAGAATTGCTAATGATCCTGCGTGGTCGGATTCAAAGTGAAGTATTGCTCCTTTAGGGATTATAGATATTGAATTATCTGCATTTATTCTTTTTATCATCTCAATTCTATTATCTGTTAATTTTGCTAAACCTACAGATTCGTTTGTGAGATCCAGTAATCCTCCAAGAATATGGTCAATTAACTCATTTAAGTTACTCTCTTTTATAAGAAATTTTGTCCATTTCCTTAAATTTACTCCTTCGGTATAGTATCCATCCAGAGATTTTTCCAGAAACTCTTTTTCAATTAAAGAAGTTATAAGCCTGTTAAGACTTGAGTCAGAAATTCCCGGGATAGATTTTTTTAGATCTGTATATTTTAGGGGATTAATACTTGTAATTACAGATTCAAGTAGATCCAATCCCCTGTCCAGTGCAGGAATTCCCATTCTAAGCCCAGCAAATTCTTGGCATAGGTAGAGGGGATTTTGCCATTTCTGCATACATAAATTTTAAAAGAAGATCCTTTTTTAACTCCTGTTTATCCTCTTTATCCCAAAGGTTAATAATCTCACCAGGATCATTCTCCAGATCATAAATTTCACCATAAGCCATATTATAATGAAGAGTTATCTTGTAATTTTTATTAATAAAAGATCTCAGATGCATTTTTGTAGGTTGATGCTGGTTTTCAACAATAACATGATCTCTTATTGTCTCTTTTTTACCAAACCATACCGGAGTTTGGTCAACACCACTCATTATCCCAGGTACTTTTAAACCTGCAGCACTTAAGAAACTTGGAGCCAAGTCAACAGTTGATTGTAGCGAATCTGATATAACATTTTCAGGAATAGTCCCTGGTTGGCTTACTATCATTGGAACTTTTAATAGATCCTCATAATGATGAATCGCTTTTTGTGTTAGCCCATGCTGGCCCCAGAAATCACCATGATCTGTGGTAAAACACACAAGTGTATCCTTTGTTAAGCCAAGCTCATCAAGCTTATCAAGAATTTTCCCTATATATTTATCCAGCATTGTCATCATACCATACATAGTCGCAATATTTTGAGCCTTTGCTTCTTCTGAAATGATATGGCAGCCTGCTCCGTGAATTCCATTTCCTCCCTCTTCCTGAAATTGGGACCAGTCAGCATTTTCCTGCTGGGAGAATTTAAAGTATGGTGGTTTATCATCAAATTCTCCAGGAATCATAGCCGGAACTGTCACTTTTTTAGGATCATACATTGATGCGTAGGGTTCAGGAACCATATATTGGGGGTGAGGATCAAAAAAACTAGCCCATAGAAAGAAATTTTTATTTTCGTTCTTGTATTTCTCCATTAAAGAGTTTGTTCTCTCAGCTATCCATGTATTGTAATGGATTTCCTCTGGGATGTCCCAGGCTTCACCCGGCTTTCTCGGTTGGTGAGAAGACTCTGTTAAATTATCTCCGGGAACTGTTCTTTCCGGTCCATTTGGAAGGAAATACTCACGCCAGTTATTATAACCTTTCTCAATCATCCATAGAGCATAGTGTTGACCTGCATGTGGTTCATCTGTATGGTTTCTTGCCAGTTCAACATCCTGGAACCCATAAAAATTTTCGTTATAGTTTTTCCAGAATTCAAGGTCATGAAGAACGGGATAACATTCAAGAGATGAGTACTCTTCAGTTTGTAAAAGAGGTTGAAAATGTGCTTTTCCAACTAAACCTGTTGCATAGCCGTTATTAATAAATTCATCACCAACAGTTGGAACATCTTCCATTAATTTTGTCCCTAAACTATATGCACCATGCTGGCTTGGATACATTCCTGTTATCCAGCTCGCTCTGGTAGGAGTACAGGTTGGGTTAGGAGTATATGCTCTATGAAAAGAGATACCCATTTTCGCCAATCTGTCCAGGTTTGGAGTCTGAACCTCTTTGTTTAAATAGCCTAGAGTAAACCAGTGTTGCTGGTCACTAGTTATAAAAAGAATATTTTTATTTGAACTCATTAATTTTCACCTCTTTTACTGTCATATATGGTGTATAATATCATATATGGGTGTTTAGTCAATATTTAAATTACATACTGTCAGCTATATTTATCATTTTTGTATGCCAGTCCAGAAGAAATTCCTCCTTGGATTTATCATGGGACTTTGAGTCAACCATTACTCTAAATACAGGTTCTGTTCCTGAACCTCTCATCCATAAATATGCACTATTTTCCCCTACTGAATTTTTGAGAATTATTTTTAGTCCTCCAGTTTCCTGACCAGTTCTTGTTTCAGGACCCATACCTTCAACTTCATTTAGACCTTCAGTATTTATCTCTACCCAGCTAGCTATATTATATTTTGTAAACAGTTCGCTCTTTTTTTTCTCCCACTCTTCTAAAAATACTTTTTCATAATTTCTTTTAAGAATACCATGGGATTCACTTTTTATTGTTAGAATTGCTCTATCCTCGTAGGCGCTTGTAGTAATATACTCCGGTATTGTTTTTATAACATCGGCTAGAGTAAATTTATCCCTATATTTATACATCTGATTACTTTTTTGACACCACAATTCAAAAAGTCCCGGTTTTCCATTTTCGCTAGTAAGCATTAAAAGTTTCATAATTGCACTTATTGTATTTAGTGGATCACGAACTGCTGCAGGATGAGTAATATTTCCTCCGTTTGAACCCTCTCCAAGAATTCTTACAGTGTAGCCTTCATTTCTCTTTTTTACAGCTAAATTAACAACATTTGCCTCCCCAACTTCTGCTCTAAAGGTTTCAGCATTAAAGTATTTACTCATTTCATCTATTCTCATAGATGTTGGACCGTTAACGCAAACAGCAACTTTCCCCGGATTAGGATTGTTATAATGTATAGATGCTAATTCTGATAGAACTGAGATGGCAAAAACTGTTTGTGCTTCAATAATTTGAGCTTCCCCAAGTTCTGTATTAAAGAAAACCACATTTCCTCTATCTCCATCATTATCAGGTACATAACCAAGTGCAAAAACAGGATCTTTTTTATACATATCTTCAAGTATTTCTTTGCAAAGATTAAGACTTCTTCCTTCAGGTACTATTCTGTGGGTAATCTCCCTCGGATTATCATTAACTCTTTTTACTTTAACACCCAAGGAATTAAGGTAGTCACTATCTATACTTAATGTACGGGCGCTTCCATTAAACTCAGCAACAATACCAAAGCCATTTTTCTCTATTTTTGTTTTTAAGAGTGATAAAAATTTACTCTGTTCTGTTGTATCAGTTGATCCGGCTATAATTTCGTTTGTAAAAGTTGTATAGGCTTTTTTAGCCATCAATCTGTTGTTATTAATATTATTTAAAACTGATAAAATATCCCCGGAGTTGGTACTATTTGCCAAACTAACAAGATTAGTAATACTCTCAGCTGTGGATAAAACTGACTTGAAGTCTGCAATTAACTCTTTCGCCTGGGAACCATCAATAACACCACCGGTTGAAAGCCCAAATTTTACACCATTATGCCCTATTGGATTGTGACTTGCCGAGATATATGCAAAACCATCAGCTTGAGGTGAAAGTTTTGTGTAACAGAAGGTCTCAGGTGCTGCTGATATAAAAAGATATTGAACTTTTATCCCTTCACTAATAAACACTCTTAGCATTACATCAGCTATTGCTGTACCGGTATGTCTGCTGTCCTGGGATAGAATTATTTCAGGATTAGCTTTTTTTGTCTCTTTTTTTACAAAGTCTGAGAAAACTTTAGCCATAGCACTGGACAGTACCTTGTCTTCCGGTGAAATTTCCGGAGATAAAGACTCCTCATCTCCATCAGCTGTAAAAACCTTTCTCCACCCTGATGCTGATAATATCATAGGTTTCAAAGCCTTCTGTACATCTTCAAGTTCTATATTTTTACTTAAGTTAAAAGGTTTTATATCAGGATCACCCAGATGAAAACCTGTCTCAATATCTTTATAAACTGCCATTTTACTCTCCATTATGTTTTTTACGTGCAATTAACTCGTATTATCAGTATACTGTTGGCATGAATAAAATCAATATATTACCCCTTGATGGTATAACAGAAGAGTACAACAATTTAAGAATAGAACAGACAGGATTTAAAAATGATTACTTTAGACATCTGACAAAAGATGAAATAATGGAGCTTGAATCTCTGGATAACAGCTCTCACAATTGGAATAGTATATTAGTAACAGATAAATTTGAACCTAAACAGATAAAGCACTGCTCTTTTTCCGGAACAGTGAGAATTTTTGAAATGGAACCAATTTCTTTAGAGTTTAACGATCTAATTCTTCCCGTTGGATTGTATAATTCCCAAATTAGTTCCTGTGATATTGGTAAAAACTGTGCAGTTCACAATGTTTCATATCTGTCACGGTATATTTTAGGTGAAAATGTAATTTTAAAGGATATTAACGAACTAGTTACATCGGATCACGCCAAATTTGGTAACGGAATTGTTAAAGAAGGTGAGAACCCTAAGGGAAGGATAGAGCTTGAACTGGCTAATGAGGCTGGAGGAAGAGAGGTTTTGCCTTTTGAAAAAATGTTAACTCCAGATGCATATCTTTGGTATAAGTATCGTGGAAATACACGGTTAATGGAAAAATTAAAAACTTTTGTAGAAGCTGAGTATGATTCAAAACGAGGTTATTACGGAGTTATTGGTGCCAGAACAGTAATAAAAAACAGTAGAATAATAAAAGATACAAATATTGGTTCTGATGCCTATATAAAAGGGTGCAACAAGTTAAAAAACTTAACTATAAAAAGTAATCCAGGGCACAAAACCCAGATAGGGGAGGGGTGTACCCTGGTAAATGGGATAATTAATCAGGGTTGTAAAGTATTTTATGGTGTAATGGCTGTTCGTTTTCAATTAATGCCCCACTCATCATTAAAATATGGAGCAAGGTTACTTAACTCTATCCTAGGTGAGAACTCAACAATTAGTTGTTGTGAAGTCTTAAACTCATTTATTTTTCCTGGACATGAGCAGCACCATAACAGTTCATTTCTTATCGCAGCACTTTTAAAAGGTCAGTCAAATATAGCTTCAGGGGCCACAATTGGCAGTAATCATAACTCCAGAAAGAATGATGGTGAGATAGTAGCTGGTAGAGGATTTTGGCCCGGTCTAAACTGCAGCTTAAAGCATGACTCTAAATTTTCATCATTTAATATAGTTGTAAAGGGTAGTTATCTGTATGAGATTAATAACCCATTACCATTTTCACTTCTATCCCAAAATACTGAGGGCAAACTTGAAGTTTTTCCTGGGTACTGGTTTGTTTATAATATGTATGCCTTAAAAAGAAACAGCTGGAAATATACTAAAAGAGATAGCAGATGTGAAAATTTCCCTTATTATGATTATAATTTCCTGGCACCGGATACAGTTAATGAGATGATTCAAGGGCTCTCTTACCTTGAGCACTGTGCAGAGTATTCACATAAAAAGATTTCTAAAGAGATTCTTTCCGGGGATGAACTTCTGGAAAACTATGATGATTATGGAAATTTTTCAGTTTATGCAACTAATATTGAGAATAAAAATAGGTCAGTTTTAATACATAAGCCTGATATAGCATATAATGAGTATAAGAAGATGATAAATTTTTATGCTGTAGATAGAATATCTTCATTTATTAAAAATAATGGGGATATTAACAGTATAAATTACTCTCTGGAGTCAGCAGAAAACAGTTGGGTAAACTGTGGAGGACAATTTATTCCCGAGATTAGAGTAAAAAGTTTAATACAAGATGTTGAAATAGACAGAGTTAATTCATGGGATGAGATACATTCAAAATATAGAGAGTTTGCTGAACAATATGATAATGATGTAATTTCTCATGCAATCTATTCACTACTATCTATTTATAGTGTTACAGAAATTAACAATGATATCTGGAATACTGCACTATTAAATGCTAAAGAAACAAGATTGGAGATGAGGGATAGAGTTTACTCTTCCAGGGAGAAGGACTATACATCAGAATTTAGAAAAATAACCTTCGATTCTGAGGAAGAGAGAGAAGCTGTTATAGGTAGCATGGCAGATAACGACTTCTTGCAAATTGAGGATGAGGATTGTGATGCTTTTATTAAAAAAATTGATGAAGTTTTAACCCAAAAAGTCTTCGACTCTTATTCCTTCTCCTGAGGGTATATCATTAATAACTTTTTTCCCATAAAATGCCTCTACCAAGTTTGGAGGCATTCCCGGTCTTAAAACTTTTTCTGTTCTAAGCAGAGCAGTGTTAAATTTGGTAATTACAGTACCTGCTTTTATTAAATCCAGAGCATGGAGTGATCTGTTTGTCCGGCCATAATTTTGGACTTCAGATGGTGCTAATCTTTTTACTCCGTCTCCTATCACCTTATCAATAAGATTATCCCCATAGATCTTTTTTAATTCATTAAGCCCTTTTTGCTGATCCATTAACTCAAACTTTCTTATTGAATCACACATTAATTTAAAGTTGGTTAAATTAAGGGCAACGGGATCATCCAATCCATTTGTCTCGTTTGATATAGTTATATGTTTTTCAACTACAGTGGCACCAAGTAAAACTGAAATAGAGGGTACAAGGATTGGATCAAGGGAGTGGTCTGAAACACCGGTTTTAATACCAAGAATATTTTTTAAGTTTGGAATTAAGCTTAAATTATAATCCTCCGGTGGAGCAGGGTAACTTGTTATACAGTGTAAAAGTGTTACATCACACCTTTTTGTAATTTCTATGGCTCTTTCAATATCTTCCAGCCTGGATACTCCGCTTGAAAGTATTATTGGTTTATTATAACTTGCAATTTCTTTTATTAGGGGTAGATGGTTTAGTTCTGGACTAGCAATTTTAAAAATAGCAGAACCAATTCTTTCTAAAAGACGGGCACTTTTTTCACCAAATGGAGATGCCATAAAATTTATACCTATTTTATCACACTCATCTTTTAATGATTTATAGAAACTCTCTGGTTGTTCTAAGGATTTAAAAACTTCATAAAGAGGAGTGTCTCCTCCTGGAAGTTTTACAATTCCTGTATTTTTGTGTAAAATTTCATCTGCATATACTACTTGAAATTTTGCACAATCGGCACCACATGCTTTAGCTCCATGAATTAACTCTTTAGCTTTATTTATGTCACCATTATGGCTGGTACCGATCTCTGCAATTATATATGTTTTATTTTGCCTTAATAACATCAAAACCTGTATATGGAACCAGAGCTTTAGGAATGGTAATTGAACCATCCTCCTGCTGATTATTTTCCATAATTGCGATTAATGCTCTTGATATTGCTATTGCAGTACCATTTAAAGTATGGCAAATAACTGTTTTACCTTCATCGTTTTTATATCTGATTCCAAGTCTTCGTGCCTGGTAATCTGTACAGTTAGATGTTGAAGTTATCTCACCCCAATCTCCACTCTCTCCACGACCTGGCATCCAAGCTTCAAGATCATACTTTCTGTATGCAGGTGATCCTAAATCTCCTGTACATGTATCAACAACTCTAAATGGTACTTCAAGTCCATTAAAGATTTCCTCTTCTATTGATCTTAAAGTTTCATGTACATCATCGGACTCTTCCGGTTTACAGTAAACAAACATCTCAATTTTAGTAAATTGGTGTACTCTGTAAATTCCCTTTGAGTATTGACCTGCTGCACCAGCTTCTCTTCTGAAACAGTGGGAAATTCCTGCCATTAAAAGTGGTCCATTGCTTAAATCAATTATCTCTCCAGCATGGTATCCTCCCAGAGTAATCTCAGCAGTACCAACCAGGCACATATCTGTTCCCTCAATAGAGTAAATATTGGATTCAGCACCTCTAGGATTAAAACCAATCCCTTCCAGAATATCAACTTTAGCAATATCCGGGGTAATAGAGACAGAAAAACCTTTCTTCATTAAAAGATCAACCGCATATCTGGTTAAAGCCATTTCTAAAATTGCTGCTTCATTCTTTAAAAAATAAAATTTTGGTCCGGAGACCTTTGTAGCCCTTTCAAATTCTATAAGATCAAGTTTTTCTCCAAGTTGTACATGATCTAGTGGTTTAAAATTAAATTCAGGAACTGATCCACATATTTTTAACTGAAAATTTTCTTTATCTTCTTTTCCAATAGGAGCATCGGGATGTGCCATGTTAGGTATTCTCGAGGCTTCACTAGAGAGTTTTTGTTTTAGTTCCGAAGTTTCAGATTCAAGTTCAGAAATTTGAGATTTTAACTCTTTTCCCTGTTCTATTAACGTGTTTCGCTCTTCAGGGGATAGTTTCCCTTTCATTTTAGAAGCGTTATCGTTTCTTCTACTTCTTAAATCTTCCAGCTTTCCTAGTGTTTCGTTGTATTTAGTGTATAGCTCAACAACTAAATCAACATCTGCTTCCATAAATCTGTTTTTAACGTTTGCTTTTACAGCATCTACATTTTCTCTAATAAATTTCAAGTCTAACATAATGTTTATACTACAATATAAATGTTATTATTGAAAATATGAAAAAGATTTTTTTACTAATTATTCTATTAAACTCATTTATCTATGCTGATAATCTTTATTTATCAAATGATAATATTGTAAAAGGGAAAATTCTTTCTATTAATGAAGAAGTTGTTAGAATTGAGACTTCAGATGGTATTTTGGAAGTAAACAAAGAGAGGATTGTAAGGGGAGAATTTTTTGGAACTGGGAAGGAGTTAAGCGGAAACCTAGTTTTTGAATTTCTGTGCGATGGAACAATAAAAGACAGTTCCGGAAATGCATTTTCAGTAATAACAAAAAGTATACCCTATATAGAGGATAAATTGAATGAGAAGAGTAGTGCTTTGCTCTCAAAAGGTGATGGTCAGTATTTTTATATAGAAAACAGCAGCAGGATAAGTGAGATTGAGGAATTTACAATTGCAATGAGCTTTTATCCTGAAGATACTTCCGATAACCGTTTTTTGATTTCAAACTGGAAAAATACTTATGGGGACAAAAAAGCAGAAGGACGATTTTCTCTTTCAGTCCTGGGTACAAGTCTTGTTTTTTATGTTGTAGATACTGAGGGGTATTTTCAGAGTATATCTGTTAAAGATCGTCTTGAGTTAAAAAAATGGAATAATCTGGCTATCCGATTCTTTAAGGGGACTATGTCAATTTATCTTAATGGTCAGACTGTGGCTGAGAATAATATAAGTTCTGAAACTCTAATGAAAGGGGATTGGCCTATATACTTTTTAACAGCTAAATATGGAAATGATTTTAAAAAGTATAATATAAAAGGAAGGATTGATAAAATAAAGATGTTTGATTCAGCATTAACTGATAATGAATTGAATTTACTATACAACTGAGGCTTAAAAAATTCACCAACCCAGCTGTTATTTTATATAATTTTCGACCAAGTCTTTTTATACCTACTTATTTTCCCTTTCAATCTATTTTTGTCCTTTTTGTGACCCATAACTGTCAAAGGAAAAAAGAAAGCTTGACAAATGTGGAATATTGAAATTCTTTTTAGTAATATTTAGTACTATTTAATATAATTTCTATAGAATTAAAGCATTAAACCTCCTATACTTAATTTATATTACTCTAAGGATAAATAGTGGAAGAAAAAAAAACTTTTAGAGAGCTAGGTCTCTCTGAAGAGATTTTACAAGCGATTGAGAAGAAAGGATTTGAAGAGCCATCACCAATACAGGCTTTGACAATACCATTTCTCTTAACAGGGAAAAAGAATATTATAGGACAGGCACAGACCGGAACAGGAAAAACAGCGGCATTTGGTCTACCAATCCTTGATACTCTTAAAGACAGTAAGGATAATAAAGTTCAAGCTCTAATTCTGGCTCCAACAAGAGAGTTGGCAGTACAGGTTTGTGATGAGCTTATATCTTTAAAAGGCGATAAACGATTAAGCGTGGCTGCAATATATGGTGGTCAGGCTATGGGTGAACAACTACGGCGTTTGAGACGTGGTGTTGATATTGTTGTTGGAACTCCAGGACGAATTCAGGATCATATAGACCGTGGTAGTCTTGATCTCTCACAATTAAAATTTTTAATTTTAGATGAAGCTGATGAAATGTTAAACATGGGCTTTATAGATGATATTGAAAAAATACTAGAAAGTGTTCCAGATGAGAAGCAGATGCTATTATTCTCAGCTACAATGCCATCGAGAATTCAGCAGATAGCTAAAAAATATATGGGTGATTATGAGCTATTTAAAGTTAAAAACCGAGACTTAACATCCGACTTAACTGAGCAAATCTATTTTGAAGTTAACCGGAGTGATAAATTTGAAGCTCTTTGCCGAATAGTAGATATTGAAGAGGAATTTTTTGGTATTGTATTCTGTAGAACCAAAGTTGATGTTGATGAAGTATCTACAAAACTTTCTGAAAGAGGTTACTCTTCCGGGGCACTTCATGGGGATATTTCCCAGGCTATGCGAGAGAGAATTTTATCACAATTAAAAAGTAAACAGATAAATATACTTGTTGCCACTGATGTAGCTGCTAGGGGAATTGATGTAAATCATCTATCCCATGTAATCAATTACTCTTTACCACAGGATGCTGAGTCATATGTTCATAGAGTTGGTCGGACAGGTAGGGCAGGTAATGAGGGTACAGCAATTACTTTTGTTACAAAAGATGAGTATAGAAAACTTTTATATATTCAGAGAATTTCCGGAAAAAATATTAAGAAAAATATTATTCCAGATGTAGAACAAGTTATCTCAACAAAAAAAGAACGAATAATGAAAGAAATTAAAAAGTCTTTGGAAGAGTATAGCAATTCCTCTGATAAATTTAGTGAAATGGCATTAGAACTTCTTCAAGAGAGTGAAAATCCTGTAGAAATAGTTGCATCTGTTTTAAGGCAATCTTTTAGTGATGATCTTGATGAGAGCAATTACAATGAGATTCGTCGAATAAATATGAAAAGTAGTGGAACAACCAGACTATTTGTAGCTAAAGGTAGACAGGATAATTTTACTGCTAAGTCTTTAGTTGAGTTAATAACATCTCAAACAAGTATTCCTGGTAAAAGACTTGATTCTGTACAGATTTTTGATCAATTCTCTTTCGTTACTGTACCTTTTGAAGATGCAGAGGAAATTATACATACCTTTAAAAGTGCCGGTAGAGATAATAGACCTTTGGTTGAACAGGCAAAAGATGCTAAAGATGGTGGAGACCGTAATCGATCCGGTGATAGAAACAGAAACCGTGGTGGTGATCGTAATCGTGGTGGAAACAGAGGTGGTGACCGAAGTAGGGGAGGAGACAGGGATCGTAATAGAAGTAACAGATCCTTCGGCTCTTCTAATGGAGAGAGACCAAGAAGTAGAAAAGGAAAAAGTAATTCCAGCGGTAAAAGGGATTAAAATAATAACGTCTGTTGCTAAGTATAACTGCAACAGACGTTGTCTATAGAGGCTTTTTATTTTGTATCTATTGTATATTATTTACATTAATTTTGATGTAAATAGTTAAATCAGCTAACTTTATTCATATAGACTTAAAATTGAATCAATAACCCTTCCGGCTTTTCCTCTATGGGAATATAAGTTTTTCTCATCTTCTGAAAGCTCAGCTGCAGTTTTTCCAAGGGATGGAATAAAAAATATTGGATCATAACCAAAACCTCCATTTCCATAGGGTTCAAGTGTTAATACACCTTCAAAACTTTCCTGAACAATAAATTTTCTATTATTATCCAGTATTAAAACCATACTGCAAATAAAAGATGCATTTCTATTATTTATATTATTCATGTTTTTAAGTAATAATCTGTTTTTCTCTTCACTTGTAAGTTTACGACCAGCTTCTTTATCACCATATCTTGCAGAGTATATTCCAGGACCTCCATTTAGTGCTTCTACAGAAATACCTGAATCGTCTGACAATACAGGTAATCCATTAGAAACTTTAAATAAGGTTTCTGCTTTAATCATTGCATTTTCTATGTAAGTTGATCCTGTTTCATCAACATCTGAATCTATTCCTAAATCCTTTGGTAAAATTAACTCATGATTTTTTAGAATTTTATTTAGCTCATCTTTTTTATGACTATTACCACTTGCAAACAATATTTTCATTTTTTTATTCTAATCATTATTTATATCAGGGAGAAGTGATTCCAGAGCTTTTTTTATATAGAAAAGGGAAGAATCTACAGTTCCCTTGGGAATACCAAGAATTTTTGCAATTTCATCATTTTTAGGACCACAATTTCTGCTACTTATCTGTATAATCAATTCATTTTTTCTTAATGTTAACACATCAATTTTGTTTAATAATTTGTATCTGGATTTATCATTATTTTCACACTCTAATTGCCCCTGAAGTTTTGCTATTTCCATTAACAGTCTGTTATATCTTCGTTTTAAGTATTCCCGGTTTTCAACTCTTTTAACACATTGCATCTCCAGCTCTTCTTTTTTATTAAATAACCATTCGGGAGATCTGCTTAATAGGGGTGCTATTATTAATATTTGCTCTTCAGTCAGATTTCTTGAATTTTTCAGAGCAAAAATCTCTAACCGATTTCTAAGTGACTCTTTTTCAATAATACCATTATTTATAGATAGTAATTTTTTAGCATTATTTGTAATTGAATATTCCTGGGTTTCTTCCATTACTTCTGATACCAGTTTATATTCAGAATTAATATAAATACTATAAGCATTAACATTTTCTTTCTCTTTTACATATTTTTTTGAGAAGCTGTGTTTTATCCATTTAATATGAGTTTTTATATAATGATCAAATTGAAGTAGATTATTGTTATATTTATCAATGATTGAATCTAAATTAGGGATTAATTCTAGGATAAAATCTCCTGCCTCAATATACTTGTCATTAATAAGTGCATAATATGCATACTTAATTATCTCCTCTTTTAATTGATCTTTACTAAGTCTTTTTTCTAAATACAATTGGTATTTGTTTTCTAATTCCATTTTTATCTCCTAACTTTTTTAAATATTATCAGTCTGTTTTTATAATAAATCCATAGTACTTTCGGGTTATAAACGGGGTAAAAACATGAAAAAAATAGTTTTTTTTTGATCATAAATTACAACAGAGACCATAAATTACAACTTTTTGAAATAAATTCAATCTTTTTAAATTATTTTTAACAATTTTACTAAAAATGTGTTTTTTTAAGAATGATAAAAAGCCACTCAAAATAAGCATTTTAGAGTGGCTTCTTTGCAGATTATCTAGTTTGAATTTCTATAGTCCGAGCTTTTGCTGTTTCTTTTATACCCAGTGTTACTGTAACTATTCCGTTATCTATTTTTGCATTAATATTTTCTACATCTATGGTGTCGTCAATTGTAAATTCCTGATAAAAATCTGAATCCAATATTTCTCTAATCAGATAATCTCCATTGACTGGATGATTTGTTCTTTTCCCATAAATTATTAGTTTATTTTTATCCACTTTAATATCAAGGGAATCCTTTGTTACACCAGGCATTTCTAAAGTCATAACAACAGACTCTTCGTTATGATAAATATCACAGACTGCTTGAATTTTCTTTTTTGATTCCAACTCTTTTCTTTCTTTCATCTTGATACTCCTTTACTTAACTTCAATAGTAATTTGTTTATTTTTTGATTCTTCTTTTTTAGGGATATAGATTGATAAAAATCCATTCTCAAGTTGGGCTGATATTTTCTCATTATCTAGTCCTTGAGGAAGTGATAATGATCTTTGAAAATTTCCTTCCCATGACTCTTTTCTGTAATATCTTCCATTTTTATTCTCTGTATTACTCTTCTTTACACCTTTTATAGTGAGAACATTGGATACAACAGATAATTCTATGTCATCTTTATTCATACCAGTCATTTCAAATGTAATTGTACATTCATTATCATTTTCAACGACATCAACTGCAGGAGTAAAATTTCTATCAAACAATCCTGTTTGTCTTTGTGAACGGTCATAGTTGAAAAGTTTGTTGATTTCACTTTGTAGAGCGTCAAAATCAGCCCACGGATCAAAAGTATTTTTGTTTTTCCATTTTGTTATTGCCATAACAGCACCTCCATAATTAGTTTCATCTATATAATAGCAATTTTTGTGCCAATTTCTTATTTAAATTTTGGATATTTTAGAAGCTGTAATTGTAAATTTTATGCATTTATCTTCTCTTAAAACATAGAAAACTGACACACAAATGACTTCATGCTTATTAATGTGTATTAATTTTGACTCATTTTTTAAAGAAATGATTTGTGGGTGTGTTATTTCAACACATTATTGGAATTGTTAAATAGTTTGCGGATATAAATAGTACTTACAACATTTCAGTTCTTTTGAGGGCAAATTAATAGGTAAAAGTTTTTGATAATCTTTCTGAAAGTATTTCTCCTGGAAACCGTAGGTTTTAGCAAATTAACGAAGTTAATTGCTTTCTTTATTTTTCAGCAATCAGATAATTTTACTTTGTCGTACCCACTATTTTTCTTATCTTCAGGATGGGGTTCAATACCAATAATTGTTATATCTTTATTATCTGGTCCATATACCCAATATATTCTTCCTGCTGCTGGTTTATTATTTTCTATATAAAATTGAAAAACTTTAATTCCATATCTTTTAGATAGGGGAATTATTTCATGTGATTTTAATCCAGGATATTTAGGATTGTTTTGTAAAAAAATGAATGTCTTAATAAGCTTCTTGAATAATATCAATTCATCTTTTTTAATAGAGTTAGTTTTATATTTCTTAGTTATGTTATTCCAGAAATCTTCCATTTCTGGCCTGCCCATTCTAATTTTAAAATCCATCAGCAAAACTGGAATGGCAACCCTTTTTAGGACACTTTTTTCTCGAAAATATAATTCCTAAACTCAACAGGAGTCATATAGTTTAGCGACCCGTGATATCTAATATTATTGTACCAGTTAACATAGTCCATAAACTTAGTTCTTAACTC